>NZ_LCTK01000024.1:0-42749 GCF_001008205.1 Haemophilus haemolyticus | reverse complement strand
TTTTTTTAGTTTATTCATTGAGTAAATTAAAAAAATAAAAATTTTTGGCAGAGATAGTGCAATAGATCCACCTGATACCATACCGAACTCAGAAGTGAAATGTTGTAACGCTGATGGTAGTGTGGGGTATCCCCATGTGAGAGTAAGGCACTGCCAATTACTACATTTAGCGGAGTGGTAGTTCAGCTGGTTAGAATACCTGCCTGTCACGCAGGGGGTCGCGGGTTCGAGTCCCGTCCATTCCGCCAATTTATTCATACCAATAGGGGCGTAGTTCAATTGGTAGAGCACCGGTCTCCAAAACCGGGTGTTGGGAGTTCGAGCCTCTCCGCCCCTGCCATTAAAATATTCTTTTCGATTAATCATAAAATATCTTTATACTCATACCTTTTTCATATTATTTAATAATTCTTTTTATTTTTCTTTTTGAATTAGATATATAATTATCAAATTTTAAATATAAAAATAATTAGTATGAAACCTCAATATTATCTTGGCATGATGTCTGGAACTAGTCTAGATGGAGTAGATATTGTTCTCGCTGATTTTTCTCTAGAGCCTCGACTTATCTTATCTGATTTTTTTCCTATGCCAGAAAATTTACGTCATAAATTAACCAAACTCATTCAAGCTGGTGAAACAACTCTACAAAATTTAGGCGAACTCGATCATGAGCTTGCTTTATTGTATTGCGATTGTGTAAATACTTTTCTACAAAAATATAATCTTATTCCAAGCCAAATTGAAGCTATTGGTTGTCATGGGCAGACTGTATGGCATTCTCCTGCTTCAGCATTTCCTTTCACGATGCAACTAGGCGATATGAATTTATTGGCAGCGAAAACGGGAATATCTGTTATTGGTGATTTTCGTCGTAAAGATATGGCTTTAGGCGGACAAGGGGCTCCTCTTGTACCCGCTTTCCACAAAGCTGTATTCTCAAATCCTAATTTTGCCACAGTTGTTTTAAATATTGGTGGGATTAGTAATGTTTCCATATTGTTTCCTAATCAACCTGTAATTGGCTTTGATACGGGGCCAGGTAATACATTATTAGATCAATGGATAGAAAAACACCAAGGTCTTCGCTATGACAAAAATGGTGATTGGGCTTCAAAAGGTAAAGTGAATCAAGTTCTGCTTAATGAATTATTAAATGAACCTTTTTTCTCTTTATCAGCCCCAAAAAGTACAGGGAGAGAATTATTTAATTTTGATTGGTTAATTGGCAAAATAGAAAAAACATCTGAAAAACTTACCGAGCTTTGCTCCAAAATCACATTATCCCCAGAAGATGTGCAAGCGACGCTTGTTGAATTGACGGTAACAAGCATTGTTAATGCACTAAATCAACTTCAAACAGATTTACCAAAACGTTTACTAGTATGTGGCGGCGGTGCAAAGAATAGCTTAATTATGCGTGGATTGCATGATAATTTACTCGATTGGCAGGTTGGTACAACGACAGAGCAAGGTTTTAATATTGATTATGTAGAGGCCGCTGCTTTTGCTTGGTTGGCTTATTGTCGAATGAACAATTTACCAGCAAACCTGCCTAGCGTAACTGGCGCAAAAAGTGCGGTTAGTTTGGGGGCTATTTTTCCTAAAGACTAAGGTCAAAATATGAATGACATTATATTAAAAAGTTTATCCACGTTAATTACGGAACAACGAAATCCGAACTCAGTTGATATTGATCGTCAAAGTGCTTTAGATATTGTTCGATTAATGAATAAGGAAGATAAACAAGTTCCTTTAGCTATTGAAGCATGTTTGCCAGAGATTTCGTTAGCGGTAGATAAAATCGTTCATGCTTTTAAACAGGGCGGGCGTCTAGTATATATTGGGGCTGGGACGAGCGGTCGTCTCGGCGTATTGGATGCGTCAGAATGCCCCCCGACATTTGGTGTGTCTTCGGAAATGGTCAAAGGTATTATTGCGGGGGGCGGACATGCTATCCGCCATCCCGTAGAAGGGGCGGAAGACAATACGAAAGCTGTACTTGAGGATCTACAAAGCATAAATTTTTCAAAAAATGATGTATTAGTAGGCATCGCTGCAAGTGGCCGGACACCCTATGTTATTGCAGGTCTTCGGTACGCTAAATCTATTGGTGCTTTGACAATTTCTATTGCGAGCAATCCAAAATCAGCGATGGCTGAGATAGCCAATATTGCGATAGAGACTATTGTTGGTCCTGAAATATTGACGGGTTCTAGCCGCTTAAAATCTGGCACAGCACAAAAAATGGTACTGAATATGCTGACTACGGCAAGTATGATTTTATTGGGTAAATGTTACGAAAATTTGATGGTCGATGTACAAGCCAGTAATGAAAAGCTTAAAGCACGCGCTGTGCGTATTGTGATGCAAGCAACAGATTGCGATAAAGTGCTCGCTGAGCAGACATTAATTGAAGCAGAGCAAAATGCCAAGCTTGCAATTATGATGATTTTAAGTAATTTATCAAAATTAGAGGCGAAGGCATTATTAGAAAGACATCAAGGTAAATTAAGAAATGCACTTTCTAAATAACAATCCGCACGTTTTACGTGCGGATTGTTATTTTGGAATTCCACGTAGTAATCCTACGGGCTTAAAAGGTTCCATTGAAGTTGGCGCAGGCATTTCTGTAAATAATAAAATAAATGGTTTAGGCGGGATTACTTTTTCATTACGCCATAAATTGCCCATTCCGACAAGTTGGATATCTGCTGGTAAATTGTTAAGACCTGCTTGTAACACCGCTATTGTATTTGGACGAGGATGTCCTATCGCAATCGCGGTACCATGTTTCCTTGCATATTGAATTGCAGCTTGAAATTGATGTTGAACGTCAGCTAGTTCGTTACTATCATCTAAAAATACGTGGCGATCTAATGAACGAACCCCTTGTTCTTTTGCTATTTTTCCAGCTACAGATTTTCCTATTGTTCGACTATCTAAAAAGAATAAATGTTTTTCTTGAAGTGCGGTCATTAAATAAGTCATTAATTGGGGATCGGCTGTAGCTGCACTACCCATATGATTATTCATGCCAATTGCATCATTCACGATATTTTTGGCTGTATTTACCCGATCATTGACCTGTGCTGAAGACATTCCTAAATGTAGTCCTCCATCCTCTATTTTCACCGCACTCATAGGTTGCATCGGCATATGAATTAAAATGTCTCGGCCTTGAGATTTGGCTTCTTGATTACGTGCTCGAGCATGAGGCGCAGCAGGAATAATGGCGACGGAAATTTCACGCGGCATTGCAAAAATAGCAGCATCTTCTTTGAGATGATAGCCGACATCATCAATAACAATAGCAAGTTTATTTTGCGCAAGGGAGATGGAAGTATAAAGTGCGATAGAAAAAACGATGAAATTTTTCACCGCACTTTTTATGAGAAGTTTCATTAACGAATCCATCCAGTTGGATTCACTGGTGTGCCTTTTCGGCTAATTCCAAAATAGAGTGCGGAACGCGAAATTTCACCAGTATTGCCCACTTGAGCAATAGTTTGTCCCGCAGAAACAAGTTGACCAACTTTTACCAATACGGCTTGATTAAAACCATATAAACTTAAGTCGGTTTCACCATGTTTGACGATGACCATATAACCGTAGCCATTCAAATACCCAGCTAAAATGACACGTCCAGCTGCAATGGCTTTGACTGCAGTTCCAGATGAGGCACCAATAACCATACCTTTCCAACGAACTTCACCTGCCTGAATAGTTCCAAAATTATGTAAAGTTGGCCCTGAAACTGGTGCTGAATATTGTTTTTTGGCAATCCCTAAACCACTTGTACTGTTAAGCAATTGACGTTCTTGTGCTGTCGGTTGATAAGGTTTTGAAGTCCGTTTTTCTTCAGCTTGTTGTCGCTGTGAAAGCGCGTCACGCTCTCTTTTTTCTTGTTCTAAAGCCGCTTTTTCTGCACGTTGAATTTCTTGACGGAGCGCTTGTTCATTAGCCTTTAGGCTATCCAATTTATTTTGATCTCTCGCCAAATTCTTATTAAGTTCATTTAGCATAGATTGACGTTCTTGTTGTGATTTTTGTAATTCTTGTTGCTGTTTTTTTTGCGTTAAAAGTTGATCTCGATGATTTTTTTGCTGACCTAAAATTGATTCTTTTTGGGATACAATTTGAGCTTGTGTTGCTTTTAAACTATCAATTATTTCTATTCGAACTTGGTTTAAATGTTGATAGTACACTTTCATGCGTTCTGCTTTTTCCGCATTTTTAGAAAACATTCTTTCAATGACGGAAGGATTTAAACCTGATCGATAAATCATATCCATTTGTTTCGCTAAGCGTGATTTTTGTTCAGATTCTTGTTTTTCCAATTGTTTGAGTTGTTTATCTGAGTCAGAAATTTGCTTACGAATTTCTTTCAAGCTTATTTCTGTTTCATGCAGTTCACCCACGACAGCATTAATTTTACTTTCATGGTTTTTCAAATTAGCTTGTAACTTAGCTTGCACGCGTTTTTGTTCAGCAATTTTAGATTCTTGTTGCTTAATTTGCTTTTGAATCTGGTTAAGATCGGAGGCATGGCTTATTGGGGAAAAAATCAACAAACCGCAGCTAAAAAGTGCGGTGAAAAATGGCGATATTTTTTTGTTTAATCCCGAATACAGCATAATTTTTCCTAAATTCTTAAAATCGCACAAATCTTATCATATTTGTTAAAAGGCGAAAAAGTTTAGCCTCTATTTTTTGCTAAAGATCAGGAAAACTCGCCTTTCTGCTTTTAAACATACTCAATTTTTGCTATAAAGTGTGAGTTATCTTTTACTTAAATTTTAGGAGATTCTTATGGAATTAGTATTTATCCGTCACGGTTTTAGTGAATGGAATGCGAAAAACTTGTTCACTGGCTGGCGTGATGTAAATTTAACAGAACGTGGTGTAGAAGAAGCAAAAGCAGCGGGCAAAAAATTATTAGATGCTGGCTATGAGTTTGATATCGCATTTACATCTGTGCTAACTCGTGCAATCAAAACTTGTAACATCGTATTAGAAGAATCCCATCAATTATGGATTCCTCAAGTGAAAAACTGGCGTTTAAATGAACGTCATTATGGTGCTTTACAAGGTTTAGATAAAAAAGCGACTGCGGAACAATACGGTGACGAACAAGTTCATATTTGGCGTCGTTCTTATGACATTTCTCCACCAGATCTAGATCCACAAGATCCAAATTCTGCACACAATGACCGTCGTTACGCAAATATTCCATCCGACGTAGTGCCAAATGCAGAAAACTTAAAAATTACTTTAGAGCGTGCACTTCCATTCTGGGAAGACCAAATTGCACCAGCAATGCTTTCTGGCAAACGTGTTTTAGTTGTTGCTCACGGTAACTCACTCCGTGCGTTGGCAAAACATATTATCGGTATTTCTGATGCTGAAATTATGGATTTTGAAATTCCAACAGGTCAACCTTTAGTATTAAAACTAGATGATAAATTAAATTACGTAGAACATTACTACCTTTAATTTATCGCTTTACTTTTTTAATTTAACATTCAAAGTGCGGTTAATTTTAACCGCACTTTACGTTTAAGGAGACATGAATGAGAAAATTGATAACGTTCATTTTGGTGTGGTTGCCATTTTTTACAACATCAGTTACTGCAGCACCAGTACATAAAAATCAAATAAATAAAAAAATTGTAGTAACCAAATCTTTAGATAAAAAACAACAAACTAAAAAAACAAAAGAAACTAAATTAGTTCTAACCAAGAAAATGAGTACTAAAAATAAAAAACAAGCTGTGAAATTGACAGACAAAAAGCCTAAAGCTTTGGTAAAGGAAATTAGTTCGAAACCTAAGACATCTATTGAGAAAAAACCGACAACAGTTGTTTCAGCAAAACATAAAAAAGCTATAAAGGAGAAATCAGTTTATAAGCCCGTGATCGTACCACAGTGTAATGATTTTTCTGTGTCAAAAGTGCTATCTGATGCATTTAAGCAGCAAGGAGATTCAACCAAAACCAGCATGATGGTGAAACAAATTCTTCAAGCAAGAGAAACGCAATTTTATCCACAAAAAGGCATTCGAAGCTGCCATGCTTTAGTAGTGACGGATGGAAAAAGTTATCAAACAGATTACAGCATTATTTTGAATGATAAAGGCTTTTTCGTTCAGGTTGAGAATGCGATGAGTTTGTAAACTAGTTTGTTGAAATGAGCAACATTTTATCTTATTGATAAAACAAAACCCCGCAAATTGGCGGGGTTTTTTAAACAAGTCCAAATTATTTTGTGCTTGGAATTTTGAAACGGCTGTTGAAACGCTCAACACGACCACCAGTATCAACAACACGTTGTTTACCAGTGTAGAATGGGTGGCAGTTACCACATACATCAAGATTGATGTCTTTACCTAAAGTTGAACGAGTTTTGATCACATTACCACAAGAACAGGTTGCTGTGATTTCTTTATATTCAGGATGAATACCTTGTTTCATAGAAAACCTCAAAATGAAGCCACGCCGCTATAAGAACTTTCTCCTCACACCGCGTGAGTTAATAATACGCCATAATTGGCACCAAATAGATCGCGGATTATACTGAAAAAATACAGATAAACAAGCCCTATTTTC
This sequence comes from Haemophilus haemolyticus, assembly GCF_001008205.1. GTDB lineage: Bacteria > Pseudomonadota > Gammaproteobacteria > Enterobacterales > Pasteurellaceae > Haemophilus > Haemophilus haemolyticus_Q. Next base: position 36,140 of record NZ_LCTK01000024.1, on the reverse strand, counting down.
GTGTAAAATCATTCGGATTTTTAATCCGCACTTTTCTTTTATGTTAGCAAAATCTTCAAGTAACGCACCTTTTGCACAATCGGTGCTGAAATGGTATGACAAATTTGGCCGCAAACATTTGCCGTGGCAACAAGATAAAACGCTTTATGGTGTGTGGCTTTCTGAGGTGATGTTACAACAAACACAAGTCGCGACAGTCATTCCTTATTTTGAGCGATTTATTAAAACATTTCCAAATATCACCGCACTTGCCAATGCTTCGCAAGACGAAGTTTTGCATTTATGGTCTGGTTTAGGCTATTACGCTCGGGCGCGTAATTTGCATAAGGCTGCTCAGAAAGTGCGGGATGAATTTAATGGAAATTTCCCAACAAATTTTGACCAGGTTTGGGCGTTACCAGGCGTGGGGCGCTCGACAGCTGGGGCCGTTTTATCTTCCGTATTAAATCAGCCTTATCCAATTTTAGACGGCAACGTAAAGCGAGTGTTAGCTCGCTATTTTACTGTTGAAGGGTGGCCTGGTGAGAAAAAAGTAGAAAATCATTTGTGGACGTTGACGGAACAGGTTACACCCATAGATCGTGTGGCGGATTTTAATCAAGCTATGATGGATATTGGCGCGATGGTATGTACGCGAACCAAACCAAAATGTGAGCTTTGCCCATTAAATTTGGAGTGCTTAGCTTATCAAAATCATAGTTGGGAAACGTTTCCTGCCAAAAAGCCTAAAAAAGATATGCCTGAAAAAGACACTTATTTTTTGATTTTATCTAAAAATGGCAAAGTGTGCTTAGAGCAGCGAGAAAACTCGGGGTTATGGGGCGGATTATTTTGTTTTCCACAATTTGAAGATAAAGCTTCGTTACTTAATTTTTTAGCGCAAGAAAAAGTCAGCTATTATCAAGAATGGCCAGCTTTTCGTCATACCTTTAGCCATTTTCATTTAGATATCCATCCTATTTATGCAGAAATGGACGGTGGAATTAATATTGAGCAAGTGAATTTAGATTGGCGCAAAATCATGGAAAGCCCAAAAGAATATCAATCAAATCTATCAAGTGTGGTCAAATATTGGTATGATCCGCAAAATCCTGAACAGATCGGGCTGGCTCAGCCTGTGAAGAATCTTTTAATACAATTTGCAAGGAATTATTATGGCAAGAATGGTCTTTTGTGAGTATCTCAAACAAGAAGCGGAAGGTTTAGATTTCCAACTTTATCCTGGAGAACTAGGTAAACGAATTTTTGATTCAGTGAGTAAGAAAGCTTGGGGCGAATGGATTAAGAAACAGACAATGTTAGTGAATGAGAAAAAACTTAATATGATGAATGCGGAACACCGTAAATTATTAGAACAAGAAATGGTAAATTTTTTGTTTGAGGGTAAAGATGTTCATATTGAAGGTTATGTTCCTCCATCAAATTAATTGGCTGTTATACAATGAAAAAGTATTTAGTATTAGCGTTATTACCGCTTTTGTATGCTTGTAGCGATTCGTTGAATCGTGGAGGCATGAATTATGATGAGTCCTTTGCAAAAGACACGCAAGGCTTAGATATCCTCACAGGGCAATTCTCGCATAATATTGACCGTATTTGGGGCGTAAATGAATTGTTAGTAGCTAGTCGAAAAGATTACGTGAAATATACAGATTCTTTTTATACGCGTAGCCACGTGAGTTTTGATGAAGGTAATATCGTTATTGAAACCCAGCAAGATCTCAATCGATTACACAATGCGATTGTCCATACCTTGTTAATGGGGGCGGATGCAAAAGGTATTGATTTATTTGCATCTGGCGATGTGCCGATTAGCTCTCGCCCATTCCTTTTAGGACAGGTTGTGGATCATCAAGGGCAACAAATTGCTAATCAAGTTATTGCAAGTAATTTCGCCACTTACTTGATTCAAAATAAATTACAAACTCGTCGATTACAAAACGGGAATACTGTGCAATTTGTTGCGATTCCAATGATTGCAAATCACGTAGAAGTGCGCGCACAGAAATATCTACCATTAGTTCGTAAAGCGGCTGAACGTTATGGCATTGATGAAAGCTTGATCTTAGGTATTATGCAAACAGAATCTAGTTTTAACCCATATGCGATTAGCTATGCAAATGCTATTGGATTAATGCAAGTCGTGCCTCATACGGCGGGTCGAGATGTGTTTGCAATGAAAGGAAAGGGCGGTCAACCATCAACGCGTTATTTATATGATCCTGCGAATAATATTGATTCTGGCGTATCTTATTTGTGGATTTTACAAAATCAATATTTAGATGGAATTACGAATCCAACCTCAAAACGTTTTGCAATGATTTCTGCTTATAATAGCGGTGCGGGTGCTGTATTACGTGTTTTTGATAATGATAAGGATATGGCAATTTACAAAATTAACCAAATGTATCCAGAGCAAGTTTATCGCATTCTAACGACAGCTCACCCATCATCACAAGCTCGCAATTATTTGTTGAAAGTTGATAAGGCACAGAAAAAATTCCGTGTCAGACGATAGTTGGATTTTTTCAGATAATTAAAAATGCTCGCTGGGAAATGCCATCGAGCATTTTTTTATAATAAGTGCAGTTTATTTTAAAATAATTTTATTATTTCGTTGTTTTAATAAACATATTGATGATTAACTATTCAAACGCAACGTTTTTTTGTATTTTTTTAAATTTAGGTGTTGACCGAATCCCGAAAAAATAGTTTAATACGCTCCGTTGTCAGGCAGTAGCCAATAACGATAACGCCTCGATAGCTCAGTCGGTAGAGCAGGGGATTGAAAATCCCCGTGTCGGTGGTTCGATTCCGCCTCGAGGCACCATTTCCTCCTTAGTTCAGTCGGTAGAACGGTGGACTGTTAATCCATATGTCGCAGGTTCGAGTCCCGCAGGAGGAGCCAAATTCAGAAAAGCCGCTAAAGAAATTTAGCGGCTTTTTGCTATCTCTTGTTCCAGCACATAAATCATTTTCTCATTTAAAACGGAAGTTATTAAGCATTAGAATTAATTCTCTTTCTTCCAATCCCTTTGTTTTTTTATCTTCTTTCTTTTGTATTTACATTGATGATTTAAATTAATAAAGAAAAACGTTCATATGGACCTTGTGTACATTTATAAGGATTAGATCTTGTTATAGCAGGGATAATTTCTTTGATATGTTGTACAGCTTGTAATAATGAAATAAGGCCTTTGGATGGCATTCAAGGAAAACTCTTTGCTATATCTAATAATACAGGTTTTATCTTCTATAGTTTGTCGTTCTTGATATTGAATCCTGGAGAGCGTATTGTGATGGAATATGAGACGGGAAATAAGATAAATCCAATAATAGTAGATAAAACAAAACCCAGCGATTAGTCGCGGGGTTACGTTCAGTCAAATGGTGCCTGGGCGAGAAGTAAATTGGTTGTATAAGATATCGATTTAAAATAAGTTTATTTTAGTTCATTTATTTTTGGTTACTATTTTGGTTACTAAGGCAAAATCTGATAAATCACAGTATATCAAAAAACTTTTTTTCTATTATAGTCTTCACCTCTTCACTTTTGCTAAAAAAATAAGAAAAAATCCTTATTTATTATATATTTATAATGGTGAAGACTACTTATTCAAGTCTTCACCAAGTCTTCACCAAGTCTTCACCTATAAAAAATAGATAAATTCCTATCTTAAATTATCTTTTCAAACCCAAAATCACCTAAAAAAATCACTAAATAAAATATTTTACTCAACGTATCTAAACGTATCTAAACTATTGAAATTTAAGGTGTTTACTTTATATTTTTTGTATATATATTGTTCTATGGGCTTTTTATAAGCCGTCTTAATTAAGGCTAAATAAAGGACAAGTTATGCTTAAAAAATTAATTGAGTTACGCCAACAAAAGGCAGAAAAAGTCGCAGAAATGCGAGCAATGCTTGATAAAGCAGAAAAAGAAAATCGTTCATTGGATGAAACTGAATCAGTAGATTTTGATAAATTGAAAGATTTAGTGAAACAATTGAGTGATGAAATCAATAAATACGAGACCGTAGCAGATGAAGAACGTAATCTTGGTGCGCAATCTAACCCATTAGAAACCCGCAGCACGAAACAATTTTCAAATGATGAATTGCGCCATTACATTAAAACTGGTGAACTTCGCAATTTAACGACGGCTAACGGTGAAGATGGCGGCTATTCAGTCATTCCTCAATTAGATAAAGAGGTCATGAAACGCTTAACAGACGATAGCGTCATGCGCCAGCTTTGTAATGTCGTTCGCTTGCCTATCGGTGCGAAAGAATACAAAAAATTAGTATCTGCTGGCGGTGCAACCGTTGAACATGGCACAGAAGGCACAGCGCGCAACGGCACTGCAAGCCCGAAACTGCATGAAGTAACCATTGCATTAAATTCAATCTATGCTTATCCGAAAACCACTCAAGAGATTTTGGACTTCTCAAGCATTGATGTTTTAGGTTGGCTTACTGATGAAATCACTGAGACCTTCACTGAAACAGAAGAAGTAGATTTAACCTCTGGTGATGGTAACAAAAAATCAAAAGGTTTATTGACCTACGAACGCACAACTGAAAACGATAAAGTGCGCCCATTCGGCAAACTTCAAAAAATCGAAGTAGCGGGTGTGGCAAAAATTGAGGCAGACACTTTAATCGATGCATTCTATACCCTTCACAGTAAATACCGCAAAAATGCCGTTTGGGTGATGTCATCAACCATTGCAGCCGCATTACAAAAACTCAAAAACAAAAATGGCGATTATATCTGGCGCGATGGTTTAACAACCGATGCACCCGCTACATTATTAGGCCGTCCAGTTTACTTCTTAGAGACAATGCCGATTGGTGGTGCAAATCAAGCGGTAATTGCCTTTGGTGATTTCAAACGAGGTTACTTCATTGTCGATCATGAAACAGGCGTGCGAACTCGACCAGACAACTTAACCGAGCCAGGATTCTATAAAGTCCACACCGATAAATATTTGGGTGGTGGCGTAGTAGATTCCAACGCAATTAAAGTGATTGAGACAACGGCATAAATCATAGAGGGGCGAAAGCCCCTTTTTTGCTTAATAGGTGAAAAATGAAGAAAGAATTTGAAATCCGCTCTGCAACCATTTCAACGGATGAAGAGAATCAAAAGCTCGTTGGTTATGCGGTCAAATGGAACAGCCCTTCACAAGTGCTTTACTGTGATTTTGTAGAATCCTTTGCGCCTAAAGCATTCAGTGAAAGTTTAGCCAGTGGCGAAGATGTTCGAGCACTCTTTGAACACGACTACACCAAGTTACTCGGTCGAACAAGTGCGGGAACCTTAAAACTAGAAGAAGATTCAATCGGCTTACGTTTTGAACTCACACCGCCTAATACAACTATTGGGAAAGATTTATTGGTGAGTGTGGCGCGTGGTGATATTACAGGTATGTCATTTGGATTTAGAGCCAGTCAAGAAGAATGGGATTTTGATGTAGAGCCTTGCCAACGAACTGTACAAAAAGCTGAACTCTTTGAAGTTACCGTAACAAGCATTCCCGCCTATCCTGAAAGTAGCGTAGAAATCGCTAAACGTTCGATGATTGCAGCAAAAGAAAAAACACAAGAACACTCTACCGCACTTTTGAAACAGTGGCTTGATGTGATGGAGGCTTAATATGTGGAATCCTTTTAGACGAAAAGAGCAACGTAGCGAGCCAACCTCAATCGAAGAGCTTTTATCTTACATGGGCGTAAACAATACAGGTGCGGGCGAATTTGTCAGTCCACAAACTGCAGAATCGTTACCTGCAGTAATGAATGCCGTTACCGTCATTTCAGAGGCGGTCGCATCAATGCCTTGTTATCTATACGCACTAAAAGAAGATGGCCGAGAAAGAATCTATCGTCATCCTGTTGAATATCTTCTTAATGAAATGCCAAACCGCAGCCAAACACCGTATCAATTCAAAAATACGATGATGCGCCATTGTTTGCTAAATGGTAACGCTTATGCCGTGATTGAGTGGAATAACAAAGGCGAACCAATAAGCCTTACTCCCTATCAACCCAGTGCGGTAAATATCTTCCGTAAAGTAACGGGTGAATATATTTATCAAATCACAGACTTAAACGGGGTAACAAAAAACTATCTTCAAGATGAGATTTTGCATTTACGCCATAGTTCTGTTGATGGATTTATGGGGCGTTCTCCGATAACAGTTTGTCGTGAAACGGTGGGATTAGGTTTAGCCCAACAACGCCATGGCGCAGCCATTATGAAAAATGGATTGATGGCAAGCGGGCTTATTTCAACAGCAGAATGGTTAGATGATGCAAAAGCGCAGAAAGCCGTCAAAGCTCTTGAACGTTACAAGGGGGCAAAGAATGCGGGTAAAACGCCTATTCTTGAAGGCTCAATGGAATATAAACAATTAGGCATGACAAACCAAGATGCAGAATGGTTAGCCAGTCGCACGTTCACCATTTCCGATATAGCCCGAATCTACAATATTAGCCCGATTTTCTTACAAGATTATTCTAATAGTAGCTATGCGAATTTCAGTGAGGCAAGCCGCGCATTTCTTTCTCAAACCTTGCGCCCCTGGCTTACTAACTTTGAACAACAACTCAAAGATGCCTTGATGATTGATTTAGGCAGCAACAGCAATAAACGTTACTTAATCGAATTTGATACAAGCGACCTACTTCGCACCAGTCAGAGCGAACGTTTCAGTAGCTATGATATAGCAATCAAAGCGGGAGTGATGTCTCCAAATGAAGTTCGCCGCCGTGAAGGTTTACCGCCTTATGAAGGTGGAGATGAATTTAGCCAGGCTTGGAAACAAACCGTAGAAGTTAAACGCGGTGATGAACAAGAACAGGGGGCAAGCAATGGCAGTGATGCTTAAGGCTGGCAAGTATAACAAGGTGATTGGTTTACAAAAGCAAGTAAACGAACCGAACGACTATGGCGGCATTGTGAGTAAATGGAGAACTATCGCTAATGTTCGAGCTGCAGTTGAGCCATTACAAGGTAGAGAGTTCTTCTCTGGGGCAGTGCCTCTAGGGGAGAACATTGTAAGGGTTAGGGTTCGTTATGGGATAGAAGTCGATCGCACTATGCGAGTGAAGTATGGCACAAGGCTACTTGAGATAACCAATATCATAGACAGCAAGGAATCTCACCGTGAACTTCAACTAATCTGTAAGGAGTTATTAGGCAATGGCACAAATTGAACTAGAAGAAATTAAGCAACATTTAAATCTCGATCATGATTTAGATGATACGTTACTCGAAACCTATAAGGTCGCTACATTGGAAGTATGCCAAAAGCATATAGGCAAAACCTTTGGTGATGAAGAAACAGAAAATACCGTTCCGTTTACGCCATCAATTAAAGTCGGCTGCTTAATGTATATTGCCTACCTTTACACAAACCGTGAGGCTATAACAGATTTAGCCAATCTTAAACAAGCACCCATGACGATTTCCGCATTATGGGAAGTCTATAGAGAGCCTTGCGCTTACTAAGGATTTAGTAACCGATATGCCTTATCAACCGTTAAGACGTTGTAGTTATCCAGGATGTAGAAATAAAGTGAAGTCGGGCAGATGTGAAGAGCATAAGCCAAAGGACAATCGCCCAAACAGCAGCGCACGAGGTTACGATCACAAGTGGAGCAAATACCGCGAGCAATACTTAAAGCATCACCCTCTTTGCGTGATGTGCTTAGAAAAAGGTATCTACACGCCCGCTACAGTGATAGACCATATCAAGCCAGTTGAGAACGGACAAGCAGACCCGCTATTTTGGGTTGGATCTAATCATCAATCTTTATGTCGTGATTGCCATAGCTATAAAACACGAGTGATAGACCAACGCGGATTTGGTGCGAAGAAGATTGATTAGACAAGGTGGGGGAGTTTTTGAAAGAAAGTGGCAAGCCTAAAGAACCGCCCGCCCCCTTTAATTTTTATGCAAGGTAATTTTTTTGAAAATAAGGAAACACAATGACAGCCAAAAAGAAGAATTTACACACCCCGCCAAGTTTTTTAGATCCGATTGCTAAATCAGTATGGAAAGAGCGCATCCCTCAACTTCTTGAACGAGGTGATATTCAAGATGCCGATTTAATTCACCTTGAGTTATATTGCGTGAACTATTCTCTTTTCCGTGCAGCCGTTGAAGATATTCATAAAAACGGCTTTTCAATCGTCAATAGCCAAGGCACGCAATCAAGAAACCCCGCATTATCCGCGAAAGCTGATGCAGAAAAAGTGATGGTGAAAATGTCCTCACTATTAGGCTTTGATCCTGTTAGCCGTAGAAAAAATCCTGTTGAAGTTGATTCAACCGATATGATTGATGAAATCCTCACAATGTAGGCTAAATATGGCAATCTGGCACGAATACGCAGAGAAAATTCAATCAGGTGAAATAGTGGCTTGTAAGAAGATAAAACAAGCCGTAGCGCGTTATTTTAACGATTTAAACAACCCCGATTATTTCTTTGATCAAAGTGCGGTAGAAAAATTTATCGCTTTCTCGAAACTATGCCCACACGTTAAAGGACACTTACGCGGTGAGCCAATTATTCTTTCAGATTGGCAAGTTTTCCTCTTTGCCAACATTCTGGGCTTTAAACGAAAAGATACAGGATTAAGAAAATATCGCTCTGCTTACGTTCAAGTGGCAAGAAAAAACGCTAAATCAACGGTAGCAGCCGTTTTAGCCAATTGGTTTTTGGTGATGGAAGGCGGCCAACAGGATATATACACGGCAGCCGTGAGCCGAGACCAAGCCCGAATCGTTTTTGATGATGCGCGTCAAATGTGCTTACTTTCGCCTTTACTGAAAAAACGGCTCAATATTCAACAGCACAAACTCATCAACCCTAAGAACAACAGTATCATGCGACCGCTTGCCGCCAAATCTTCAACCATTGAAGGCACAAACCCTAGTTTAGCGATTGTTGATGAATATCACCTACACACAGATAACAGCGTATATAGCGCGTTAGAGCTAGGACAAGGCGCACGCCCAGAAGGTTTGCTCTTTGCCATTACAACGGCTGGCAGTAACGTGATTTCGGCCTGTAAACAGCATTATGATTATTGCGCTCAAATCCTTGAAGGTAACGAACAAAACGACAGCTTGTTCGTATTGATTTTTGAACTAGACGAAGAAAACGAAATCGACAAACAAGAGAACTGGATAAAAGCCAATCCCAATATTGGTAAATCCATTCCTTACCTTGATTTTGAGAACACGATTAAAAAAGCGAGGGGAATTCCTTCCGAATGGGTGGAAATGCTTACCAAGCGATTTAATGTATGGTGTCAAGGCACAACCCCGTGGCTCGGCGAAGGAAACTGGGCGCAATGCGAACGGCAGTACACCGAAAGCGATTTACTTCACCAAGATTGTTATTTAGGTCTGGATTTATCTAGCACCAATGACTTAACCAGCCTTTGCTATACCTTTCCACAAGGGAAGAAAGTGCGGTTAGTTACTCGGCATTATATCCCCGAATTTCAACTTAATAACGTGGCAAATAAAAACCGTGCGATGTATCGAAACTGGGTGCGTAGTGGTTGGCTGATTGCAACAGAAGGCGACTGTATCGACTACGACAAAATCAGAGATGATATTTTGAAAGATGCACAACGTTTCAATATTAAGATGATTGGCTTTGACGTATGGAATGCAACCCATTTACGCACACAATTACAAGCGGCTGGGCTTGAAGTAGAGCCATTCCCGCAAACATACCAACGATTTAGCCCTGTGGCGAAAAGTGCGGAAGTTTTAATAAACAGACTGATGATAGAACACAACGGCGATCCAGTGCTTGCGTGGGCTTTATCAAATGTAGTTATGGAAACAGATGCGAACGCCAATATTAAACCGAACAAGAAGAAAGCCGCAAACAAAATAGACCCAGCAATCGCGTTTCTTATGTCTTTCGGTACTTATCAGCTTGAATACGGTGATTTAATTTTCGAACTATCAGACGAACATAGGAAAATTATAGATGAGTTTACTGGGCTTGATTTGTAGATGGAAGCAGGAGGGTATTCCATATTTCCAACATTAAGAGAGCGACTTCTAAGAATTTAAGAAAATAACTCATAAGCACCTCCTTGACGGGCAGATTCGAACTGCCAAAGCATAAACAAAAACATGTAACCTCAAAAACAAGTATAAAAATAGTATTTAAGATAATGCAATAATTTTGATTTAAGCCGTCTCCTGCAGTTACTTCTGAATATATAAGAGCCTTATTAAAAAGTCAAGTTTACACTGAATGAGGTTATATATTTATGGAGCTATTAATAAGAATATTTTTAAGGCTTAAAATAACTTAACGAGTTGAATATATGATTAGATGTAAAGAGGCTAAGCAGAATTTACTATTATCGGCAGTAAAGCACTATAAAAAAAACAACCACACTTTTACCTTTATCAGTCTTTATGATAACGAAGAACCTTATCCAATAGAAGAAGTTATTTATGCTTTAAGGTGTAAATGTGATGCAGCAAAACGAGAAATAGACAGCCGACCAAACAGCCCTAATATGGAAGTATTAGAAACAATTTACCATATCGCACACAAAAATCTTGAAGATATGAAGAAGGCCAAAAGTCGAATTGAGCAAAAAGCATAAAAATGAACCCCCGCATCTCACAACGTGGGGGTTTTTATATCAATATATCCATCACTACCATTTTGCTAAATTGGCTCACGCCAATATAGCTATTTAATTATACTGCAAAGCAATCAGTGCCGAAATATCCGTAGCTTAACGCATCTAAACTTTGATAAAATAGAGCAAGAAACAAACAGAACGACAAGGGGGAAAGAATGATTAAATCCGTTTTATCCGCATTTGGTTCATTTGTATTTTCTGCTTTAGATTTTTTGTTATTTTTAGCCATATTGCTTTTTGTTGGCTTGTTGGTTTTCATCTTTTGGCCAATATTAAAATGGCTTTTACTGGCTTTTCTAATAGGCGCTATCGCCTTCTTTTGTTATCTAATATACAAGATAAAAGAGAAACCAAAACCGCTAGAACAAGACGAAACATTATCCAGCTGGGCAGAACAGGAATTACAACGCCCTATCATTCAACGGATTTTACAAAAACAAGAGGAAAATAAACCGTTCATTAGCGGAACAATAACGCATATTGGAAATGACGGAAAAGAAACTCGATTAGGCAATATCACTATCAATTTAAAAAAATAATTAATCAAATAAAGCGCATCTAGGCTGATCCCCGAAAGCAAAGCACCTTACTTTGTTGATGCGCTCCTACCAATAAGGGCAAATGCGAAAGGGGTATTTTATGAAAGAAAAAGAAGATTTTTTTACAGATATTAGAAGAACGTTAGGTAAAAAAATTAGCAGTGAATTATCTCGCCTTGCCTATGAAATAGAAGAATTGCTTTCTAATCTAACCCTAAAAGAAATTAAAGACACTCAAGCATGGATAGATGAAACTATTGATATGTATTATCAAGAAGAGTTGGATAATGCGATAAAAAATGCAATGGAATTTGTAGAATATGAAGAAGATGAAGATGGCTATTATTCTTCATACAATCCATATCTAACCATGATCACTAAGGATGAATATGGGCCCGATATTAATTTAATTATGGAAGATTTTAATGTTGAAACAAGAGATTCAGATTATGATTCTTCTACTTTAGAATGGTTATTGGAAATAAATTATAGAGATACCGGATTAATAGATGGAATTAAAAATTATCAAATTATGGCTATCATGGCTTTAGACTATATAGATAGATTTATAAATGGAGATAGTTTTTTTAAAGATAATAGTTTTAATAACGATAAACAATATCAAGCATTCTGGATTTATATTGCCGCAAAAGATATGAAGTACTCCTTAGAAGTTGAGACGATTAAACTGGATGTCCAAAAAGAAATTAAAAAGAAAGCAGCAGATGCGAGACACCGTGAAAATAAAAGAATGAAGGAAATGGTGATAAATAAATGGAAAAGTTATAAAAATCAAAAATTAAAAGAAGGAAAAACACCAAGCAAAAATGCTTTCGCAGAAAGAATTTTCAAAGAGCTGCAAACTGCTAATAAGAAAGATTCAAATGTAAAGGCCTATTCATTAAAGACAATTAGAACAAATTGGTTACAGGGAATCTAATATCCCCTCCTAGCATAGGATATATCCGTTTCAATAAAGCCCTATCTTTTATCGCATAGGGCTTTATTCATGCCTAAAAATTTTTATTACTCTATCTCTCGTAACGTTACGCAACCAATCGAGTTATTAAATAGCTCAATGTCATTAATCAACAATTATAGAGGTTACGAGATGAACGAAGCTCAAAAATTAAATCTGAAATTAAACCCACAACAAAAACTAATCTCTGGTGAAACCGCTTGCCATATTGTTGGCTTTGGTCGCACCAAACTCAACGAGCTTGTAAAAGCTAAGAAATTCCCTCAACCAATCCGCTTTTCACAAAACTTTGTCCGTTGGGATTTAGAAGAAGTGAATCAATGGATTGAAGAACAGAAGGCTGCACGTGCTTAATAGAAAAGACGCCATAGTGAGGAAAAAGAAACTATGGCGTAACTAGAAACGTATTTAAACAAGCAATTAAATTCAAACAGGAAATTAAAATGAACTTAATTCATAAATATTATATCAATAATGAAAATTTTTACAACTTAAACCCTTTACAAAGTGCGGTGAAATTTGGCATTATTTTCCCGCAATTAGAAAAAGTGATTGCCAGCCGTGGAAAGCTGAATTTAATAAAGGCGAACGATAGCACGCCACAAAACCGTGCTTTTTTTGTTCGTAACATTCGCACACCTCAAGAATATGCGGATTTTGTTTTCAATCTAAATCCGATCATTCTCTCAATGGTAGAGCGTAATGAGCAGTCTTTGACTGGCTGTCTTCCTTTATTGGCAGTTTTCCACCTTGTTACGCTCTACCGCCCGACCGTGGAAAGTCTAGCGGTAGTTCCTAAAAATCAAATAAAGGACACCGCAGAAATGATCTACAAATTTCTTTGCGTCAATCGCACACAATCGCATTTTAACTTATGCGTCATATCCCTTAATTCTACCACCGAAGAACAGGCACGTTTGAGCCTATCTGCTGATTATCGTTTTATTGCGGTGGTGGCGAGAATCAATCCTCAAAATGACCGCACTTTAGCCGCACTTCCTACCCTTTCAACCTCTGCTGCAATGGAGGTGGCACATGGCTAACCGCATTATCCAAGTAGAACAATGCCAGATTAATTTGTTAAAGCTCCAGATGGATGGATTAAGTCAATTAGAAAGCATGTTATTGGCGTTATATATCAACCCTGATGTGTTCGATGAAATGGATTCTTTTGATATTGCCTACACTATCAAAGGTATTAAGAACCTATTGAGCTATATCAAGGTTGATATGGAAGAACGCATAGCTTTTATTGAAGGTTTACAGGAGGAAAGCAATGACTGAGCAAGTAAACCTACCTTATCAATTAATCTTTGTTTATGACGATGGCAGCCAATTCATAGCGGGCAAATATGGCACGCTTAGAGAGGCGTTACAGGCAAAAATCAGATGTAAGCACGAAATAGGACAAGCCGATATTTGCAGCCGAGTGTTAGAAGTGATCTCGGTTTTGAAAGGGGAAGACAATGAAAGCTAAAAAAATCAAAGCATTCAAAGCACCATATACACCGACACCCGAGCAGTTAGAGAAATCTTACAAACGGATTAAACAATTCTTAGCCTTTGCAGAAGATTATCTACACTCTGGACACTACAAAGGTCTGGCGGCATCAATCGAACAAATCAAGAAAGCAGCAACAATTAGAAAGGTGGCACAACATGAAACCAAGTAACCCAATGCAACAACTTCAACAATGGAAAGCGAACAACGGCAAAAGTAACAAGCTCAAAAATGAGCTCGTTAAAAGTGCCAACCAGCCCAATTCTGGACTGGTTAAAAATACGCAAGGAAACGTAGGTAGCGAGACCAAAAACAAATATCAAGGGAAACTATGTGCTAATCCATTAGCCTTTAAATGTAGCCAGCTTACACGCCAATTCAAACTGATTTTAGATAGCAACCGTAAATGTTTAGAAGTCTATCCTGATGACTTCCATCACAAAATCAAGTTTAGAGATGAACTTACTGATCTAGTGGTGAGATTAAAAACAGGCGGAAAGTTATTTAATGAAATGGTTAAGGCGCAAGGTGCAAAACTTAGCTCAAATAACCAAGAAACAATCAGAAACTTTAATCAAGCTAATGACTACTTAATCCATAAGTTCGGTGAAGTGATAAAACAGATTGAGCAGTTACAAGTTGAATATGTTAATTCTGTGGTTTTACTCAAAAATGAGAAAAACTTAATCGTTAGTGAGGGTAAATAAGATGGATATGAATCAAAAACTAGACTATTCGAAATTAAGTGCTCTCGAATTAAAAGCGATCGCAATGAGTTATCGAAATATGCTTGAAAATAAAGGTGAAACCTTTCATTCGTCTTTACCTTATTTAAGTGGAGCAATAGAAGTATTAGCTGAGGAATTGGCTGATTGTCCAGCAATGAATATTGATGAATTAAAGATTCTTCATGATGAACTCTTAATGGTCAATAAGCATTTATTACAAATGGCACCGAAACCACCTTCATCTAATCCAGAAGAAATAGTAGCAACTTTAACTAATGATGAGATTATTGATGGATTGCTGAAAAATAGCATAGCGCTCTCTTTAGTTAAAACCTTTAAATACTTTCAAGAGGTGATTGCTGACCGTATCAATGCTATTGAAAACGGAGTGATTAAAGGGGTGAATAATGGCACGATTAATTAATGCACCGCACCTTGCGGATCAAATTCATGAACCTTACTCTGATATTTTTATTCTTGCTGGGCGTAAAGCCTGGCAAGCATGGGATAATGGAAAGGGTGAAGAATGGCTCTTGTTATGTTCTTTAATTCACGGATTAGACAGCACTATAAAACCAGTTATTCTTGCTGAAAAACAATTAGAGAATATTTCTTCTATTCGCATAGTAAAAGAAGATCAACAATCAGTAAAACTTATTCAATATGGTGAACTAGCACAAGCTGAAATAACGGCTATTTGTCAAAACTTAGCTAAAAACTCTAATGCGATAGATGTCAAACTTCTTGATGCAGCAGCGCAGACTAAAGAAGATTTAAGTGCTTATATTCAACGCTTACGCAATGATAAAGAGACTGCAGATCTCGCAGAGCAATTAGCACCGCCAGAGAAATTAAAAGAAAAAGACGGAACGAACAAAAAATCACGAGCCTTTCAAAAGTGGTTAAATTTAGATATGGCACTACAGCGTGGTTGCAGAGAAATCTATGCTTATGATGGTAAAACGTGGAATAAACAAGAAAATGATGATTTGGAAGAGAAAGCAGTTAAATTTCTTGATGAAAATGAATTTAACTACAGCGATTCTACAATTGATCGGTTAATCAAGACATTAAAAGCCCAATTGCCAAGAATGGGAGAAATGTCTAACGATTTGATAGCCTTTGAGAATGGTGTGTTAAATCGCAATACAATGGAATTTGAATCGCATAATCGGCAAAACTGGCTAACCTCTTGTATTCCTCATAAGTATGATAAGCATGCTACAGATACACCGCACTTTGACAAATGGTTGAGCTTTGTATCTGATGGAAACAAAGAGAAAGCAAGAAATATTCTAGCCGTTTTATATGCGATCTTAACCAACCGTTATAACTGGCAAATGTTCTTTGAAATTACAGGAAAAGGGGGAAGTGGGAAATCTGTGTTTGCCAGTATCGCCACTTTATTGGCTGGTGTAAAAAACACTGCATCAAGTAACTTAGAAAAGTTTGATGATGAGCGCGGACTATCTGGACTTGAAAATAAAACGCTGATTTTATGCCCTGAGCAATCAAAATATGCTGGAGACGGCAGCGGTTTAAAATCTATCACTGGAGGGGACACTGTAAGGGTGAGATATAATTATCAAGATCCATTTGATGTAAAAATCACGGCTCTAGTTATGCTGATAAATAATAGGCCTTGTTCATTTACAGAGCGTTCTGGTGGAGTTGATCGAAGACGTGTTATTTTTGACTTCAAAAAGATAGTACCAGAAGATGAACGTGATCCGCATTTTATGGATAAAATCACTCTAGAAGTGGGCGGAATTATTCGCAAGGTGTTTGATTCATTCCCTGATCCAAGTGATGCGAAAAAGGCTTTAAAAGCACAAATGGAAAGTCAGGAGGCGTTAGAAGTAAAAAAACTATCTGATCCACTTACAGATTTCTTTGGTTATTTCTACACGACAGAACAAACAGATGGGCTTTTTATTGGTGTTACAAACATGGGATTAGACAAAATAAGAA
Source organism: Haemophilus haemolyticus (assembly GCF_001008205.1). Classification (GTDB taxonomy): domain Bacteria; phylum Pseudomonadota; class Gammaproteobacteria; order Enterobacterales; family Pasteurellaceae; genus Haemophilus; species Haemophilus haemolyticus_Q. Next base: position 19,724 of record NZ_LCTK01000024.1, on the reverse strand, counting down.
CGCACCTTTACCCAGCATATTTAGCCTATACAAAGGCGATGAATATCGGTGAATTAGGGCTGAACAATTTTGTAATTGGGGTTGAGCAAGCCTTAAAACAGAATGGCAATAAACATGATTTCATCAAGAGACATACCAAAACTGGACGCAGGACAAATATCCATTTTAAGGATTTTGATAGTTTTCGAAATGAAATGTTTAGTTAAAAATAGCGGGTTAAATCCCGCTTTTTTATTGAGTGTTCACCTTTTGGTGAAGACTTGGTGAAGGGTTAAATGGGTGGCCTTCACCACTTAAATCATTGATTTACAAATAAAAAACACCAAAGGTGAAGAGGTGAAGACTAAAACCTATAAAAAACTTTTTTAATATACTAATTATAAATTTAAGTTCATTCCGCAAGATTCACAATAATCACCGATAAGCTGCATTATGGGTTTTCTTTCTTCTAAATAATTATATCGATTGTAAGTATTTTCTAAGTCGTCTCCGCCTTCTAATAAATGAGAGAGAATAGTTTCAGATACATTGCGTTCAACTTTATGAGAGGCTAAGAATGTTTTAATAAACGCACGGATGCCGTGAGCAGTTAATTTATCTTTATAGCCGATACGTTTTAGAGCAACATTTACGGTGGCTTTATTCATGGGTTGATTTTTTGATGAGCGGCCAGCAAAAACAAAAGAGCTATTTTCTGAAAACAGTTTCATCACTTCTAAAAGCTGAATAGCTTGTGAAGATAAAGGCACAGTATGCGGTCGTTTTTTGTCTGCTTGTCCTTTCATTTTTTCTTTGGGGATATTCCATAGCTTATTATCAAAATCAATTTCTGACCATTCCGCATTTACCGCCTCTTTTGGTCGTAATGCAGTTAAGAATGACCAACAAATTAATAAATAGGTTTTTTTCCCTATACGAGCATTTTCTAAGTCTTGGAATAATTTTGAGAGTTCATCAAGTTTAATAGTGGGATGTGGTGTAGAGGATTTTATATAGAAGTTTTTCACGGCCAATCTGCAGTTATGGCTTTCTATGATACCTTTTGTTATTGCATGATCCATAATTGCGCCGACAAGCTGGTGGATTTTTTTGAGTGTGTTACTTCTATCTGCTATTTTTTCATAAATGCTAACTAACTCTTTTACTTTTATTTCTGATACATGCTTATCTCCAATATAAGGGAAGATATGATTTTTCAATCGTTCCCAATTCTTTTCTCGTGTTTCTGGATTTTTAGCTTTTTCTTTGTAGATACCATTAAAGTAACTTTCTGCAACAGAATGGAACGTATCTTTTAAACGGTTTTCATATTCTTGTTGGATGCGGATTTTTTCTTCTTGTGGATCGATACCTTTCGCAAGTAACGCACGATATTCTTCACGTTTAGCACGAGCATCTGCTAATGATAATTCTGGATAACCGCCTAAGGCCATTTTTGTTCTTTTCCCAGTGAGCGGTCTAGCGTAGTTAAATCGCCAGCTTTTAGAACCACTAGGTAAGATTAGCAGCAATAAGCCCTCACCATCAGATAGGGTATATTCTTTCTCTTTTGGTTTAGCATTTTTGATTTCAGTCGGAGATAAAGGTTTTACTATTCTGGCCATCTTGTAATTTCACTGATAAGGTTTTAGTAACCATTATAAGTTTTGGTTACTATTTTGGTTACTAAAATTTGCGATTAAAGACAATTAGAGACGATTAGATATGAGGGGTGAAAGTGCTATAAACCCTTGTGAAACCTGGATAAAACAAAACCCCGCGATTAGTTTCGCGGGGCTTTGTTTAGTCAAATGGTGCTCTGGGCGAGACTTGAACTCGCACGACCTGTGGTCACTACCCCCTCAAGATAGCGTGTCTACCAATTCCACCACCAGAGCGTTAATTTTTTATGCTAATCCTATTTTATTGTGGGATGTCGCTATTTTTATTGTCTTTCGCTGGAGCTGCTTGTTGTTGAACTTGCTCGGCAGCTTGTGATAAATCGTCAAAAGCACCTTTTTGAATATTGCCTTTATGTGAATTCATGTTACCTAAAACAAGAGCAATAACAAAAAATGCGGTTGCTAAAATCGCGCTAGTACGTGTTAAAAAGTTACCTGCACCAGCAGAGCCAAACATTGTACCTGATGCGCCACCACCAAAAGATGCGCCAGCGTTCGCTCCTTTACCTTGTTGAACGAGAATAAACCCGATCAAGGCAATCGCGACAACAACATAAATAAATAAAAGAACTTGATACATTTTTTCTCTCTAATTTGCAATTTTGCAAGAAAACTGGTCGTGAATGTTATAGAAAATTCAATTTTCTCGCAAGTGCTTTGCATAAAAAAAATATTAATTGGTTTAACTTTAATCAGTTTGACCGTTTGATTTACTCGATTTTTTTACCGCACTTTTAGGTTTCGCTCTATCGGATTTAATCATTTTAATGCGGCTTAATTGTCTTAATGCATTAAGATCTACAAAACGGACTAAATCAGGCAACATTTGATTCAAGTTATGCATAAATTGCTGATAGGTTGCTTGTTTTTGACTAATGTCTGTGAGTTGCGATTCCCAATGAGCCGTCATGTCTGGTTGGGTGGCAATATCTGGTAATGCCTGAATTAAAATTCTTCCTGTTTCCGTGCTATGAATATTTCGCCCTTTTTTCGTTAAAAAACCGCGTTTAAAAAGTAATTCAATGATGCCAGCGCGAGTAGCCTCTGTGCCCAATCCATCGGTTTCTCGCAGGATTTTTTTTAGATCTTTATCCTGTACAAACCGTGCAATCCCCGTCATTGCTGAAAGTAAGGTTGCATCGGTGAAAGGCTTTGGTGGCTGAGTTTTTTTACTCATCACTTCTCCTCGTTCACAATGCAAAATTTGTCCTTTCTTTACTATTGGTAATAAGGGTTCTTGATTTTCTGTTTCGTCTTCTTTGCCTAACAATTCTTTCCACCCAGCCGTTTGTAAATTTCGCGCTTGAGCTATAAAAGTACCTCCGGAGATATTTAATGTGATTTTGCTTTTACGATATTCTGCGTCAGGACAAAATTGCATTAAATATTGGCGAGCGATAAGGTTGTAAATATTACGTTCTTCTTGTGTTAGATTTACTGGGCGATTTTTGGCAGTCGGAATGATTGCATGGTGAGCCTCTACTTTTTTATCATTCCAACAGCGATTTTTTTGTTCTGTTGAAATAACATTTGGTAAGCGTTGATAAGCTTCACAATGGGTTGAAATTGCATTTAGTACATTGTGTCGTTCGGCAAAATGTTCTTCGGGCAAATAGCGACAATCAGAACGCGGATAAGTAATTAAACGATGAGTTTCATATAGGCGTTGGCACGTATCTAATACGGCTTGAGCGGACATGCCGAATCGCTTTGCTGCATCAATTTGTAACGCAGAAAGGGAATAAGGCAAGGGCGCCGTTTCTTTTTCACGAACGTCTTTGTATTCGGTTACTTCTGCAGGTTGATTTGTAATACGTTTTACAACGTTTTCTGCTAATCCTTTAGAGAGCACCCTGCCGTCATCATCTTGGTAATCTTCACAAGCTTTGCTAGGTTGCCATAAGGCACTAAAAAGTGCGGTTGATTTCTCCTGAGTTTTTTCTTCTTTATTCTCTGGATTAATCCAAGCTAGTACTTCAAAAAAGTCTTTGGGTTGGAAGTGTTCAATTTCCAAATCTCGACGTACAATTAAGCCTAACACTGGGGTTTGCACTCGCCCAACCGAAAGCACGCCATCATAGCCAGTTTGTCTGCCACGAATGGTATAGGCTCTGGTCATATTAATGCCATAAAGCCAATCGGCGCGAGCTCGTGCGAGTGCTGAGGTAGCAAGAGGAATAAAGTTACGGTTGGATTGTAATTTTTTAACCGCTTTTTCTACCGCACTTGGATTTAGGTCGCTAATCAAGCAGCGTAAAATTTTATCGCGTTTTTCGGCAGATAAATTGGCATAACTGAACACTTCATCTACAAGTAATTGTCCTTCTCTATCAGGGTCTCCTGCATTAATGAGTGTATCAGCTTGATGGATTAGTTTTTCTACCACGGAAAGTTGTTTTTTTACTTCTTTTCGCGGTAAAAGTTGCCATTTTTCTGGAATGATTGGGAGATGTTCTAAACGCCATTGTTTGAATTTAGGATCATAGGCATCGGGTTCTGCTTGCTCGAGCAAATGCCCTACACACCAAGTTACCACATCATTATCGCCACATTTAATAAAACCATCCCCACGTTGATGGGGCTTTGGGAGCACGTCAGCAATAGCGCGGGCTAAGCTTGGTTTTTCGGCGATAAATAAACGCATAATGGTATGAGAAGATTAGTCGATTTGACGACGACCAAGAAAAGAGTGAGTAAGCGTTGTGCCGTCCACAGTTTCCAGTTCACCACCGACAGGAATACCATGAGCGATACGACTCACTTTGATATTATGTTGGCGGCACATCTCAGCGATGTAGTTTGCTGTTGCGTCGCCTTCCACTGTTGGGTTTGTAGCAAGAATCACTTCGTGGAAAGATTCTTCTACTAAACGTTTTTGCAGTAAATCTAAGCCAATTTCACGAGGTCCAATGCCATCAAGTGGTGATAAGTGTCCCATTAAAACAAAATAACGTCCTGAAAATTGCCCCGTTTGCTCAATCGCTTGAATATCTGCTGGCATTTCAACGACACAAAGCAAACCTGAGTTTTGACGGCGTGGATTATTGCAAATGTTGCAAGTGTCTTCTTCCGTAAAGTCTCGACATTGTGAACAATGGCCAATTTTAGACATGGCTTCTGTGAGTGCTCGCGCTAAATTCATTCCACCGCTACGATTACGCTGTAAAAGATGATAAGCCATACGTTGCGCAGATTTAGGCCCTACGCCAGGAAGACAACGTAAGTTTTCAATAAGATGTTCTAAAAGTGGGCTGCTTTGCATAGTGATTTAATGAGAGGAAACTGAGAGATGACGCGAGAATCTTATATTCACGCGCCTAATAATTAAAACGGAAACTTCATTCCCGGAGGTAATGGCATTCCAGCGGTAACCGATGCCATTTTTTCTTTTTGTAATTCTTCTGCACGACGTACCGCATCGTTAAAAGCGGCCGCGATTAAATCTTCTAACATTTCTTTATCGTCTTCCATTAAAGACGGATCAATGTCAATGCGACGGCAGTTATGTGCACCATTAATTGTGATTTTCACTAAACCTGCACCAGATTCACCCGTTACTTCTAGTTGCGCGATTTCTTCCTGCATTTTTTGCATTTTTTCTTGCATTTGTTGGGCTTGTTTCATTAAGCCGCCTAAACCGCCTTTTCCAAACATAATGTTATCCTTTATTAAGTCAAAATTGCGTGCATTCTAGCGAAAAAATGGGCTTTTGGGAACAGTGGGGTTAATGATTTGGGGTATTTAAAATCTCAGAAAATTTCACCGCACTTTTGAAGTAAAGTGCGGTGAAATTTAGTAGGGTTTAGAATGGGAAGAGATGGTTATTCTGGTGTAATCCATTCGACAATCCAGCTTCCTGTACCTTCTGGAACTAATGTTTTTGTGAGATAAGGCAAAATTTCTTTCATTTGGGTTTCTAATGTCCAAGGTGGATTAATTACCACCATACCGCTTGCCGTCATACCTCGTTGATCGCTATCAGGGCGAACAGCGAGCTCAATTTTTAGAATTTTTCTAATCCTCGTTGCTTCTAATCCCTTAAAAATACGTTTAGTTTGTTGACGTAATACAACAGGATACCAAATCGCGTAGGTACCAGTGGCAAAACGCTTATAGCCTTCTTCAACGGCTTTGACAACAAGATCATAATCTTCTTTTAATTCATAGGGCGGATCGATTAGCACCAAGCCACGGCGTTCTTTTGGAGGTAGCGTTGCTTTGACTTGTTGAAAGCCATTGTCACATTTTACGGTGACATTTTTGTAGTCGCTAAAATTATTTCGAAGGATTGGATAATCGCTAGGATGAAGTTCAGTCAATAGTGCGCGATCTTGTGGGCGCAACAATTCAGCAGCAATTAACGGTGAGCCAGCGTAATAACGTAGTTCTTTGCCACCATAATTGAGTTTTTTGATTATTTTTACATAACGTGCAACATCTTCGGGTAAGTCTGTTTGATCCCACAGACGTCCAATACCTTCTTTATATTCCCCTGTTTTTTCTGATTCGTTTGAGGATAAACGATAACGACCTACACCAGAGTGTGTATCCAAATAAAAAAAGCCTTTTTCTTTAAGTTTAAGGTTTTCCAAAATAAGCATTAAGACGATATGTTTTAAGACATCAGCATGATTGCCCGCATGGAATGAGTGACGATAACTCAGCATAATATATCCTTTGTTTAATAACGAAGGCGAGCCAATTGACTCGCCTGATTATGCACTTAAAGTGCGGTCATTTTTAGAAGAGTTCTTCTGGTTGTGCAGCAGGCGTTGGCGTATTACCTTCATTATTTAAGCGTTGCTGTAACTCTGTAGGAACATAATAACCACGCTCTTGCATTTCCGAAAGATAGGTGCGTGTCGGTTCAGTACCTACAATAAAGTATTCTTTTCGTCCACCAGATGGAGAAAGCAAACCTGTCATAGTATCAATACTTTTTTCCATAATTTTGGGTGGTAATGGTAATTTACGTTCTGGTTTGTCGCTCAATGCAGTTTTCATGTAAGCGACCCAAGCTGGCATTGCAGTTTTTGCACCTGCTTCTCCACGCCCAAGTACACGTTTGTTATCATCAAACCCGACATAAGTTGTGGTTACTAAGTTTGCACCAAATCCTGCATACCAAGCCACTTTTGAACTGTTGGTAGTACCTGTTTTTCCACCTATATCGCCACGTTTAATCGTTTGTGCGATACGCCAGCTAGTTCCTTTCCAGTCTAAACCTTGTTCACCATAAATCGCAGTATTTAAGGCGCTGCGGATTAAAAATGCTAACTCACCACTGATTACTCGAGGGGCATATTCAGTTTTAGATGAACCATTTTTTGCATCCGCCATTAAATTAATCGCATCTTCTTTAAGTGCGGTGACATTCGACTGTAATTCTGGCAATTCAGGCACAGTTTCAGGTTGTTGATCAACTTCTTCACCGTTTGTACTGTCATCTGATGGTTTTAAGGCATTTTCACCTAAAGGAATATTCGCAAAGCCGTTGATTTTATCTTTCGTTTCACCATAAATCACAGGGATATCATTACACTCAATACAAGCAATTTTAGGGTTTGCAACAAATAGATCTTTACCCGTGTTATCTTGAATTTTTTCAATGATATAAGGTTCAATGAGGAAGCCTCCATTATCAAACACCGCATAAGCTCTAGCCATTTCTAATGGTGTGAAAGAGGCTGCGCCAAGCGCTAAGGCTTCACTTGCAAAATATTGATCACGTTTAAAACCAAAACGTTGTAAAAATTCTGCTGTGAAATCAATACCTGCCGTCTGGATAGCACGAATAGCAATCATATTTTTGGATTGACCTAATCCTACGCGTAACCGCATTGGACCATCGTAACGATCAGGTGAGTTTTTTGGTTGCCACAATTTTTGTCCTGGTTTTTGAATAGAAATTGGGCTGTCTTGTAATACGCTAGAAAGCGTTAAGCCTTTTTCTAATGCTGCAGCGTAAATAAATGGTTTGATAGAAGAACCCACTTGAACTAAGGATTGTGTCGCACGGTTGAACTTACTTTGTTCATAGCTAAAGCCACCAACAATGGCTTCAATCGCACCATTATCTGAGTTAAGAGATACTAACGCAGAGTTAGCTGCTGGAATTTGTCCTAATTGCCATTCACCATTAGTGCGTTGACGAATCCAAATTTGCTCACCTACTTTTACGGGATTACTTCTACCAGTCCAACGCATTGCATTAGTGGAGAGCGTTATTTTTTCACCTGATGCTAATAATAGATCCGCATCACCTTTTGCCATTCCAACCACTGCTGCTGGAATAAATGGGTTAGAATCTGGCAATTTACGTAAAAACGCTAGAATACGCTCATCATCCCAAGCAGCTTCATTTTTTTGCCATAAAGGCGCACCACCACGATACCCACGACGCATATCGTAATCAATTAAGTTGTTACGTACGGCTTTTTGAGCTTCCGCTTGGTCTTTTGAAAGTACAGTGGTAAATACTTTATAACCACTGGTGTAGGCATTTTCTTCACCAAAACGGCGAACCATTTCTTGGCGTACCATTTCAGTGACATAATCCGCACGAAATTCAAATTTTGCACCATGATAACTCGCGATGATTGGCTCTTTTAATGCGGCATCATATTCTTCTTTGCTTATGTATTTTTCATCTAACATTCGGCCTAGCACCACATTGCGGCGTTCTTCAGAACGTTTTAAAGAATAAAGCGGATTCATGGTTGAAGGTGCTTTTGGTAAGCCTGCGATAATGGCCATTTCTGATAAGGTCAATTCATTTAATGATTTACCGAAATAGGTTTGCGCAGCCGCTGCAACACCATAAGAACGATAGCCTAAAAAGATTTTATTTAAATAAAGCTCTAAGATTTCTTGTTTGGTGAGGGTATTTTCAATTTCCACCGCAAGTACTGCTTCACGAGCTTTACGAATTATAGTTTTTTCTGGAGTTAAGAAAAAGTTACGCGCTAATTGTTGGGTGATCGTACTTGCACCTTGTGATGCGCCACCATTATTCACTGCAACAAATAACGCACGTGCAATGCCGATAGGGTCTAATCCGTGATGATCGTAAAAACGACTGTCTTCCGTCGCTAAAAATGCATCAATTAAGCGTTGTGGCACATCTGCTAATTTCACTGGAATACGTCGTTGCTCACCCACTTCACCAATTAATTTACCATCGGCCGTATAAATCTGCATTGGCTGTTGTAATTCAACGGTTTTTAATGCTTCTACTGAAGGCAATTCTGATTTTAGGTGGAAATACAGCATTCCGCCTGCGACTAAACCTAAAATACATAAAGTTAATAGGGTGCTAAATATTAATTTTGCGATCCGCATCGTAAAATTCTCGCTTCGTTAATGAATATTCTTGTCAAGAGACCTATGATTTGGTCTGCTAAGTATAAAAGATTCAGCCTTTAAAGAATAGGAAAGAATATGCAATTCTCCTTGAAAAATCACCGCACTTTACAAATCGGCGTTCATCGTAAGCAGGGTTATTTTGATTTTGTGTGGTTTGATGAACTTGAACAGCCACAATGTTATCAAGCCTTTGTCAATGAGCGTGATTTTAAAAATCGTTTTTTGCGACATTTAAAAACACAATCTCAAGGTAAAACCTTTTCTTTGCAGTTTGTGGCAAGTATTTCTGCTCACTTGACTTGGTCGAAAGTATTAATGTTGCCGCAAATATTAAATGCTCAAGAATGTCATCAACAATGTAAATTTGTGATTGAGAAAGAGTTGCCCATTCCTTTAGAGGAATTGTGGTTTGATTATATTTCTACTCCGTTAAAGCAAGGTTTTCGTTTAGAGATTACAGCAATTCGAGAGGCGAGTGCGCAAACTTATCTGCAGGACTTTCAACCATTTAAAATTAATGTGTTAGATGTTCTTCCTCATAGCATCTTGCGTGCATTTCAGTATTTGTTGAATGAACAAGTGCGGTCAGAAAATACCTTATTTTTATTTCAAGAAGATGACTATTGTTTGGCGATTTGTGAAAGATCTCAGCAATCGCAAATTTTACAATCTCACGAAAATTTGACCGCACTTTATGAGCAATTTACCGAACGTTTTGAAGGGCAACTTGAACAAGTTTTTGTGTATCAAATTCCCTCAAGTCATACACCATTACCAGAAAACTGGCAGCGAGTAGAAACGGATTTACCTTTTATCGCACTTGGCAATGCGCTGTGGCAAAAAGATTTACATCAACAAAAAGTGAGTAGCTAAATGTCGATGAATTTATTGCCTTGGCGTACTTATCAACATCAAAAGCGTTTACGTCGTTTAGCTTTTTATATCGCTTTATTTATCTTGCTTGCTATTAATTTAATGTTGGCTTTTAGCAATTTGATTGAACAACAGCAACAAAATTTGCAGGCACAGCAAAAGTCTTTTGAAAAATTTAATCAACAGCTTCATAAAACTACCATACAAATTGAACAGTTACGCAGTGCGGTGCAAGTTGGTGAAGTTTTGCAATCTCTCACGAACGGGCAAGTTCAAAATAGTTTGCAACGATTAAGTGAATTGCCTCTTCAGAAAGGCGAATTAAACCGATTTAAACAAGATGGTCATAACTTAAGTTTGGAAGGTCGAGCGCAAGATCAAATGGAGTTTGAGTCGGTACATCAATTTTTAAAGCAATATTTCCCCAATGTGAAATTAAGTCAAGTTCAGCCTGAGCAACATACATTGTTTTTTCGCTTTGATGTGGAAGAAGTTGGAGAAGATAAGTGAAAGCCTTTTTGAACGATCCTTTTACTCCTTTTGGAAAATGGCTAAGCCAGCCTTTTTATGTGCACAGTTTAACTTTTTTATTGCTATTAAGTGCGGTGATTTTTCGTCCCGTTTTAGATTATATCGAGGGGAACTCACGTTTCCATGAAATCGAAAATGAGTTAGCGGGGAAACGTTCAGAATTGTTGCATCAACAGAAAATTTTAACCTCTTTACAGCAGCAGTCGGAAAGTCGAAAACTTTCTCCGGAACTGGCTGCACAAATTATGCCTTTGAATAAACAAATTCAACGTTTAGCTGCGCGTAACGGTTTATCTCAGCATTTACGTTGGGAAATGGGGCAACAGCCCATTTTGCATTTACAGCTTACAGGGCATTTCGAAAAAACGAAAACATTTTTAACCGCACTTTTAGCTAATACGTCACAGCTTTCTGTAAGCCGGTTGCAATTTATGAAGCTCGAAGACAGCCCATTGCAAACCGAGATCATTTTTCAGCTAGATAAGGAGACAAAATGAAATATTGGTTTTACCTGATTATATTATTTTTTATGAATTGCAGTTGGGGACAAGATCCTTTCGATAAAACACAGCGTACCCATTCTCAGTTTGATAACGCACAAACAGTAATGGAGCAGACAGAAATAATTTCCTCAGATGTACCTAATAATCTATGCGGAGCTGATGAAAATCGCCAAGCAGCTGAAATTCCTTTGAACGCTTTAAAATTGGTGGGCGTAGTGATTTCTAAAGATAAAGCGTTTGCGTTATTGCTGGATCAGGATTTGCAAATTTACAGCGTTTTAGAGGGCGTTGATGTAGCTCAAGAAGGATATGTTGTAACAAAAATCAATCAAAATAAAGTTCAATTTATGCGTAAGTCTGGTGCTCAATGTGATAGTACTGAACAGAAAGAATTAAGTTTTTAAAGGAAGATTATGAAGAAATATCTTTTAAAGTGCGGTTATTTTTTAGTGTGTTTTTGTTTTCCATTAATCGTTTTTGCTAACCCCAAAACTGATAACGAACGTTTTTTTATTCGTTTATCGCAGGCTCCTTTAGCCCAAACACTGGAGCAATTAGCTTTTCAACATGATGTAAATTTAGTGATGGATGAGACGTTAGAAGGCAATATTTCGTTGAAATTAGACAATATTGATATGCCACGTTTGCTACAAATAATTGCTAAAAGTAAGAAGCTTACTTTGAATAAAGATGAGGGTATTTATTATCTTAATGGAGAGCAACCAGGCAAAGGTCAAATTGCAGGAAATCTTACTACAAATGAATCGCACTTAGTGAGTCACACGGTAAAACTCCATTTTGCTAAGGCCTCCGAGTTAATGAAATCTTTAACCACAGGAAGTGGCTCTTTGCTTTCACCAGCTGGGAGCATTACCTTTGATGATCGCAGTAATTTACTGGTTATTCAGGATGAACCTCGTTCTGTGCAAAATATTAAAAAATTAATTTCTGAAATGGATAAGCCTATTGAGCAGATTGCTATTGAAGCGCGTATTGTGACAATTACGGATGAAAGTTTGAAAGAACTTGGCGTTCGGTGGGGGATTTTTAATCCAACGGAAAATGCTGCGCGTGTAGCGGGCAGCTTAGCCGGTAATGGCTTTGAAAATATTGCGGATAATCTTAATGTAAATTTTGCGACAACGACGACACCTGCTGGCTCGATAGCATTACAAGTCGCGAAAATTAATGGTCGATTGCTTGATTTAGAATTGAGCGCTTTGGAGCGTGAAAATAATGTGGAAATTATCGCAAGTCCCCGCTTACTCACTACGAATAAGAAAAGTGCGAGTATTAAACAGGGTACAGAAATTCCTTATGTTGTGAGTAATACTCGTAACGATACGCAATCTGTGGAATTCCGTGAGGCGGTGCTAGGTTTGGAAGTGACGCCACATATTTCTAAAGATAACAATATTTTGCTTGATTTATTAGTGAGCCAAAACTCTCCAGGTTCTCGTGTCGCTTATGGACAAAACGAGGTGGTTTCTATTGATAAGCAAGAAATTAATACTCAAGTTTTTGCCAAAGATGGGGAAACTATTGTGCTTGGCGGCGTGTTCCACGATACGATCACGAAAAGCGAAGATAAAGTGCCAGTACTTGGCGATATACCTGGCATTAAACGATTGTTTAGTAAAGAAAGTGAAAGACATCAAAAACGTGAGCTAGTGATTTTTGTGACATCGCATATTTTAAAAGCTGGAGAAACATTAGATGCGTTGAAACAAAAAAGTGCGGGCAAAAAATAACTTTTTTAGACGATGAATTTTTTTAATTTTTGCTGTATCCACTGTCGTGGCAATCTTCATATCGCAAAAAATGGGCTATGTTCATGTTGCCAAAAACAAATTAAATCTTTTCCTTATTGCGGACATTGTGGTGTGGAATTGCAATATTATGCGCAGCATTGTGGTAATTGTCTTAAACAAGAACCTAGCTGGGATAAGATGGTCATTATTGGGCATTATGTTGAGCCACTTTCTATATTGATTCACCGTTTTAAATTTCAAAATCAATTTTGGATTGACCGCACTTTGGCTCGGCTTTTATATCTTGCGGTGCGTGATGCTAAACGAACACATCAACTTAAATTGCCAGAAGCAATCATTCCAGTGCCTTTATATCATTTTCGCCAGTGGAGACGAGGTTATAATCAGGCAGATTTATTATCTCGGCAATTAAGTCGTTGGCTGGATATTCCTAATTTGAATAATATCGTAAAACGCGTGAGACACACCCATACTCAACGTGGTTTGAGTGCAAAAGATCGTCGTCAGAATTTAAAAAATGCCTTTTCTCTTGCCGTTTCGAAAAATGAATTTCCCTATCGTCGTGTTGCGTTGGTGGATGATGTAATTACTACTGGTTCTACACTCAATGAAATCTCAAAATTGTTGAGAAAATTGGGCGTGGAGGAGATCCAAGTGTGGGGGCTAGCGCGTGCTTAATATAAAGCACTGGAAAAAAAAGCGTGATGGGCGTATTATTCCTGATACTTTCTCTCAAGTATTTAGGACATTATTATGGAACAAGCAACTCAGCAAATCGCTATTTCTGATGCCGCACAAGCGCATTTTCGAAAACTTTTAGATACCCAAGAAGAAGGAACGAATATTCGTATTTTCGTCGTTAATCCTGGCACCCCTAACGCGGAATGTGGCGTATCTTATTGCCCACCGAATGCCGTGGAAGAAAGTGATTTTGAAATGAAATATGATACTTTTTCTGCATTTATTGATGAGGTCAGTCTGCCTTTCTTAGAAGATGCAGAAATTGATTATGTTACTGAAGAGCTTGGTGCGCAACTTACCTTAAAAGCACCAAATGCCAAAATGCGTAAGGTGGCTGATGATGCGCCATTAATTGAACGTGTTGAATATGTGATACAAACTCAAATTAATCCACAGCTTGCAAGTCATGGTGGACGCATAACCTTAATTGAAATTACTGAAGATGGTTACGCAATTTTACAATTTGGTGGTGGCTGTAATGGTTGCTCAATGGTGGACGTTACGTTAAAAGATGGCGTAGAAAAACAACTTATTAGCCTATTCCCTAATGAATTAAAAGGTGCAAAAGATGTAACCGAACATCAGCGTGGAGAGCACTCTTATTATTAGTGAGTGGTAAAAAGAAGATTTATAATAACCGCACTTTTGAAAGTGCGGTTATTTTTATGGAGTAAAAAATGAAAACACTTCATCCAGATGATTTTGGTTATTGGTTGGTTACTCAAAGTTCGAATCTTTATTTGCTGAATAATGAGTTGCCTTGTGGTACGGCTAAAACCCTTGGAATAGAAGGATTGCAGGCAATGCAAATCGGTGAATGGAAAAATCATCCGTTATGGCTTGTGGCTGAGCAAGAAAGTGATGAACGAGAATATGTAAGTTTGCGAGGATTACTTTCACTGCCAGAGGATGAATTCCATGTATTAAGCCGAGGTGTGGAAATTAATCATTTCCTAAAAACTCATAAATTCTGTGGAAAGTGCGGCCATAAAACACAACAAATTCAAGAAGAACTCGCTGTGCAATGTACTCACTGTGGGTATCGCACTTATCCTGTAATTTGCCCATCCATTATTGTTGCAGTTCGACGTGGCAAAGAAATATTACTTGCTAATCACAAGCGTCATTATCACCCGAACGGAGGAATGTATACTACTCTTGCTGGTTTTGTAGAGGTCGGTGAAACATTTGAAAAATCGGTGCGGAGAGAGGTTTTTGAGGAAACCGGGATTTTGATAAAAAATATTCGTTATTTTGGTAGCCAGCCTTGGGCATTTCCAAATTCTCAAATGGTCGGTTTTCTGGCTGATTATGAGAGCGGTGAAATTACTTTGCAGGAAAGTGAAATTCATGATGCGCAGTGGTTTTCTTATGATCAACCCTTGCCAGAATTACCGCCAACAGGTACTATCGCTCGCAAATTAATTTATGTGACGCTTGAACTCTGTAAAGCGGAAAATAAATGCGATTCATAAATATTCCAACTCTTACGAATTAAGGAAATAAGATGCGAAACCCGATTCATAAACGTTTAGAAAACTTAGAAAGTTGGCAACATCTTACTTTTATGGCTGCTTTATGTGAACGTATGGCACCAAATTTCAAATTGTTCTGTCAAATGAACGAGCTTAACGCTGAAACCAAAACGTATCAAAATATTCTTAATTTGGTGTGGGAATATTTAACGGTTAAAGATGCGAAGATCAACTTTGAAAATCAGTTAGATAAATTGGAAACGATTATTCCTGATGTGAATGATTACGAGAGTTTTGGTGTTGTGCCAGCGTTAGATGCTTGTCAGGCTTTAGCTGAAATTTTACATGCTATTATCGCGGGTGAAACATTAGAAAGAGCGGTGGAAATGAGTTTAATTTCTTTAGGTACGGTAACGAGTTTATTGGAGACTGAAACGGAGCGAGATTGGTCGGAAAGTGAACTTAAAGAAAGTGAAGATATTCAAGCTGAACTCGATGTGCAATGGCAGATTTATCGTTTACTTAAAGAATGTGAAAAACGTGATATTGAATTAATTTTAGATTTAAAAAATGAGATCCGAGCCGAGGGGATATCTAATATTGGTATAGAATTTCATCAATAACGTGAGATTCGTCACAAATTTTATAAATCTTTCTTTTAATTAAGAGAAAGTTAGATTATCCTTTGCACAGCTTTTGCGGCTGGTCCGCTGGCGTATTTTAAATAGTCAAATTTTTATTTAACAGAAGGTACAAATTTATGAACAAAACAGATTTAATTGATGCAATTGCAAGTGCTGCAGAATTAAACAAGAAACAAGCTAAAGCTGCATTAGAAGCTACTTTAGACGCGATTACTGCAAGCCTCAAAAAAGGTGAACCTGTACAATTAATCGGTTTCGGTACATTCAAAGTAAATGCACGTGCTGCACGTACTGGTCGTAACCCACAAACTGGTGCTGAAATTAAAATCGCAGCATCTAAAGTGCCAGCATTTGTATCTGGTAAAGCATTAAAAGATGCAATCAAATAATTAACATTTGAATGATTTTAAACCCTGCCAATTAGCAGGGTTTTTTGTTACCTAAAATTTACTTTACAAAACAATATTCTTTAAATAAACTTTCGAAACGAAATTTATTGCATTTAAGGATAGCTTTATGAAAAAAAGTAGCCAGCCTCGTAATACTAAACAACGTCGCCATACAATTATGCAACTTTTGCAAGAACAGGGTGAGGTGAGTGTAGAACAGCTCGTGCAGTTTTTTGATATATCTGAAGTGACTATTCGTAAAGACTTAAGTGCGCTAGAAACAAATGGTTTTTTATTGCGTAAATATGGCGGCGCAATTTTAATGCCAAAAGAAATTATGGATGAAAACGAAAATGATGAACTTACGAAACGAAAGTTTGTCATAGCGAAAGCCGCCGCCGAACGTATTCGTGATCATAACCGTATTATCGTAGATAGCGGAAGTACTACGGCGGCTCTGATTAAGCAACTTAACTTAAAACAAGGCTTAGTTGTAATGACGAATTCACTTTCGGTAGCAACAGAATTGAGAGCATTAGAAAATGAGCCAACGTTGCTGATGACTGGTGGAACTTGGGATACTCGTTCGGAATCATTTCAAGGAAAAGTAGCAGAGCAGGTGCTACGTTCTTACGATTTTGACCAACTTTTTATTGGTGCCGATGGCATTGATTTAGCGCGAGGTTCTACGACTTTTAATGAACTTGTAGGATTAAGCCAGGTGATGGCGGAAGTTTCTCGCGAAGTCGTTGTGATGGTGGAATCTCAGAAAATTGGTCGAAAAATGCCAAATTTAGAATTAACTTGGCAACAAATTGATGTGCTTATTACTGATACAGGATTGTCAGAACAAGATAAACAAGCCATTTTAGCTCATGGCGTAGAAGTAATTTGCGTATAAAGTGCGGTTAAAAAAGTAGACGTATTTTTTATTTAATTAACAATAAGGAAAACTTATGTGTGGTATTGTCGGCGCGGTAGCGCAACGTGATGTAGCGGAAATCTTAATTAATGGTTTACATCGTTTGGAATATCGTGGTTATGATTCTGCAGGCGTTGCAGTGGTAAATGAACATCATGAATTACAACGCGTGCGCTGCTTAGGTAAAGTTAAAGCATTAGATGAGGCGGTATCGGAGAAACCATTGATTGGTGGTACAGGGATTGCGCATACGCGTTGGGCGACGCATGGTGAACCATCAGAAACCAATGCTCATCCCCATGCGTCAGGCACTTTTGCAGTAGTACATAATGGTATTATTGAAAATCATGAAGAACTTCGAGAATTATTAAAATCTCGTGGTTATGTTTTTTTATCGCAAACCGATACTGAAGTGATCGCTCACCTCGTTGAGTGGGAAATGCGTAGTACGGATTCACTTTTAGAAGCTGTGAAAAAAGCAGTAAAACAACTCACGGGCGCATATGGTATGGTGGTAATGGACAGCCGTCATCCTGAACATTTAGTTGCGGCTCGTTCTGGTAGTCCGCTAGTGATTGGCTTAGGTATTGGTGAAAATTTCTTAGCTTCAGATCAACTTGCACTTTTAAGTGTTACCCGCCGTTTTATCTTTTTAGAAGAAGGGGATATTGCAGAAATTACACGTCGTACAGTTGATATTTATGATACTTACGGAAATAAAGTTGATCGCGAAGTTCACGAATCTAATCTTGAAAATGACGCAGCAGAGAAAGGTAAATTCCGTCATTTTATGCAGAAAGAAATTTACGAACAGCCAACCGCACTTATCAATACAATGGAAGGGCGTATCAATCATGAAAATGTGATTGTCGATTCAATCGGTAATGGTGCAAAAGGCATTTTAGAAAAAGTTGAGCATATTCAAATTGTTGCTTGTGGTACATCCTATAATGCAGGTATGGTGGCGCGTTATTGGTTTGAATCTTTGGCTGGAGTGAGCTGTGATGTTGAAATTGCATCAGAGTTTCGTTATCGCAAATTTGTTACCCGTCCAAATAGCTTATTGATTACACTTTCTCAATCTGGCGAAACAGCCGATACTTTAGCCGCACTTCGTTTAGCGAAAGAAAAGGGCTACATGGCAGCATTAACAATTTGTAATGTTGCTGGATCTTCACTAGTTCGCGAATCAGATCTTGCATTTATGACGCGTGCCAGTGTTGAAGTTGGGGTGGCGTCAACAAAAGCATTTACGACACAGCTCGCTGCGTTATTAATGTTGGTGACGGCACTTGGTAAAGTTAAAGGTCATATTTCTGCAGAAAAAGAGCATGAGATTATCAAAGCAATGCAATCTTTACCTGCAGAAATTGAAAAAGCGTTAGCTTTTGATACAGAAATTGAAGCATTGGCTGAGGATTTTGCTGAAAAACATCATGCGCTTTTCTTAGGTCGTGGAGCATTTTATCCAATAGCAGTAGAGGCCTCTTTGAAATTGAAAGAGATTTCTTATATTCATGCGGAAGCGTATGCGGCGGGAGAATTAAAACATGGTCCATTAGCGTTGATTGATGCCGATATGCCGGTAATTGTTGTGGCGCCAAATAATGAATTATTAGAGAAAGTAAAGTCGAATATTGAAGAGGTTCGTGCTCGTGGTGGCCAATTATATGTATTTGCCGATAAAGAAGCGGGCTTTACACCAAGTGAAGGAATGAAAATCATCACGATGCCAAAAGTCAATGATATCGTTGCACCGATTTTTTATACCATCCCAATGCAGTTGCTTTCTTATCATGTGGCTTTAATTAAAGGTACTGACGTAGATCAACCTCGTAACTTAGCGAAGTCTGTTACCGTAGAATAAAGTGCGGTTGATTTTAAGATAAGTTTAAAGCACGGACTTAACGCCCGTGCTTTGCTATTTTAGTTAAACAAAAAGGATTAGGTTTGTAAACTATAAAACCTAATCCTTGAATTGAATGGATATAACCTTGTTGGGGCAAGGTTATATTTCCTTTTTATGATTTATAAATTACTGACTGTTATTTTTTAATCCCACCAAATGCACCACGGGATTTATCTGCTTCATTAGTAAATAAACCTGTCATTTCTTGGGCATTTTCACCGAAGAAACCGCCTTGAGTTTTAATACCATTCACTTCACCCGCAAAACTGTTTCCAGTGATTTTACCACCAAAGTTCATTTCTGGTACGAAATTAGGTTTTTCTTTGATATTAATATCAATAACTTTGTTAGCAAAATCTGCTGTAGCAGTCATTCCAGTTCTTTGACTATCATCCCCATCTTTCTTATAAGCAGCACCGCCATCGTACTCTACTTTGCCTGCTGTCGGGATTTGTGCTAGTGCTGTTGGATTTCCTTGAGCGTAGAAATATTGATTATCAGTTAAATTATGAAAATATGTACCAAATGCACTAGACTGAAAATCAGAATTACTTAAAATACTCTGCCCCTCTTTTACCATATGATATGGGTCACGGTATTCATCGTCCCAGCCATCTGGATCTATATTAGCTCTTCTAACAACAGGCACATACACAAATCTACCGTCTTTATCTCTAATTGCTAGATCACGAATGTCATTTGTTAATGCAGAATTTAACTCATTTTTCTCAAGATTTATTGTACCACCAGAAATAGTATCTTTCATTTCCCCACTAATACCACCGAAAACTTTATCACTTAGAGGAATACGGGCTTTTTCATCAGCTTGTAAATTTTCAAGTTTTTTTAATCTCTCTTCGGCAGCTTTTAGAGCCTCTTCAGCGGCTTTTTTCTCTGCTTCAGCCGCTTTTTTCTCTTCTTCAGTTTGCTGACCGTTTG
>NZ_LCTK01000023.1:0-83631 GCF_001008205.1 Haemophilus haemolyticus | reverse complement strand
GTTTATTAGTGAGAAAAATACGCATTAGTGATACAATCCGCAAAATTTTTATAAGGATACCTTATGGCTCGTAAGAAAAAAACACGTCGAATTACTGATATTATGCCAATTCGAAAAGCAGATAAAAAAATAGATACAACAAAAGTGCGTCCAGGTAAAAAGCTTACACGTTATGAATTGGACGCTAAAGCTCGTGAAGATAAGAAAAAACGTAAGCATAAAGGTTTAGCTTCAGGATCTCGTCATAGTGCGGTTGAAGAAAAAGCGAATAAACTTCAAAATGAAATTAAAGATCCAAAAATTGGTAGTAAGAAAAAGGTTCCGTTGGTTGTTGAATTTATTAATAAACCTGAAAGAGGTCAATTAATTCCAGTAATAAAACAGGTAAAAAAACAAGATCCAATGAAAGAGCTTGAAAATCTGGAAAATAACGAAATTCTTAATGAATTATTGGATGCTTTAGATGAAGGTAAAACTATTAGTAAAGCAGATCAACAATTTGTAGATGAATGCTTAGATAGAATTTCTGAATTAATGGAAGAACTTGGCATTGAAGACGAAGATCAAAGTGAAGATGATTTATACCGCACTTTCGAGCGTATCGATATTAACCAATTTAGATAAGTTATGATTTGGCTATTTATTGTAGTTGCATTTTTTTTGGTGATTGGATTGAGTTTATATGCAATATATTTATTAAAACAGTTAAAAATCCAAAAGGAATTGATTACTAAAGCCAAGCATGATCGCACTATACGATTAAAAGAAAGCATTGATGTTATTGCTCGAGCAATGCAATCTGGAGAATGTAATACTTCAGAAGGAGTAATCCGTCTTACAATGCTATTAAGGCCTTTTGGTAAGAATTTATCTACTTATCCTGCAATGGCTAACTTATATGAAGTTGTGCGTGATATGCCTACACATGATGCTCGTAAATTGCTTGATAAAAGAGAAAGAATGCGTCTAGATTTAGATCGAGAAAGTGCAGAAGTACAATTTGAACAAGATATTAAAAAAGAATTGTATATATTATTAGAAGATATTAAATCTATTGAATTAACGTAAATAGTGTGACTGTAAAGAAAAATGCGCTAAGTTTATCCTAGCGCATTTTTTTATGATTATTTTTGTTAACGATTTTGTTCAAAAAATAATACCGTTGCGGCAACGCGAGAATGTACATTTAATTTGCGCAATAAATTACGGATATGTACTTTCACGGTTTCTTCTGAAATAAACAGTTGTGCTGCGATTTGTTTATTTGATAGACCTGTCGCAATTTGACGAAGTACGCCCATTTCACGATCCGTTAGGCTGTCTAATGGATTTTCTTCATGAGTACGTTCTAACAGTAAATTTTTAATAGAATCGCTCAGAATGACTTCACCTTGTGCAATGCGCTTTATTTGGTCTAGCAACGTATCTGGTTCCGTATCTTTTAGCAAGTAACCATCTGCACCTGCATCAATCAGAGTATAAATATCATTTTTTGCATCAGACACTGTTAAAATTAAGATTCGTGCATCAACACCTTCTGCGCGTAATCCTTTGAGTGTATCTAACCCAGAAAGTCCTTTCATGTTGAGATCTAAAATGATCACATCAGGTGATGTTTGTAATGCCACAGAAATCCCTTCTGTGCCGCTGCCTACGTCAGCCACCACTTCAAAGTTATCGTCTAATTCTACAAGTTGTTTAATGCCACGACGCATTAACGGATGGTCGTCAATCAATAAAACCTTTAGTTTTTCTTGCATAATTTCCCCTTTAGTGGAAAAAGTCCACTTTAAAAAACGTAGTATTCTATAAAGAATTCAATTCTATGCCAATCTAGAATAGAAAAAAATTTGATTTATCTCACAAACTTACTGTTTGAGATAAGTTTATTGATGGATGGAAAAAGAGCGGTAGAAAAATAGATAATTTTTTTACCGCTCTTTTAGGATAAGAAAGATTAAATGGTCGACTCTAATGCCCAAAGTTCTTGTAAGGTTTCTCGACGACGAATTAAATAGGATTTATCTCCATCTACTAGAACTTCTGCAGTACGAGGTCTTGAGTTATAGTTTGATGACATGCTTGCTCCATAGGCGCCTGCTGAGCATTGAGCTATATAATCACCTTCAGCAATAGAAAGTTCTCGTTGTTTGCCTAAGAAATCTGACGTTTCACAAACTGGCCCGACAACATCATAAATGGCTTTTTCTCTTACTAAAGTGCGGTCAATTTCTACGATATTCATATAAGCCTCATACAATGCAGGGCGGATCATATCGTTCATTCCTGTGTCGGTAATGGCGAAATTACGACTTTCATTATTTTTTAGGTATTGTACTTTTGCTACTAAAATTCCTGCATTTGCAGAAATTGCTCTGCCTGGTTCAAGAATAATTTCAAGTTCGGAATAATCTTTTAGTTTTTCTAATAACGCATTTGCGTAATCGCTTGGATGCGGAGGCATTTCATCCGTATAAGTCACGCCTAAACCACCGCCTAGATCGAGATGTTTTAATTTAATCCCATCCTCTTTTAATTGTTCCATTAGGATAATTAAGCGATCTGTTGCATCTAAGAATGGTTGTAATTCAGTGAGCTGCGAGCCTATGTGGCAATCCATCCCTGTTATTTTTATGTTTGGCAGCGTTGAGGCTAATTTATATACCTCTCGAGCTTCATTTACGCTTACACCAAATTTATTTTCTTTTAATCCTGTTGAGATATAAGGGTGTGTATGCGCATCAACATCTGGATTCACACGCAAAGAAATTGGTGCTATTTTCCCCATCTCGCCTGCAATTTGGTTAATGTATTTGAGTTCAGAAACTGATTCCACATTAAAGCAACGAATTCCAACCTCTAGTGCCCGTATAATTTCTTCTCGGGATTTAGCTACACCCGAAAAAACTACTTTTGATGCATCGCCACCCGCGGCAAGTACACGCTCAAGTTCTCCTTGTGAGACAATATCGAAACCAGAACCCAGTTTTGCCATGATATTTAATACGCCGATATTCGAGCAAGATTTTACGGCAAAGCAAATTAAGTGAGGACGCTTACCTAAGGCTGAGTCAAAAGCATGCCAATGGCGTTCAAGTGTTGCGCGAGAATATACATAAAGAGGTGTACCGAATTGTTCAGCAAGTTGTTGAACCGGAATATCTTCAGCATAAAGCTTATTATTTTTATATTGGAAGAAATTCATGTTGTGTTCCTGTTTTTTATTTTGGGATTGTAATTGGATAATCGCTTATTTGGTTTGCTGTGCTTGTTCTTTTTCTGGGAAATATAAAGGACCTTTTACGCCGCATCCTGTTGCTAGAATGCAAATTGCACTAAGCACTAAAATTGATAGTAGTTTTTTCATTTTTCTCTCTCTTACTTATCGGTAAATCCGCCTTTCACAAGCTTAAGAAAGGCTTTATAATTTGCCGCATTCTATCAGATTTAAACAGGAACATTTTATGAATATTGCAGAATTTCACCAAAATATTGAACAAGTTTGGCAAAAAATTGAAGAAGAATTAGAAGCGCAAGGTGCGGATGTAGATTGTGAAACGCAAGGTTCGGTATTTACAATCACTTTTGATAATCGCACACAAATAGTGATTAACAAGCAAGAACCATTACTTGAGCTTTGGATTGCGAGTAAATTAGGTGGTTTTCATTTTGCTTTTAAAAATGGCGACTGGGTTTCTAATGACGGAAAGCGTTTTTGGGATTGTTTAGTCGAAGCTTGTGCTGCACATGGCGAGAACGTGCAGTTCTAAGATGCTTGATTCTCATTTATCACCAAAAATAATAGAAAAACCGACCGCACTTTCTGTTTTGAAATCGGTTTTCGGTTATCAATCTTTCCGTAAAGGGCAGGAAGAAGTCATCCATGCCGCTTTAAACGGACAAGATGCTTTGGTGGTAATGGCAACAGGGAATGGCAAATCGCTTTGTTATCAAATTCCAGCGCTGTGTTTTGATGGTTTAACTTTAGTGATTTCTCCGCTGATTTCCTTGATGAAAGATCAAGTGGATCAGCTGCAAGCTAATGGAATTGAGGCAGATTTTCTTAATTCTAGTCAGACTTTAGAACAGCAGCAACAAGTTCAAAATAAACTAATTTCTGGGCAACTTAAACTGCTTTATGTGTCGCCAGAAAAAGTGATGACGAACAGTTTCTTTCAACTTATTTCTTATAGTAAAGTCAGCTTTATTGCGATTGATGAAGCACACTGCATTTCTCAATGGGGGCATGATTTTCGCCCTGAATATACCCAGCTTGGTGGTTTAAAAGCTAGTTTCCCTCATGCGCCGATTATGGCGCTCACCGCGACAGCCGATTATGCGACTCGCCAAGATATTTTGACTCACCTCAATCTGGAAAATCCGCATAAATATATTGGTAGTTTTGATCGACCAAACATTCGTTATACTTTGGAAGAAAAATATAAACCAATGGAGCAACTGATACGTTTTGTGTTGGCCCAAAAGGGCAAGAGTGGGATTATTTATTGCAACAGCCGAAACAAGGTTGAACGAATTGCGGAAAGTTTACGCAATAAAGGCGTCTCTGCTGCTGCTTACCACGCGGGAATGGAAACAGCAGTGCGTGAGTGCGTGCAACAGGATTTTCAGCGTGATAATGTTCAAGTAGTCGTCGCAACCATTGCTTTTGGAATGGGGATTAATAAATCCAATGTGCGGTTTGTTGCCCATTTTGATTTACCTCGCAGCATTGAATCCTACTATCAGGAAACGGGGCGAGCAGGACGTGATGATTTACCTGCAGAGGCCGTTTTGTTTTATGAGCCTGCGGATTACGCTTGGTTACAAAAAATTCTCTTAGAAAAACCAGAAACTCCACAGCGTCAGATTGAGCAGCATAAATTAGAAGCTATTGGTGAATTTGCAGAAAGCCAGACTTGTCGCCGTTTAGTTCTTCTCAATTATTTTGGTGAGCATCGACAAACACCATGCAATAACTGTGATATTTGCCTTGATCCTCCTAAAAAATATGATGGATTAGTCGATGCCCAAAAAGTAATGTCTACTATTTATCGAGTGGGGCAATGTTTCGGTGCACATTATGTGATTGCGGTGTTGCGTGGAATGCACAATCAGAAAATTATTGAACGCCAACATGATAAACTTTCAGTGTATGGCATTGGAAAAGATAAAAGCAAAGAGCATTGGCAGTCTGTCATTCGTCAGCTTATTCATTTGGGTTTTGTGCAACAGGTCATTGGTGAATTAAATCCAACGTTGCAACTTACTGAAAGCGCAAAAGCGATTTTGAAAGGTGAAGAACCATTAGAACTGGCAATGCCTCGTATTTCTGCAATCAGTAAGATTGCCCATAATCCACAACGCCAAAGTGTTGCAAATTACGATAAGGATTTATTTGCACGCCTGCGCTTCTTACGCAAACAAATTGCCGATAAAGAAAATATTCCACCGTACATTGTCTTTAATGATGCGACTTTGCAAGAAATGGCTCAGTATATGCCAACAAGCAATATTGAAATGTTGCAAATTAATGGCGTGGGCTCTATCAAATTAGAGCGGTTTTGCCAGCCTTTTATGGTATTGATTCAGGAACATAAAGCAATTTTGGCGAAAGCGCAAAATAATCAGTAGGTATCGAAAGTTCGGTTAAAAATCACCGCACTTTTTGTTATACTTGCGCCAATTTTTTCAGTTCTTAGAATCTAAGGTTAAACAATGCGTACAAGTCAATATTTATTCTCCACCCTTAAAGAAACACCAAATGATGCTCAAGTGGTGAGCCACCAGTTAATGCTCCGTGCAGGTATGATTCGCCCAATGGCATCAGGTTTATATAACTGGTTGCCGACGGGTATTCGCGTATTGAAAAAAGTAGAGAAGATTATTCGCGAAGAAATGAATAAAGGCGGCGCTATCGAGGTGTTGATGCCTGTTGTGCAACCGGCGGAATTATGGGAAGAGTCTGGTCGTTGGGAGCAATATGGCCCTGAGCTCCTTCGTTTTGAAGACCGCGGAAACCGTAACTTTGTACTTGGGCCAACTCACGAAGAAGTGATTACAGATTTAGTGCGTCGAGAAGTTTCTTCATACAAACAACTTCCACTTAATTTATACCAAATTCAAACTAAATTCCGTGATGAAGTGCGTCCTCGTTTTGGTGTAATGCGTTCGCGTGAATTTATTATGAAAGATGCGTACTCATTTCACACGACACAAGAAAGTTTGCAAGAAACCTATGATGTGATGTATCAAGTGTACAGTAACATTTTTAACCGTTTAGGCTTAGATTTCCGTGCGGTACAAGCGGATACAGGGTCTATTGGTGGTTCTGCGTCTCATGAATTCCAAGTGTTGGCTTCAAGTGGTGAAGATGATGTTGTATTCTCAACAGAATCGGATTTTGCCGCGAATATTGAGCTTGCTGAAGCTGTAGCTATCGGTGAGCGTCAAGCGCCAACCGCAGAAATGACATTGGTTGATACGCCAAATGCGAAAACCATTGCGGAGTTAGTAGAACAATTCAATTTACCGATTGAGAAAACCGTGAAAACGTTGATTGTGAAAGGTGCAGACGAAAATCAACCGCTTGTTGCTTTAATTATTCGTGGTGATCATGAATTAAATGAAATTAAAGCACAAAAACACCCATTAGTGGCAGCTCCTCTTGAGTTTGCAGATGAAGCTGATATCAAAGCGAAAATTGGTGCGGGTGTGGGGGCATTAGGCCCTGTGAATTTAAATATTCCTGCAATTATTGACCGCACTGTGGCGTTAATGTCTGATTTTAGTTGTGGCGCGAATATCGATGGAAAACATTATTTCAATGTGAACTGGGAACGCGATGTAGCAATGCCAGAAGTATTTGATTTACGTAACGTAGTAGAAGGTGATCCAAGTCCGGATGGTAAAGGCACGCTTCAAATTAAACGTGGTATTGAAGTGGGACATATTTTCCAACTTGGTAAAAAATACTCTGAAGCAATGAAAGCGACCGTTCAAGGCGAAGATGGTAAACCTCTTGTGATGACAATGGGTTGCTACGGCATCGGCGTAACTCGCGTGGTAGCTTCAGCGATTGAACAGCATCATGATGATCGCGGTATTATTTGGCCTTCAGATGAAATTGCACCATTTACTGTAGCGATTGTGCCAATGAACATGCACAAATCTGAAACCGTGCAAAAATATGCTGAAGAACTTTACCGCACTTTACAATCACAAGGCGTAGATGTGATTTTTGATGATCGTAAAGAACGCCCAGGCGTGATGTTTGCAGACATGGAACTTATCGGTGTGCCGTATATGATTGTAATCGGTGAGAAAAACTTAGAGAACGGTGAAATTGAATATAAGAACCGCCGTACCGGTGAAAAAGAAATGATTGGTAAAGATCAGTTGCTCAATTTTTTGAAAGAAAAGTTGGGTAAAGCTTAATAAGTAAAATTAATTAGAGTTTTGAACTGATTCTAAAAACTAGCTTATTCACTTAAAGACTGACGACTATATTATATTGTCGTCAGTCCTTTTATTTCAGTTAAATTCATCGATGATTACAGTAATCTAAATAATCTCTTACTGTATCAAGTATCTCTTCTCTACTGTATAAAATTAAGGGGCTGACGTAGATTAGCAAGTGTGTTAGTCATATAAAAATGAAGATAACTCATTATAAATTAAAGAAATCTATACAAAATAAGCTCCTTGAATTTTTTGTATTAGAAGTGACAGCCCGAGCAGCGGCTGATTTACTCGGTATCCAAGCCAATTCAGCGATTTTGTTTTACCGAAAAATTCGTGAAGTCATTAGCTATCATTTAGCCCTTGAAGCCGATGAGGTTTTTGATGGTCAAATTGAGCTTGATGAAAGATATTTTGGCGGTCATCGTAAAGGAAAACGAGTCGAGGCGCAGCAGGAAAAGTTGCCGTATTCGGTTTGTTAAAGCGACAAGGAAAAGTATTTGCAGTAGTGGTAGAAAATACCAAAACAGGGACATTAATGCCTGTTATTGTGAGAAAAATTAAGCCTGATAGCTGGGTTTATACCGATACTTATCGACTCTATGATGCCCTTGATGTGAGCAAATTTCACCACGAACGAATCAATCATTCCGAACTATTTGCGGTGAAACAAAACCACATAAATGGAATAAAAAATTTCTGGAGTCAGGCGAAGAGAATCCTTCGAAAATATAATGGAATTGACCGAAAAAACTTTCCTTTATTCTTGAAGGAATGTGAATTTAGGTTTAACTTTGGAGCACCAAAAGAACAGCTTAAAATATTGAGAAAATGGTGTGGTATTTAGGGCTAATCTACGTCAGCCCCAAAGATCTTGGTGCAAAATATATCATTATTGGCCATTCTGAACGCCGCACTTATCATAAAGAAAGCGACGAATTCGTAGCGAAAAAATTTGGTGCATTAAAAGAAGCTGGTTTAGTACCAGTATTATGTATCGGTGAAACTGAAGCTGAAAACGAAGCTGGCAAAACAGAAGAAGTGTGCGCGCGTCAAATTGATGCAGTAATCAACACATTAGGTGTTGAAGCATTCAAAGGTGCAGTGATCGCATACGAACCAATCTGGGCGATCGGTACTGGTAAATCTGCGACCCCAGCACAAGCACAAGCTGTTCATGCATTTATCCGTGGCCACATCGCAGCAAAATCACAAGCTGTAGCAGATCAAGTGATCATTCAATATGGTGGTTCGGTAAATGACGTTAATGCAGTTGAATTCATCGACAATTCCCTCCACCAAATAATCCCTTACTACATCAACTATCTTCTCTCTACGGTTAAATAGCCAGCCATAAAACATCCCGTTTTTAATGGTTCAAAGAAACTTTCCATTATTTCATTAGCGAATATTTTTATAGCTATACTGTCTGGCTATAATAAAATCTGCACCTCAATTATTGGTAATTTAGTCCAACGTTTGAGGTGCAGATTATTTTCTCTGCACTTTTGTGCTTTTAGATACAATTAGAATTCAAATTGAACTGACATTCTATAGTTTCTACCTGGGGCATAGAAACGATTGATACCTAAGCCTGTATCTTGATTAATCATATTACTTGTACCAAATGGTCTAATTGATCTAGCAGAATCCCAAGTAATATATTTTCTATTAGTTAAGTTATACACACCAGCTCTTAAAGTAAGATTTTTAATTGGTTTGATATATCCTAACAAATCAATGGTTGTATAAGATTCACTTCTCCATTTGATTGTAGTTTCTTTTTTACCTTCTTCTTTATAGAACATATTATAAGTATCTTCTGCATTTTTAGCTGATGCATGAGAGATATAAAGATCTAGACCATATTTATCATCAGGATGAACATAACTTACTCCATAAACAGCTGTTCTAGGCTGAATTGCATTCATTGGTATATTGCCATTTATTCTGCCTTTTTGATAGGTGTATTTATAGCTTAAACTGAAACCATTGAATAATTTAGTAATATTTCCTAAGGATATTTGTGAAGCAATTTCAAAACCAGTTACTTTAGCATTTGGTCTATTTACATTTTGATAAAAATGAAATGGTATTAGTTTTGAGTGCCCATGAACGTCACGACTCCCTTGATAGGATAAATCAATAAAGTTTTGATATCGAGTATCAAAAACAGAAGTTGTAATATATCCCATGTCATTATGCACAGTTAAAGATAACTCTTTGGTTTTTGCTGTTTCTGGTTGAAGATCTCTATTTGGTCGAATAGAAAAATCTGGATGTTTAAATGTAAAGTAGATTTCATCACTTGTTGGTGCTCGGAATCCCTTACTATATTTTGCCTGTAAACGTAACCAATTTAACGGATCAAGTGTTGTACCAAAAGAGTAGGAACTTGCAGAAAATTTTTTCGGTTGTGCAATTTCTTTAATATTTGCTGCAGCATTGGCTTCTTTTTTTAATAATTCATCAGCATCTGAATCTGCTTGACTTGCATTAAATTCTGGTGTGGTGATATAAAGATTTGTCACCATATCATCAGGGATTTTTGGTGTTTTTCCAGGAATATATTCTGGTTCATATTTCACTCGATCATAACGATAACCTAAATTAAAAGCGATATAGTTATTCACACGGAAATCATTAATAAAATATAACGCGCCTGTTTTCGTTTTCACTGGAATTAGGAAAGAGAACACATTGACATTATTACATAATGTACTCGTCCGTTCTGGATTTAACGTTGGTTTAGCACCTGTTGTAGAAGGAGCTAAAAAGATATCACAATTATGTGGATATTGAGCCCACCATTTTACATTTAGAGGGGCATCTCCAGCTAGATTGGTCATTGATTTTTTCATTTCAGACCACAGACCACCATAAGACAAATCGTGCTGTGTTTTACCTAACTCTAGATGTTTTGTTAAGTCAAGGTTAATTTGTTTGGTTTCACTTGTTAAGTCACGTTGCGACCAAAGATTCGCCTGATAACCCTTTTGATTTGGCATAAATAGGTATGGACCAGATCGCTGATCATTAGCTGTAACTTCTGTTTTGGCATATTTTTTGCCATTTTTTTCAATCACATCAAAAGGAATATCTACAGTAGTTCCATTTTTGTTAAATCCTTGAATTGTTTTTTTATCGCAATTTAATCCATCACAGCTAAAAAGATAGCTGATGTTAGTCGGCAATCTTTGTTCATCAGAGATAACGTTTTTATCTGCTTCAGATAAAAGATCGTATTTTTTACCATTGATTTCAAAAGTATTTTCTTTTTGAAGAGTTTTTACCTCGTAAGTACACTTATCCATTTCATCATCAATACAATATCCATAGACTGTCTTACCTGGATGTTTTGCTCGAACAGCATCCCAATCTACTTTTTGCCATGCCCATTTTCCTGGTTTAGTTAGTTCTGCTGATCCTGCCACTCCTGTCTCTTTTATCTCTTTATCAATATCTTTATATTTTACAGAATTACCATCCTTCCCAACAAGTTGATTATCCTGATTGTATTTCATTCCAAGCAAATTACTCGATAATGCACATTTATCATTCCCATCGCAATAATCGTCTGTTCTTGCGCTTGTAGTAATTTTTTGGTGGGAATAGGTGATTTTTAATGTATCCCAAAATGGTGTTTCAGTAAAATTCTCATAAACAAAAGCGATATTTTTACGTTCTACTTTATCGTTAGTATGACGTAATTCTTCTTCATCATATGTCATGTACTGTGTATTTGGTTTTAGAGTATAAGAAAAATCATGACCTTTAGAAGTTTGTTTATATAAATCTGCAATAACTGAGAAACGGTGATTTTCTGTTGGTTGGAAACCAATTTTTAAAAGTGCACTATCTTGGGTTCTTCTATAAGGATCTGCTTTTTCTCTCGTTTTTCCTTGAATTTTATCGTTATAATTTTTATAACCATAGTTTTCTAATTCATGGCCTTTACGTGATGTAATTACAGCAATTGCATCAAAATACTTATAACGCCCAGCAAGAGTGAGCGTTTGAAGATTTTGGTTATCTGCTGTGTTATAGCCTCTTTTATAGGAAGCGTAGTAATTTTTGTTAAGTAAATAATCTCTAGCATCTTTTGTATCAAAACTAACAGAACCACCTAATGCGCCACTACCTGATTTTAAAGAATCAGCTCCTTTTCGAATTGTAACTTGTTTTAGTGTTTCTATTTCTGCGCTATTACGCGTATTATTAAAATTTCCATATCCTTCAAATAATTCTTTAAACCCTTGTGAAGAGATGGTTTCTGCTTGATGCAGTCCATCTATTTGAACTGCTACACGGTTTTCTTCCACTCCTCGAACTGCAAAGCCACTATTTCCAAAGCGTCCTGCTTCTACGACAGTAATTCCTGTTTCATAACGCACGAGATCTTTAACATCTTGCGCTTGTTCTTTTTCTAATTTTTTAGCTGTTTTCACAGTTTCGGCAATTTTTGGAGGTGTTTTCGTATCACTATGTTCGGTAGAACCAGATACATTAATTTCCTCAAGTTGCTGTTGAATTGGTTCATCAGCATAAGCAACACTTGCCGTTAGCCCAAGCATAACGGAATACGCAAGCAGATTTAATCTAAAATTGGTCATTTTTTTCCCTCGTTAAAGATGACATGTAAATTAAATTATGTATTTAAATTAACCGCACATTTACTATCACTACTATTATTATGTGCGGTTTAGATAAGAGTACATCTAAAATTCTAATTGAATAGATGCTCTATAATTTCTACCTGGTGCGTAAAAACGATTTAAGCCTATACCTGTTTCAGTATCTATTCGATTGATTGTACCGATAGTTCTAATGGATCGGGCAGATTCCCAAGTAAGATATTTTTGATTTGTTAAATTATAAACACCAGCTGTAAATGTAAGGTTTTTAATTGGTTTCCAGTAAGCAATGGCATCTATCACTGTGTAATGTTTATTACGCCATAATGCTCTTCTGTCAATAACTTTTTCGTTACCATTTACTGTTTTTGCTGGCACTGTTTCAATTGCACCAGTATTAATATTTTCTGCTTGACGTTCAATCATGCTATGCCATTGAGGGTTAAAGCTGTCTTTTGCCTTTTTAGCTGAAACGTCGGTAATATAAAAATCTAATCCCCATATTTTATTAGGTGAATCATAACCTAAATTGTATACGGATGTGGTCGGTTGCAAAGCGTTCATTGGCTGGTCTTGCAAGGCCATATTCATATATTTAGGGTTATGTTCTAATAAATTTTTATATCCCTCTAATGGTTTACCATCTTTTATTCGACCTTTTTGATAAGTCAATTTATAACCCAAATGGAATCCTTCTAATTTTTCAATAAGGTCCCCTATTTCTAGATGAGTAGAAATTTCGATTCCGTTTACTTTTGCCTTATCACGATTCAAACTCTGATAGAATGGATAATAAGACGATTTACTTTGATCAATTGGACGTTCACCTAAATATGCCAAATCAATAAAATTCTTATAATCGGTTTGGAATAAATTAGTAGTGAAATAACTACGTTCTCTATAAAAAGTAAAGGCGATTTCTTTTGTTTTAGCTTTTTCTTCTTTTAAATTAGTATTTGGTAAAAGTGAAAATTGAGGATGTTTAAATGTTATATACATTTCATCAGGCGTTGGCGCTCTAAAACCATTAGAATATTTAAACTGTATTCTTAACCAATCAGTTGGATCCAAGTTTAATCCTAAATTATAGGAATGGTGCTTAAATGCTGTTGATTTTTGAATTGCATTTAAATTGTCTTGTACATTTTTTATATAATCGGCATGATTATAATTATACCAACCATTGCCTCCAGTTAATGCACTATCTGGAATAGGGATCATTGTACCAGCTAATAATCCACGTGGAATTTCAGGATCTTGTCCCAAGCGATAATGCGGTAAATGTCTGACATTGTCATATCTATAATTTAAATCAAAACCAAGCCAATTTGTTACTGTAAAATTATCACCTAAATAAAATGCATGGTTTTTAGTTTTAACAGGGATTAGGTAACTCGTTTTACCTAAATTACTTTCCTTTAATTTTCCCGTACAATCACTGGTAGGATAATATTGAGGAGAGGGTGTTCTTATTCCATTCTCTAATTTATTACAAATAAAGTCATCAGCCCACCATTGAACATTTCCACCTTTGTAACCCTGAAGATTAACCATGCTTTTTTCTGTTTCTGAGTATAATCCACCATATCGTAAAGCATGATCCGTTTTTATTACAGAAAAAGATTTATCAAAGTCAAAGTTAAATTGTTTTGTATTTGTATTTAAATCACGATCATTGTAATCATTTCTACTATATCCTGCAGATTTAGGAAGCAAATAAAAGGCTTCTTCATATTGTGTTAGGGTTGAGTCAAAAGGGCTAGGTCTTGAAGCTAATTCAAGTTGACCATATTTTTTACCATTAGGTAGAGTTTTAATATTAATTCTTCTATCTTCAAATTTATAATTTTCAGTATAACCATACTCTCCATCTAATTTATTTGCAGAGAACACTCTAAATTTCTTATTGCAATCTAACTTATCACAATCTATTGATAAAGACTCTACAGGGCGCTCAAAAATATCATTAGTAACATCTTCATTTCTAGAGTTTTTATATGTTGTGCCCCAATCATATTCTCCAGTGAGTTCTTTGTTATCTTTATCTAAAATCTTATATACACCATTTGAATCATCTAAATGTAATCCTTGCGGATTTAGCACTCCAGCACAATTAGCTGATGCGCAATATTCATCACTACGAGCTTTATTTTTAATTTTTTGAGAGGAATAAGTTAGTTTAAAGTGATCCCAAAATGGAGTTTGTGTAAAGTTTTCATAAGAAAATTGGATATTTTCCCGTTTAGATTTATCGTGAATAAAACGTTCTCCTTGACTGGTTTCAGTATTGACATAAGAACTAGGACGTAATGAATAAGATAAATCTTGTCCATCAGTTTTTAATGTTGATTTATCAACAGCTACACTAAATCGATGATTTTCTGTTGGTTCAAACCCTAATTTCACTAACGTACTATTACGGGAAATGGAATAAGGATCTGTTTTTTCTCTTTTAATTCCAACAACCTTATCGTCATAACTTTCATAACCATAATTCTTCATTTCATTGCTATTACGCTCAGTATGAACAATTAACGCATCAAACCCTTTATATCGGCCAGCAGCAGTAAGAGACATCGTATCTTGACTATTCATACTTTGAGTAGAACGTTTAACACTAAAGTAATGATCTTTTCCTATTAGATAATCTCTAGCATCTTTTGTATCAAAGATAACCGAACCACCCAATGCCCCACTACCTGATTTTAAAGAGTCAGCACCTTTGGTAATAGTCGCTGTTTTAACATTCTCTATTTCTATATCATTACGAGTATTATTAAAATTTCCATAGCCTTCAAATAGCTCTTTAAATGCTTGTGAACTTAAAGTTTCAGCTTGACGAAGTCCATCTACCATAATACCTACACGGTTTTCATCAACTCCTCGAACCGCATAACCGCTTGCTCCAGTTCTTCCTGTTTCAACAACACTAATACCAGTTTCATAACGTACCAAATCTCGAGAATCTGAAGCCTGTTGCTTAGAAAGTTTCTTAGCTGTAATTTGGGTTTCACCAACTTTTTTTTCTTTCACATTTATTGTTTCTGTATTCCCTGAAACATTAATTTCCTGCAATTGTTCAAGCTCGTTGGCGTAAACAGCTCCTGCTGTCAGTCCAAGCATAACGGAATATGCAAGCAGATTTAATCTAAAATTGGTCATGTTTAACTCCATGGGAAAGTAAATAATAATAATTCTCAAATATATTACAAGGAAAAGTATTTTCTCACAATCAGAAAATTTTGTTTTTGATCAATATCAAACAATAAAAATTATTCTCATTATGCTCTATATTTAAATGCGCTTGTTCTCTATAATGCAAGCCATCGATTGTTCATGTTAGAAAGCATACGCAATCGTTTTAATTTTCACCATTAAATGAAAAGTGCGCATTGATTGCGTACTTCTTTTTAGGAGTAATCATTATGATGATAGATAAACGCCTAATTAACACGGTGGCCGATAGTAAAAAATGGATTGGTGTCACTGTGTTGTGGAATTGGGTGGCGTTAGTTGGCGGGATTATTAGTGCCGTCGTGTTTTCTTATATTTTACAAGCCGCTTATTTTAAAGAGTTGACGATGTCAGGTGCGGTGGGTTTAGGTGTGATTTTAATTGCGGCATTGGCATTACGTGCTTTTGCCGGTAAAAAATCGGTGCAGGCGTCTTATTTTGCCAGCACAAAAGTGAAGCATGAATTGCGTAGCCTTATCTATCGTAAATTGGCTTCTATGCCACTTAATCAAGTGAATCAACAATCCACTTCAAGCATTATCCAAGTGGCATCAGAAGGTGTAGAACAGCTTGAAATCTACTTTGGGCGTTATTTGCCGCAGCTTTTTTATAGCTTGCTTGCTCCACTTACTCTCTTTGCCTTCCTGATCTTTTTCAGCTTTAAAACAGCCATTATTTTATTAATTTGCGTGCCGCTTATTCCGATGTCGATTATTGCGGTGAATAAAATTGCGAAAAAACTTTTGGCAAAATATTGGTCCATTTATGTGGGATTAGGCAGCAGCTTTTTAGATAACCTACAAGGTTTAATCACGTTAAAAATCTATCAAGATGATGCTTATAAAGCGAAAGCAATGGATGAAGAAGCAGAGCATTTCCGCAAAATCACCATGAAAGTGCTTACTATGCAACTTAACTCGGTATCACTGATGGATTTGCTCGCTTATGGTGGCGCAGCAATCGGGATTTTAACCGCACTATTGCAATTCCAAGATGCACAACTCAGCGTGTTAGGCGTGATTTTATTTATTCTACTTTCCTCTGAGTTTTTTATTCCGCTTCGTTTGCTGGGTTCATTCTTCCATGTGGCGATGAATGGTAAAGCAGCTTCGGATAAGATTTTCACATTGCTTGATACGCCAGTGGAAAACCAACAAAGTGCGGTGGATTTTGAAGCAAAAAATAACGTTCAAGTGGAAATTAAAGATCTACATTTTGCGTACTCTGCAGAAAAACCAGCAATTCAAGGTTTAACTTTAACGATTCAACCAAACCAACTTTCTGTATTTGTGGGTAAAAGTGGTTGCGGCAAATCAACCTTAGTTTCGTTGTTGATGGGCTTTAATAAAGCGCAACAAGGTGAGATTTTGTTTAATGGACAAAACGCCTCAGAAATTGACCGCACTTCTTTCTATCAAAAAGTATCGTTGGTGAGCCATAGCAGCTACGTGTTTAAAGGTTCGCTGCGTGAAAATATGACGATGGCGAAAATTGATGCCACAGACGAGCAAATTTATGCGTGTTTAGAACAAGTAAATCTTGCCCAATTTGTACGCGAAAATGGCGGGTTAGATATGCCGCTATTAAGCCGTGGCGCAAATTTATCAGGCGGTCAGATTCAACGTTTAGCCTTAGCGCGTGCTTTATTACACAATGCCGAGCTTTATATTTTTGATGAAGCGACCAGTAACATTGATGTGGAAAGCGAAGAAATTATTCTGCAGTTCATTCAACAATTTAAACAACAAAAAACCATTGTGATGATTTCTCACCGCTTGGCAAATGCGGTAAATGCGGACTGTATTAACGTACTTGACCAAGGCAAATTGATTGAGCAAGGCACACACGAAACCTTAATGGCAAAACAAGGTGCGTATGCAGAAATGTTCCAACAACAAAAAGATTTAGAACAAATTAGAGAGGTGGCAAATGCGTAAAAATGGTTTTGTTGTGATGGGGCATTTATTGAAATTAGTGACTCCACTTGCGCACATTATGGCGTTTACCATCACCATGGGAACGCTCGGTTTCCTGGCTGCCATCTTTATTATGGTGCTGGGTGCGATGGGGTTAGTGAATCTTCTTAACTTTGACACCCATTTAACTTTTTCTGGAATTTTGACCGCACTTATCGTATTGGCGGTGGCTCGTGGCGCGTTGCGTTATTTAGAGCAAATGTCTGGGCACTATATTGCTTTTAAATTACTGGCATTATTGCGTGACAAAGTGTTTTCTTCTTTGCGTCGCCTAGCTTTTGTGAAGTTGCAAGATAAACAAGCAGGACAATTAGTGTCATTGGTGACCAACGATATAGAATTACTCGAAGTATTCTATGCACACACCATTGCACCAATTATGATTGCGTTCTTTACCTCTGCGATTTTATTGTTGGTCTTTGCGCATCTTTCAGGCTGGTTTGTGCTTGTGGCATTAGCCGCTTATTTAACAGTTGGCGTGATTTTACCGATTATCACCACCAAATTGGCGCGAGAAGATGGCAGACGCTATCGTGAATTGGTAGGCGAAATGAATGATTTCTTCCTCGACAGTGTGCGTGGTATGAAAGAAATTCAGCTTTTTGGCTATGCACAACAACGTTTAGAAGAAATCCAACAACGTAGTCAAAAAATTGATACGGCTTTTGAGTGCATTAAAGATCAAGAAGCGAAAGTTCGTGTTTATACTGAAGTGGCAGTATCTGTTTTCAACATCATTATGCTGTTTACTGGCTTAATTTTATTTAGCTTAGATAAAATTAATTTCGCTGCCTTTTTAATCGGCGTGATTTTATTGATGTCGAGCTACGGGCCAGTTATCGCCTTAAGTAACCTTTCAAGCAACTTGTTACAAACGTTGGCTTCAGGTGAGCGAGTATTAAGTTTATTAGCGGAAGAGCCAGAATTAAAAGATGTAGAAAGTGCGGTCGATTTAAAAGATGTTTCTCGCATTGATGTCGAGAATGTAAACTTCGCTTATGGCGAAGAACAGATTTTATTGGATGTCAGCTTATCTGTGAAAAAAGGTGAAATCTTGGGGATTCACGGCAGAAGCGGTAGCGGTAAAAGTACCTTGTTGAAATTACTGATGCGTTTTTACGATCCTAAATCAGGTAGCATTAAAATTAACGGCGAAACTTTACCGAATATCAACACTCGTAGCTTGCGTGACAATATGGCATACATTACCCAGCAAACCTACATTTTCAACGAAACCATCGAGGAAAATATTCGTCTTGCTCGCCGTGATGCAACATTAGAAGAAATTATGGAAGCAGCAAAGAAAGCCTCAATTCATGATTTCATTTTAAGCTTGCCAGAAGGTTATCAAACGAAAATGACGGAATTGGGCGGCAACCTCTCTGATGGTGAAAAACAACGTATCGGTATTGCGCGTGCATTCTTACATAATGCACCGATTATTTTACTCGATGAACCGACCAGTAATTTGGATAGCTTAAACGAAGCGATGATTTTGAAATCATTACTCGATGTTAAAGCTGAGAAATTGATTATTCTCGTCAGTCATCGCCAGTCTACGATGGCAATTTGTGATCAGGTTATTGGTATAGAAAACGGCAGAATGTCCTAAATTAATATAAGAAAAAATCGCACTGTTAAAGGTGCGATTTTTTTGTTATAGAGCGCTAAAGTCCGACTATAAAAACTATATGCTAGAATTTTTAGATAGTTATAGAGCTTATAACTACATGCTCAACGGAAAAGTCTTTGGATATTAATCCTAGGGGTAGGTATTTCCGCTTAATTTCATCAAATTTCTTAAGTATCTTTTTTGTAAACCAATCAATTTAAACTAAATGCTCGAATATAAGGTAGTTTTCCTTTTTCTAGCATTTCTTGAATACCGCTTTGATGGTCATTGGTGCCTAAACCTCTTAATTCTAAGGTTACGCCAATGCTATTATCGTAAACGACCTCATTATGTTTTTGATTTTGGTGGCTTGTGACGTAGCGTCTAGCTCCGATACCAGCAGCCCAACAACAGCTGTTATATTGGACGCCAATATACTGTTCTACTGGTTTCTGTAAGGCGAGATCTTGATAATAGCGCCCTACCACAGCCCAATTATTCACAATTTCCCAGCCTACAACCAATCCCACTTGTTGGATATCTTGTTGATATGCGTTAACTGATTTACCTAAGTTTTGGTCAATATATTCCTGGTTAGCGTATCGATAATTTAACTGAATTAAATTATTTTTTTCAGGATTATATTCTAGTGATGTATTCGCTAATGATGTTGAGTTAGTATGAGTATCAAATTGATAGCTACCACGCCAATGCCATTTATCACTCATTTTCCAATTAGATTCTAAGGCCCAATCTGATGAGGAAGTCGGGGTTTTATTTGCTGGGTTTTCATCAATACGAGAATTACTTAAGTAATAAATTTGACCTGCAGATAAATTAAAGCGTTCTTCGCCACCAATATCATAAAAACGCGTTGTGCCACCCAAGGTAATTTGATTTGCCGATGAAATTCGGTCTAAACCACTATAACGGCGATCACGAAATAGAGAATAGTAATCTTGCTGTACTAATGCTGAATCGTAACCAAATCCTAAATATTCATTATTAAGTTTTGAACCAATATTGCTTTGATTTCGGTAAGGACGATATAAATACTGCACGTGCGGTTCGAAAGTTTGTGTATAGTCTTTTAAGAACGTTGTATCGCGTGCTAATACGCTTTGTAAATCAACTTTAAATTGCGGAATAACTCGATTTACAGTTTTTTGCACGTCCTCTGCATTTTTTCCTGAACCTTTTTTCTGATCGTAGCGAGTCGCATAAAGTTTAGTTTCAATATTCAAACTGCCGTATTTATTTGACATTAAAGAATTTAGGCTAGGCTCTACATGGAAACGCCATGCAGTTGGCATTAATTCACTGTCATTATCAAACCGAACAGCTTGTGAATGTAATTTGAAATTTAACCATCCATTAGCCAAATCATGTTTGTAGTAATTGAAATCTAATTGTGGCATTGCACGATAAGGGCCGATGTCCACTTCATCAAAAATCTGGAACTGATGTGCAGAAAGAGAAAAATTATAATTTTGTTGATAATAAGCTACGCGAGCATATTGGTTTGCGTAGCCATCAGTACTGCGACCATAAACGGACTCAAAATCACTGAAATAACGTTTATCGCTTACTCGGGTATAATCAATATTTAAGCGCCAATTTTGTAAAAAGCTAGAATTGTGATTCCAATAGAACAAATGACGTTTTCGATTATCACTAGAATATTCAGAGTAACGATCGTTACCTAAATATTCTCCTGCGACTTTACCCTCGCCAATAGGGGTTAAATAGCGAAATTCCCCATTTGCTTGCCAACCACGGCGAGACATATATTTCGGGGTAAAAGTAAGATCGTAATTAGGTGCGATATTCCAATAAATTGGTTGTGCATACCAAAGACCATCTCGGTTAGATGTCCCCGCACTTGGAATCAATAAGCCAGAACGACGACGATCTCCAATGGGTAATTGTAAGTAAGGGGTATAAAAGACAGGAACACCATGCACTTTGAAACGAGCATGCCACATTTCAGCATATTCTTCTTTCACGTATTGACGAATTTCTGACGCATCTATAGCCCAAGTATTATTACCTTGCAAACATGAAGTAAAGGTGGCGCTTTTCATTACGCGATAATTATTACTTAATGTTATATCATCAGCCTTACCTCGACCTTGACGACCGACAAATTCATATTCTGAATTTGTTAAATTGCCATCATGACTATCTAAATTAAACTCCGCATCTTTACCCAACATATTGATCTGATTATCTTTATAATCAAATCCATCGCGGACATAAGCCATGCGTAAAGGTGTTGGCTGGTTGCCTGATTGTTTTACCTGCACGGATTGTGCTAACAAATGACGATTGCCTTGTTTCAAATCTACGTTACCTCGATAGGTAGCATTATTTGGCTGATTAATTTCTGCATTATCTGCTTCAATATATACAGGCAGAGAATTCACATCGCCCGTCATGATTTCACCGCTAAATTTTGGCACGCCCATTAAACATTGTTCATGTAAATCCGCCAAACTTTGTTGGCTATAAAGTGCGGTCAAAATAGCAAGTGAACTTAAAGCGTATTTTTTATTCATCGTCTTGTTTTAATTTGTC
The DNA here is from genome assembly GCF_001008205.1 of Haemophilus haemolyticus. GTDB lineage: Bacteria > Pseudomonadota > Gammaproteobacteria > Enterobacterales > Pasteurellaceae > Haemophilus > Haemophilus haemolyticus_Q. The sequence goes on along the minus strand of NZ_LCTK01000023.1, from coordinate 62,140 downwards.
AGAAAATTGGTCAGATTATACTGGAAAAAGGTCAAGGCTAGTAATATTTTTCAATAAACTGTTGATGGGATGTATCTAGATTTTTCTATAACTTTACGTGCATAAAATTAAAAAACTCAGCAAAAGCCGAGTTTTTCTTATTTTACAACGTTAAATGTCAACGGAGCATAAACAATCTTACCTACTTGAACTTGGATTGTATATTGGCCTTAAGGATCCTTTTCTCAAATTTCCAGCTATTAACCATCTTTTACCTAAATCAGTTGGGGGCTCCAGACTTATCATAGATTGAAAGATAAAGTATTAGTTGCGGTTATTTTGGAACATCGGACATTGTAAATACGGATTTACGTATAAAGAAAGTACGGCGAATATTAATGATTTTTCATTATTTAAATAAAGTATGAATGATTAAAATTCATGGTGTTTTAGGATAGTTAAAGCTATTGTACCACCAGTACGCTAATACATCCCATATCTTCTAGCATTAAATTCGATACCCCAAATAAGAATGGGTAGTTGCCAGAAGATGCTTGATCAAATTTCACTAAAATTTGAGTTTTGTTTTTTACCCAAACTGTATCTTTCCAAGCTAATTCTTCAGCTTGGAATTGATGTTCTCCTTGGCTTTCCACCACAAATTTGGCACCTTGAATAGTAAATCCAACAGGTAAATTTGCATTTAAAATCCAGCGTTCAATTGTTCCTTTTCGGGCTATTACATCAACTTTGCGTGGGTCAAAACGTCTTTGGTTAATTAAACCGTTTGTGACATCAATATTAAATTCTCGAGTTTGTGCAACGGCTTGTTGTAACATTGCTGGCGCATCCGTTCCGAAAGTGAGGTTTGGTTGTTTGTTAAATGCGGATATTTGTCCTTGGGCTCGTAATTCAAGCACTGTGTTATCAGCGAGTTCATCGCTTGAGATCAACATATTTTTCATTTTGTCGTACAAGCCACGTTTACTTCCGCTAATGAGAGATACGTTGTCAATTTCATTCATATTAACCAGTATTTCTGCGCGTTCTCCTGGCGAGAGAACCAAAGATTTGACCGATTTAGCCTGTGGTAAGAAACCTAAATCTTGTGCAATAAGTAGTATTTCTTGATCATTATCTAAGCGCAAATCATAAGCACGAGCTAATGAAGCATTGAGCAAACGTAAACGAATCCAGCCGCGTGCGACATCTAAATATGGTGCTTCAATACCATTTACTAATAAGCGATTGCCTACAAAGTGCGGTTGATTTTGTTTGAATAATTGGAGACCATCATTATTAAATTCCATATCTTGTAAAATCAATGGAATGTCATCAACGCCATATTTATTGGGAAGATTCGCTTTTAGGCTTTGTTCATCTTCAATCAACCACATTCCAGCTAAACCACGATAGGTTTGATAGGCTGAGTTGGCTAATGTTGCGGAACGATACCAACAGCTTGCTGCGGGTTGTTCAATAGGCACGATGGGTGCCCAGGACTCGCCTTTTTTTAGTATTCTAGCCGCTCCACCAAACAGTTCACCCGATGCTTGTAAGCCTTGAATAGATAAGGCAACGGATTGTGGCAAATTGTTATGATAATTAAGTTTAGCAAAGCTACCTGATTTGATTTTAATGGTTGGGCCAAGATAATTACCGTTGAATCCCCATACTGTCACATTGTGTGAGCCATCTAGGGGATAATTCATTTCCTGCATTGTTAATACAATCGGGCGACCGTGACGAACTTCAATTAGTGGTGGCACAACTAATTTTTCACGGCTTGCCGCTAACAATGGTGCTGGCACAGTGGAAAGTGCGGTAGAAATCGCAGCTGTTCTTAATAATTGACGGCGAGAAAGGCGTGGCATTTTAGTTTCCTTTTGCTATCTCTTCATCAAGTTCGGCAATGCGTTTTTCCATTAGATCATGACAATAAGCCGCAAGATCTCGAACATTGTCTTTGGTATAGCCTGAAACATCGATTGGACCCATTATTTCGCAAATCACTTTGCCATTATCCCAGCGATTTAAATTAATTTTATTATGCGTGGTTGAGCAAACGACTGGAATAATCGGTACACCTGCTGAAATTGCCGCATGGAATGCACCCGTTTTAAAGGGTAATAAACCGCGACCGCGACTGCGAGTGCCTTCTGGGAACATCCAAATAGATAAATTATCTTCATTAATTCGTCGTGCGAGCTGCGACATCGTACTGTGTGCTTTTGTGCGGTTTTCTCTATCTAAGAAAATATTGCCTGTTACCCAATACAGAATGCCGAAGAAGGGTATCCAAATTAAACTTTTTTTACCCACACTTACTGTGCGAGGTTGCACCATATAAGAGATTGTCACCATATCATAATTGTTTTGGTGATTACCGATATAAATGGCACGTCCAATCTGCTCTTGATTTTGAGGAATACGATGTTCTACTTTTAAGCCAAAAAGTGGATATAAACGCCCAAACCAACGTGCAACAATGCCTACGTTGCTTGGATTTTTAAAGCGGATAAAAGAATAAATCGTACCCAGTACACAAATTAGAATACAGCAGATTAATACGAGGAAAATTCGAAGTAATTTTAACATGAGGATGTCCTATACAAAATTTCGTTAAAGTATAGCAAATTCAATATCAATATGTGCTAATCTAAACAAAAATCGTGGAATTTTTATGAAACATAGCTATTTTATTTCTGATTTGCATCTAAGCGAAAATCGGCCTGAATTGACTGCACTTTTTTTCAATTTTATGCAGAGTCTTGCCCCACAAGCTGAACGGCTTTACATTTTAGGTGATCTTTTTGATTTTTGGATTGGTGATGACGAGCAATCTACATTGATTCAACAAGTTAAAGATTTAATTAAATCTGTAAGCGAGCAAGATGTGCAATGTTATTTTCAGCACGGCAACCGTGATTTCTTAATTGGTGAACGTTTTGCGAAAGATACAGGTGTTCAGCTTTTGCCTGATTATCAATTAATCACACTTTATGATAAAAAAATCTTACTTTGTCATGGTGATACACTTTGCATTGATGATGAGGCTTACCAACAATTTCGCCGCAGAGTTCATCAAAAATGGTTGCAGCGTTTGTTTTTGCGCTTGCCATTAAAAGTGCGGGTGACAATTGCGGAGAAAATTCGGGCGAAGAGTAATCAAGATAAACAAGCCAAATCACAGGAAATCATGGATGTAAATCAAGCCTTCACGACAGAAAAAGTACAAGAATTTGGTGTAAATTTATTAATTCACGGACACACACACCGTGAGGCGATTCATCAACAAGAAGGATTTACCCGAATTGTATTAGGGGATTGGCGAAAAAATTACGCGTCAATTTTAAAAATGGATGAAAGCGGAGAATTTGGTTTTATTAAAGATTAGAAGTGCGGTGAAAAATCACCGCACTTTTGATGTTAAGATTTTGTTCGAGCAAACGCCGCGGCTTCAGCGATTAATTCATCGCTTGGGCGTTGATGTGTATAAAGTTCAAATTGTTCTACAGCCTGAAGTACAATCACTTCTGCGCCAGAAATGGTTTGTTTTCCTTGTGCTTGAGCATAACGAATAAAGGGCGTTTCAGCAGGAATGGCGACTACATCAAACGCGACACTAGCATTATCAATGAGCGCTTTTGGAAAGGCTAAATCCATTTCTTCCTTGCCTCCTTTCATGCCGATTGGCGTAACATTAACTAAAATGTCAGCCTTTTGGTTTTCTAAAGAATCAATGTATTCGTAGCCGTAAAGTACGGCGAGATATTGACCTGTTTTTACGTTGCGTGCGTAAATTTTTAACTTCTCAAAACCTGAATTTTTAAAGGCCGCCACAACGGCTTTTGCCATACCACCACTGCCATGAACAATGACTTTAGCATTTTTATTTAAGTGATATTTTTCAATTAATTTTACGATGGCAATGTAATCAGTGTTATATGCACGCAAAAAGCCATTATCGTTCACGATTGTGTTTACAGATTCAATAGCTTGTGCTGACGGATGAATTTCATCTAAAAATGGCATACAAGCTTCTTTGAATGGCATTGACACTGCACAACCACGGATGCCTAATGCGCGCACGCCTTTGATAGCGTGTTCAATATCCTGCGTGGTGAAGGCTTTATAAATGAAATTCAAGCCTAGTTTGTCGTACAAATAATTGTGAAAGGTAGTACCGAAATTACCTGGGCGACCAGATAAAGACATGCAGAGTTGGGTATCTTTGTTGATCATGGTGTCTCCTTATATGTTTAAATTCATTCCATCATCAATGCTGATAAAATATTGGTTCATATCGAAAGCAGGTTTTGCCGCTTTATCTTGACTCACAATGCGAGCTGGTACACCTGCTGCTGTGGCATATTCCGGCACAGGATGAAGCACAACGGAATTTGCCCCAATTTTGGCGTATTTACCCACTTCAATATTGCCGAGAATTTTTGCTCCCGCCCCAATCATGACACCCTCGCGTACTTTAGGATGACGATCGCCTGATTCTTTTCCTGTACCGCCAAGCGTTACGCCTTGCAAAATTGATACATCATTTTCAATTATAGATGTTTCCCCTACAACAATACCTGTTGCATGGTCGAACATGATTCCGTGACCAATTTTCGCTGCGGGATGAATATCGACATCGAAAGCTACTGAAATTTGGTTTTGTAAATAAAGAGCAAGGGATTTACGGTTTTGATTCCATAAATAATGGGTGATTCGATAACTTTGAATCGCATGGAAACCTTTTAAATAAAGCAATGGGGTGGACCATAACTCCACAGCAGGATCTCGGTGGCGGACAGCTTGAATATCGCAAGCAGCACAATCAATGATCGACGGATTGGCTTGATAGGCTTCCTCAATAATTTCTCGGAGAGAAATGGCGGGCATAATAGGATTGGCTAATTTGTTCGCTAATAAATAACTTAGCGCACCGCCCAGATTTTGATGTTTTAAAATCGTAGAGTGAAAAAAACTCGCAAGCATAGGTTCGTTTTCGGCAAGTTCTTTGGCTTCTTGGCGAATATGTTGCCACACATCTAATGTCATTTTTCCTCCTGTTGCCTGCTTTCAGACTACGCGTTGATGATATATGTTAATCATAGCTGAATTTGTGTATATACGGAAAGATCTATTAAAAACAAAAGTGAAACAGGCTAGAAATAATTTCTAACGAGGATATTACTTATTTACTGGGCGGAATTTAAACGGCACAATGGATATGCCATTTTTTCCATTTTTTAGTTGATAAAATTGAGGGTAGTTAAAATTACGTTGAACGATATTGTAAGGATTTTTATCGCCTTCTAGTTTAGCATTTTGATAAAGTTGATTAATCTCCCGCACTTTTTCATCTTTTTCACCATCGCAGCGGCGATAGATTTCGAGACGATTAGATTCATCTAAAATGTAAACATTGAAGCTGTCATCGGAATTATCTTCAAAAAAGAATTGTAGGAATCCTTCACTTGCGAAGGCATCCATTTCTGGTGGATAGCGACGACTTTCTTGGTTTGTCTCGCCATCTTCAATTGGTGTTTGTAAAACTTCGTCAAAATCCACCGCACTTTCAGCTTCATTACAGACCGATTCATTTCCGATTTCTTGTAAGCTGATCCCGCGATCTTCAAAAAATAATTGCCAGTTTTTACCCGCTACGCGTAAGCGCGATGTTTGGCAAGGTTGTTGAATATCACCTACTTGGATACTAACGCATCGATTTACTAATCCCATCACTAATTGGCGTAAATCTTGGCGATAACGTTCGCTATAACAATAGACTTGGATGGAATCTGGGCGATTAACGCCACGATAAATTTTGTTAGAAAGTACTTTTAGCGCAAGCAAAATGGCATTTTGCCCTTCAAAATGGAGCGTTCGGATTTCGTTCCACACATTGCGATAAGTAAAATCAATACTGCCCACAAGGCTTTGTTCGAGCGATCCAAAACTAAATAAATCTCGCGATGAAATACCGGTTAATACTTCTTCTACTTTGGATGTTGGATCGGCGGTGAGATTTATGGCAATAAACAAGCTACGAATTTCGCATTGATTTAATAAATCGCTATTTTTAGGTTGTTTAGCGATGGTGCTTGGAAAAGACTGACGTAAGTTAGTGACAAAGCGTTGCAATGTGCTTAAAGTCACATTCTTGCTAAAAATTGACAATTCGGTTTTTTCAGTGAGTAAATGATTGAAATAAGCCCAAGAGACTAATTTATTTAGGCTTTCTCCGTATTCAATCACACGTTCTTTAGAGAACATAATATGGTGTGTTGGTTGATTGATAAGGTACCAACCATCTTTAAAATGTTTATTGCCGCGAACTTCCACAAAAGTCAGGTGTGCTTCTGATAAATTGTGAGATATTTGTGTGTTGAGTAAGGACACTTTGCCGGGAAGCTCTTCAAAAGCAGTATAAAGTTTGCGAGAAAGAATGTTGATATCTTGTGGCACGACACTCGAGTGAATGTGATGCTTTCGCGCAAATTCCACTAAATTACGATAACTCAACATTAAAAATTTCATTATGTTATCGTGGTTTTCTTTTACTGCCTTAATTTTCCAAAATGGACGCTTATTGAGATGTTTTACCGTTTCTGCAGACCATCCCCATTCTTGCGCAAGGATTTCCATATAACGAATACGCCAATTATTGGTTTGGTAACGCGCAAAATCTTCCGTTGCTTTCACATAGAAACAACGGCGCACAAAATCCAAACGTTTAAATTCAGAAAGTGCGGTTAAATATTGGGTTACTTTTGCAAGAATGGCAATGTAAGGATCAAAATGGTGATCAGGATCGGTATTACCAGCAAGTAAATCTCGCTTAAAAGTGCGGGCAATTAAGCAAGTGTTTGGGTATTCTTTGGAATAGGCTTCCAACAACAAAATTTTGAGCACAGATTTATAAGGTGAATCAATCCCTTTATAAAGATGCCATAAACTGGCACCGAAATATTCGTTTGCAGAAAATTGCCCTAAACCGCCGAAATCTACCCAATCATTTGGATCAATTTCCCCTTCCGTAATTAAACGAGCGACCTCTTTTTCATAGTCTTTTTCATTTTCCACCCATAAATGCAACCAAAGTAGAGGTTTGCCTGCTAAGCGTACAGCGGAGCGATAGAATTCATCAAGCAATAACATATATTGCGCAGAGCCGCTATTTTCAATAGTTAGTGGGTCAGCATAATGTTCATTGCGGAAACGTTGTTGATCCATCAAATAAAAATTAATTTCCACATTAAATTGCATTGCCCATTCACTAATCCGTTTAGTTTTTTGGATAAGAAGAGCGTGTTCATCAGGAGTTAAGTCGTCTCGGACACAAATCCAAGTATCAAGATCGGAAGAAGATGTTTGACTTATTGAGCCAAAGCTACCCATTAAATAAACGCCTAGAATGGGTGGTAAAACTTCGTGAAAATTTACCGCACTTTTGAGTATTGAAGGCTTATGATCGGCATAGTGAATAGCGTATTCATTGGTGAGCCATTTTTTTTGATAATCAGATGCGAGGAAACTTGCAATACCTGAGGGGGCGTGAATAACATAGCCCGGAAGTTGCGGATGGTTTAGGTGTAAAAGTAAAGGAACAACCGCTAAAACGTGTTGGAATGCATCGCCTGAACCTTGTAATGCACGCTCAAAACGGCGTTGATCCAAGGCGCTAACCCATTGTTTTGCTTGTGCTAGATTACATTCCACGCGGCGTCCCTACCAGAACAACAAAAATTGGTGAACAATTTACCACTTAGGGAGTATAAATGCAAAAAATTGTGATGCAAATCACAGTTTGTGAAGAATCCGAGACTTTAAATCATCAGAAAGCAAAATAAATGACGAGAAATCTTATTTTTAATTCAATTTCTCATATCTGAGGTGTTTCTTATATCAACAATCAAAATGACTTTCTAACCTAAGAGTGATAGGATACCCCTCAATTTCATTGCGTAAATTACTTAATTTCACTAATGTAAGGATTTACATTTCTTTACAGTTGGTGGAAGAACTGCTCCGTATTTTTCTTGTCAAAGCGAACGCATTACAGATTTTAAAAATAAGCCTAAGGGAAAAATATTGTGATTTTCCTAAAGGGCAATAATTTGAATTTATTGAATACCTTACTCAATCTGACTTATTAAGGAATTGATATGGCAAAAGATCAATCTAACGATATCACTGAACAAGTCGGTGATACGCCGGAAACGGTGGTTGAAAAAACAGAAACGATGCAGCCAGTTACACAAACTATTGTGAAAAAAACGGGCACAGCATTGAGTTTATTGGCGATTCTCATTGCGCTAGGTGTAGGGGGGGCTGGTTATTATTTTGGTCAGCAACAAGTAGCTGAAATTCAGCAAAAATTAACCGCACTTGAAAGCCAAAGTGGTGTAGCGGTTTCTGTCCCTGTGTCTGATAATAGTGGACAGGTTACACAATTAGAACAGGGCTTAAAAACCTCACAAGATAAAGTCGAGCAACTTGAGCAATTAGTTGCAGGCAAAACAAGCGAAATTGCTACGTTACAAGCCCAAGTAAAACAAGTTAGTCAACTGGCTGGCGCACAACAACCGACTGACTGGTTATTTTCCGAAGCAGATTTCTTGTTAAATAACGCCTTGCGTAAACTTGTTTTAGATAACGATGTTGATACAGCTATTTCTTTATTAAAATTGGCTGATGAAACACTTGTTAAGGTAAACAATTCACAAGCGAATACGATTCGTACTGCAATCAATCAAGATTTAAAACAACTTCTTTCACTTTCAAGCGTAGACCAAAATGCAGTAATGCAAAAACTTTCACAGCTTGCCAATACTGTGGATGAGCTACAAGCATTGAATGTAAATTTTGATGAAACGCCAGAAAAGAGCGGTAAATTATCTGATGATATTGCAGATTGGCAGCAAAATGTGGAAAAGAGCGCAACTTCTTTCCTAAATCACTTCATTCGTATTTCGCCAAAACAAAGTGTGGATAAAAAAGAATTGCTTGCGCCAAACCAAGATATTTATCTGCGTGAGAACATTCGTTTGCGTTTACAACTTGCTATTATGGCCGTACCTCGCCAGCAAGATGAACTTTATAAACAATCTTTAGATGCGGTTGCTTCTTGGGTTCGTAGCTATTTTGATACGAATGCAGAAGTGACGCAAAATTTCTTAAAATCAGTAGATGAGCTGGCTGATTCTTCTATTTATGTCGATGTGCCAGAGCAATTACAAAGTTTGACTTTGCTGGATAAATATCTTAATCGTGCGCCGTTAGATGTTCAAAAGGTGGAAATTGAAGCGGACAAAGCCATTGAAACAATGCCTAAAGCTGAAGGTGCGGTAACAGAACAATCAGCACCAGAAAAACAAGAATCTCAACCGGCAAAAGCTGAGCCACAAAAATAAGGATAGCCTATGTTTAGAGTGCTTTTTTTAATGCTAGCATTGCTTGCTGGGTTGATTGCAGGACCTTATCTTTCTGGCCAGCAAGGCTATGTTCGTATTGAAACAACAAATAATATTGTTGAAATGTCGATTACGACATTAGTGATTTTCTTCGTGATTGCTTTAGCGATTATTTATGGCTTGGAATGGATCGTAACGCGTTTTTTACGTTTAAGCCGCGGTTCTTATAATTGGTTTTCTAGCCGTAAACGTGTGAGAGCGCAGAAACAAACCCTTGAAGGTTTGATGAAGATGAATGAAGGGGATTACGCCAAAGCAGAAAAATTGATTGGTAAGAATGCCAAACATTCTGCTGAGCCTGTGTTAAACCTCATCAAAGCAGCTGAGGCGGCGCAACAACGTGGTGATGAATTTAGTGCAAATCGCTATTTGATTGAAGCCACTGAATTAGCTGGTTCAGATAATTTGCTGGTGGAAATTGCCCGTACGCGTATTTTATTGCAACAAAACAAATTGCCGGCAGCGCGCAGTTCTGTGGATAGCTTGTTAGAAATGGCTGGTCGCAATAAAGAGGTGTTAAAACTTGCTGTAGAAATTTATCTTCGTTCTAAAGCTTATCAAGCTCTTGATAAGATTTTAGACGGTGTTGAAAATAGCGGTTTATTCAGTGCTGAAGAGTTTAAAGATCTTCGTTCTCAAACAGAAAATGGTTTGCTCGATGAGAAAATGAATGAAGAAGGCGTAGATGGTTTACTTGAATGGTGGGATGCTCAGTCTCGTAGCCGTCGTAATAATATTGATCTCAAAGTTGGTTTAATTCAGCGTTTAATTGATTGTAATGATCATGAGTCAGCATCAGAATTTACAGTTGAAGTATTAAAGAAAATTGGCGATAACACCAGTATTAGCAAAGAACTTTGTACTCAAATTACTCGTTTGCAACCAGAAGATAACAGTAAACTTCTCAAGCTAATAGAAAAACGTGCAAAACGTGCAGATGAAAAACAAAAATGCTGTATCAATCGTGCTTTGGGTTATTTATATGTTCGTAACAATGAATTTGTTAAAGCAGCAGATGTGTTCAAAAACGTGATGGCTTGCCCTGAACAGTTAGAGCCAAATGATTTGATGATGGCATCTTATGTATTTGAACAAGCGGGTGATAAAGCATTAGCTGAGCAAGTTCGCCAAGAGAGTTTGAAATCAGTGATGGCAATTCAAGATGCCGTTCCAGAAAGTGCGGAAGAAAAAACAGAAGAAAATTCAACCGCACTTTTAGAAAGCAAATCTGAGTAACTCAATTTAAAAGATAAAACGCACTTCAATTGAAGTGCGTTTTTTGTTGCTTTGAATCTAAAACTATATATTTTTCAGTTTATTAGAATATAACACCAAACAGAGTGCGATCACCATAATCAAAATTGCACCTGCAAATAAGATGGTATCCACAGAGCTTTCATGATTAACAATGATTAAACGCAACATCGCAGTGATCCCAGCATAAATAAAATAGCGCAAAGGGAAGTGATAGCCGCTTTTAAAATACTGCACAATCAAACCAATAAACCCGAAATATAAGAAAAACATCACTGCTTGTTCAGCTACGTCATAAGGCACGACAGTCGAAGTATTAAGCACCATCATTGCTAAAGTATAAGTGATTTTTCCAAGGGCAATGATGAGTACAATCGCCAACGCAATCAATGCCGTGCAAAGCACGATTTTCAATATACCAGTAATAATTCGTGGCAATTTTTCTAATTCTGGAGATTCTTCCATTTCTATTCCTTACAGCAAAAATTAAAGGCTCGTATTCTAATGCAAGATTGTAAAGTTGGTCAAAGTCATTTGGAAAAATAAAGTGGAATTACACCCATACACTGTAAGTAAAGATGCGTACCTGAATTTTTCACTGACGTAAATCAAATGTACGATGCGTTATTGAATAAATCTGGAGCAACTGATGTATTTACCGACTTTCCAAACACAGGCGTTGAGTTTTTGAAAAAACAAAAATAATACGTAAGTAAAAGTAATAAAAAGAGCGGTCAAAATTCATGGGATTTTTGACCGTTTTTATTATATTGATCACAGAAATTCATATCTTAAGATGATATAATAGGTATTGAAGAACCTTCACTAGATACAACACTATCTAGAATATCCAATACCAACACTCCTGACTCATAATATGTAATTATTGTATCTATCGTGGCAGTACAATTATTACCATGAGCAACATCATGTCTTAATTGAACCAATGAATTTAGATCTGATTTTATATTATTTTCATGTTTTTTTAATTTATCACTAAAAGACTTATTCCAGTTAGAATCAAATTTAGATAAATAATGTTCTATCATTCCTGTTGTAGGATTACTTGAACTATCTATTATTTCTTTTGAAATAAAATCCTTAATTCTATTATGTGAGGTTCCACAATCTAACTTTAACCTATCGAATAGAATTTTCTTAAATAAAATCTCAATTCTCCCTGATGCTCTAACTACCGAGTAGTTGGTCAAGTGTTTTGATATCTTAGATAATTTATGCCTTTCACTATTTATCTCTTTTTTTATTTCTTTCAACTCATTTCTTACTTCATTTATATTATTAATTAAATCAGAATTCATAATCTAATCCAAATAAAATTTTAGTGGCCAAAGTTATTCTTTTCTTAATGTTATCTACATTAGTAGTTCTTACTGATGTTGACGATATAAACTCTTGATTATGTAGCAATTCCTTATATCTTCCAATATAATCGGTAGAATTAGATTTGATAAAACCGATTTCATTTGCAAATGTTGCCGCAGTACAAATAGCATCAAAGATTGGTGGAGTTACTCTACCAACAAATATATCTTTCTTACTATCGTAACGCTTAAATGCTGCCTCACCTAAAATATCATCTAATACTATTAACATACTGATAAATTTATTTTCTAAGGCATTGCAGACATGCTCATCAATATTTTTATTACAACCCATATAATTATTAAGATATTTTACAAGATTTATTGATATTTGTTCCTTCTCTTTAGAATTTCTAAAATTACTTATAGCAAAAAATCTTAAAATTAGTTCAAGATCAAACATTCTAGGATCATCTGAATCACTCCCAAAAGATTTTCTCCATAGCTTATTATTATTGAGTTTAAATAATAAAGAATTAAAACTACCTTGATATACACAGTTTCTTATTTCTTGAGGTTTTAACGCAACCCCGCTAGTATTAATTCTTTCAAAAATTTGGTACATTCCTGTATCATTTTGTGGGGACTTCTGTTCAAAAATTATTGCGTGAATTGTCGTTGAACGAATTTTTCGCTGTTCATCCTGAGTCAATTCTAAAAATGACTTTCCTCTCCATCGCTCATTAATAATTTCCGATTTTACCAGGTTAAATGTCTTATCTGTTGACTGAAATTTATTTCCCTTTATAAAGTCATAAATAGTCATTATTCTCTGATAACCATCTATAATTAGCATAGTTTCATCTTCTTTTTTTGCGAGGAAAATACTTGGAACAGGAAGCCCTAATAAAATTGAATCTATAAATCGGCTAGCTTCTTGTTTTTTCCAAACATACTTTCTTTGTAACTCAGGTTTTAATAAATCTCCCTCTTCATACATTGTCACTAACTCTCTAAATGATAAATCTGCCCCCCATGAAGTAATATTAAATAAATCATCATTAGAATAAGAGTCATTCTCTTTATCAAGCTCAGATATTCTATTTTCCATAAATAATCCTTAAGTTAATATAATCTTTTAAATATGCTAATAGTTTTATACATTATTTAAAAACGGTTAGCTGCCTACATCCAATTATTTTATATAAAGATTCTATAAATATTTATATCATATAAAAAACATTCTTGACTAAAAACATGTTTTATTACGATACTATATTAGTTGAACATATAATACACTGGAAGTAATGTAACATCTTACGCTTATTAAGATAAGATGTTGCAAGTTTATTATCTCTTATTTTTAATTAATATTCTGTGATAAACTTCACATTATTTGAAAATCACTTTAATATCTCTAAAATATTATCCTTAAATCGCATATGAATGCTATTTAACTATTCTTTTTTATTACAAAAAAGCTTGCCATTCATCCCAGCAAGCCTTTCAAAATAAATCAATTAAGCAAATTGTTTTTTATTCTCTAAATAACGTTTTGCACATTCAGCTGCTGCAACCAATCCGCCTGCCATCATAATGATATCTTTAATAACGAGTCGGCCAGCACCTGAGAGATATGGGAAGCCATAATTAGGTGTTGGGAAGTCCCCGCCTAAATTCGGCACCCAGGTTTCTGGCGTAAATATCAGGAAAGACAGCGTGACTATCGACATGCCAAAGGTGAGTAAACCTCCGAATAAACCTAATGTTGGAGACCAAATCCCTGCTAATACTAAAATACCAATGGTGACGATTATCGCGCCAATAATATAAGAAGCGGTATAGGTGCCATTAGCTTTATGCCACTCAATATTTTTAGCGACCATTTTGCCTTCAGGGTTTTTGTATAAGGTATATTCTTTTACTAAAACACCCTTATCATTTTCTACCATGTTCGCTCCATTTTTGTAAAGGAAGCTTAAGAAAGGGCTATTTGACACAAAATGTGCGATACCGTCAGCCTCATATTGGCAAACTTTTAAGCCACCAATCCAAACCATCACTACACAAATAGCAATGCGGATAAAGTTAATAAATTGACGTTGCAATGGCGCAACAATATTAGCTAGCAATGTAACTAAACTACTCATTAAGAACTCCTCATATAGTTCAATTGATATTACGGACAAAATATCCAAGAATTATTCAGTATAAAAAAGAGATACTGACTCACTCAGTATCTCTTATTTTGTATTAATTTTCTGTGAGCAATTTCACATTATTTGAAATTTATTCTCGCATTTCTAAAAATTCGCATCCAAGCACCATCTTCAGACCAATCTTCTGGATACCATGAGTTACTCACGGCACGGAATACACGTTCTGGGTGTGGCATCATCGCAGCAATACGACCGTCCACGTTAGAAATCGCGGTAATCCCTAATACCGAGCCATTTGGGTTGGCTGGATAAGTTTCAGTCACGTTTAAATGGCTGTCGATATATTGCGCCACAATCAAGTTTTGCGCTTGAAGTGCGGTCAAATTCTCAGGTGTTTTGAATTCTACGCGTCCTTCACCATGAGAAACGGCAATCGGCATATGTGAACCTGCCATGCCTTTAAACCACAATGAGTTGGTGTCGTTGATTTTCACCATCGCGGCACGCGCTTCAAAGCGTTCTGATTTATTACGCACGAAACGTGGCCAGTTTTCTGCACCTGGGATAATTTCCGCAAGGGTGGAGATAAATTGACAGCCATTACATACCCCTAATGAAAGGGTGTTTTCATTGGCGAAGAATTGGCTAAATTGATCGCGTAATTGTGGGTTAAATAAAATGGATTTCGCCCAGCCGCCGCCCGCGCCTAATACGTCACCGTAAGAGAAGCCACCACAGGCCACCATTGCGTTGAAATCGTTTAAGTTGTAACGGCCTGTCATTAAATCACTCATGTGAACATCAATCGCCGCAAAGCCTGCACGATCAAAAGCTGCTGCCATTTCAACGTGGCTGTTTACGCCTTGTTCACGCAATACGGCTACTTTTGGTTTCACGCCTTTGCTGATGTACGGCGCAGCAATATCTTCATTCACATCATAAGTTAAGTGAGCAGATAAACCTTTATTGTCTGTTGCTTTTTTCGCTTCAAATTCTTGGTCGGCACATTCTGGATTATCACGTAATCGTTGCATTTGGTGAGTGAGCTCTGCCCAAATGCCGCGTAATTCAGAGCGTTTTTCACTTAATAGTTTTTTGCTACCGCGCGTGATTTCAAAACGATCTTCTAAGCTTACAGAACCGAGTTCATAAGTTAAACCAAGCAAGTCATGCCCTTTTAATACTTCGCGCACGGCACTTAATTCGCTTTCTGATACCTGGATTACCGCACCTAATTCTTCATTGAATAACACGGCTAAATCATTATCGCCTAATGCAGAAATATCCACATCTATACCACAGTTACCCGCAAATGCCATTTCTGCAAGTGTGGTAATTAAACCACCGTCTGAACGGTCGTGGTAAGCCAATAATTTACGCTCTGCCACCAATGCTTGCATTGCATCGAAGAAGTTTTTCAGTTTGGCTACGTTCACCACATCGGCTGGTTTGTCACCTAATTGTTTATACACTTGCGCAAGTGCGGTCGCGCCTAAGCGATTTTTTCTTTCGCCTAAATCAATCAACAATAAACGGCTTGCGCCTTTGTCTGTACGTAATTGAGGTGTCACGGTTTTGCGGACATCTTCCACGCGAGCAAAAGATGAAATCACTAAAGAAAGCGGAGCGGTAACTGATTTTTTCTCGCCATTTTCTTCCCAAGTGGTTTTCATCGACATGGAGTCTTTACCGACAGGAATGGTAATGCCTAATGCAGGGCAAAGTTCTTCCCCTACGGCTTTCACCGCTTCATATAAGCCAGAATCTTCACCGCCATGACCCGCTGCAGACATCCAGTTTGCAGAAAGTTTAATGCGTTTAATATCGCCAATGTTGGTGCCTGCAATGTTGGTAATGGATTCTGCTACCGCTAAACGTGCAGAAGCCCCGAAGTCTAATAATGCCACGGGTGCGCGCTCGCCCATTGCCATGGCTTCGCCGTGATAGCTGTCTAATGACGCGGTTGTCACGGCTACATCAGATACGGGAATTTGCCATGGGCCGACCATTTGATCACGTGCCACCATACCGGTTACCGAACGGTCGCCAATGGTGATTAAGAAAGTTTTTTCTGCCACCACCGGTAAGCGTAATACGCGATGGAAAGCTTCTTTTAATTGAATATTTTCCGTTGCAAACGGTCGGTTTTCGACGGTTTTTGACGAAACCTCACGGGTCATTTTCGGCGTTTTGCCTAATAACACATTCATTGGTAAATCAATTGGGTTATTGTCGAAATGGCTATCGTGCAAGGTTAAATGTTTCTCTTCCGTTGCCTCACCAATGACAGCAAATGGCGCACGCTCACGTTCACAAAGTGCGGTAAATAATTCGAGTTTTTCTGGCGCAACCGCTAAGACATAACGTTCTTGCGATTCGTTACACCAAATTTCCAATGGCGACATCCCTTTTTCATCGCAAAGAATAGAGCGTAAATCAAATTTACCGCCACGTTCGCCATCGTGGACCAATTCAGGCATCGCGTTGGATAAACCGCCCGCGCCCACATCGTGAATAAAAAGAATTGGGTTTTCATCACCTAATTGCCAGCAGCGGTCAATCACCTCTTGGCAGCGGCGTTCCATTTCTGGGTTTTCGCGTTGTACAGAGGCAAAATCTAAATCTTCTTTTGATTTACCGCTATCCATCGAAGACGCTGCGCCACCACCTAAGCCGATGTTCATGGCAGGGCCACCTAATACGATCAATTTCGCACCAACTGGAATTTCACCTTTTTGAACGTGTTCGCCACGAATATTACCGATACCACCCGCTAACATAATCGGCTTGTGATAACCACGCACTTCCTCGCCATTGAAGCTGTTGACTTTCTCTTCATAGGTACGGAAATAACCCAATAAGGCAGGACGACCAAATTCATTGTTGAATGCCGCGCCACCTAGTGGGCCTTCAATCATAATATCTAAGGCTGAAGCGATACGGTTTGGTTTGGAGAGTGGATTTTCCCAAGGTTGCTCAAAGTTTGGAATGACAAGGTTTGATACGGAGAAACCGGTTAAACCTGCTTTCGGTTTGGCTCCTCGACCCGTTGCACCTTCATCACGAATTTCACCGCCTGAACCTGTTGCAGCACCTGGGAATGGCGAAATCGCCGTTGGGTGGTTGTGGGTTTCCACTTTCATTAAGATATGTGCATCTTCATTGTGGTAACGATATTGCCCATCTTGATCGGCAAAGAAACGGCCGACTTTTGAGCCTTCCATTACCGCAGCATTATCTTTATAGGCTGAAAGCACGAAATCAGGGGTTTTCTCAAAGGTATTTTTAATCATTTTAAACAGGGATTTGTCCTGTTTTTTGCCGTCAATAATCCAATCTGCATTAAAGATTTTATGGCGGCAGTGCTCAGAGTTGGCTTGTGCGAACATATAAAGTTCAATATCGTGCGGATTGCGGCCTAATTGGGTGAAATTTTCTACCAAATAATCAATTTCATCTTCTGCTAGTGCTAAGCCTAATTCTACGTTGGCTGTCACTAATGCTTCGCGTCCACCTTTTAAAATATCCACGGTTTTAAACAGTTTCGGATCTTGATGACGGAATAAAATCTCAGCATCTTCAGGACGACGCACCACCGTTTCCATCATTCGATCGTGTAAAAGTGCGGTCAATTTTTCTGTTGTTTTCTCATCAAGCGGTTGGCTTAACTCAAAATAATATGCCAAACCACGTTCAATGCGCTCCACTTCATTTAAACCACAGTTATGCGCAATATCTGTCGCTTTAGAAGACCAAGAAGAAATCGTGCCGACGCGTGGAATCACGATAAAAGTTTCACCTTTGGCTTCATGCTCTGTCAGGGTTGGACCGTAATGTAACAACGCTTTTAACTTAGTTTCCTGCTCGCTAACAAGCGGTCGATTTAATTCCACAAAATGCAAATATTCCGCATAAACCGATTTCACCGGTAATTGATTTTGTTGGAATTTTTGCATTAAGCCTTGAATACGGAATTCAGAAAGGGCGGGTGAGCCACGAAAAGTTTGAAACATAAGGGGGTCCTTTATGAGGATAGAAATGAAAATCGAGGGGTATTATAAAGGATATTTTTAGAAACGAAAACGTTTGCGCTAGCTGAAAATAAAATCCCCATCTTTAAGAATTAAATGGGGATAAGAAGATTAAAGGGTTATAAAACCATCATATACATGGGTTGCTTCGCCAGTCATATAAAGTGGATGACCAACGCCATTCCATTCAATGATTAATGAACCGCCAGGCAAATCGACTTGAACTCGATTGCTCAATAAACCTTGTATAATTCCAACTGCAACAGCTGCACAAGCTCCACTTCCACAGGCTTGCGTTTCTCCTGCACCACGTTCATAAACTCTAAGTTTAATATGCTCTTTATTGATGATTTGCATAAAACCAGCATTAACACGCTCAGGAAAACGCTCATGACTTTCTAGCAAAGGACCAAGTTGTTCAACATTTGCTGTTTGAATATCATCTACTTGCACAACACAATGAGGATTGCCCATTGAAACGGCACCACATAAGACGGTTTGAATGTCCGTCCGCAGAATGTAATTTTTCTCGAATTTATTTGCGGTAAATGGAATTTTTGCTGGCTCCCAAATAGGTTCGCCCATATTCACACGAATTTGGTTATCGTCTTTTACCGTTAGAACCATATTGCCTTTTTGCGTGCTAACCGCGATGTCTTTTTTGTTAGTTAGCCCTTTTAATGTCACAAAACGAGCAAAACAGCGGGCACCATTTCCGCATTGTGAAACTTCACTTCCATCGGCATTGAAAATGCGATAGTGAAAGTCGAGTTCGGGATCATAAGGTGGTTCAACAAGCAAAAGCTGATCAAAACCAATTCCACGGTGGCGATCAGCTAAGCGTTGAATGGTTTCTGACGTAAAAAAAACATTTTGAGTAACACCATCAACCACAACAAAATCGTTGCCTAATCCGTGCATTTTGGAAAACTGCATTTTTCCATCCTTTATTTAAATTCAAGATTGATTGCATTATAGAGAGCGGTAAAAAGAATGGCAAATTCAGAATTTTAGATTAAGAAAAGTGCGGTAAAACACAGGAAATTTTTACCGCACTTTATTCGCTAGTTTACTCAGATTACATCCAAGCATTATTGCGAATGATCCCTACTGCAATACCTTCAATTTCAAAGTTTTCTTGTTCTTCAAGATTTACCACGATTGGATCAAATTCTTCATTTTCTGCGTGTAGATAAATGATAGAGCCTTTTTTCTCAAGGCGTTTTACCGTCACCTCATCTTCAATACGGGCTACGACAATTTGTCCATTACGTACATCCTTGGTGCTATGTACAGCTAATAAATCACCATCTAAGATACCAATGTCTTTCATGGATTGACCATAAACTTTGAGTAAGAAATCTGCTTGTGGCTTAAACATATCGGCATCTACGCGATAAGTTGCTTCGATATGTTGTTCTGCAAGAATCGGTTCTCCAGCAGCTACGCGCCCCACGAGCGGTAAACCATCAAATTCTTCATTTGTGCTATTGTCTAAAATGCGGATACCGCGAGATGCGCCTGGAATAATTTCAATCGCACCTTTGCGTGAAAGCGCTTTTAAATGTTCTTCTGCTGCATTAGGTGATTTAAAGCCTAATTCTCGAGAGATTTCGGCTCGTGTTGGTGGCATGCCTGTTGTTTCTAAATGACGTTTTAATAAATCCAACACTTCTTGTTGGCGTGTTGTTAATGGTCTCATATACACTCCTGTTTTTAAATACAGATTACTGGTATTGTATACAGATTGTGTGAAGTTGCAATAGTTATTTTTAAAATCTGTGTATTAGGTCACATTCTGTCACTAAATTTTTTAAAGCGGTTGAGATCGGATGTGTTAAAATATTTCAAATTTACAACAAAGAGAAAATTTATCATGGCAAATTTTGTAAATATGTATCGTCAATTATTGAGCTTGCCTCTGTCAGTATTAGTGAAAAATAATCCAATTCCAGCCAATCCGATAGAAGAGCTTTCCCTCAATGTTCACCAACCTGTTGTTTATGTTTTGCCTTATACCTCTCAAACCGATTTCGTTATTTTCCGTCGAAATTGTTTGGCGCTCGGTTTGCCTGATCCTGCTGAGAAAAATGAAATTGATGGAGTGAAGTTGCCTCGTTATGTGTATTTAGATGAGGGACGCCGCATTTTTAAATCGAAAGGTGCGAAAGATGAAACCACCACGATCTTCAATAAATATCTCGAATTACACCGTACTTCTGAGAGTTTAGATGTACAACTTATTCCAGTTTCCGTCCTTTGGGGGCGTTCTCCTGGGCATGAAGATAAATCCGGTTTGCCTAACTTGCGTTTGTTAAATGGCATGCAAAAAACTTTTGCTGCTATTTGGTTTGGACGTGATACTTTTGTACGTTTTTCTCAAGCCGTTTCATTACGTTATATGGTGAATGAGCATGGTTCCGATGAAAAAATTGCACAAAAATTGGCTCGAGTTGCAAAAATGCATTTTGCTAAACAGCGTATTTCTGCCACAGGCCCGCGTTTACCGAATCGCCAAGCTATGTTTAATAAATTATTGCAATCAGAAGCGATTCAACGTGCGATTGAAGATGAAGCAAAATCGAAAAATATCAGTATTGAAAAAGCCCAAAAAGAAGCGCATAAGATTTTGGATGAAATTGCTGCTGATGTAAGTCATTCAAGTTTACGAGCAGTGGATCGTTTTTTACGTTGGCTTTGGAATAAACTTTATTCTGGTATTGATGTGCAAAATGCAGATCGCGTACGTAAATTAGCACTTGAAGGTCATGAGATTGTTTATGTGCCTTGCCACCGTAGTCATATCGACTATTTATTGCTTTCTTATGTGCTTTATCATCAAGGACTTGTTCCGCCGCATATTGCAGCAGGAATTAATTTAAACTTCTGGCCTGTGGGGCGAATGTTCCGCAGTTGGGGGGCATTCTTTATTCGCCGCACTTTTAAGGGAAACAGATTATATTCCGCCATTTTCCGCGAATATTTATCAGAGTTATTCCACCGTGGTTATTCGGTAGAATATTTTATTGAGGGTGGTCGTTCGCGTACTGGTCGTTTACTTGCGCCAAAAACAGGTATGATGTCGATGACACTCCAAGCGTTGCAACACAATCAAACTCGCCCAATTTCCGTTGTGCCTGTTTATGTAGGCTATGAGCACGTATTAGAGGTGGATACTTACGCAAAAGAATTACGTGGTGCAGCGAAAGAAAAAGAAAATGCAGGTTTGGTTATTCGAGTAATAAAAAAATTACGCAATCTTGGTCAAGGTTTTGTGAATTTTGGTGAGCCAATTACACTTTCCAACTACTTGAATCAACATTTTCCTGATTGGAAAGAGCAAAATCACGAAGAAAAACCACAATGGTTTGCCCCTGCAGTTGATTCTATATCAAAACAAGTGATGGTGAACATTAATAAAGCTGCCGCTGTAAATGCAATGAATTTAGTTGGGACGGCATTACTATCTTCTCGTCAGCGTGCACTTTCTCGTGAGCAACTTTTAGAACAACTTGCGAGTTACCAACAATTACTACAAAACGTGCCTTATTCCGAAGATGTTGTATTGCCAACGGCCACGCCTGAAATGATGTTAAATCATGTACTAACGCTTGATCGTGTTGGCGTGTTAGTTGAAAAGGATAACTTTGGGGAAATTGTGCGTTTAGAACGCGCATCGGCCGTGTTGATGACTTACTATCGCAATAACATTCAACACTTATTTGTATTGCCATCTTTAGTTGCAAGCATCATTTTGCATTATGAGGCTATTCAAAAAGATTTATTAGTCGAAGCTGTTGGCAAGATTTATCCGTTCTTAAAAGGCGAGTTATTCTTGCACTTTAGTGAAGAAGAGTTAAAAACTCAAATTCACCAAATTATTGATGAATTTGCGTGCCAACAGGTGATTAACTCTAATGATAATTTCTTATCTATCAATAAATCGAAAGTACGTATTTTACAACTTTGGTCTGCGGGAATGCGTGAAATCTTGCAGCGTTACTACATTACGGTGACAATTTTGCAAAAACAACCAGATATTTCACGTGCAGAACTTGAGAAAGAAAGTCAACTTGTTGCACAACGTTTATCTGTATTGCATGGTATTAACGCTCCAGAGTTCTTTGATAAAGCCGTCTTTTCTATGTTCATTGCAAATTTGAAAGAGCAAGGTTATTTTGATGAATCAGGCAATGGCAATCTTGAAAAAATAGAATATTTGGCCTCAACGCTTTCTCATTTGATTTCAACGGAAATTTGTTTGACTGTCAAAGGAACGGTTGAAAAAGCGGAAGAGCACGCTTAAGTTAGATTTAAATTTTAGGAGCATCATTTGATGCTCCTTTTTTATCTTAGCTATATAAAAGAGTACGGTGAATTTGGAACTATTTCCCAAAAGTTGGGCTAAACAAACCAAGAATTGAGGTGTAGATTTTATTATGAGTCAGCTCTACACAATTGAACTTAAATTATAGGTTTTCTACCTATTTGATTGATTATTCTAGTTAGCTCACTAATTCTATTATTAAGATAATTTTGTGTTTTTTCATTCACTTCAATCTTTGTGTCTATATTAGAAATTTCTTTTTCTGCAGCAGTTTTTTCAGCAATAGTTTGCGTCAAGCCATTTGTTGCTGTCACAGTATTATTATAACCAGTTATGACGCCATTTTTTCCCGTAACAAGATTACCTTCACCTGTAGTAGAAGGAGAAGAATTTGCAATATGAGAATAAAGTGGCAGAGTAAATAATAGAGAAAAGGCTAAATGTTAGGGGGTAAATAGAAATTTTTTCAAAATATCCTCCGTTATTGTTTAATAAAGAGGGGAAATAGAGTTTGATTGAAAAACAATAAAAAATGTCTTTTAACTAAATTTTGTTCTGTTTTATATATTCTGTAGAATACGGTTTATTTGCGTTAAATTAAGATGTATTTCAACAATGATTGTATTTAGTAATCTGTCCTTAAAACGAGGGCAAACGGAACTTCTCGAAAATGCTTCTGCTACGATTAACCCCAAGCAAAAAGTCGGTTTGGTGGGGAAGAATGGTTGTGGAAAATCTTCGCTTTTTGCCTTATTAAAAAAAGAATTAACGCCAGAGGGCGGAGAGATAAATTATCCAGCAAATTGGCGGGTCTCTTGGGTGAATCAAGAAACGCCTGCATTGGATATTCCCGCCATTGATTATGTGATTCAAGGGGATCGTGAATATTGCCGTTTGCAGCAGGAACTTAATGAAGCCAATGAACGTAATGATGGCCATGCGATTGCGCGTATTCACGGGCAATTAGAAACCTTGGATGCGTGGACAATTCAATCTCGCGCAGCTTCTTTATTGCATGGTTTAGGATTTAGTCAAGAAGAAGCCAGCCAGCCAGTGAAGGCTTTTTCGGGCGGTTGGCGGATGCGTTTGAATTTGGCGCAAGCTCTGCTTTGTCCGTCAGATTTATTATTACTTGATGAACCGACGAACCATTTGGATTTGGATGCGGTTATTTGGTTAGAACGTTGGTTAGTACAATATCAAGGCACCTTGGTATTAATTTCTCACGACCGTGATTTTCTCGATCCGATTGTGACGAAAATTCTCCATATCGAAAACCAGAAACTCAACGAATACACGGGTGATTATTCTTCCTTTGAAGTGCAACGAGCAACTAAACTGGCTCAACAAACAGCGATGTATCGTCAGCAACAACAAAAGATCTCTCATTTACAAAAATATATCGACCGCTTTAAAGCCAAAGCGACCAAAGCCAAACAAGCACAAAGCCGCATGAAAGCCTTAGAGCGTATGGAACTGATTGCACCGGCTTATGTGGATAATCCTTTTACTTTTGAATTCCGTCCACCACTATCCTTGCCGAATCCTTTAGTGATGATTGAGCAGGCGAGCGCAGGTTATGGCAACGGTGAAAGTGCGGTAGAAATTTTAAGTAAAATTAAGCTGAATTTAGTACCGGGTTCGCGCATTGGTTTGCTCGGGAAAAATGGTGCAGGAAAATCAACCTTAATCAAATTGTTAGCCGGCGAGCTCACCGCTCTTTCCGGTACAGTACAATTAGCTAAAGGCGTGCAACTTGGCTATTTTGCTCAGCATCAATTAGATACTTTGCGCGCAGACGAGTCTGCTCTGTGGCATATGCAAAAACTCGCACCTGAGCAAACGGAGCAACAGGTTCGAGATTATTTGGGCAGTTTTGCGTTCCACGGTGATAAAGTAAATCAAGCAGTGAAATCTTTTTCTGGAGGAGAAAAAGCCCGCTTGGTGTTGGCTTTGATTGTTTGGCAACGCCCGAATTTGTTATTACTTGATGAACCAACTAACCATTTGGATTTGGATATGCGTCAGGCATTAACGGAAGCGTTGGTGGATTACGAAGGTTCTTTGGTGGTGGTGTCTCACGATCGTCATTTATTACGTAATACCGTGGAAGAATTTTATTTGGTTCACGATAAAAAAGTGGAAGAATTTAAAGGCGATTTAGAAGACTATCAAAAGTGGCTGAATGAACAAAATAGCACATCTGAAAATAAAGTTTCGGAAAACGTTGGCGATAATGAAAATTCGGTTCAAAATCGTAAGGAACAAAAACGCCGTGAAGCAGAGTTACGCCAACAAACTGCGCCATTACGTAAAAAAATCACGCAATTAGAAGAAAAAATGAATAAATTTTCTTCTGAGCTTGCGAACATAGAAAATCAACTGGCCGATGCCGAATTATATAATGCCGAAAATAAAGAAAAATTGACCGCACTTTTGGCTCAACAAGTGGATGTGAAGAAAGCATTAGATGATGTCGAAACGGAATGGATGACCGCACAGGAAGAATTGGAAGAAATGCTTCAAGCATAAGGATAGATTATGAATCAAAGCCTTTTTCATCATAGCAAACAACAGGAATATTGCCCTCAATGTGGTGCGCCTTTACAAATTAAACAAGGCAAAAAAAGGCTGTTTTTAGGTTGCTCTGCTTATCCTGAATGTGATTATTTGCGTCCTTTGCAACGGGCGGAGCATAAAGTATTAAAAACACTTGATGAAATTTGCCCAAAGTGCGGTAATTTATTGCAGTTGAAACAAGGCAGTTTTGGGATGTTTATTGGTTGTAGCCATTATCCTGAATGTGATTTTGTGGTGCGGGAAGAATCTGAATCTGAGGAAAAAATTACTTGTCCTGAATGTAAAACGGGGCATTTGATTTCTCGTCGAGGTCGCCAAGGAAAAATTTTTTACGGCTGTGATAATTTCCCTAAATGTAAATTTTCTTTGCCTGCCAAGCCTTATACCGTGCCTTGCCCAATGTGCCATTTCCCACTTTCTTTGTTAAAAGTCGAAGATGGGGAAAAACAAATTTTCCAGTGTGCAAATAAAACTTGCCGTTATATTTTTGAGCAATAAAAGTAAAAGAGTAAAATGAATAGAGAACAAATCGCTGAGGCCCTTCGACAAAATCAAGTGGTCGCTTATCCCACTGAAGCTGTATTTGGCTTGGGATGTAATCCGCAAAGTGAAAGTGCGGTAAAAAAATTACTTGATTTAAAGCAACGCCCAGTGGAAAAAGGGCTGATTTTAGTGGCGCCTAGCTTGGATTTTTTCCGTCCTTTTGTCGATTTTGAGCAGATTAACGATGAACAGCTTTTTCGCCTGCAAGGTAAATATGAACGCCCAACTACTTGGATTGTGCCAGCTAAATCCACCACTCCGCATTTTCTCACAGGCAAATTTGATAGCATTGCAATACGTTTGTGCGATCACCCATCTGTGAAAGCCTTATGTGAACTCACGGGTTTTACATTAACTTCAACGAGTGCAAACCTAACAGGAGAGCCACCTTGCCGCACCTCCGATGAAGTGCGGTTACAATTCGGTGCGGATTTTCCAGTATTAGATGAAATTGTGGGAGATGCGCGTAATCCATCAGAAATTCGAGACTTGCGCACAAATCAACTTTTTAGACAAGGATAATTTATGGATCTTTATGCTGTGTGGGGCAATCCGATTGTGCAAAGTAAATCGCCATTAATTCAAAGTCAGTTAGCAGCACAAACCCATCAAACCATAGAATACATTGCAAAATTAGGCGATCTTGATGCTTTTGAACAACAGCTTTTGGCATTTTTCGATGAGGGGGCGAAAGGTTGCAATATTACTTCGCCTTTTAAAGAACGAGCTTATCTACTGGCAGACGAATATAGCCAACGAGCAAAACTGGCGGAAGCCTGCAATACGCTAAAAAAACTCGATGATGGAAAGCTTTATGCGGATAACACTGATGGGATCGGTTTGGTGACAGATTTACAACGTTTAAATTGGCTTCACCCAAATCAGCGTATATTAATGTTAGGAGCGGGAGGAGCAACAAAAGGCGTATTATTGCCACTTTTACAAGCTCAACAAAATATTGTTCTTGCTAACCGCACTTTTTCGAAAGCCAAAGAATTAGCTGAAAGATTTAAGCCTTACGGCAATATTCAAGCTGCCTCAATGGATTCTATTCCGCTACAAACTTATGATTTGGTGATTAATGCGACTTCAGCTGGATTAAGTGGTGGAACTGCTCCAGTTGATGCTGAAATTTTAAAATTAGGCTCAGCTTTTTATGATATGCAATATGCGAAAGGCGCAGACACGCCATTTATTGCATTATGCAAAAGTTTGGGTTTAACCAACGTTAGCGATGGCTTTGGAATGTTGGTCGCGCAAGCAGCACATTCTTTCCATTTGTGGCGAGGCGTAATGCCAGATTTTGTCGCCGTTTATGAGCAGCTTAAAAAGGCGATGTTATGATTACTCGATGCCCTTGGGTTGGTGAACAACCTATTTATATTGATTATCATGACAAAGAATGGGGAAAGCCTGAATTCGACAGCCAAAAGCTATTTGAAAAAATTTGTTTGGAAGGGCAGCAAGCGGGGCTTTCGTGGATTACAGTTTTGAAAAAACGTGAATCTTACCGTATGGCTTTTCATCAATTTGATCCGAAAAAAATTGCAAAAATGACCGCACTTGATATTGATGCTTGCATGCAAAATACAGGATTAATTCGCCATCGAGCCAAGTTAGAGGCCATTGTCAAAAATGCGAAAGCTTATTTGGAGATGGAAAAGTGCGGTGAAAATTTCAGTGATTTTATTTGGTCATTTGTGAATCATAAACCGATTGTCAATGATGTGCCTGATTTGCGAACTGTGCCAGCTAAAACAGAAGCATCTAAAGCACTTTCTAAAGCCTTAAAAAAACATGGTTTCGTCTTTGTTGGCGAAACCACGTGTTATGTTTTTATGCAGTCTATGGGATTGGTGGACGATCATTTAAATGATTGTCCTTGCAAAACTCGCTAGTGTTTATGCTGATCGCGCTCCCATAAATCAGCGTATTTTACAAAGGTTGAATGCGCTGATAAAACCGCTAATAAAAATCCTTGTTTGCCATCTAAAAAACCCGCTTTTAACAAATACATCTTCACAAAACAACCGAGCGCATGTGTGATTCCTTGCCAAAGTGTCGCTTTTTTTCCTTTAGCTTGACGTTGGTCTGCCCATGCTTTTGCATAACCTGCGGATTTCACTAGATAATGATGAATGCTTTTATAAGTGAAATGCTCTAAATCACCTGTCAATTTTTCTACTTTTGTCCCAGCAGGAAATTCGACTTTTTCATGTACCAATGAATCGTTATATTGCGCATAGTTTGTGCGATAGAGGCGAATCACATAATCTGGATACCATCCTGAATGGCGAATTTCACGTCCAAAGACTTCACTCACTCGTGGAATTTCATAAACGGTATTTTCTCGATCATTTTTAACCGCACTTAAAATAGCCTGTTGTAGCTTGGGTGTAACGCGTTCGTCTGCATCTAACCAGAGTACATAATCACTGGTTACATATTGTTGAGCTAATTGGCGTTGTTTACCAAAGCCCGGCCAGTTGCTATTTTCATAGAATTTCGCCCCATAACTGAGCGCAATTTCTTTAGTGTTATCTGTGCTACCGGAATCTAGAATGATAATTTCATCCACCCAATCTTTTACGGTGTCTAAGCAATTGGCGAGGTCTTGTGCTTCATTTTTTACAATCATCGCAACGCTAATTGTAGGCATATTTTCAATCCTTTTTTTGCTATACTAGCCGAAATCTTTTCAAGTATAACCGAATTTCATTTATGTGGCGTTTTTTTTATACGAGCTTGATGTATCTGATTCAACCGTTAGTGCTACTCTTTATGTGGCTACGCGGATTTAAGGCACCGAATTACCGAAAAAGGCTTGGTGAGCGTTATGGTTTTTATGCTTTACTGACACCGCCTGAAACTGGTGGTATTGTTATTCATGCGGCATCAGTGGGCGAGGTTATTGCTGCTACGCCACTTGTGCAAAAACTCCAACAAAATTACCCGCACTTACCTATTACTTTCACTACAGTTACCCCTACGGGTTCTGATCGTGTCAAAGCGGCTTTTGGCGATAGCGTTTTCCATTGCTATTTGCCTTATGACATACCTTGTGCCATTAATCGTTTTATTGACTTTGTTCAGCCAAAACTTTGTATTGTGATTGAAACCGAACTTTGGCCAAATTTAATCCAACAATTTTCTCGCCGTGGCATCCCTTTTGTGGTGGCAAATGCACGCTTGTCTGCCCGTTCTGCGCGTCGTTATGGAAAAATTAAACCGCGTTTGCAAAATATGTTTTCACAAATTGATTTAATTGCACCTCAAGACAAAATTAGTAGCAATCGTTATTTGGGTTTAGGTTATCGCAAAGATAAATTGAAGGTGACGGGCAATATTAAATATGATCTTGCCATCACGGATGAGTTACGCGAAAAGATTGATGCTTTACGAGCACTTTGGGTAAAAAATCATCCGATTTGGATTGCTGCGAGTACCCATGAAGGCGAAGAGCAAATTATCTTACAAGCACATCGTCAATTATTGGAAAAATACCCAAATTTATTGTTATTGCTCGTTCCGCGCCATCCAGAGCGTTTTAATGTGGTGGCTGATTTACTTAAAAAGGAAAAATTCCAATTTATTTGCCGTTCGACAAATGAGTTACCAAATGAGAATACTCAAGTGATTTTGGGTGATAGCATGGGTGAACTGATGTTGATGTATGGCGTTTCTGATATTGCTTTTGTGGGTGGAAGCCTTGTGAAACATGGTGGACACAATCCACTGGAACCTCTTGCATTTAAAATGCCAGTGATTACTGGCAAGCATACTTTCAATTTCCCTGAGATATTTCGAATGTTGGTGGAAGTACAAGGTGTGCTGGAAGTTAATTCCACAGCAGATGCCTTAGAACGTGCGGTAGAAGCCTTATTAAATTCAAAAGAAGCGAGCGAACGTTTAGGCAATGCAGGCTATGAGGTGCTGATGGAAAACCGAGGGGCATTACAGCGTTTGTTAGATTTATTAAAACCTTATTTGGAGCGCAATGTATGACGAGCGTGATTTATCCCGGTACTTTTGACCCGATTACGAACGGTCATTTAGACATTATTGAAAGAAGTGCGGTGATTTTTCCTCGTGTTTTAGTGGCGGTGGCGAACAGCCCAAGCAAAAAGCCACTATTTTCTTTGGATGAGCGTGTGGAGCTTGTTCGTCAATCTGTTGCGCATTTATCCAATGTTGAGGTGTTTGGTTTTTCTGATTTGTTGGCAAATGTGATTAAACAGCACAATATTTCCGCCATTATTCGCGGCGTACGCACGACAACAGATTTTGAATATGAACTTCAATTGGCTGCGCTTAATCGTTTACTCACAAAAGGCGTAGATAGTCTGTTTTTCCCACCAGCAGAAAAATGGGCGTTTGTTTCTTCCACCATTGTGCGTGAAATTTATTTGCATGGTGGTGATGTTGCTGAGCTAGTACCTGTGTCTGTGTTTAATGCGTTAAAAGCACGATGATAAAAACCTTTATTTTTTTGACCGCACTTATCGCTTTATCTGGTTGTGGTTCCGTGATTAAACTTATCGATCCCACAGAAAAATATACCGCCTATGCTGGGGCTGCTTATGATCTTGAAATGGCTCAACAATGGGGATTTCCAATCTTAGATTTGCCTCTCTCATTTTTATTAGACACTGTATTACTGCCCTATGCGTGGACTCAATAATTCTTATGAAACTCAATCTTCAACAACAACAAGCCGTTGAATATGCGACAGGCCCTTGTCTTGTGCTTGCTGGTGCTGGCTCAGGCAAAACTCGCGTAATCATTAATAAAATTGCCCATTTAATTGAAAAGTGCGGTTATTCTCCAAAACAAATTGCTGCTGTTACTTTCACCAACAAAGCCGCACGCGAGATGAAAGAGCGTGTTGCTCATTCCATTGGCAAAGAACAATCCAAAGGCTTGCTTGTTTCTACTTTTCATACGCTCGGTTTTGACATTATTAAGCGCGAATATAAAGCGTTGGGCTTTAAATCAAATATGACCTTGTTTGACGAACATGATCAATTTGCGTTGTTAAAAGAGCTAACCGCTGATGTGTTAAAAGAAGATAAGGATTTATTGCGTGAGTTAATTTCAGTGATTTCTAACTGGAAGAACGATTTAATTTCGCCAAAACAGGCATTTGCGTTGGCGCGTGATGCAAAATATCAAACTTTTGCAAAATGTTATGAGCGTTACGCCGCACAAATTCGAGCCTACAACGCCCTTGATTTTGATGATTTGATTATGCTTCCGACATTATTGTTCAAGCAAAATGAAGAAGTGCGGTCAAAATGGCAGGCAAAAATTCGTTATTTGTTGGTGGATGAATATCAAGACACCAACACCAGTCAATATGAGCTGATTAAACTTTTAGTGGGTGATCGTGCTTGTTTCACTGTGGTGGGCGATGATGACCAATCTATTTATTCGTGGCGTGGCGCACGACCAGAAAATATGGTGCGTTTACGCGATGATTTCCCTCGTTTGCAAGTGATTAAGCTAGAGCAAAATTACCGTTCAACCCAACGCATTTTGCATTGCGCCAATATCTTGATTGATAACAATGACCACGTGTTTAATAAGAAACTTTTTTCAACCATTGGCGAAGGGGAAAGATTGCTTGTTATCGAAGCAAAAAATGAAGAACACGAAGCAGAGCGGATTGTCGCCGAGTTGATCGCCCATCGTTTTAGCCGTAAAACCAAATATAAAGATTATGCGATTTTGTATCGAGGTAATCATCAATCCCGATTACTCGAAAAAGTACTGATGCAAAACCGTATTCCTTACAAAATTTCAGGCGGTACTTCTTTTTTCTCCCGTGCAGAAATCAAAGATATGATGGCGTACTTGCGCTTGGTGGTGAATCAAGATGATGATGCCGCATTCCTGCGTATTGTGAATACACCGAAACGTGAAATTGGCACCGCGACGTTACAAAAACTTGGAGAGTTGGCTCAAGAAAAACACATCAGTTTATTTGATGCTATTTTTGAGTTTGAACTTATTCAACGCATTACACCAAAAGCCTATGATTCATTGCAAAAATTTGGCCGTTGGATTGTAGAACTTAATGATGAAATTCAACGTTCTGAACCAGAACGTGCGCTACGTTCAATGTTATCCGCGATTCATTACGAAGAATATTTGTATGAATACGCAACAAGCCCTAAAGCGGCAGAAATGCAAAGTAAGAATGTTGCCACGTTATTTGACTGGGTTGCGGATATGTTAAAAGGCAATGAAACCAATGAGCCGATGAATCTTAATCAAGTAGTAACCCGCCTGACATTACGGGATATGTTGGAGCGAGGCGAAGATGATGATGAGAGCGATCAAGTTCAACTGATGACATTGCACGCCTCTAAAGGATTGGAATTTCCTTATGTTTATTTGATCGGTATGGAAGAGGGCATTTTGCCCCACCAAACTAGCATTGATGAAGACAACGTGGAAGAAGAACGCCGTTTGGCTTATGTGGGGATCACAAGAGCGCAAAAAGAACTCACTTTTTCCTTATGTCGTGAGCGCCGTCAATATGGTGAATTAGTTCGCCCAGAACCGAGCCGATTTTTAGCTGAATTACCCAATGATGATGTACTGTGGGAACGCGATAAACCAAAACTAACCACCGAACAAAAACAAGAAAAAACACAAAATCAACTTGATAGATTGAGGGCGATTTTGAAAGGATGTTAGAAAATCTAGCTCAAAATGAAAAGATAGGAGGAAAAGAGCGGTCAGGTTTTAAAGTATTTTTGCAAATTGACGTTAAAATTTGATTCTTATGAATTTTAATTATCCCTTTAGTTCTTCTACTAAAAAGTCTAAAAACACACGTAGGCGAAGGTTGACGGCTTTATCGCTGTAGTAAACAGCATTGAAGGGGAGCGTTTTATTGGAGGTTTGCTCAACAAGTAAGGGAATTAATTTTCCTTCAGCGATGTCATTGTCTATCAAAAAATCTGATAAGCAAGCGATACCACAACCTGAAAGGCACAATGACCGTAAGATTTCACCGCTGCTGGCGGTAAAATGCGGTGAGATTTTATAGGGATTTCCTTGAGCATCGAAAACTGCCCATGTATTTAGAGAAGTAGGCTCGGTGAAGCCTAAACATTGATGGTTGGCAAGATCTTCGGTGGATTGCGGCGTGCCGTGTTTTGCCAAGTATTCTGGACTGGCGACTACGCGGAAGTGGCTATCAAACAAATGACGAGTACGTAACCCAGAATCATCCAATTCTCCAGCTCGTAAGGCAATATCGACTTTGCGTTCAATTAGATTGATATAGCCTTCGGAAGAAACTAGCGAAAGTTGAATGTGTGGATAGCGTTCGTTGAATTTTGCTGACAGTGGCACTAGCAGATGTAACACCATCGGCATAGCGGAATCTACGCGTAGTATGCCTTGTGGTATTTCGTCTACAGCCAACATTTCAGCCTCTGCCGCAGCCATTTCTTGCAGAATTTTCTGCACTCGGTGAAAATATTGCGAACCTTCTTCTGTTAGTCTTAGTTGTCGCGTGGTACGGTTGATTAGGTTTACGCCTAATTTTTCTTCTAGTCTTTTCACCACGCGGCTTACCGCAGAATTTGCCATCGCTAGCTGCTTGGCTGCACGGCTAAAACTGCCATTTTCGACTACTTGTACAAATACCGTTAATTCTTCAGAAGTTGTTTTCATTTTATTATTCTGTTTAACGCAAAAGAGTTTTTTTATTTTTGCACTTTTTAAGTATAAAATAGCATAATAAAATCCCTTTTTGAATTCTTTATTTTAGGAGCAAAGATGAATATTTTATTACTAGACGGTGGAAAAGAGTTTGGTCATTCACATGGCGAGTTGAACCACACACTTCACAAAAAAGCGAAAGAAGTTTTGACCGCACTTGGACACAATGTAAAAGAAACCGTGATTGATGCCGGCTATGATGTTGAAGCAGAAATCGAAAAATTCTTGTGGATGGATGCCGTGATTTGGCAGATGCCAGGTTGGTGGATGCACGAGCCTTGGACAGTGAAAAAATACATAGACGAAGTATTAACCGATGGACACGGCAAGCTTTATCACAGTGATGGACGTCATCGTGTTAATCCGACAGAAGGCTATGGCACAGGTGGTTTGTTACAAGGCAAAAAACACATGCTTTCGCTTACTTGGAATGCGCCGATTGAAGCCTTCACTCGCGAAGGCGACTTCTTCGAAGGCAAAGGCGTGGATGCGTTGTATATGCACTTCCACAAACTCAACGAGTTCATCGGCTTGACCCGTCTGCCGACATTCTTATGTAACGATGTGATTAAAAATCCACAAGTAAAACAATACTTAGCAGACTACCAAGCACACTTGGAAAAAGTGTTCGGCTAAGAAAAAATCCATCTTCAATACGAAGATGGATTTTTTGTTTATTTCGTTAAGATTGTTGTTATTTAACAACTTCCCCACAAATCATATTCATCAGAATTTGTGATGGTTACTTTAATCACGTCGCCGACTTTGACATTGATTCCGCTTAAATTATCGACATAAACTAACCCGTCAACTTCAGGAGCATCAGCTTTTGAGCGGCCAATAATGCCTTCTTCGTCAATTTCATCTACTAATACATCAAGAGTTTTGCCGATTTTTTGTTTTAAACGATTTGCAGAAATTTCTTGTTGTAATTGCATGAAACGATGGAAACGTTCTTCTTTCACATCTTCTAGTACTTGGTCAGCCATCTCTGTTGCAGGTGCACCTTCAACTGGGCTGAATTTGAAACAGCCTACGCGATCAAGTTGGGCTTCTTTTAAGAAATCGAGCAATAATTGGAAATCTTCTTCTGTTTCGCCTGGGAAACCTACAATAAAGGTGGAGCGTAATGTTAAATCTGGGCAAATTTCACGCCATTGTTTAATGCGTTCTAAAGTGCGGTCAATGCTGCCCGGTCTTTTCATTGCTTTTAAGATTTTCGGGCTGGCGTGTTGTAATGGAATGTCTAAATACGGTAAGAGCGTGCCGTCAGCCATTAATGGAATTAAATCATCCACATGTGGATAGGGATACACATAATGTAAGCGAACCCAAATGCCAAGTTTGCCAAGCTGTTTACAAAGGGTCATTAAATCATTTTTAATTGGCATGCCATTCCAGAAAGCCGTTTTTACTCCGCCCTCTTGGCGTTTTAAATCCATGGAATAAGCGGAAGTGTCTTGTGATACCACAAGCAATTCTTTTACGCCTGCTTCGGCTAGACGTTTTGCTTCGTCCAAAACTTGCGTAATAGAACGGCTTTCCAAATCACCACGCATAGATGGAATAATGCAGAACGTACAACGGTGATCACAGCCTTCAGAGATTTTCAAATAGGCATAATGTTTTGGTGTGAGTTTTACGCCTTGTTTTGGTACTAAGCTGGTGTAAGGATTATGTGTTGGTTTTTGCACATATTTGTGAACTTGCGCCATCACTGCTTCATAACTGTGTGGGCCGCTGACCTCTAAAACTTTAGGATGCACTTCACGAATTTGGTCTTCTTTTGCCCCCAAACAGCCAGTCACGATAACTCGCCCATTTTCTTCTAATGCTTCGCCAATCGCTTCGAGTGATTCCTGCACCGCACTATCAATAAAGCCACAAGTGTTCACAATCACTAAATCAACATTTTCATAGCTTGGCACAATGTTGTAACCATCGGTGCGTAGTTCCGTTAAGATTCGTTCAGAATCTACTAAGTTTTTTGGGCAACCAAGGCTTACAAAGCCAATGCTTGGGGTTGAATTTTGCATAAAAATAACCGTTCTTTCGCTCTATAAAATTTCAAACGCAAGATTTTACTCAATTTTCGAAAGAAAGGCGATAAATTAAAGGCTTGAAAGGGTAAAGATTTTAAGCTAAGTGATGTAGAATAAACGATTATGTCGGACTTATTTTTATCATTATGGAAAATTCATCTTTACTTTTGACCGCACTTTTCGATCCTTATCATTTGATTATTTTTAGCAAAATGCTATTGGCGATGGTGCTTGGTAGTGTTATTGGCTTAGAGCGTGAGCTTAAGCGCAAACCTGTGGGCGTGAAAACTTGCGCCATTATTGCCGTCACCACTTGTGTGCTAACCATTGTTTCGATTCAAGCCGCAGAGCATTATGCGCAAGTTTCAGAAAATATTCGTACGGATCCGATGCGTCTTGCGGCTCAAGTGATTAGCGGCATCGGTTTTTTAGGTGCTGGTGTGATTTTGCATAAGAAAAATGATGCGATTTCAGGTTTAACCACTGCGGCGATTATTTGGGCTTCTGCGGGGATCGGTATTGCTGCTGGGGCAGGTTTCGTGTTCGATGCGGTTATCGCCACTGTGATGATTTTGGTCTCTATTCGATTAAGTCCGCTGGTACAACGTTGGGTTCATCGTAAATCACAACGTCGTCGGACAAAATTCAATATTCTCGTCAATGGTGCGGAAAGCATTGGAAAAGTCACCCAATTGTTAGTAAACAATCAGTATCGTATTGAACATATACAGGTGAAAGATCAAAGTAGTGGTGAAGTGCGGTTACAAATTCGCTGTTTTTCCATTGATTCCACAATGTTGAAAGATGCGTATGCATTGTTGAAAGCGGAAGAAGGCGTGATAAGTGTTGACGTAGATAACTAGAAAAGAGAGGTCAAGTTAAATTTTCTTTTAAATTGACCGCTCTTTTTTATTTCTTATTTAATTTCTTTCGCAAAATGTAAATTTCCATGAAAAATACTTGATTTTGCTAACGCTATCTTGTAATTAATAATTCTATTCAAACACAACAAACTAAGGAAACAACAATGAAAAATGTAGGCTTTATCGGCTGGCGCGGAATGGTCGGTTCCGTATTAATGGATCGTATGTCGCAGGAAAATGATTTTGCGAATCTTAATCCCGTATTTTTTACAACTTCACAAGCAGGTCAAAAAGCACCTGTATTTGGTGGCAAGGATGCAGGCGAACTTAAAAATGCATTCGATATTGAAGAACTCAAAAAATTAGACATTATCGTGACTTGCCAAGGTGGCGATTACACTAATGAAGTCTATCCAAAATTAAAAGCAACAGGTTGGGATGGTTATTGGGTTGATGCTGCGTCTGCATTACGTATGAAAGATGATGCAATTATTGTGCTTGATCCGGTAAACCAACACGTGATTTCTGAAGGCTTAAAAAAAGGCATTAAAACTTTCGTGGGCGGTAACTGTACCGTGAGCTTAATGTTGATGGCTATCGGCGGTCTATTTGAAAAAGATTTGGTGGAATGGATTTCTGTGGCAACTTATCAAGCGGCTTCAGGTGCTGGCGCAAAAAATATGCGTGAATTACTTTCACAAATGGGCTTATTAGAACAAGCGGTTTCGAGTGAATTAAAAGACCCTGCTTCGTCAATCTTAGACATTGAACGTAAAGTGACTGCAGAAATGCGTTCTGATAGCTTCCCAACGGATAATTTTGGTGCGGCATTAGGTGGTAGTTTAATCCCTTGGATTGACAAACTTCTTCCAGAAACAGGACAAACTAAAGAAGAATGGAAAGGTTATGCAGAAACCAACAAAATCTTAGGTTTAAGCGACAATCCAATTCCTGTTGATGGTTTATGTGTACGTATTGGTGCATTACGTTGCCACAGCCAAGCGTTCACCATCAAACTGAAAAAAGACTTACCATTAGAAGAAATCGAACAAATTTTAGCGTCTCACAACGAATGGGTGAAAGTGATTCCAAATGACAAAGAAACCACATTACGTGAATTAACGCCAGCGAAAGTAACAGGTACATTAAGCGTGCCAGTGGGGCGTTTACGTAAATTGGCAATGGGGCCTGAATATTTGGCTGCCTTTACTGTGGGTGACCAATTATTATGGGGTGCTGCAGAGCCAGTTCGCCGTATCTTAAAACAATTGGTGGCATAATTGGCAGAGTGCGTGACGTAAAATCTCACGCACTTTTTCTTTCTTTTGTATGCGTTTATGTATCCCATCTAAAAACTTATGAATCGAGAATCCAACTTTACTCAATTTGCCTTTACCGAACTGTTATCTTTTTTCAATCAATTTCCAACGCAATATTTCATTAGCAAAAATAATGTTCAAATCGCTTATCGTCATTTAACACACGCTAAAAGTGCGGATAGAAAATTGATGATTTTGGTGAGTGGTCGTGCTGAAAATATGTTGAAATGGTCGGAGCCAGCTTATGATTTTTATCATCAAGGCTATGATGTGTTGCTATTTGATCACCGTGGTCAAGGTTATTCAACCCATTTTTTGAAGGATTCTGAAAAAGGGCATTTAGATGAATTTCGTTTCTATGTCTATGATATGACGAAAATCATCGAAAAAGTGACCGCACTTTTCAATTATTCCACGCAGCATTTGCTTGCTCATTCGATGGGCGCATTGATTGCAACGTATTATTTGGCAAATTGTGATCATAGCATTAATAAAGCAGTGCTCTCTTCACCCTTTTACGGTATTCCTTTAAAATACCCTATTAGAGATGAATTGATTATTGCCCTGGTGAATACTTTAGGACAAGGCGAGTGTTATGTTTTTGGTAAAGGGCCTTATCAACAAGCCCATTTGGAATACAATGAACTAAGTTTCTGTAAAACTAGAATGAAATGGATGAATCGTATAAATCGTAAAAATCCAGCAATTCATCTTGGCGGACCAACGTTCCGTTGGGTGCATTTGTGTTTGAATGCAATTAAACGTTTGCCGAAAGTTATTCCTAAGATTGAAATTCCAATCCTAATTTTACAAGCCGAAAAAGAAAAAATCGTAGATAACAAAAATCTTGAAAAATTAACCGCACTTTTTCCGAATGCTCAATGTAAAGTTGTATTGAACGCTAAACATGAGGTGTTATTTGAGCAAGATGAATTAAGACGGGAAACAATATCTAAGATTTTAGTATTTTTGAATAATGAGTAGATTTTTATTCAATAATATATTTAATGTGTAGATAAAATATTCAAACAGGTGTGTTTTTCAAAAAATGGTTTGACATATTTTCTAAAAAACGTATTATACCGCTCACACCGATTGTGGTGAGATGGCCGAGCAGGCTGAAGGCGCTCCCCTGCTAAGGGAGTATGGGGTTAAAAAGCTCCATCGAGGGTTCGAATCCCTCTCTCACCGCCATTGTTTGTTTTATTTATTCTGCACCCGTAGCTCAGCTGGATAGAGTACTCGGCTACGAACCGAGCGGTCAGAGGTTCGAATCCTCTCGGGTGCGCCATTTTAAAACGGCTCTATCTTCTAAAAATGGTCATGAATAATTAAAGCATCATCTACGCACCCGTAGCTCAGCTGGATAGAGTACTCGGCTACGAACCGAGCGGTCAAAGGTTCGAATCCTTTCGGGTGCGCCATTTCATTTTATTCAAGTCTATTGATTTTGAGTTACTTTCTAATAATCACAGTATTTGTTATATTGTAATTATCTTTTATTTGTAAAATTTTTAAATTATGACAAGACAATCTTTGCCTCGTGGTTTTAGTTTATTTTCCTGGGGATTAGCTATTTTTTGTGCTCCAGTATTGTTATGTCCGATGGCTTTGTTGCTTTCCACTACATTTGATAAAAATCCTAACTTGGAAACTTGGCAAGTTAATTTATTCTCAATATTTTTTTGGATTTATCCTGTTATTCTTGCGGTGGTAGCTCGAATTTTATATCGCCTACATCAGAGAAAACCCAAATTGGCTTTTAAATTATTGGTATTAAGTGCGGTCATTTTTTATATAGCTTTAATTACGATTTGTAAAATCGGTTTATAAAAAATCCTACGATAAAACGTAGGATTTTATGCTATTTTATTTTTTCTTTGTTGGTCGTTGCCAATCTTGAATATGGCGTTGAGGAACTCGTGTAATCACTAATTCATTTTCGCCAACATCACGTGTAATTGTTGTCCCAGCACCAATAGTTGCGCCACTTGCGACTTTCACTGGTGCGACTAACTGTGTATCAGATCCCACAAATACATCATCACCGATGATCGTTTTAAATTTATTTGCGCCATCGTAGTTACAGGTGATGACACCCGCACCAATATTACAATTTGAGCCGATTTCTGAATCGCCAACATAGGTTAGGTGATTTACTTTAGAACCTTTACCAACGGTAGATTTTTTAATTTCTACAAAGTTACCGACATGCGTTTCAGCTGCAAGTTCTGCACCTGGGCGTAAACGAGAAAATGGACCAATTGCGGCTTTTTCTCCCACTACAGAATCTTCTAGAACAGAATAGGGTTTTATTTCTACATCATTGCCAATAACAACATTTTTCAATACGCAACCTGCGCCAATTCTTACGCGATCACCGAGTTTTACACTACCTTCGATAATAACATTAACGTCGATTTCCACATCTTTTCCATGCTCTAATGTTCCACGTAGGTCAAAGCGAGCGGGATCGTAGATCATTACTCCTTCAAGTAATAACTTGGAGGCTTGTTTATTTTGGAAATAACGTTCAAGTGCGGCTAATTGTAAGCGATTATTTGCGCCTTCAACTTCCATGACATCTGTTGCTTGTACAGCAACAACTTGGCAATTATCCTGGTTTGCGAGAGCAATAAGATCCGTTAAGTAATATTCGCCTTGAGCATTATTATTGCCTACACGAGCTAGCCATTTTTTGAAACTTGCGCCATCGGATACCATAACGCCAGTATTTACTTCTTTAATATTTAGTTGATCTGCATTTGCATCTTTTTGTTCTACAATTGCCACAACATTCCCATTTTCACGGATAATTCGCCCATAGCCTGTTGGGTTATCTAAATTTACGGTAAGCAATGCAATGCCATTTTCTGGTTTTGTTTTAATTAACTTTTCTAATGTTTCTTTAGTTATTAATGGTGCATCGCCGTAAAGTACAACAATATTTTCGTTATCCTTAAAGAACGGTGCTGCTTGTTGAACTGCATGTGCAGTACCAAGTTGTTCTGTTTGTAATACCCAATTTACTTGTTCATTTGTAAGATGGGTACGCATTAAGTCTCCACCGTGACCATAGATTAAATGAATATTTTCTGCGCCTAATTGATGAGCAGTATCAATTACATGTTTTACCATTGGTTTACCAGCGATTGTATGTAGAACTTTAGGTAAATCGGAATACATGCGTGTTCCTTTTCCGGCTGCTAAAATTACCGCACTTAATGCTTTTGTAGTCATAGATTTTCTCTTTATTTATCAATAATAGGAGATATTCTATCGTAGAAAGGAGAATATGATAAGTTTTTAAATTAAGGAAGTTGTGGCTTTGTAGATAGGAAAAAACCGATGGCTTCCCATCGGTTTTCTGAATTTTAAAGTGGTTAAAATAGAAATTATTTAACTTCTACTTGTGCACCAGCTTCTTCTAATTCTTTCTTAAGTGCTTCAGCTTCTTCTTTAGAAACACCTTCTTTTAATGCTGCTGGAGCAGATTCAACTAAATCTTTAGCTTCTTTTAAGCCTAAACCAGTTGCACCACGTACTGCTTTGATTACTGCTACTTTGTTAGCACCAGCTGCTGCAAGAATTACGTCGAATTCAGTTTTTTCTTCTGCTGCCGCTGCGCCGCCTGCTGCTGGAGCTGCTGCTACTGCTGCCGCTGCTGAAACACCGAATTTTTCTTCCATCGCTGCGATTAATTCAACGATTTCAGTTACAGTTTTTGAAGCAATCGCTTCAATGATTTGTTCGTTAGTTAATGACATAACAATCAATTCCTAAAATAAATAAAGTTAGATGAAGTAAGAAACGCTTAATGATTAAGCTGCTTCTTGTAATTTGTCGCGTAATGCCGCGAAGGTGCGAGCAAGTTTGCCTGCTGCAGCTTCTTTCATTGTGCCCATTAAACGTGCAATCGCTTCTTCGTAAGTTGGTAATGTTGCCAAGAATTCAACATCTTGGATTTTACCTTCAAAGGCTGCACCTTTAATTTCAAACTTATCGTTTGCTTTAGCAAACTCTTTGAACAAACGAGCAGCTGCGCCCGGGTGTTCGTTAGAGAACGCGATAAGTGTTGGACCTACAAACGTATCTTTTAAGCATTCGTAATCTGTGCCTTCAACTGCGCGACGTAATAAAGTATTACGAACTACACGCATTGTAACGCCAGCTTCACGTGCT
This sequence comes from Haemophilus haemolyticus, assembly GCF_001008205.1. Taxonomy (GTDB): domain Bacteria; phylum Pseudomonadota; class Gammaproteobacteria; order Enterobacterales; family Pasteurellaceae; genus Haemophilus; species Haemophilus haemolyticus_Q. Next base: position 20,326 of record NZ_LCTK01000023.1, on the reverse strand, counting down.
GATTTACGTAATTCAGTCATTTTCTCAACAGTTACACCGCGAGAATCCGCGATTACTGCTGAAAGTGCACCTTTGGCTGCTTCATTTACTTCAGCAACAATTGCTTGTTTGTCTTGAAGATTTAATGCCATTGGCTTTTAGCTCCTGAATACACTCCGATTACTCGGAATTAATTTACCTAATCCTAAGACCAGGATGACTTCGGCGCCCAGAAGCAAGAAAAATTCTTATTCTGTTCACCATCTACGTAGGATAATTAAGATTACTCCCCTACGGTCTTGGATGGGGCTTGAATAGGTCAAGCACCAACCAGAAATTTGTTAGACTGACTAACACAGATGCAGAATTATAGAGAAAAGCTATGTTCTTGTAAAGAATATTGTTGGAAAAAGAGCCAAATTCCTATGATAGCTTTTCTACTAATTCCACTGCAGCTCCAATATAAGTAGCGGGCGTTAATTTTTGTAAACGTAATTTTTCTTCTTGTGGAATAGCCAACTTATCAATAAATTCACGCATAGCCTGTTCTGTCACTCGTTTACCTCGCGTTAATTCTTTTAATTTTTCGTAAGGTTTTTCTATTCCATAGCGGCGCATTACGGTTTGAATTGGTTCAGCTAAAACTTCCCAGTTTTGATTGAGTTCTTCTAATAAGTGCGGTTGATTTACTTCAAGTTTACTAATGCCTTTGCGTGTTGAAGCATAAGCGATCAAACAATAACCTAATCCTACGCCTAAATTACGTAATACGGTTGAATCCGTTAAGTCACGTTGCCAGCGAGAAATTGGTAACTTTTGACCTAAATGGGTCATCACTGCATTGGCTAAGCCTAGATTGCCCTCTGAGTTTTCAAAATCAATTGGATTGACTTTATGTGGCATGGTAGAAGAACCAATTTCGCCTGCAATAGTTCGTTGTTTAAAGTGATTTAATGCAATGTATCCCCATAAATCCCGATCAAAATCAATGATAATAGTATTAAAGCGTACTATAGCATCAAAAAATTCAGCGATGTAATCGTGTGGTTCAATTTGTGTGGTATAAGGATTCCATTGAATACCTAATGAAGTGACAAATTCTTCGCTGAATTTATGCCAATCAATATTAGGATATGCCGATAAATGCGCATTGTAGTTACCTACCGCGCCATTGATTTTACCTAAGATTTCCGCGTTTTGGAGTTGTTTAAATTGACGTTTTAGGCGGTAAACGACATTCGCCATTTCTTTGCCCACTGTGCTTGGTGAAGCTGGTTGGCCATGTGTGCGAGAAAGTAGTGGAATCATTTTATATTCTTCTGCAAGACGAGTGATTTCATCAATCAGTTTTTGCCATTCAGGTAAAATCACTTCGTCACGAGCAGTGCTTAACATTAATGCGTGAGAGAGGTTATTAATGTCTTCTGAGGTGCAAGCGAAGTGAATAAATTCGGAAACGTTTACTAGCTCCACTTCATTTTGAATTTTCTCTTTCAGAAAATACTCAACGGCTTTCACATCATGATTAGTTGTGCGTTCAATTTCTTTAATACGCGCCGCATCAGTTTCATTAAAATTAGCCACAATTCCATCTAAAAAAGCATTTGCTTGCGTAGAAAATGGCGGTACTTCGGTAATGTCTGCCTTTGAAGCTAATTTTTGTAACCAACGAACTTCCACAGCTACACGGAATTTCATTAACCCGAATTCGCTAAAAATAGCGCGTAATGGAGTTACTTTATCTTGATAACGACCATCAAGAGGGGAAAGTGCGGTCAGTGTAGAGAGTTGCATAAATGTTTGCTCCAGAATTGTATTAATAAATAGAAGAATAAATCTGTTTTGCGGTGGCAAGTAATTTTCTGCGGAAAAATAAAATTTGCCATTTGGTTCCGCCCATTTGTTTCCACAGCACGGCAGAGCGAATGCCTGCAAGTAAAACTGCACGAATTTTATTTTGCACGAGTTCTTGTCGCAAATAATCAGGCGAGCCTAGAATGTGAATTTTTTTGCCCAATGGGCTAATAACGTCGCTGTAAATGTTTGCCATAATAGATAACATTGTTTCACTATCGCGAGCGTAATGAATTTCTTGTTCTTTTAGGCGAGAAATTCGATTGCCCAATGTTTGTTTGGCATCGGGATTTTTTGATAATTTTCCTTCTAATGCTAAAAGGTTTAGCCAATAGCGAGTTAAATTTTGATCGCCTTGCGCGTTGAGCTGATGAATTAAGGTTTCTAGACCTAATTTTAAATGACGAACTTCGCCACCAAAAACATCTTCGATTCGTTGTGGTTGGGTAATGAAAAGGCTATTAAGTGCGGTTAAAAATGTATCTGAATCTGCTCGACTTTCTGTTGCAAGTTGATGAACCAATTTTGCTGATTGGCACACACCAGCAAGGGCAAGAACAATATCGTGGTAGTTTTTCATTAGAAAATATTAGGAAAACGTTTCCGTTAAATATAGCATTTTTAACCTAGCTTTTGAACTCGAACATTAAAAAAGCCTAGAGTTTCTGGTATGATGTGCGAACAGTTTTAAGGTATTAAGGATTGATTATGGCAAAACCAATTGTTTTTAGTGGCGTGCAGCCTTCTGGTGAATTAACTATCGGAAATTATTTGGGCGCGTTGCGCAACTGGGTGAAAATGCAAGAGGATTATGAATGTATTTTCTGCGTAGTTGATTTGCATGCGATCACTGTGCGTCAAGATCCTGCAGCCCTTCGCAAAGCAACGCTTGATGTGCTTGCACTTTATTTGGCGTGTGGAATTGATCCAAATAAAAGTACTATTTTTATTCAATCTCACGTTCCAGAACACACGCAATTAAGCTGGGTGTTAAACTGCTACACCTATTTCGGTGAAATGAGCCGAATGACCCAATTCAAAGATAAATCAGCGCGTTATGCAGAAAATATTAACGTGGGTTTGTTTGATTATCCTGTGTTAATGGCGGCGGATATTTTACTTTATCAAGCAAAAAGCGTGCCTGTTGGTGATGACCAAAAACAACACTTAGAAATTACGCGTGATATTGCAAACCGCTTTAATGCGCTTTATGGCAATATTTTCACCATTCCTGAAATTTTCATTGGAAAAGCAGGTGCGCGTATTATGTCATTGCAAGATCCTGAAAAGAAAATGTCAAAATCAGATGATAACCGCAACAACGTGGTGACACTTTTAGAAGATCCAAAATCTGTGGCGAAGAAAATTAAACGTGCCGTAACAGATTCAGATGAGCCGCCTGTTGTTCGTTATGATGTGCAAAATAAAGCGGGGGTATCCAATCTTTTAGATATTCTTTCTGCGGTTACAGATAAGCCAATTGCTGATCTTGAAAAAGAATTTGAAGGTAAAATGTACGGACATTTAAAAACAGCTGTAGCAGATGAAGTATCAACTTTACTTGCTGGTTTACAAGAACGTTTCCATCAATATCGTAATGATGAAGCTTTATTAGATAATATCTTACGACAAGGTGCGGAAAAAGCGCGTGCAAAAGCACAAGAAACCTTGGCGAAAGTGTATGACGCAGTAGGTTTTGTTGCTGCAAAATAACGGAATAAAAGGATAATATAATGGCAATTCAAACTGAAAAACCGATTGAATGTGTAGGTTGTAACACATTTGATATGAAATCACTTTTCGATAATCGTGATTGTAGTCAGGTTATTGAATATATTTATGACAGTGAGGAACAAGCGCAAGAAGCGCTCGCATTTTTTACTCAGAAAGCGCGTGATGTAGAAAGTGAACCTTGTGAAATTCAATCTGAAATTACAAAAGTGGATGATGGTTATTTATTAAAGGCAGATTTTACTTTCTGCTGCCAAGCTGAATTAGTGATTTTTCAAATGCGTATCGCGTAAGAAAAACAGCTGAAAAATAAGCCGCACTTTTGCGGCTTATTTTGTTTTTTAGGATTAGTGTTCTACAAAGCTTAAGGCGGTTTCAACTACTTCAACTCCTGCACCTTGTTTAAACGCATTTTCGCTTAAATAGCGTCGCCATTGACGAGCACCTTTGCAATTTTGGAATGCGCCTAACATATGGCGGACGATATGATTAAGGTGTATGCCTTGGCTAAGTCGTTGTTCAATATAAGGAAGCATTGACTGTACTGCTTCATGAGCGGTAACAATTGGTGCGTTAGGATCAAATAAAGCTTGGTCAATTTGCCCAAGTAAACTTGGATTTTGATAGGCCTCTCGCCCAACCATCACGCCGTCCACATATTGCAAATGTTGCTTTATTTCTTCAATGGTTTTAATACCACCGTTAATTGCAATAGTTAGTTGTGGAAAATCACGTTTTAGTTGATACACCCGAGCATAATCTAATGTCGGAATTTCTCGATTTTCTTTAGGGCTTAACCCTGAAAGCCATGCTTTTCGTGCGTGGATAATAAACTCTTGGCAACCTTTTCCTTGAACCTTTTCAATAAAATCACATAAAAATTCATAGCTGTCTAATTCATCAATGCCAATACGCGTTTTCACAGTGACTGGAATTTTGACCGCACTTTGCATTTGTTCTACACAGTCTGCTACCAAATCTGCTTTCGCCATTAAGCAAGCGCCAAACATTCCATTTTGTACGCGATCAGAAGGGCATCCTACATTAAGATTAATTTCGTGATAACCTCGTTCCTCAGCAAGTTTTGCACAATATGTGAGTTGTTCAGGATCGCTTCCTCCCAGCTGTAACGCAACGGGATTTTCTTGTAAATCAAAATCCAAGTGGTCATATTTTGCGTGGATAATCGCAGGTGCTGTGACCATTTCAGTGTAAAGTAATGCGTGCTTTGAAAATTGGCGATGAAAATAACGACAATGGCGTGTTGTCCAATCTAACATTGGCGCAACCGAAAAACGGCCGCGGTAAAAGTGCGGTGAATTTTGAGGCATTTTTATTTCTCTTATTCAGCTTTGCTGCGTAATTCTTCGGTTTGGCGAGCTTGCATTTGCTGGCGAAAACGGCCTGCAGCAAAGTGGTAAAATGGTTTTGGGCTAAATTGGCGCGAGATTATGGATGCAATAATGCTGGAAATCAAGAGCCAAATGAGAACGGGTTGTGCGCCTGTCATTTCCATTACAACAACACTGGCAGTAACTGGCGATTGTGTGCCACCAGCTAGAAACGCCGCCATACATAAAATCACCAAAAAACGTTGATCAACCATACCGCCACTGAGATCCCACAGCATTGCACCAATGCCTGCGCCTGTTGTCAGTGAAGGGGTAAAAATACCACCGGCAATACCATTCCAATAAGTGGTCACCGTTGCCAAAAGTTTAAGGATGCCAATTTCAGGATCTATGGCTTGCCCTTCTAAAGCGTGCGCAACAACCTCATAGCCAGTACCATAAGTTTGTCCGTGAGTGTAACTGCCGAGAGCGGCAAGTACTAAACCCAATAATAAAGCAATATAAATAGGATGTTGGCGAACCCAGCTACGCCATTTTTCAGGTGATAATCCAGCGAGACCTTTTGCTAATAATCGTCCGAATATGCCACCTAGAATGCCACAAACCACCCCACAAATTGCAAGCCAAAGATAGAGATAAGAAACAGATATTGCCCCTTGATAACTTGGAAAATAAGGGCTGTTTCCTTGAATTGCGACAAGAATAAAACCAGCAGCTAATACCCCCATCAATACGCGCCGCTCCCAACGTAACATTACGCCACGTCCAAGTTCTTCAATCGCAAATATCACGCCAGCCAAAGGTGCATTAAAGGCTGCTGCAAGCCCACCTGCTGCACCTGTGGCAAGTAATTCATTGGTGCTTAATCCTCTAAACGCTAAATTATGTTTTCTACAATAATTCCCCCACGCCAGCATGACAGCCGCACCAACTTGTACTGATGGACCTTCACGCCCAACCGATGCACCGATAAGCATAGCCAAAAAGGTAAGAGGAATTTTCCAAATAGTTTGGCTGAATTCAACTAATTTGGTTTTATAGCTACTATGAGGAAGATTAATTGATGCAATGACTTGCGGAATACCGCTTCCTCCTACATAGGGAGTATATTTTTTCGTAAACCAAGTCAGGCAAGCCATGCCTAGGGGTAACACAAACCAAACTGCAATAGGATATTTAGATGACCAGTGAGCGTTTAGTTCTAGACCAAGATCGGATAATTTAGCAAAGCCAAATGAAAAAAATGAGACAAATGTTGCCCCTATAATTAGGCAGATAAATTCTAAACTTTTGTGGGAAATTCTGTGTGTTTGGCGTAGCTTTTTATGGAAGAAATAGCGTAAGTGAAATTTGAGCGAGCGTAACATAATGATTGTAATTTAATACTAATTAAGTAGAAATTATAAAACTGTCATTTAGCTGGGGCAATTGGTTTGGCATTTTGAATAAAAAGTGCGGTGAATTTTGGAAGCGTTTTTTATGCGTAACTAAAGATCCTTTCACGGATCTTTGGCGCTGTTTAATTATTGACAATAAACCTCAGAACGATTAAAATTCACCGTCTATTTCTGTATTGAAGTAGATTTTTTGAACAACATTCTATTATTGAATAACATTTAAACTGGAGCTTTTTTAATGGCAACTATCAACCAGCTAGTACGCAAACCGCGTGTGAAAAAGGTTGTAAAAAGCAACGTTCCTGCATTAGAGGCTTGCCCGCAGAAACGTGGTGTATGTACTCGTGTATATACTACAACTCCTAAAAAACCAAACTCAGCGTTACGTAAAGTATGTCGTATCCGCTTAACTAACGGTTTTGAAGTAACTTCTTATATCGGTGGTGAAGGTCACAACCTTCAAGAGCACAGTGTTGTATTAATCCGTGGTGGTCGTGTTAAAGACTTACCAGGTGTGCGTTACCACACAGTACGCGGTGCATTAGACTGCGCAGGCGTTAAAGATCGTAAACAAGGTCGTTCTAAATACGGCGTTAAACGTCCTAAAGCTTAATGGTTCTCCGTTAAGTAAGGCCAAACGTCTAAATTAGCAAAACAATTTAAACCATAAACTCCAGTCAAAAGCGCTTTGCGCTGCAAATTTTCTCAAAGAGAAATATTGCTGATGGGTTTTGGATATCCTGAAGATTAAAATACGGAGAAATTCGCAATGCCACGTCGTCGTAGTGTTGAAGCACGCAAGATTCTTCCAGATCCGAAGTTCGGTTCAGAATTACTTGCAAAATTTATTAATGTAATCATGGTAGACGGTAAAAAATCCGTTGCTGAATCAATCGTTTATGGTGCTTTAGAAACTTTAGCACAACGCACAGGTAAAGAGCCTTTAGAAGCGTTTGAAGTTGCACTTGAAAACGTACGTCCAACAGTTGAGGTTAAATCTCGTCGTGTTGGTGGTTCTACTTACCAAGTACCAGTTGAAGTGCGCCCTGTTCGTCGTAACGCATTAGGTATGCGTTGGATCGTTGAAGCAGCACGTAAACGTGGTGATAAATCAATGGCTTTACGCCTTGCAAACGAATTATCTGATGCTTCAGATAATAAAGGTGCAGCAGTGAAAAAACGTGAAGACGTTCACCGCATGGCTGAAGCTAACAAAGCATTTGCTCACTACCGTTGGTAATAAGTTTTTGAATTTAAAGGGCTTCATCGTTGATGAAGCCTTACCCTTATATAAACAGATATTAAACTTAACAAGGTTATAATAATGGCTCGTACAACCCCTATTGAAAGATATCGTAATATCGGTATTAGTGCGCACATTGATGCTGGTAAAACTACTACCACTGAACGTATCTTATTCTACACTGGTGTAAGTCACAAAATTGGTGAAGTACACGATGGTGCAGCGACAATGGACTGGATGGAACAGGAACAAGAACGTGGTATTACCATTACCTCTGCGGCAACTACCGCATTCTGGTCTGGTATGTCACAACAGTTCCCACAACACCGTATCAATGTTATCGATACCCCGGGACACGTAGACTTTACTGTTGAAGTAGAACGTTCTATGCGTGTTCTTGATGGTGCGGTAATGGTTTACTGTGCGGTTGGTGGTGTTCAACCTCAGTCTGAAACTGTATGGCGTCAAGCTAATAAATATGAAGTTCCGCGTATTGCGTTCGTAAACAAAATGGACCGTACTGGTGCAAACTTCTTGCGCGTAGTTGAACAATTAAAAACTCGCTTAGGTGCTAATGCGGTTCCACTTCAACTTCCAATTGGTGCAGAAGAAAACTTCACAGGTGTCGTTGACCTAATCAAAATGAAAGCGATTAACTGGAATGAAGCAGACCAAGGTATGACTTTCACTTATGAAGATGTGCCTGCAAATATGCAAGCGGACTGTGAAGAATGGCGTCAAAACCTTGTAGAAGCAGCAGCTGAAGCATCTGAGGAGTTAATGGAGAAATACTTAGGCGGTGAAGATTTAACTGAAGAAGAAATTAAGTCTGCATTACGTCAACGTGTATTAGCAAGTGAAATTATCTTAGTAACCTGTGGTTCTGCGTTCAAAAACAAAGGTGTTCAAGCTATGCTAGATGCCGTTGTTGAATATTTACCAGCGCCAACAGATATTCCAGCTATTAAAGGTATCAATCCAGATGAAACTGAAGGCGAACGTCATGCAAGTGATGAAGAACCATTCTCTTCATTAGCATTTAAAATTGCAACTGACCCATTCGTAGGTAACTTAACCTTCTTCCGTGTGTACTCTGGTGTAATTAACTCTGGTGATACAGTATTAAACTCTGTACGTCAAAAACGTGAACGTTTTGGTCGTATCGTACAGATGCACGCTAATAAACGTGAAGAAATCAAAGAAGTTCGTGCGGGCGATATCGCTGCAGCAATCGGCTTAAAAGATGTAACTACGGGTGATACATTATGTGCAATTGAAGCACCAATTATCCTTGAGCGTATGGAATTCCCAGAGCCAGTAATCTCTGTTGCGGTAGAACCAAAAACTAAAGCTGACCAAGAAAAAATGGGCTTAGCATTAGGTCGTTTAGCACAAGAAGACCCTTCATTCCGTGTTCACACTGATGAAGAGTCTGGTGAAACCATTATTTCTGGTATGGGTGAGTTACACTTAGATATCATCGTTGACCGTATGAAACGTGAGTTCAAAGTGGAAGCTAACATTGGTAAACCACAAGTATCTTACCGTGAAACTATCCGCACTCGTGTTAACGATGTGGAAGGTAAACACGCAAAACAATCTGGTGGTCGCGGTCAATATGGTCACGTTGTTATCGACTTATATCCGTTAGAGCCAGAAGGTCCTGGTTACGAATTTGTAAACGAAATCAAAGGTGGTGTAATTCCTGGTGAATATATTCCAGCTGTTGATAAAGGTATTCAAGAACAACTTAAATCTGGTCCATTAGCTGGTTACCCAGTAGTAGATCTTGGTGTACGTTTACACTTCGGTTCATACCATGATGTGGACTCATCTGAATTAGCGTTTAAGTTAGCCGCTTCTTTAGCATTTAAAGCAGCATTCGCTAAAGCAAACCCAGTTCTACTTGAGCCAATCATGAAAGTTGAAGTAGAAACTCCACCTGAGTATGTTGGTGATGTAATCGGTGACTTAAGCCGTCGTCGTGCTATGGTTAATGGTCAAGAAGCGAATGAATTCGTTGTTAAAATCGATGCAGAAGTTCCACTTTCTGAGATGTTCGGTTATGCAACAGACTTACGTTCACAAACTCAAGGTCGTGCATCATACTCAATGGAACCGTTAAAATATGCTGAAGCTCCAACAAGTGTTGCAGCTGCAGTAATTGAAGCGCGTAAAAAATAATTTTTGTAAACCAGCGGTGTAAAACATGATTGTTTTATACCGCACTTCTTAGGAAACATTAGCAATGTCTAAAGAAAAATTTGAACGTACAAAACCGCACGTAAACGTGGGTACAATCGGCCACGTTGACCACGGTAAAACAACTTTAACAGCAGCAATCACAACCGTATTATCTAAACACTACGGTGGTGCAGCTCGCGCATTTGACCAAATCGATAACGCGCCAGAAGAAAAAGCGCGTGGTATCACCATCAACACTTCACACGTTGAATACGATACAGCAACTCGTCACTATGCACACGTTGACTGTCCAGGACACGCCGACTATGTTAAAAACATGATTACTGGTGCGGCACAAATGGATGGTGCTATCTTAGTAGTAGCAGCAACTGATGGCCCTATGCCACAAACTCGTGAGCACATCTTATTAGGTCGCCAAGTAGGTGTACCTTACATCATCGTATTCTTAAATAAATGCGACATGGTAGATGACGAAGAGTTATTAGAATTAGTAGAAATGGAAGTTCGTGAACTTCTTTCTCAATATGACTTCCCAGGTGACGATACTCCAATCGTACGTGGTTCTGCATTACAAGCATTAAACGGCGTAGCAGAATGGGAAGAAAAAATCCTTGAGTTAGCAAACCACTTAGACACTTATATTCCTGAGCCAGAGCGTGCGATTGACCAACCGTTCCTTCTTCCAATCGAAGATGTGTTCTCAATCTCAGGTCGTGGTACAGTAGTAACTGGTCGTGTAGAACGTGGTATCATCCGTACTGGTGATGAAGTAGAAATCGTAGGTATCAAAGATACAGCGAAAACTACTGTAACGGGTGTTGAAATGTTCCGTAAATTACTTGACGAAGGTCGTGCAGGTGAAAACATCGGTGCATTATTACGTGGTACCAAACGTGAAGAAATCGAACGTGGTCAAGTATTAGCGAAACCAGGTTCAATCACACCACACACTGACTTCGAATCAGAAGTGTACGTATTATCAAAAGATGAAGGTGGTCGTCACACTCCATTCTTCAAAGGTTACCGTCCACAATTCTATTTCCGTACAACTGACGTAACTGGTACTATTGAATTACCAGAAGGCGTGGAAATGGTAATGCCTGGTGATAACATCAAAATGACAGTAAGCTTAATCCACCCAATCGCGATGGACCAAGGTTTACGTTTCGCAATCCGTGAAGGTGGCCGTACAGTAGGCGCTGGCGTTGTTGCGAAAATCATCAAATAATTGATGTATTCTTGAATGTCTTAAATACAGAAAGAAGACAAAAGAAAGTGCGGGGAAAATTCTCCGCACTTTTTGTTTATAGGTGATATTTGAAAGTTATCAAAATGTGATTTTTTAATCAGTATTTTATCGACTGGTTACATTTCTTTCGTTATAATTGAGCGTCTTATTTTATTTAACAAACGTGTTCGGTGTGGATTTTTACCGAGTGCAAATTAATTGAGGTAACAAATGTCATTAAATATTGAAACAACTCAAGGTTTAGAACGCCGTGTAGCGATCACCGTTCCTGCTGAAACTGTATCTAAAGCAGTTCGTGAAGAATTTAAACGTGCATCAAAAAATGTGCGTGTAGATGGTTTCCGTAAAGGACATGTTCCTGCCCATATTATCGAACAACGTTTCGGTGCATCAATCCGTCAAGATGTATTAAACGATTTATTACCACGTCATTTTTTTGATGCTGTGATTGCAGAAAAGATTAATATTGCAGGTCGTCCAACTTTTGGTATTGAGGCTTTTGAAGAAGGTAAAGATCTAGTTTTCACCGCAACTTTTGAAGTTTATCCAGAAGTTAAATTACAAGGTTTAGAGAATATTAAGGTTGAAAAACCAACTGTTGAAATCACAGAAGCTGATATTGATAAAATGGTTGATGTGTTACGTAAACAACAAGCAACTTGGGCAGAAACCGACTCTGCAGCAAAAGCAGATGATCGCGTAACTATTGATTTTGTTGGTTCTGTCGATGGCGAAGAGTTTGAAGGCGGTAAAGCATCTGACTTTGTATTATTTATGGGACAAGGTCGTATGATTCCTGGTTTTGAAGATGGTATCGTAGGCCATAAAGCAGGTGAGCAATTTAATATTAATGTAACTTTCCCTGCTGAATACCATGCAGAAAACTTAAAAGGTAAGGCTGCAAAATTTGCAATCACCTTGAAAAAAGTAGAAAACATGGTGTTACCTGAGTTAACAGATGAGTTCGTTGCTAAGTTCGGTCCGAATACTAAATCTGTTGCAGATTTACGTGTAGAAATTCGTAAGAATATGGAACGTGAATTGAAAAATGCATTAGTTTCACGTGTTAAACAACAAGTAATCAATGGGTTAATTGAACAAAATTCAATTGAAGTTCCAGCTTCTGCAGTAGAAGAAGAAATTAATGTATTACGCAATCAAGCGGCTCAACGTTTTGGCGGTAATGCACAACAAGCTGCACAGTTACCACGTGAATTATTTGAAGCGGAGGCAACTCGTCGTGTTCAAGTAGGTTTATTATTCTCTGAAGTGATTAAATCTAATGAATTAAAAGCTGATGAAGAACGTGCTAAAGCAATGATTGCAGATATTGCATCAGCTTACGAGCAACCAGCTGAGGTTGTTGAATACTATAGTAAAAACGAAGAATTAATGAACAATATTCGTAACGTAGTATTAGAAGAACAAGCAGTGGATGCAGTACTTGCTAAAGCACAAGTTACTGAAAAAGTTTCTTCGTTTGATGAAATTATGAATCCACAAGCATAATGATTAATTAATATCGTTATGATTGAATAAAAGTGCGGTCGCTCTTTTTAACAAAAGCGACCGCATTTTTATTTGTAGGTTATTTAGAGTAAAATAATTAGCAATTTTAGTGAAAAAGGTAAGAAAATGAGTGTAATTCCTATGGTTGTTGAACAGACTTCGCGTGGCGAGCGTTCATACGACATTTATTCCCGTTTATTAAAAGAGCGTGTGATCTTCCTAAGTGGTGAAGTGGAAGATCGTATGGCAAATCTCATTGTGGCTCAGCTGCTTTTTTTAGAGTCTGAAGATGCAACTAAAGATATCAATATCTATATCAACTCTCCCGGTGGTTCTGTGACCGCAGGTATGGCTATTTACGACACAATGCAATTTATTAAGCCTGATATTCGTACACTTTGTATCGGTCAGGCATGCTCAATGGGCGCATTCTTGCTTGCTGGCGGAACTGCTGGCAAACGAGCAGCGTTACCAAATGCGCGTGTGATGATTCACCAACCTTTAGGTGGTTTCCGTGGTCAAGCATCCGATATTCAAATTCACGCACAAGAAATTTTGAAAATTAAACACACCTTAAACGATCGTCTAGCATTTCATACTGGGCAAAGTATCGAACGTATTGAGAAAGATACAGATCGCGATAACTTTATGTCAGCTGAAGAAGCAAAAGCATATGGTTTAGTTGATGAAGTTTTAATTAAACGTTAAGGAAACACATGTCAGACAAAGATAAAGATTTACATTGCTCTTTTTGCGGAAAAGAAAAAAGCGAAGTAGATAAATTAATTGCTGGTACAGACGGCTATATTTGTAATGAGTGTATTGAACTTTGTCATTCAATGCTTGAAGAAAGTAATGATGAAAGTGTAGACGAAAGTGCGGCAGAAAATGAAGAGAAATTACCAACTCCTCACGAAATTCGCGCTCATCTAGATGATTATGTTATTGGCCAAGATTATGCGAAAAAAGTGCTTTCTGTCGCAGTTTACAATCATTATAAACGCTTACGAACTAATCATGAAAATAACGATGTTGAGCTCGGTAAAAGTAATATTTTGCTTATTGGTCCAACGGGTAGCGGTAAAACATTGCTTGCTCAAACATTAGCTCGTCGCTTAAATGTGCCCTTTGCGATGGCTGACGCAACAACATTGACTGAGGCTGGCTACGTGGGTGAAGATGTAGAAAATGTCCTACAAAAGCTTTTACAAAACTGTGAGTATAATACTGAAAAAGCAGAGCAAGGCATTATCTATATTGATGAAATCGATAAAATTAGCCGTAAATCAGAAGGCGCATCAATTACTCGAGATGTATCTGGCGAAGGTGTACAACAAGCATTGTTGAAACTCATTGAAGGTACTGTAGCGTCTATTCCTCCTCAAGGCGGGCGTAAACATCCGCAGCAAGAAATGGTGAAATTGGATACGTCAAAAATTCTCTTTATCTGCGGTGGCGCATTTGCGGGATTAGATAAAATTATCAGTAAACGTACACAAACAAGTACGAGTATCGGTTTTAGTGCGAAAGTAGAAAAGGATGAAGAAGAAAAGTCTCTTTCTGAATTATTCCGCCAAGTAGAACCAGATGATTTAATGAAGTTTGGTTTAATTCCGGAATTTATTGGGCGTTTACCCATGATTTCTCCACTAAGTGAATTAGATGAAGAGGCTCTTGTGCAAATTCTTACACAGCCTAAAAATGCCTTAACTAAACAATATCAAGCTTTATTTGGACTTGAAAATGTGGAGTTAGAATTCACTCCAGAAGCTTTAAAAGCAATGGCTAAGAAAGCGCTTGAAAGAAAAACAGGCGCACGTGGTTTACGTTCTATTGTCGAGGCTGTATTACTTGATACGATGTATGATTTACCATCTATCGAAAATTTACGTAAAGTAGTCGTGGATGAAAGTACCATTGTAGATAATACTGCTCCAAAATTAGAATATCATTCTTAATAGAAAAGTGCGGTTGTTTTTCCTTATGTTTTCTATTTTGCTTGATGATTTTCAATAGGCAAGGCGAAAAGAAAATGCTACAATCGCACGTTCTTATAACTTTATTCTTATTTTCCTAAGTAAATAACGGATTCAATTTATGGCAACTGAAATTGTTGATAAAAAGAAAAATGTACCAGAGACGGTGGTAGAAGGTAAATCTAAAGGATTAAATACCCTTCTTTGGATTTTAGTCGCAGTCTTTTTTGCTGCAGCTGCAATTGGTAATGTTTATTTCCAAAAAGTATATTCATTACCTATTCGTGTAGTGGGTGTAGTCATTGCATTAGTGATTGCTTTTGCATTTGCAGCAATTACTAATCAAGGTACAAAAGCTCGTACATTCTTTAAAGATTCAAAAATAGAAGCGCAAAAAGTGGTATGGCCAACTCGCCAAGAAGCGCGTCAAACTACATTAATCGTAATTGGGGTAACAATCATTGCATCCTTATTTTTCTGGGCGACAGATTCGATTATTGTGACAGTAATTAATTTCTTAACTGATTTGAGATTCTAAAATGACTGAAGAAACAACTGTATCAAAAAAACGTTGGTATGTATTACAGGCGTTTTCTGGTTTTGAAAGCCGAGTGGCTTTAACTTTGCGTGAATACATTAAACAGCAACAAATGGAAGACCAATTTGGTGAAGTGTTAGTTCCAACTGAAGAAGTTGTTGAGAATGTTGCAGGTAAACGTCGTAAAAGCGAACGTAAGTTTTTCCCTGGCTATGTGCTCGTAGAAATGGAAATGAATGATGAAACATGGCACTTGGTGAAAAGTGTTCCGCGTGTTATGGGATTCATTGGTGGTACACCTGATAAACCAGCGCCAATTTCTAAACGAGAAGCCGATACTATTTTAAACCGTCTAGAACAAACCACAGATAAACCGCGTCACCGCAATGAGTATCATCCTGGTGAAGAAGTTCGTGTGGCTGAAGGTCCATTTGCAGACTTTAATGGTACAGTAGAAGAAGTGGATTATGAAAAAGGTCGCTTAAAAGTTTCTGTATCAATCTTTGGTCGTGCTACACCTGTTGAACTAGAATTTGGTCAAGTAGAAAAAATACATTAATTCTTGATTAAGAATAATTAAAAAAATTACCGCACTTTGACCTGTTTTCATAAATTTGGATAGTTCATAAATTAACTTATAAATATTGAGCCCTGTATTTTTACAGGGCTCAAATTTTTAAATTTATTTCTCACTTTCTTTGAATATTTTTCTTTTCAAGAAGATGTTTATCAATAAGGTAGATTGACGTTATGTCCTGACGATGACTTTATTATTGTTAGTTGTGGTCATAAAGATGCGTAATTAATCGACCATTCAAATATTCACCAATATATACCTGGTTTACGGTTAGTTTATTGGCATCTAATTCTGAATGAACCCAATTTTCATCTCGATTAATGATATCAAGAATATCGTAATCAATTTGGCCATCAATAATTAATGGATAGCGTAAATCTTCGTCTCCGTATTGAATGATTGATAGTTGTCCATTTTGTTCAAGTACAGCCCGTTTTACAGTAGAGATTTCATATATTCCTGCTGTACGGAGTTTAAACATTAAATCGTGGGCTGAGATACCATTTTTCATACATTCACTAGTTTGTACTTTGCCATCTAAAATTACCCAAACTGGGCTTCCATCGATAATATTTTTCACAAATCGGTTATGATTTTTGATAAAACGTAGCGTAAAAATTAGTAATGTCCATAAAATGAGAACAAGGGAAAATTGTAATATTCCGATATTGTCATTATAAATAACAGCGCCGATAATACCGCCCAGTACATAATTTTGTACTTGATCCATCGCTGATGTTGGAGCAAGGTTTCCCTTCCCCATTAAATTAATCTGTAAAACAAGACCAATAATGCCCATTGTAAGTTTTATAGCAAGAAATGAATAACTTTCCATTATTTATTTTCCTTATCAATAATATTGATATTCGGGTTGACTAAATTGATTTCAGAGAGTGTATAAGCAGTAAAATTATTATTAAAATTTACCTGATAGTATTTATCCTTAATATTTAGGATCATACCATTTGAAATTTTGGGGTTATTTACTCGCAGATCCTCAAATTGTAAATTTTGTGATGTTTTTACCGAGTTCAAAAATGTAATAATGCGCGAAGTATCATTCGCATATACTTGATTTTGTTCATATTGATTATACTGAATACCAAGTAAGAGAATAATTAAGAGCAGAAAAATAATACTGAGATCTCGGTATTTGGTTTCTAAACGATGGCGAAGATATAAACTTGTTACTAACAGAAGCGCACCAAGTGAAGTAAAAATTGCGATGTATTTAAAATAATCTTGAAAATACATACGGTTTTCTAAATAGAAATAAGTAAAAAAAGACATAAAAATATCCCAAGCTTAGATAAGAAAATCCCTTGCAGAGCAAGGGATTTAGTAATGAGTTAAAGTGCGGTAGAAATTACCAACCTTTTACAACACCATCTTTAAAGTGTTTTTTAGCTTCTTGGTAAACTTCTTCTGTTTGGTAAGATTTTACGAAATCTTGAACAGCTTTGCTGTCTTTGTTATCGGTACGAGAAACGATAATGTTCACATATGGAGAATCTTTATCTTCTACAAATACACCGTTATCTTGTGCATTTAATCCCACTTGACCAGCATAAGTATTGTTTACTACAGCTAAATCAACATCGTCTAATGCGCGTGCTGCAACAGAGGTATCTACTTCAGTGATGTTTAATTTTTTCGGATTTTCAACAATATCCAATACAGTTGAAAGAAGGTTATTTGCATCTTTTAATTTGATTAAACCTTGTTTTTCAAGAAGAATTAATGCACGACCACGGTTTGTTGGATCGTTAGGAACAACAACTTTAGCACCTTCTTGTAATTCATTCACATTTTTGATTTTTTTAGAATAACCCGCTAATGGGTAGACGAAAGTATTACCCACGATGACTAAGTTATTTAAATTTTTCGCTTTTGCATCTTCATCTAAATAAGGTTTATGTTGCATCGCGTTTGCATCTAAATCACCTTTAGATACCGCTTCATTTGGTAATGCGTAGTCATTGAATTCAACGAATTGAACGTCTAAACCATATTTTTCTTTAGCGACTTTTGCTGCAATTTCTGCAACTTGGTGCTCTGGACCAGACATTACACCAACTTTGATTTTAAGTGGTGCAGCTGCAGCTTCAGGTTTTTTGTCTTCTTTACAGCCTGTTAAAACGAGAGCTGATGCGATTGCAGTGATTGCAAAAAGTTGTTTTAATTTCATAGGATTTCCTTCCTGTTTAAGTTAAGAGTTGTGTTTAATTAACGATGATCCACTTTTTTAGCCAGTGTATCGCCGAGTTTTTGGCTAATCATAACGAATAGCACAATAATAATGGTTGCCACCCAAGTGACATAAGGCATATTGCGATATACGCCGTAGTTGATAGCTAGGCTACCTAAGCCACCGCCGCCTTGCGTCCCCGCCATTGCAGAGTAACCAACTAAAGTGACCAGCGTAAGCGTGATACCATTAATGAGTGTAGGTAGTGCTTCTGGCAAATAGAATTTACGAACAATCTGCCATTTAGTAGCCCCCATTGCTTGAGCAGCTTCGGTTAAACCATTTGGGATTTCCATTAATGCATTAGCAGTTAAGCGAGCAACGAATGGCATCGCACAAATACTTAATGGAATAATTGCTGCCGTTGTACCTAATACAGTTCCCACGATGAAACGTGTTACAGGTAATAAGATTAAGAGCAAAATAATAAATGGAATGGAACGCCCAATATTAATAATCGTGTTTAACACAAAATGAGTGCGGTTATTTTGTAAAATCTCATTTTTTCCAGTTAAGAAAGTCCATACGCCAACAGGCACGCCGACTACTACGGCAAGTAAAGTAGATGCAAAGCTGATATAAATAGTTTCATAAGTTGCTGTTGCGACAACACCCCACATTTGAGGTGTTAATTGCTGGCTGAATGTTGCCAAAAAATCATTGAACATAACCAAGCACCTCCACGCGCACGTTGTTTTCCATTAAATAAACTTTGGTTTGCGTAATGGCATCTTCATCGCCTTCTACTTCAGCAATGGTATAACCAAATTTCACGCCTCCAGCATAATCAATTTGTGAGGTTAAGATACTGAGCTCCACGCCAAATTTTTTTGATGCTTGAGAAAGTAACGGCGCATCAACTGAGCGACCCGTAAACTCAAATTTGATAATTGGATACGCTTTGCTGTGTTTCGGCGTATCAGTAAGATTTTCCAAATATTCATCAGGTAGACTTATGTGGAAGGTCGAACGAATAAACTCTTGTGCTAATTCTGTTTTAGGGTTTGCAAAAATTTCACCGACAGTACCTTGTTCAACTAGGCGACCTTGATCAATGACAGCAACTTGATCACAAATCTGTTTAACAACCTCCATTTCATGGGTAATCAACAAAATCGTAATACCTAAAGTGCGGTTAATTTCTTTTAGTAATTTCAGAATAGATTGTGTCGTTGCAGGATCTAATGCGCTAGTTGCTTCATCACATAATAAGACTTTAGGATCGCTAGCTAAGGCGCGTGCAATGGCTACACGTTGTTTTTGCCCACCCGAAAGATTACTTGGGTAGGCATCACGTTTTTCACTTAAACCAACAAGATCTAAAAGTGCGGTGATTTTTTCTTGGATTTTTGCTTTTGACTCACCTTCTAATTCTAAGGGTAATGCCACGTTTTCAAATACAGTGCGAGAACTCAGTAAATTGAAGTGCTGAAAAATCATTCCAATTTGACGACGAGCACGTACTAATTCGCGATCAGAAAGTCCTGTTAATTCTACGCCATCAACAATAACGGAACCGCCTGTTGGTTTTTCTAATAAGTTCACACAGCGAATTAATGTACTTTTTCCTGCGCCAGATGCACCAATTACGCCACAAATTTGACCTTTTTCGATGTTTAATGAGACATTATCAAGCGCAGTCAATTTCTTGCTAGGCATCTCAAAAATCTTCGTTATATTGCTTAGCTTAATCATATAAGCCCTTTTTATTTGCTATTTTTAAATCTGTTTCGGTATTCTAGACGTCTAGATTGCTATGTCAATATGTCAGATTATCTTTTTTAGATAGATTGGTTATGAGTTATATTTGCTAATTGCCTGGATTAAATAGATAATTTTCGTCAATTTGACATTTATAAAAGGTAAGAGAATGAATAAGGCTATTTTTTTAGATCGCGATGGTACGTTAAATATTGATTACGGTTATGTACACGAAATTGATAACTTTAAGTTTATTGATGGTGCGATTGATGCATTGCGAGAATTAAAGAAAATGGGATATATGTTGGTGTTGGTTACCAATCAATCAGGAATTGCGCGTGGTTATTTTTCTGAGGAGCAGTTTTTACAGTTAACAGAATGGATGGATTGGTCATTGGCTGAACAAGATGTGGATTTGGATGGTATTTACTATTGCCCACATCATTCTGAGGGAAAAGGTGAATATAAAGAAGACTGTGATTGCCGGAAACCTAAATCTGGAATGTTATTGCAAGCGATCAAAGAATTAAATATCGATCCAGGGCAATCTGTTATGGTTGGAGATAAAATTGAAGATCTAAAAGCGGGTATCGGCGCGAAGGTGAAAATGAACGTATTAGTTCGTACAGGTAAACCAGTAACAGAGGAAGGTGAGAGAGTAGCTGATTATGTGTTAGATTCTATCGTTGAGCTTCCTAGAATTTTAAAACGATTAAAAAAATAGCTCAAAATATCTATATTTTGCTCTAATCGCTTGCGCTTTAATC
>NZ_LCTK01000022.1:0-2507 GCF_001008205.1 Haemophilus haemolyticus | reverse complement strand
AAAAGTGTTTAAATAAACCGAAAATTTAGGGTTTTGCCTTAATATTATCGGGCGATTAGCTCAGTTGGGAGAGCACCTCCCTTACAAGGAGGGGGTCACTGGTTCGAGACCGGTATCGCCCACCACTTTATTTTCAAATTATCCAAATAATTTCCTTTTCCCGTTCAATCTATTACGTTTACGTGATAAAGTGCGCAGACATTGTCATGTCTCATTTTAGTCTGTTATGCATCATAGGGAAAATTCATGATCGCTTATATTTTCTTAGCTTTATTCACGATTGCGGCAGTGATTTTTATCGTAAACTCCCATTATCGTTGGACTTATTTCTTTGCTATTACACTTTTTACTTTTTTATTTGGTGGCATGCTTATGGTTTCCAGCCAATGGCAACGTGCTTTAAATTTTTCATCTGTGCTTTTTGTGGCACTGATGTTATTTCACCGTTTAAAAATTCATTATTACAAACAACCTTTGTTAATTTCAGATTTCTTTCTTGTGGTGGATTGGCGAAATTGGGAAACATTAATTCACTATAAAGGTGCATTGTTTGGCGTTATTGGTCTGCTTGCGTTATTAGGTTATGCGATTTTTGGTTTTAATGATGTCGAGTCTTTAGGGGGATTAGGTAACAGCATTGGGGCGTTATTGTTTATCGTTAGTTTTAGCTTGATGTGGCATTATTCTAAAAAGCCAAGTGCGGTGCAAGTTTGGTTAGATTCTTTGCCCAATGATGGTCGTGATGTGTTTTTGAATTTACCAATGTCTTGCCGCGGTATTTTTTTCAAGGTGCCAAGTTTTGATGGCAATAGCCAAAATTTTATTGAAAAAATGACCGCACTTTCATCTGATACAAACAACCTATCTGAAACAAAACCCGATATTGTTGTGACATTAATGGAATCCACGCTGAACCCTCATCAATTTGCTTTTAGTCAGCAATCTATTCCACCACTTTCCATGTTTGACCCCAAAAATGATACGGTATTTGCTTCGCCGTTGCGTGTACATACTTTTGCTGGTGCAACGTGGAAATCAGAATTTGCTTTTTTAGCCGGTGTGCCTTCGACCGATTTTGGCGCGTTAGCAAGTGGCGTTTTTTATTCTGTTGTACCGCACTTGCAATCAGGTTTAGTGAAAAATCTAAAAGCACAAGGATATTTTTGTGTTGCCTTGTCGCCTTTTACAAAAGGTAATTACAATGCGAAATCCGCTTATGATCATTTCGGTTTTGATTTGATGTTACAGCCGCAAGATC
Organism: Haemophilus haemolyticus; assembly: GCF_001008205.1. Taxonomy (GTDB): domain Bacteria; phylum Pseudomonadota; class Gammaproteobacteria; order Enterobacterales; family Pasteurellaceae; genus Haemophilus; species Haemophilus haemolyticus_Q. The sequence goes on along the minus strand of NZ_LCTK01000022.1, from coordinate 1,249 downwards.
TTGGTTATCCTGCGCCTATCAGTAAAAATCTTTGGGATATTAGTAGTGAAGAAATGATGAAGTACACCCGAATGATTTTGGAAAAACAGCATCCTGCGTTAGAAAATGTAGATCAGCCGATGTTTGTTTATGTGTTGACTATGCGAGAACATGGCCCATATGAATTGGGCATGGAAAATACATTTAATCTTCAAATGCCTAATTTAGGGGCTAAAAGTATTTCTGCATTGAATGACTATACTCAACGTATTGTCGCATTGAATGATGCGATTGAAGGAATGAATAACTATTTACATGAACGTAAAAAGCCTTTTGTTCTAGGTTATTTCGGTGATCACCAAGTGGCATTTGATAATGTTATCCCTCCGAAGAAAGGGGATTATGCCCAGCCTGATTATGTGACACAATTTGTTGTAAGAAGTAATTTTGCAAGTCCATTTAAGCAAGAGCAAAGTTTTTTAGATCTCGCTTTTGCTGGAGGTATCTTGATGAATGTAGCTGGATTATCAGCAGAAGATGAATTTATGAAAGCGAATATGGCAATGTGTAAACTAAGTCACGGAAAACTGGAAGATTCCTCTAATTCTGAATTCGTGAACGACTATCGTCATTATCTCTATCAAACCTTAAAAATTGCAAAATAGCTAAATAAAAAGGCTGATGTTGATCTATCCCAAAAATAAAGGACTAAGCTCTTTAATCTTCAGGGCTTAGTCCTTAATTTAATAGTCTAACTTTTTAGAAGTCAGAGCATATATAACATCCTTTTATTATCACATGTAAAAGTGATTAAAAACGAATTTCAACAGAGCCTGCAAAATTACGGCCAGGGGCATAAAAACGCTCTAATCCTTTTCCTTCTTTATCTACAGAGTCAGTTGTACTGATTTTATTAATACCGCGTAAAGTATCCCAAGTATGGTATTTACGATTAAGCATATTATAAACGCCAGCACCTTATTTTATATAAATTATATATCGTACGTTAATTTAGTATAGCAAATAAAACAGTAAGGAGCTTTCTCTATGAGTAAAATCAAACTTTCAATCATTGCACTTTCTTGTGCTCTCGCATTAAGTGCTTGTTCTTCTAATTCAAAAGGTGGTACAGATAATTCGGATCAAATTCGTCAAACAGAGAATGAATTAAATCAAAGAATTTCTGCTGCTAATAAGAAAGCTGAAGAGACAGCTAAGAAAGCTGAAGAGGCGGTTAAGAAGGCTGAAACCGCAATTAATACAGCAAAGG
>NZ_LCTK01000021.1:0-45177 GCF_001008205.1 Haemophilus haemolyticus | reverse complement strand
TTTTAACTGCCAGAAAATAAAAACCATTGAATTTATCTTCAATTATTATTTCTGTGATCCACCTCACAATCTTAATATGACAATTATCATAACCCTTTAGAGAGCATTATATTATCTTTATGCTATGTTGATCGATATAGGGAGGACAACATATGCTCATGACGATACTCAGCTTCCTCATTGTAACCGGTGTGGTCGCGTATATTTCTTGGTTAAAAACAAAAGGGGATGATTTAAGTACATCCAAAGGGTATTTCTTAGCTGGTCGTGGTTTAGGTGGGTTAGTGATAGGGTGCTCAATGGTATTAACTTCACTCTCAACAGAACAACTGATCGGTGTAAATGCGGTCTCTTATAAAGGAAACTTTTCAATTATCGCATGGACCGTTCCAACGGTTATTCCGCTTTGTTTCTTGGCACTTTATATGTTGCCGAAATATTTGCGTAACGGTTACACAACAGTGCCAGAGTTTTTTGAAAGCCGTTTTGACCGTCAAACACGCTTGATTATGTCAACATTATTCTTGGTGTTTTATCTTTTCATCGTAATTCCAACCGCACTTTATACTGGTGCAATCGCCTTCAATAAAATCTTCAACTTAGAAACCGCATTTGGCTTAAGCTATGGGGCCGCCATAACTTACACCGTTATTGCGATTGGCGTTGTTGGGGCTATTTATGCGATTTTTGGTGGTTTGAAAGCGGTAGCGGTATCAGATACGATCAATGCAGTGATTTTAGTCATTGGCGCATTGCTTGTACCATTCTTTGCCTTGATGTATTTAGGCGATGGCAGTTTCTCCGAAGGTTTACACACAATCACAACAACGCACATTGAAAAATGGAATGCGATTGGTAGCGAAACAGATGCCACACCTTGGCCAACGATTTTCACGGGGATTATGGTTGTTCACTTTTTCTATTGGACAACTAACCAAGCTATTGTACAACGTTGTTTAGGCGCGAAAGATTTACAATCAGGTCAAAAAGGTATTTTGATTGCGGCACTATTCTTATTAACTTTACCAATCATTTTAAACCTTCCTGGTTTATTGAGTTTCCATATTTTAGGTGAAGGCGTAAATCCAATTGATGCGTCTTATCCATTATTAGTAAACAAAGTATTACCAACTTGGTTACAAGGTTTCTTTATTGCAGCATTATTTGGCGCAATTTTAAGTACCTTTAACTCATTCTTAAATTCAGCAGCAACCATTTACTGTAAAGATTTATTACCTTCTATCAGCAAAAAAGTGCGGTCAGAAGAAGAATTAATTTCTTACGCGAAAAAAGTTTCTACCATTATGGCCATTGTTACTATGATTTTCGCTCCGTTACTCATGTTTGGTACAGATGGTATTTTCTTAATCACTAAACGTTTCGCAGGATTTGTGAATATTCCAATCGTTGCTTTATTTGCCGTAGGTATGTTTAACAAAACTGTATCTGGCAAAGCGGCACGTATTGCTTTACTTGCTCACGTTATCTTGTACTTCTGCATCGTTTGGGTGTTTAATGTCAAAATCAACTTTGTGTATGTTATGGGCGGATTATTCGTATTTGATGTCGTATTAATGCTCATCTTAGGACAATTCTTACGCCGTGAACCTTACATTGAAAACAAAGAAAACTTAGGTAACGTAGATTTAACTAACTGGAAATACTTAAAAGTAACCAGCGTGTCTTTAATCTTAGGTTTACTTGCGCTTTACACTTTCCTTTCACCACTTGGTATGGAATCAGAATCTGGCAATCCATCAATGGTGCTTGGCGTATGGGCGGTGTTACAAATTATCGTGTTATTTGTTGTACGAGATAAAGAGGCTAAATAATGAACATTATTTATATTCTACTGGATCAAATTCGTAAAGATATGTTGGGGCCTTATGGTCACCAAATTGTGAAAACCCCGAATTTGGATCGTTTGGCAAAAGATGGCGTTCGCTTTAATAACGCCTTCACGCCGGCGTCTGTTTGCGGTCCTGCACGCACTTCACTTTTTACTGGATTAATGCCGTCGTCTCACGGCATTATTAAAAATGGGGAAAAAGGCGGTACAGGTGAAATTAGCCAAGAAAAACCGAATATCGGTAAATTGGCTGGCTATAATACTTATGTTGTAGGGAAGTGGCACGTAGGTACTAAATCCGTACCCGAAGATTATGGGATTAAAGGCCATAACTTTGATGGTTATGGCTATCCCGGCAGTGGAGTATATAAAAATTTAGTCTTCAACCAACCGCCAACACATTCCAATCGTTATAAAGAATGGTTAGAAGAAAAGGGGTATGAAATCCCAGAAGTAAGCCGTGCCTATTTTGGAGATAACCTGCATTTACGGGTACAAGAACTTTGCGGTTTACTTTCAGGCACGAAAGATCAAACCATCCCTTATTTCATCATTGATGAAGCGAAAAAATATATTCAAGAATCATTAGATGAAGGCAAGCCGTTCTTTGCATGGATAAACTTCTGGGGGCCTCACACGCCTTGTATCGTGCCAGAACCTTATTATTCCATGTATCGAAAAGAAGATGTGGTACTTGATAAAAGTTTCTTTAAACCGTTAGAGGGCAAACCAGGGCATTTCCGCACAATTTCAAAAATGTGGGGGATGTGGGAGGCGAGCGAAGATCATTGGAAAGAAGTCATCACAAAATTCTGGGGGTATATCACCTTAATTGACGATGCAATTGGTGAATTATTCGATTACTTAGAAAAAAACGGCCTTTATGACCGCACTTTCTTGGTGGCAACCGCAGATCATGGTGATGCAATGGGCGCTCATCGAATGATTGAAAAAGGTGAATTTATGTTTGATGCCACCTATAACATTCCGATGATTATCAAAGACCCCAATTCAGACCGAGTCAATCAAGAAGATGATAACTTTGTCTATCTTCACGACTTAACCTCGACAGTTTTTGATTTAGCTAATCAAAAAGTTCCTGAAAGTTTTGAAGGGCAGAGTATTCTCCCGATTATGCGCCAACACCAAGATAACCAAAGAAAAGGTGTGCTTGGTCAGCTCGCAGGGCATTTTGTGTATTTTGAACAACGTATGTGGCGTCGTAAAGATTACAAACTTGTATTTAATGCGACTGATGTTTGTGAACTTTACAACATCCGTAACGACCCAGAAGAAATGCATAATTTATTCTATGATTCACAATATAACAGCATCAAAAAAGAGATGTTGGAAGAAATGCGCGCCGAAATGAAACGTCTGAATGACCCACTGGAAAATTGGGTTTATCGAATTATTGACGAAATTTAACCAAAGTCGTAGATTAAGGGCGTATCTGATACGCCCTTTGTTATCTCTGAACCTTATTTATCTTTTAAAACTACAGGAATAAACATGAAAACAACATTACTAAAAACACTGACACCAGAGCTTCATCTTGTTCAACATAACGACATCCCAGTTCTTCATTTAAAACATGCGGTTGGAACGGCAAAAATTTCCTTACAAGGGGCACAGCTTATCAGTTGGAAACCGCAAAATGCGATGCAAGATGTATTATGGTTAAGTGAAGTAGAACCATTCGAAAATGGCAATGCTATTCGTGGTGGTGTACCGATTTGTTATCCTTGGTTTGGTAGTGTAAAACAACCTGCACATGGCACAGCTCGTATTCGCTTATGGCAGTTGAGTCATTACGATATTTCAGCGCATAAAGTGCGGTTAGAATTTGAGTTGTTTTCTGATTTAAATATTATCGAAGCTAAAATTGTAATGGTGTTCACAGACAAATGTCATTTAACTTTCACACATTATGGCGAAGAACCTGCACAAGCAGCATTGCATACCTATTTCAATATTGGGGATATTAATCAAGTGGAAGTACAAGGTTTACCTGAAACTTGTTTTAATAGTTTAAACCAACAACAAGAAAACGTTCCGTCACCGCGTCACATTTCTGAAAATGTTGATTGCATTTATTCCGCTGAAAAAATGCAGAATCAAATCGTAGATAAAAGTTTCAATCGTACGATTGCACTGCATCATCATAATGCAAGCCAATTTGTTCTTTGGAATCCTTGGCACAAAAAGATGAGTGGAATGAGTGAAACTGGCTATCAAACGATGTTATGTTTAGAAACAGCTCGCATTCATCACTTGCTTGAATTTGGCGAAAGTTTAAGCGTAGAAATTTCGCTTAAAGGCTAAATTTTGTTGCATAAGCGGTGTGAATACTATAGAATCCGCAGGATTTTGCTCGTTCCTTGCGGGCAACAAATTTGAAATCTTTTATTTTTAGCGAAAAGATTTTTACTATTAACCAATAGAAGGAATACGATTATTAAAACCGTAAAAAAAGCGCCGGCAGTAAATCGCCCAAACCGTATCAATGAAGAGATTCGTGTAAAAGAAGTTCGTTTAATTGACCAAGATGGTGAACAAGCAGGGGTTGTTTCTATTCAACAAGCCCTAGAAATGGCAGAGCAAGCAGAGCTTGATCTTGTTGAAATTAGCCCAAATGCAGAGCCGCCGGTTTGCCGCATTATGAACTACGGTAAATTCCTTTACGAAAAAAGTAAAACCGCTAAAGAACAAAAGAAAAAACAAAAAGTTGTGCAAGTTAAGGAAATTAAATTCCGTCCAGGCACAGACGAAGGTGACTATCAAGTTAAGTTACGTAGCTTAATCCGTTTCTTAGAAGACGGTGACAAAGCAAAAATTACCGTGCGTTTCCGCGGTCGTGAAATGGCTCACCAAGACATTGGTTTTGATGTATTAGAGCGCGTAAAAAATGATTTAGCTGAAATCTCTGTGGTTGAATCTGCACCGGGTAAATTAGAAGGCCGTCAGGCTGTAATGGTGTTAGCACCTAAGAAAAAATAAGAATTTTGCTGAGATTTCTCAGCAAATCTTTTTGTTTAAGTTTGACTTAAATGAAAAGACAACTGCACGTTGGGCACACTACGCAGCCTAACTGCTTTTGAAAAGGCAATTGAATTTGCCTAATGATGGAAATGATCAGTGCTTCCAAGTAACTTTTTAAGTTCGCCTGATTATGTTGTTTTAAACGAAAAATGCGGAGTTATTTTAACAATGCCTAAAATCAAAACAGTACGCGGCGCAGCGAAGCGCTTCAAAAAAACTGCTTCTGGTGGTTTCAAGCGTAAACAATCTCACTTACGTCATATTTTGACTAAAAAAACAACTAAACGTAAACGTCATTTACGTCATAAATCAATGGTTGCGAAAGCAGACCAAGTTTTAGTAGTAGCTTGCTTACCATACGCATAAGCCGTTATTTAAGCAAAACGTACGATTAGTTCATTTTAGAAAAATATTACATAGGAGATTAAATAATGGCTCGTGTAAAACGTGGTGTTATTGCAAGAGCACGCCATAAGAAAGTTCTTAAGGCTGCTAAAGGTTATTATGGTGCACGTTCACGCGTGTATCGCGTTGCTTTCCAAGCGGTGATCAAAGCTGGTCAATACGCATATCGTGACCGTCGTCAACGTAAACGTCAATTCCGTCAATTATGGATTGCACGTATCAACGCTGCAGCGCGTCAAAATGGTTTATCTTACAGCAAATTCATCAACGGCTTGAAAAAAGCATCTGTTGAAATCGACCGTAAGATTCTTGCTGATATCGCTGTATTCGACAAAGTAGCGTTCGCTGCATTAGTTGAAAAAGCAAAATCTGCACTTTAATTTTTTAAAGTTTAGATAAAGAATTAGGACGCTGAAAAGCGTCCTTTTTTGCATTTATGGCTTCAAATTTTGTAAAATAATGCCATTAGTTCTCATCTGTTAAAATCTATGGCTGAAACACTCCCACTAAATCCTATCACGTTGCCTTTAAATCAAATTAGCTTAATTGAAGCGTCCGCTGGTACAGGGAAAACCTACACTATTGGATCTTTATATCTCCGACTTTTATTAAAGGCGGGAGAAAATAATTTTTCTCGTCCGTTAAATGTGGAAGAAATTCTGGTGGTAACCTTTACGGAAATGGCGACAGAAGAACTCAAGAAAAAAATTCGTGAGCGTATAACAGATGCGATTGATAAACTCACAGCCTTTGCAGAAACCCAAGATAAATCCGCATTTAAAAATGATGAATTTCTTACCGCACTTTGTGATAATTTAAACATTTTTGAGGCAATTCATCGCTTAAAATTAGCTGAGCAAAATATGGATTTGGCGGCGATTTATACCATTCACGGTTTTTGTCGCCGTATGTTGATGCAATATGCTTTCCATTCTGGCATTCACTTCAATTTAGAATTAATTAAAGATCAATCGGACTTGTTGGTTCGTTTTGCTAATGAATTTTGGCGAGAACATTTTTATCCATTGCCTTTTGAAAAGGCTGATTTTATTGCGAATGAACTAGGCTCACCAGATTACGTGTTATCCCTATTAGAATCTAATTTAGGCAAAAATTTAATTGTTGATTTGGAGAACCAACAGGCATTATCTATTTCTATCACAGAATTTTTACACCAATATCTTGGTGAGTATTTTAAAGATATCAAGGCACTAAAACGCTTTTGGTTAGAAAGTGCGGGTAAAATTTCTGAATTAATTACAGAAGAATTGAATAAAGATTATGCAAAAGGCGAGCCTAAATCCTTAAGCCGTCGAAGTTATAATACATCACGTTTAACGAAATGGATTGATCAAGTAAACGCCTGGGCAAATGATCCCCGTGATTATGTACTGAATGAAACCTTGATGTCGTATTTCACTCAATCAGCTTTAGGTGAAAAAGGTGAGGAGGGCGCACCTCCCTTTATTGCCCCGATTTTTACTGAATTAGAAGAGCGTGCAAATGCTTTAATGTCTCCAGATTTACTTCGTCGAGTTATTCTTTATCATTATCGACAAGGTCTACAACAAAAACTTTTAGACTATAAACTTAATCATCAAGAAAAATCCTTTGATGATTTATTGCGTTTGTTTTGCGAAGCCTTGCAAGGCCCACAAGGGGATGAATTAGCGGAAATGATTCGTTTCCAATATCCTTTTGCAATGATTGACGAATTTCAGGATACGGATTCACAACAATACGCTATTTTTTCAAAAATTTATCGTGATAATCCCGAAAAAAATACTGGTTTTATTATGATTGGTGATCCGAAGCAGGCGATTTATCGTTTCCGTGGCGCAGATATTTTTACTTATCTAAAAGCATCGGATGAAGCTCAATCTCGCTTTGAACTCACTAAAAATTATCGTTCAGAGAAGCATTTGGTTGATGGCGTCAATGCGTTGTTTGATTTTCCTCAATCGCCATTTATTTATCAAAATATTAACTTTACTGCTGTTGATTCTCGTGATGATCATCTGCGATTTTATTTAAATGGCAAAGCCGAACCAGCTTATCGTTTTTATCTAACCGAAAGTGACAAAGTGAATAAAACTGAAATGGCAAAAATATGTGCTATTTCTATTCAACATTGGCTAAAAAGTGCGGCAGAAAATCAGGCAGTTTTTCAAAACGAAGATACCTGTAAAACATTGCAACCGGCAAATATTGCTGTTCTTGTAAAAAATCGTTACGAAGCTGCTGATGTTATTCAAGAGTTACAAAAACTTGATATTGCCTCCGTTTATCTTTCAGATCAAAGTAGTGTTTTTGATAGCCATGTGGCAGTGGAATTACTAAGAATTTTAAAAGCTTGCCTAAATGTTGCTGAGCGTCCAATTTTGAATGCGATTGCGACCGCACTTTTCGGTTTAAATGCAGCAGATATTCATCAAATTCAGCAAAATGAGGCAGACTGGCAACGTTGGGCAGATAGCTTTGCTCAATACCAACAAACTTGGCAACGCCAAGGAATATTGGTCATGCTCCACCAAATTTTATTGGAACAAGGCATTTCAGAACGCTTATTAAGCCAAGCAACAGGCGAGCGAGATTTAACGGATTTCCTACATTTGGCAGAAATTTTACAACAAGCTGCCACGCTACACGAAAGTGAAGCGGCATTGCTCAGTTGGTTTGAAAAACAAATTCAAGGCGAAGGTCGGCAAGAGGCTCAAATTCGTTTAGAAAGCGAACGCCAGTTGGTAAAAATCGTGAGTATCCATAAATCCAAAGGCTTAGAATACGATTTAGTTTGGCTACCATTTTTAGCTGTACCAAGCAAAATTCCAACGGCTGGTGACATGAATGTTTATTATTCTAAAGAACTAGATGAAACCTTATGGGATATGGAAAATCGTAATTTAAACGCACTTTATGAAGAAACTTTTGCGGAAGAGTTACGTTTACTTTATGTGGCTTTAACCCGTGCCAAATATCAAATGGCATTCGCTTTGCCTGCGCAATTTGATAAAAAATGGAATGCCTTACATTATGTACTAAGCCAAGGTGAAATAGGCAAGGAAATAGCATTATCAGCGCCTAAAGATACCGAGACGTTGTTGCAAACCTTTAAAGAAAAAATGCAAGATAATGTGGAAATCTGTACTAAGCCAAATCTAGAGGCTTTTCCGGCTTTATCAACCAATACAAAAAATGATGAGCTTAAAGCAGCAGAATTTACGGGCAATATTGAGCAAGATTGGCGAATAACCAGTTTTACTTCAATTGAACAAGGTCATCGCCGACAAAATTATTTCGCTGAAAGTGCGGGGAAAAAACACGTAGTTTTTGATGATACAAAAGATTATGACAGCCAAAATTCGATTGAAATTTCGACCGCACTTTTAAACGAAAATGAATCAAGCATTCTAGATTTGCCACGAGGTAAACAAGTCGGGACAGCATTGCATCGCCATTTTGAAAATTGCTATTTTTCTGATTTAGCAAATACAGAAGAAATTGACAAATTAAGACAATCCTTACAGTTAGATGAAACCTTTACAGAACCGCTACAAAATTGGCTACAACAGATTTCACATACGCCACTTTCTAATGAAATAGAAATAGCATTAGCTGATTTGGCAAATAAAGATTGTATTAAAGAAATGCCATTCTATCTGGCTATTCGGGAACATTTTGATGTTGATGCGTTTAATCGCGCGTTGAAAGCCCATCATCATTTGCCAAGCGAGCCACTTCAATTTGAACAAATTCAGGGCATGGTGAGAGGTTCAATTGACTTAGTTTTCCGCCATAATGGGAAATATTATCTTGTTGATTATAAATCTAATTTCTTAGGTTCAATCCTTGCTGATTACAATCAAGAGGCATTGAAAAAAGAAATGTTACACAGTCACTATGATTGGCAATATTTAATTTATACGCTGGCATTACATCGTTATTTGCAAAGCGTTGTGCCTCATTACGATTATGCGCGAGATTTCGGCGGGGTATTTTATCTTTTCTTACGTGGAATGAACGGAGAGCCACAATCTGGCGTATTTTATGATCGTCCAAGCGTTGAATTAATCACAGAATTAGACGGGGTGTTTTAATGTTATCCGTATTACAAAAACTTAAAGAGCAGGGCATTCTTTCTCAAGGTGATTATTATTTTGCTAAGTTGATAGCTGATAAACAATGCCATACGGATTATGCGGAACCAGTCAAAAATTTAGCTATATTATTAGCCGCACTTTGTAACTGGCGTTATACACAGGGAAATACTTGCAGCCAATTAGATCGCTATTTAGAACATAATTTATTTGGTTTGGCTTATCGCACCATAGAAGAAAACTATTTAGCAGAAATTCGTGAAAAGATTGGTTATTTAGCTGTGGAAGATTGGCAAAATACGTTGTGCGGGCATATGGCATTTACGCAAGATCCCGTCAATCAAATTGCACCAATGGTATTTCAATTTGGCGCGTTGTATTTCTATCGCGCTTGGCAAGATGAATATCGCATCGCGCAATATATAAAAAACACCTTAAAAAAACACCGCACTTTAGCCTTTTCTTATGATGAAATTGGTCAAAAATTGGATAAATATTTCCCTGAAAAACAGGAAAAAACAGATTGGCAAAAAGTCGCGGTCGCAACGGCGATTAAAAGTCCATTTTCGATTATTACAGGCGGCCCAGGAACAGGAAAAACCACGACAGTTACGCGTTTATTGCTCGTTTTACAAGAATTATTTGATTGTAAATTACATATCAAATTAGTTGCGCCGACTGGTAAGGCCGCCTCTCGTTTGGAAGAGTCGATTAAAAATGCATTAGGTTTTATGCAAGAAAAAATGAATTTATCCGATTCACTTTTCAATGCGATTCCACAAAAAGCCAGTACTTTGCATAGTTTACTAGGTGTGAATGCCTTTAATGATTACACGCGCTATAACAGTCATAATCCTTTGCAGTTAGATGTGTTAGTTGTTGATGAAACATCAATGATTGATTTGCCGATGATGGCAAAACTTATCAATGCGTTAAAGCCAGAAACCCGATTAATTTTATTAGGTGATCAGGCGCAATTAGCCTCTGTTGAGGCGGGGGCTGTATTGGGGGAATTGGCTCAATTTGTTAATCAACCTTATAGTCATGAACAAACTTCGTATTTACAAGCGACAACAAGCTATAAAGTGGAAGGTTCTGATTGTTCAAATCCAATACGTGATTGTTTATGCCATCTAACAGAAAGCCGTCGTTTTGATAAAGATTCAGGTATTGGCAAGTTGGCTGAAGTCATTCAAAAAGGCAAAGCAGACGATAGCCTTGGGTTATTTGAACATTATCCGCAAGAATTGCACTTTAATGCCTTAAATGATGAAAGCGATGCGGTTAATCAAGTGGTGAAAAGTGCGGTGGAAAATTACCGCACTTTCTTAAAAATGTTGGACGATTTACGTAAACAAAAAATTGATCTTAACACTAAAAATGAACAAGGCATTTCCTATGCCGAGGCTATTCAAGCACAATTTAATTCTGTGAGATTTTTAACCGCACTTCGTAATAGCGATTTAGGTGTTGAAAATCTCAATAAAGAAATCGCATTAGCGTTGCGAGAGGAAAAATTGCTTTGGTTCCGTAATGAACAAGATTGGTATATCGGTAAGCCAATTATGATTACTGAAAACGATCATAATATTCGCCTTTATAACGGCGATATTGGACTGTGCTTGGCAAATGGCAAAGTATGGTTTGGCAACCGAGAAGTGCTGACAAGCCGAATTCCAGCACATGAACCCGCTTTTATGATGACGATTCATAAATCTCAAGGTTCCGAATTTGAACATACCGTCATGGTGCTTCCAACAGAAGTGAATCCAGTACTATCTCGAGAATTAGTTTTCACCGGCGTGACTCGTGCGAAAAAAGAACTCACTGTATTTGCTGATGAAAAAATATGGAAAACAGCAATTCGCCAGACAGTGAGACGCCAGAGCGGATTGGGGAAATTATTGGAAGAGTTGAATTAGTCAAAAAGGCGGAATGAATCCGCCTTTAAATTTATAAGTCCATCACTTATTCATCAACAATATCAGTAAATTCAGCACCTAATACCTTTGCTAAATCTTGTGGCGCAATTTCTACGCTTAGCCCACGTTTTCCGCCTGAAACATAAATCGTTTCAAACTCAAGTGCGGTGGAATTTATCACCGTTTTCACGCGTTTCTTTTGACCGAGTGGGCTAATTCCTCCTACAAGATAACCTGTACTTTTTTGCGCCGCATCTTTATCTGCCATTTCTACTTTTTTCACACCGATAGATTTTGCCGCTTTCTTTAAATTCAGCATATTGGTCGTTGCAAGCACAAAACAAGCGAGTTTTTTCTGATCGCCATTTTCTGCAACAAGTAACGTTTTGAAAGAGCGATTAGGATCAATACCTAATTTCTCAGCAGCTTCATCACCAAAATGTTGATTGGTCGGATCATGATCATAAGTGTGCAAGATAAATGGAATTTTTTGTTTTTTAAGTAAATCAATTGCAGGTGTCATTATTTCGTTCCTGGTTTTGGTGTAAAATAATGTCGATTATTTTACAGCGGAGAGAAAAATGGACGCAACCTTAAATATTGCGATATCAGCAGAATTTGAATTAAGTGAAAAAATTGTAGAGCGTTTAGAACAAAGTGCGCTTGAAATTAGCAGCGTTTCTATTGTTGAAATAACACCTTTTGAAGAAGAACAAAATATTCGTTTTCGTAATAAAGGCGTTGAACAACTTTCGCCAAATGAAGTTGAGTGGGCTGATTTTAATTATGTGTTTTTTGCAGGAAAACTTGAGCAAATTTCCCATATTGCGAAAGCAGCAGAACAGGGCTGTATTGTCATTGATATGTTAGGCATTTGCAGTGCGCTTTCTGATGTGCCCGTTGTTGTCCCAACGGTAAATGAATCACAGCTATTTCAACTGAGACAACGTAACATTGTTAGCTTGCCTGATCCACAAGTAAGCCAACTTGCTTTAACCCTTGCCCAGATTTTACAAGAGACGAATCTCAATCAAGTGTTTGTCACTTCTTTATTGCCAGCTTCTTATACGGATGCAGAAACCGTGACGAAACTTGCGGGACAAACCGCCCGTTTATTAAACGGTATTCCATTGGATGAAGAAGAAACTCGCTTAGCGTTTGATGTCTATCCGCATCAAGCACCTAATTTATCAAATCAATTACAACGAATTTTTCCGCAATTAGAGCGTGCCACATTCCATGCAATCCAAGTACCTGTATTTTATGGATTGGCACAAAAAGTCACCGCACTTTCAGATTATGATTTCGACTATCAGCCTCAAAATAGCGAGCTTGTCGCTTTAGAAGAAACCTTAATTACGCCTGTTCTTAATGGAGAACAAGAAAATGGCGAAGAATCAGTAAAACTTCATTTAAGTCAAATAAGTGCGATAGAAAATGGCGTAGAATTTTGGTCTGTGGCAGATGAACAACGATTTAATCTCGCCTTACTTTCAGTGAAATTGTTGGAAGGAATTTATCAGCAAGGTTATTAATACCAAGGAAATTAAGGAGAAGAGTATGCAAAATATTCTATTTATTATTCATTCATCCCCTTATGGTGACGAACATTTTTTTAGTGCATTACGTTTGGCATTACAGTTGCAAGAGCAACATAAAAGTGCGGTTAATTTAAAAATATTTTTAATGTCTGATGCGGTAACTGGCGGTTTAGCAAAACAAAATCCAGCAGAAGGGTATCATTTACAACAAATGTTGGAAATTTTAACGGCACAAGGGGCGACAATTAAACTTTGTAAAACCTGTACAAATGCTCGTGGTATCACTGAATTGCCGTTGGCGGAGGGCGTGGAAATCGGCACGTTGGCAGAGCTGGCAGACTGGACAATGGAAGCCGATAAAGTATTAAATTTTTAATTTTCTCGATAAAAGAAACCCGCCGCAAGTGCGGGTTCTTTTTTGCTTATTTTGTTGCGGCTTTCATTGCTTGAACAAATTCAGCTAATTCAGCTAAACATTGCTCGTGATTATCCAGATTCCGCTCAATGATTTTCACCGTTGCAGAACCTGAAATCGCACCCGCTGCCCCCAAAGTCAATGTTTCTTTAACTTGCTCTGGTTGAGCAATACCGAAGCCTTGTAAAATTGGCAGAGCATTATGTGCCTTAAGCTGTTCTACAAGGGTATCTAAATTTGCTGCATGAGCTTGGTTTTCAGCACTGGTTACACCTGCACGAGAGACTAAATAAGTATAGCCCTCGCTATTTTGTGCTACACCTTGGATCGTTTTTTCATCCGCATTTGGCGGGCAAATAAATACTGGTTGAATGCCATGTTTTTTAGCTGCTTGTACATAATCTTCTTTTGCGAGTAACGGAATATCTGCCACAAGCACAGCATCAACACCGACTTCTGCACAACGTTGATAAAAAGTATCTAGTCCTTTGGCAAAAATTAAATTGGCACAAAGTAACAAGCTAATCGGAATCTCTGGATATTTTGACCGCACTTTTTCTAACAACTTAAAGCTATCTTCAGTACTATGGCCCGCAGTTAAAGCTCGATTATTCGCAGCTTGGATCACGGGGCCATCAAGTAGCGGATCGGAAAAAGGAAAACCAAGTTCTAAAGCATCTGCACCGTTATCCACAAGCGTACAAATAATGTCAAAAGAACGGTCAAAAGTAGGGTCACATAAGGTGACGAAAGGAACAAATGCCCCTTCATTTTTTGCTTTAAGCGCAGCAAATTGAGTTTCAAAACGGCTCATTATTTCATTCCTTTTTCTGTCAAAATTTTATCTACGGTGAAAATATCTTTATCGCCACGGCCAGATAGATTCACGACTAAAATTTGTTCTTTGTTAGGTTCTTGATGAATCATTTTTAGGGCTTGAGCAAGAGCGTGTGAGCTTTCTAATGCAGGAATAATACCTTCATGTTTAGCTAATTCCTGGAAAGCATTCAATGCTTCATCATCGGTAATACTTGGATATTCTGCACGTCCAATGCTTTGTAAATAAGCATGTTGAGGTCCAACAGAAGGGAAGTCTAACCCAGCTGAAACAGAGTAGGATTCCTCTACTTGACCATCTTCCGTTTGCATTAAAGGGGATTTCATCCCGAAATAAATGCCAACCTTTGCATGACCTAATGGTGCACCATGTTCACCGCTTTCAATGCCTTTACCCGCAGGTTCAACGCCAATCAAACGCACATTTGGTTCATCAATAAAATCAGTAAACATTCCAATTGCGTTAGAACCACCGCCAACAGCAGCAATCACTGCATCAGGTAAACGACCTTCTCGTTCGAGAATTTGACGTTTCGTCTCAATCCCAATCATTTTTTGAAATTCTCTCACAATCGTCGGGAAAGGGTGAGGACCTGCAGCGGTTCCAAGTAAATAATGGGTGGTTTCATAGTTTGCTGACCAATCACGCATAGCCTCACAACAAGCGTCTTTTAAAGAGCAAGAGCCTTTTTGTACAGGAATCACTTCCGCGCCCATTAAACGCATACGAAATACATTCGGCGATTGACGCTCAACATCTTTTGCGCCCATATAAATACGGCATGGCATATCTAACATAGCACAAGCAAGGGCTGTCGCAACACCATGCTGACCCGCACCTGTTTCGGCAATAATACGCGTTTTGCCCATACGTTTAGCCAATAATATTTGTCCTAAAACTTGATTGGTTTTATGAGCGCCACCGTGTAATAAATCTTCACGTTTAAGATAGATTTTCGCTTTAGTACCTTTTGTTAAGTTACGACAAAGGGTAAGTGCGGTCGGTCTTCCCGCATAATTTTTGAGTAAATCTTGAAATTCACGTTGGAATTCAGGATCGTCTTTCGCGTCTACAAATGCTTTCTCAAGCTGTTTAAGCACTGGCACGAGTATTTCTGGTACATACATACCACCAAACTCACCAAAATAGGGATTTAAAAGAGTTTCTGACATTGTGTTTCCTTATTATTTTAATTTGAATTTCTTGCCACATTAAGTGGTGCAAAAGTTTGTGCTGTTGGCATCACTTCAATGCGATTAATATTAACGTGTTCTGGTTGCTGATTGAGCCATGAAACCATATTTGCAATATCTTGTGGCGTAACGTATCGCACATTTTCATAGAGTTTTTCTGCTCGTGCATCATCACCTTTAAAACGCACATTAGAAAATTCTGTTCCGCCACAAAGCCCTGGTTCTACACTGGTAACACGGATATTTTTACCCGCCAAATCTGCACGTAAATTTAAGCTGAACTGTGTTACAAAAGCCTTTGTACCACCATATACGTTACCGCCTGGGTAAGGGTAGGTGCCTGCAATTGAACTTAAATTAATAATATGGCCCGTATTTCTTTCGACCATTTGAGGTAAAACGAATCGAGTGATATTCACCAATCCTTTAATATTGGTATCAATCATTTGTTCCCAATCATCAAGATTCGCTTTATCGGCAGATTCTAAGCCAAGAGCCAATCCTGCGTTATTAACGAGTAAATCAATATTTTTCCATTGTGTAGGCAAAGATTTGATTGCTTCTTGAGTCGCTAGTCGATCAGATATATCGAAAGCAAGAGGAAGAAATTTTTCACCCAATTCAGATTTTAGTGAAGTTAAACGTTCGGTGCGGCGACCAGTACCAATTACAAAATATCCTGCTTGAATAAGTGTTCTACAGATTGCAGTACCAAATCCTGCAGTAGCACCAGTAATAAGGGCAATTTTAGACATCATTCTCTCCTTTTTATTTACGATATTTTTATACTACTACACTAGTACAAAAAAATATAGGAGTTTATGAAGAAATTTGAAGAAAAAGAATGGAAAATAAAAGCAAAAAGTGCGGTGAAATTCCACCGCACTTTTAAAATTAATGATGATGGTGTTCTGGTTTTGGTGGGAGTTTAGCTAATCCTTTACCAACAGGTAAAATTAATGTGCTATAGCTTGCAGATTGCTGACAAATTTGTTGATCTGCAAATGGTGTTTTATGAATAACTTTAATTTTCCAAATACCATCAATTAATGGAATGATATTCACACGTCCTTGACTATCTGTTTTACCTGAAAAACCTTGTGGTTCACGATGGCTTGTGCCTGCTTCAAGATCTTTCACTACAATAGTATCTGCTGTTGCAATTACAGTTTCGCCTGCTAATGGCTGATCTTGGTAGAAAATTTGAACTGGGAACGGTTCGCCTGATTTCACTTTACTTGGATCACTCAGAGGAACAATTTCAAGTGGTAAACCAACTCTTGTCATTGCCATTTCTGCATTTAATGGTTTTTTACCAACTGTAACAAGACTTTTACCAAACATTTGAGTTTGTTCACAATAAGTTGGATTTTCTAATCCTTTCAAATTATCCATTTTCCAACCTTCAGCATTTTGTGACCAAAATGTTGGTTTATAAGTCGCAGTCACCCAATAAGAGCCATCAGACAATGCTTTCTCTGATTGATATTGATAGTTTTCACCTTTTTGAACTAAGGTTTGTTTTTCACCATCTTGACGAATAATTTCCATTGGCGCAAAAATCTTTAAACGCGCTTCAGGAATTTTTTCTACGTAAGGGTAGTCTCCATAAGCTAATTCTGCTTTTAATACAGAACCTGATCCTAATTTTGCAGGCGCTTGAACCCAAACTTCATGAGCTTGCGCTGCACCCGCTAAAACCAATAAACTTGCAATTAATTTTTTTTCATACCTTTCCTTAATAAAAAATAGAGATGAGCATTTATAAAATAAGCGCGAATATTAAATGAAAATAACTATCATTTGAATGTTAATTTAGAGAAAATTTAATATTTGTGATCTAGATCACAAAAGACCTATATAAAGCATATAAAAAATACCCTAAATACTTAGTACTTAGGGTATTTCTAAATGTAGATAGCTGTTATTAATCGTCTTTTTTAGATGGCTTAATGCCTAATAAATTACAACTTAATTTACTGATCACATGTTCCGCTGTATTGCCCAATAATGCAGCAGATAAACCTGTACGGCCAACTGTGCCTAAAATCACTAACTCAGCTTCAATTTCTTTTGCGACTTCAGGAATCACTTCTTCTGGAAAACCTTCACGAACATGAGTATGGTCTTCACTAATACCAAATTTTTGACGTAATGCTTTCATATTAATGAGATGTTGGCCACGAATACCGTTTTCATAGCCTGAAGTATTAAATTCTGGTAAATCAATAGCCATGTTGATTGGAGCAGAAGGGTAGGCGGCAACTAAGTGAACATTACCACGATTTAGATTTTCAGCGAGTGACATGCCTGTTTCCACTAATTCTTGATTAAATTCATCTTGATAGTCTTGCTCACCAGAAACATTTACCGCCACAAGAATACGGCGTTGATGTTTCCAATCGCCATCGCGAACCATCAAAACAGGAACGGGACATTTACGAAGAAGCTGCCAATCCACTGGTGTGAAAATAAGTGAGGTAAAACTTTCTTCATCTTTAGTATATTTCACTACAAGATCATAATTGTGACTTTCGACTTCTTCTTTAATCGCCTCAGCTTCATTACTATTCCAAACAATGTGGGATTGCAATTCAATTTCAGGATCTGCATATTTATCTAAGTAATATTGAACCGCCTGTCGATGTTTTTCGATTACTTGTTGATGCATTTCTGAACGTTCTTCAGAAGAAAGTAAAGCCGACATTTCATAAGATAAATCATATACAGACAAAAGTGCGGTGATTTTTACCTTAGTTTCATTTTTTTGTTCTTTCACCAAACGCACGGCACGCGCAAGGGCATATTGTTTTTCATTTTCAGGATTGAGAACAACCAGGATATTTTTAAATTTCATAACAACCTCCAAAATTCACCATAGAATAAGAAAGAATCTTTTGAATGGCAAGGTTCGATTTTCAAAAAGGTGATCTAGTGCAAAATTTATTTTTAATGAATACAAAAAAGGCGTGAAATTCACGCCTTAAAATTATTCAACTAATGTTATTTTGGTTTTATTCGTTCCAGTTAATTCAATTAAAGCATTGAGATCATTAATTGTAATATATTTTCCTTGCACTGTAAGAACGCCTAGTTTTTGAAAGCGTCCCAATAATCGACTGATGGTTTCAACTGTTAAACCTAGATAGTTACCGATATCGCCACGCGTCATTGTTAAGCGGAATTCTTTAGCTGAAAAACCACGAGCAGAGTATCGTTTCGAAAGATTATGAATAAAAGCAGCCAAACGTTCTTCTGCATTCATTTTAGACAATAACAAAATCATTTCTTGATCACTTTTAATTTCATTACTCATTAAGCGCAAAATTTGTTGGCGCAATTTTGGCATTTTACCTGCTAAATCATCCAAAATATCATAAGGAATTTCACATACCATTGCGGTTTCTAAAGCTTGAGCAAAACTAGGGTGTTGCATTTGAGTAATTGCATCAAAGCCAACTAAATCACCAGGTAAATGGAATGAAGTGATTTGTTCTTCGCCAGATTCGCTAATAGTGTAGCTTTTGATCGTACCAGAGCGAATTGCATAAATTGAACTGAGGGGATCACCTGCTTTAAAAAGAACTTGTGATTTTTGGATAGGTTTCTTTCGTTCGATAATATTATCAAGCTGATCTAATTCATGTTCGTTCAGCGTAAAAGGAATGCAAAGTTGGCTAATACTGCAATCCTGGCAATGAATAGCGCAACCTCCCGATTGAACCCGGCGTCCTGCCTTGGTTTCTGCAACGAAATTTTTCATGTAAGCCTCAAATATTTCGAAAAATTAGTGTAAAATTGATCTAACTCAATAATCATACCACTAAATAGTCATTTTAAGAAGAGTAAAGCATTATGGCAGCAGAAAAATTAACAAAAAAACGGCTGATTCAGATTTTAATCATGTTATGTATTTTAGTTATTGCATTTGTTTGGCGATATTTTTAAAAAACCAGAAAATCCTTGCTCATTTTTAAAACAAATGAATTATTTCTAAAAAATTTTACTTGTCACACATTTATATATACGTATAATTCAACACCATTAAGCCTGGGTGGCGAAATTGGTAGACGCAGCGGATTCAAAATCCGCCGTTGAATAAACGTGTCGGTTCGAGTCCGACCCTAGGCACCACAATTATTTTAACCCTGCATAATTTTATGCGGGGTTTTTCTTTATAAAATCCATATCTCAAATAAAAAATAAGCCTAGTGTAATACTAGGCTCATAAATACTTTAGTCCCTTAGACTAAGCTTCAGTAGCAAGGTTACCTAAATCTTTATCAACTAAGAATAAACCTTTACCATCTTCGCCAAGAAGATTCAATTTATCCAAGATACCACTGAATAATTTTTCTTCTTCATGTTGTTCTGCTACATACCATTGTAGGAAATTAAATGCAGAGTAGTCTTTTTCTTCAAAAGTTTTACCTACTAATTCATTGATTTTACTTGTAATCAATTTCTCATGTTCATAGGTAATTTCAATTACTTCTTTTAATGATTTATATTCATGTGATGGTGCTTCAATTGCAGAAATTAGAGCAACTGAGCCAGTCTCATTTAAATAAGTGAATAATTTACGCATGTGTTGCATTTCTTCAGCTGCATGAGCTGATAAAAATTTTGCAGCACCTTCAAAACCTTTTTGCTCGCACCAAGCACTCATTTGTAGATATAAATTAGAAGAATAAAATTCCAAGTTCATTTGGTCGTTTAATAGTTTTACTACATTTACTGATAACATTTTATTTCTCCTATCTATTATAAAGTTGCTAACTCACGATCAATAAAGAACAATGCTTTACCATCTTCGCCAACAAGGTTAAATCTATCAATAATTCCACTAAATAATTTTTCTTCTTCGTGCTGTTCTGCTACGTACCATTGTAAGAAGTTAAAAGTAGAATAGTCTTTATTTTCAAAAGTAACTTCAACTAATTCATTGATTTTGGACGTTACCAATTTTTCATGTTCTAAAGTTGTTTCAAATACTTCTCTTAATGAAGAATAATCGTGCTTAGGTGCATCGATTTTTCCTAGAAGCGGCATACCACTAGTTTCACTTACATAATTGAACAATTTTTGCATATGTTCTAATTCTTCATCTGCATGACGAAGTAAAAATGCCGCAGCACCTTCATAGCCATGAATTGAGCACCATGCACTCATTTGTAAATATACATTAGAAGAGTAGAACTCTAAATTTATTTGGTCATTCAGCTTGTTTGTGATGATTTGATTAAGCATAACTAATTCCTTTCCATTTGATTGATAAAGTGCAATAAAACTTGACTTGCGATTCTCATTTTAAGCTTACAAATGAGAATTGCAAGTTTTTTATTAAAATAAAATTCATATAACCAATTAATTTTAAAAAGAAAATTAAAAAACAATTATTCTCATTTGAGTAATCTAGGCGCATAAAATAATTACAATGTCACAATTAAAGATGTTAAATCTACTACCAAATCTTCTGTCAATTTATTCAGATTTCACCTAGCGCAATCTAAATCCAGAATTAAATATTATTGCTTTAACTTTTTAATGGAGAAGAAGCGGAGTATCCCTTTTTGACAACCTAACAAAAAGTTACTTTTATATTCACACGATTTAACATAATATACATTATGCGAAATTAGTTATCAGGTTAGCGGAAACTAAGGATTAAATAAATCACACAGTTATACACAAGTCACAGGTACTAGTAAAACAAGACAAAATAAGGCTAGATAACACGTTGTAACGTATTATTTTATAGAGTTATTGAATGGATGAATTGAAATGTAAGGATAATGTAAAGGTGAAATAAGCTAAATCTATGTGATTACGCTACGTAAAATCTGGATTATTTTTTGGATAATTATTCCCAGAATAAATAACAAAAAAGCACGTTTTTATTAAAACGCGCTCTTCTAAAAAATGTGACAACGTATCGACTAACCTAGTAGTTTTATACCGTATTCATATACTTGTTGTAGCAAAGATAGTTTTTCAGGCTTATCTGAATGTTCCTCCGCTAAACGTTGTAAACTTGATTCAAAATCTACCGCACTTTTTTCAAGTTTATTCTGTCTATATTTCTGCCATTTAATTTGTTCAGCGCGTGTGAGGGTTTTATAAAAATGACGAGCGCGATAATGGAACAATAATTCAGGGATACGTTTATCTTCAAAAGCTAAACCATGTTCAGCTAATTTTTCTGCAGGTAAACTACGTAAAATAGACATATTGTTTTTATCAGCATTGCTGAAAAAGCCATTGTATAGCTCAGTTTCTACATTATCATTCGATTCAAATTGACGTTCTTCATTAAAAATATCCGTCACTTTTTCTCTAATATCAAAAGATGCTCGTAATTTTGCAAGATTATCCAAGCATAATTGTCGATCAATACCCAAGCGATTTGCTGTTTCTGGCAACAAGGTTTTGGCTGGCGCTAAAATAGGACATTTATTGATATGCACAAGCTTTAACGGAACGGATGAAACGCCTCTTTCTTCTAATTCCAATTTTTTGGTATATAAATCTGTCCGCAATTCATCCGCACTTTTGGCTAATAAATTATCAATATCGCCAGTTAAATCACAAACAATGAGTGCATTTTGGTTTGTAGGATGCCACGCTAAAGGCGCAACCCAAGTGCAATTTCCACGATAATTCCCTAACATACCAGAAACATGCACTAAAGGCGCCATTGATCCTGTATCAACCAATTTTTCAATTTCTTTTTTACCTCGGTTTTCAAAGAAATATTGGAATAATTTAGGCTGTTTTTCTTTAATTAATTTCGCCATAGCAATAGTTGCATACACATCTGCCATCGCATCATGGGCATTTTCATGCTCAATACCATTTGCTTTAGTGAGTTTTTCTAAGCGAAAGCTTGGCATACCATCATCGTCATAAGCCCAATTTATCCCTTCTGGACGCAGCGCATAGCAAGCCCGGACCAAATCCAGTAAATCCCAACGAGAATTGCCATTTTTCCAGCTGTATTCATAAGGATCAATAAAATTACGATAAAACGTATAACGCGTCATTTCATCATCGTAGCGAATATTGTTATAGCCCATGACACAAGTATTGGGTTGGGAAAATTCTGCTAAGATATTTGCGGCGAATTCAGGCTCAGAAACCCCCTTTTCATTACATTCTTGTGGTGTAATTCCTGTGACCATTACGGCGTCAGGAGCCGGTAAATAATCGTTAGTTTGTTTACAATAAAACATTATTGGTTCACCAATGATATTAAAATCAGCATCTGTACGAATACCCGCAAATTGCGCAGGACGATCTGTTGCTGGATTTACACCAAAACTTTCATAATCGTAAATAAAAAAGCTGAAATCTTTTGCCATGACTACTCTCTTTTACGCGATAAGTTTATCTAAATAATATAGGCAGAAAATAGCTGATAAACTGAAAATAATACCTATCCAATTTAACTTGCTAATTTTTTCTTTAAAAGCTAATGCGCCAGTTAGCGTACCTAAGCAAATTACGCCAATGTTCATTCCCGCGAAAACAAGCGTCGGATTTCCAGCAAAACTTTGATGTGCTTTTATATAGAATAAAATATTAAAGAAATTCAATACACCTAAAACGATGCCGCTAATTACACTTGATGATGTCCATTGGGCACGTTTTAAGAATAAATAGATAAACATAACGCAAGCTGCAAGCGAGAAGGAAATAAACAATGTTGCAGGGAATGCACCGCCGCTTTTCGCCACTTGCTTGAATAAAATATCAATAATGCCATACCCAAACCAAACGCCGATTAATCCTAAAACACCTTTAAAATTAACCGCATTTTGCCCTTGATTTGGCTTAGTTAATAAACAAAATAAACCAATAAAGGCTAATACAATGCCAATGATTTTAGATTGGCTTAGTGTTTCATGAAAAATTAAAAATGCCGATAAAATAGGAAGAAACAACGAAAGACGTTGTGCTGCGTCAGAACGTACAATTCCAGCAAACTCCACCGCTTTTGACATAATAATAAACACGCTAGGTAACAATAAACCTAGCGCTAAAAAAATGGGTGAATTTTCGCTTTGTACGATGTAATCAGTAAATTCTAAGCCTTTAAAATCAGGTTTGAGTAAGAAATAACTGAAAGTGATGGCCGTGATGTAGTTGAATGCTATAGCTTGTTCAATAATAATATTTTTTTTACGGGCTATTTTAAGCAAAACTGAAACAGCTACGCTGCAAAGAATGGCAAGAATAAGATTGTGCATTTAAATTCCTTATATAATTAAAGTGCGGTCAAAAATCTTAAAATTTTAACCGCACTTCCCTTCTATTTTTTATTCTGTCGCACCGAATCCGCGTAGACCAACAACGTGTACATGTTCTTGGTTGCCTGCGATTTTACGTACGAGTTTATAGGTTGTACCTTTTTCTGGGCTAATGTTTTCTGGCGCAGCGATAAGTAACTGCATATCCAAACGTTCGCAAAGTTCGAATAAGGTAGAAATAGATTTACCATCCAAACGCGCAGCTTCATCCAAGAATAGTAAACGACATGGCACGATGTCTTTACCGCGAATACGGCGGCTTTCCTCTTCCCAGCTTTGTACAACCATTAATAGGATAGACATACCCGTACCGATCGCTTCACCTGTTGATAATGCGCCACTTTCAGCACGTAACCAGCCATCAGCACCACGGAAGACTTCAACTTCTAACTCGAGGTAATTACGGTAATCCAATAATTCTTCACCGATAGTTTGCGCTGTGCGTTGGCCCATATCAATATGCGGGTTAATGCGTTGATAAAGTTTCGCAATGGCTTCAGAGAAGGTAATACGATTATCACTGAATAAATCTTGATATTCTTCTTGTTTACCAGACAGCGCGTCAAGCAACATCGCATGTGTATCGCGAATATTGACCACTAAACGTACTGATTTTACCTGACCGAAAGCAATATTTTGTAAACCTTGATTCAACATGCGAATACGATTTTGTTCACGTTGAATGGTTTTACGCATAATATTCGCTACACTTTCAGAACTGATCGCCAATTTTTTCTCACGACCAGTCAATTCTTCTGTTAAGCGATTAAGCTCAATTTCCATTTGCTCAATTGCATCAATCGGATCATCCGTTTTAATAATATCCTGACGAATACGTTCACGAAGATGTTGATATACAGCAATAAAGAAGCGAACTTTATTTTCTGGTTTGCGGCTGTCTTCAGAAATACGTAATGCATCGCGGAGATACTCATTATCAGCCACAGCTGTACGTAACGCACCTAATGCTTTATCCGACATTGAACGTAACTCATCAGCAGATAAATAAGCCAACTCACGACGATTGAGTCGTTTTTCCACATCAGAATTTCGAGATAAACGCAGAACCACGCACCAGCTGACTTTTGCTGCTACAACCAATTCACGTTGAGTTTTGTAATCACGTTCCGCTTTGCGAATGCGTTTATTTAAGTTCTCCGCTTCGCTTTCAATAAGCGTTAATTGTTTTTCAACATAAGAACGACGTTGACGGCTTGTTGAAAGTTGTTGATATAACTCATCACGACGATTTCTTGCACGTTCCTCTGCCCCTTCATCAGCACGCACGCCCAATTCACCAATCTCAGCAATTAATTCTTTCAACAACTGATTTTTACTGTCATAAGAACTTTGCAATTGGATAAATACTTGGTTGTATTGTGCAAATTGGCTTTGTTTTTGACGTAATTGTTCACGTTGAGCATCACGTTGTGACTGCAATTGTTCCAAACGTTGACGAAGTTGCTCATTAAGCTCTGACGTTTCTGCTTGACCTGCATCTTCATAGCTGAAGTGATTTTTACGTTGTACTACATCCGCTAAAGCAAATACACGTTGCTGTACTTGTTTTTGACGTTCAATCGCTTGGGTTAAATCAGCTTTTAAGCGTTCATAGTTTTCTGGATCACTTTGTAAGGTATTGGCAATCGGCTCTAATTGTGACAACGCAACGCCATGTTGACGAATAAAGCTTTCATCTTGTTCTGCAATATCTAGTTGTTCACGGCATTCTTCAATACGATCAAGTAATTCTTCATCAGCAAGCAAGTTAAGCTGCGGCATTAACTTATTCAACAATTGCATTTTTTCTTTGGCATTATCCAATTTAATGCGAATTTGTTGTTCGGTGCTTGAGAATTGATTGAGCTCGCGATCAATTTCATTGCGTTCTTGATTGATTTCCGCCATCACCTCTTCTGGGTTTGGTTGGAATGCAAGCGCTAGATGTAAGCCAACAAATTGACTAAAGTGTTCGTGTAAACGTTGACATTTTTGTACATCAAAGGCGATTTGTGCGTATTCTTCCGCAATTTCATCACGTTTAGCTTGTAATTCTTCTAAATGTTTTTCACGTGCAGCACGGCCAAATAATGGAATTTGCGGGAATTTTGAATAACGCAATTCACGATCAGACACTTGCACCACAACGCCCATTTCAAGCTCTTGAGCTGAAAGTACGCTGTCATCAAAAGCATTTGGGTCACCTTCGATTAAATATAAATCGTCTGGACAATCTTCTAAATTGGCTAATTGTTCACGTACCGTGTTGAGATCACGCACAACAATAGCATGACGAGCTGGACCATAAAGTGCTGAGAAATAAGGTGCATCTTCAATTGGAACATCATCATACAATTCAGAAAGCAATACACCGCCAAATCGTTCTGCAAGCACATTCAAGCGAGCATCTTCAGAACCATCAGGTTGGCTTAAACGAGAAATTTGCTCATCTAATTGTTGACGTTGCTTCTCTAAATTGTCACGTTGAATAGTCAGCTCACGTTCTTTCACCAATTGTGATTGCATAAAATGCATCACATCTTGACTATGTTCGAAGGTTTCACCACTTTGCTCTTGTAAGCGTTCTAAAGCGGCTTGAGCAGTCAACCAAGCTGGTGCTTTACGAGCATTTTCTTCGTAAAGTGCGGTCAAACTTTCACGTTTTTGACGCAAGGTTGAACGGTTTTCTACTTGCTCTGCAAGTTCTTCATTTAAACTTTCAATGAGTTCTTCTTGTTCAGCATGGAATGCTTCAAGTTCATCATCAGTTTCTAAAGATAAATCAGCACGTTGATTAAAATCAGCCAATAATTTAACCGCACTTTGTTGTTGAGCATAACGCTGCTCTAACTCATGTAATTTTGCACGTAATTGAGGTGTTTGTTGTGCCTGAATTTTTTGTGTTGGATATTCACGCAATAATTCTTTAGCACTTTCCCAAGCACTTGAACGTGGCATATCGCCAGCAATTTTACATACCAACTGATAGGCTTTATCGAATTGTGATTTTGCCGCTTCAGAAATAGACATTTTATGTTCTAACTCAAGCACTTGCTCAGTAAGGCTTTCAGCATGCGCAGCAAATTCTGCTTGGTAATCTTCCGCATTTTTTACGCTCAAATCCGCTAAACCACATAAGGTTTTCGCTTTTTCAAGTGCGGCAATTGCTTGTTGATATTGCAATGCACGGGTTTGTTGTGCATCTAATGCTTGTTGATAATCCGCAAGTTGCGCACGTACTTGGTCAATTTCAAGTTCAGTTTGCTCAAATTGTGCTTGGCTTTCCTCAAGCTGTTCGGTTGCGGTTTCCACAACCATTTTTTGTTCTTCTAATTTTTCTGTAAGCTCAGCTACGTCTTCTTGATAGCGCGATACTTTTTCTTGATGACGTAACGCATTTAATACCAAGTTTAGATGGTCTGCCGCACTTTGGTGATCGACTTCTAAAGTACGTTCATTTTCTGCCAATTCTGCAGCTTCACGGCTTAAGTCAATTAAGCGATGTTGTGATAACTCTTGCTCAGCTTTTGCTTTATACCAATCACGACGGAAACCTAGAGCCGCTTCAATATTGCCTCGGCGTTCATTGGCATTACGCATATAATCTGATGCCACATAATTAGTGGTTTCGGTAATTAAATGTTTAAATAAATCACGGTCAGATTGGGTAACTTTAATTGCTTCAAGGGTCATGCGGTTTTCACGTAACGCACTTTCCATATCCTGGAAAGCTTTGCGTACACCAAGGTTTTCTGGCAATAAGTAATCACGTAAAGAACGGGTAATAGCGCTGGAAATACCACCGTATAAAGAAGCTTCGATTAATTTATAGAATTTGCTACGGTCTGAGGCACTACGTAAGCGTTTTGGAATGATGCCCAAATCAAACATCATGCCGTGATAATCGGTGATGGAATGATATTGCTTAAATTGTGCACCAAGGTTTTCAATTTTGTCTTTTAATTCATTTAAATTGAGTACACGTGCTTGACGCTCACCGACTGTTTCAGTGAAAAGTGCGGTTGGATTTAAGGATAATTCTACACCTTGAATCGAGAATGTTTTTAAATCCACTTTCTTATCTCGACCCGCAATTTGTTGCAGACGCACACCTACGAGAATTCGTTGGTGACGGGAATTGATGGTATCCAATACTGCATAACAAACGCCCGGACGCAATTTGCCGTGTAAGCCTTTATCACGAGAGCCGCCTGTCGAGCCTGCTTCTGTGGTATTACGGAAATGCAATAAGGTTAAGTCTGGAATTAATGCTGTGACAAAACCCGCCATGGTTGTGGATTTACCGGCACCGTTACCACCGGAAAGTGTG
This sequence comes from Haemophilus haemolyticus, assembly GCF_001008205.1. Lineage (GTDB taxonomy): Bacteria > Pseudomonadota > Gammaproteobacteria > Enterobacterales > Pasteurellaceae > Haemophilus > Haemophilus haemolyticus_Q. Next base: position 17,236 of record NZ_LCTK01000021.1, on the reverse strand, counting down.
GTCACCAATTCATCCAAATCAAAGGTACGGGCAAAGAAACCATTCCAGTTAATTAAGGTTAGTGAACGGAATTTACCACGTTCTACCCCATTATGTTGATTTAATACAGGAGCAATAAACTCTTCTTCAACCTGTTCGGTTGATTGCTCAGGTTCGTCTTGATAGATTTCGTTTTCAAGTTCTAATACATCAGACATTATTCTTGTTCTCCTGCATCATCAAATTCTTCATCAATTTCGACCGCACTTTCTTCATCATCAAGGTCATCAGAATAGCTTGCCGCTTTTGCTTGTTTTTCCAATTCGAGGGATTGCGGTGTTGCCGCTTCCCCATCACGAATTAAGCGAGCTTGTGCTTCTAACGGATCATCACCAGAACGTACCTCAGCCCCAAAACGGAAAACTGATTCTGAAATAGTAAATTTACCGCTATGCTGTTCGCCTACGGTATGAATCATACCTAAACGGCGTAAACGACCGATCGCCGCACGTACTTTTTCAGATAATTTTTGCTTATCTAAATCTGAACCGCTGGAACGTTGATTGACGGCTTTCAATAACTTGCCTTCGTCTGCTAAATTCAGTAATTCATCATAGACTTCTTGCGTACTGAAAATACCTTGCTGTGCCAAACGTTCTGGGCTTAAATACAAATAACAAAGCACTTTTCCTACCAACATCTCTAATTCGGAAAGCACTGAACGGGCAATTAAGGTCGTGGCTTTCGGACGTAAATAGAAAAAGCCTTCCGGTGCGCGAATTAATTCCACGTTGTAACGGCGATAAAAACCATCCAACTCATTTTGGAAATCCATCAAAAAAGCATGATTATCTAATTGATCTGTGCTGATATGGCGACCTGAACGCAATAAACTGTCCACTGCCGGGAAAATAGGATTTGCAATGGCATTTGCCAATTTCGGGGAAATTACATCTTGAATATCTGTCATGGTTAATTTCTCATTTTATAAATTCGTTTTTTAATAAGCCACGAAATTAATATTTATCAATCACATGCGCTTGTACTTCTGCGCCATAATCGTTAATTTCTTGCCATTGCGGATAAAGACCGGCTAAATCATCATTTGCCATACCTAAACGCACTGCTTGATCCACAATAATACGCGCCACATCAAAATGACGGGAAAGTGGATAAGCTTCTAATTGTTCTTTTAAGACTAAACTTAAATCAATCGGACGATTATTTTCACGGTATTGAATGAGTAAGCCTTGCATATGTTCGACGATTTGATCATGTAAATCAGCCAAAGATTCATATTGCAACTCTTCAGGTAATTCACCCAATGCATCATCTTCACGTAATACCATTTCTTCATCACGCAGATCGACCAAACGTTCCGCTTGAGCAGTCCACAAGAACCAAGGATGATCGAAATAGCTGTGGATAGAATTACGCAAGCGTTGTGAGAATACACGATTTTTATCCATATCAATGGCGGTACGGATAAATTTATGCACGTGACGGTCATAACCAATCCATAAATCGATGGCTTGTTGCCCCCAGCTAATAATGCGGTCGAGCTTAGATTGTAAATCGGTAATTAATTGTTCAATAAAATACAGCTCATCATGGCCAATTACACAATCTTGAATACGTAATAATTGAGCCTGCAACTTATCACCTGCGGCATTTAAGGTATCTTGTAACTCACGTAAATTGCCTGAAGTTTCATCTAATAAACGTTCACAGCTAGAAATTGCTGCCTGCCAATCTTTGGTAAGTAAATTCGCAATTTCGTCCTTAATGCTTTGCTGATTTTCATCCATCACACGTTGTGATAAATCGATACTATCAAAAATCTCTGCCACAGAATATTTTAATGGAGCGAAAACATTCCGACGCCAAAAATGCTCATTCTCCCCTTTTGCTGCACCTTCTTCTGCTGCATCAGATGCACGCTGAATTTCATCAGCCACAATAGAAAGCTGTACAGAAAGACGCAACGCAGAAAACTCACGCTGACGAATATAATAATCTGATACGCCAACACCTAATGGGGTGAGACGATAAATGGAAAGCCCTTCAGTAAATTCACTGCTGAAACGGTTAAGAAAACGCTGTTTCACCAGTTCATTGATAGCATTATTGGCACGGGTGGCAATCGCGTCCGTTGATTGGTCAAAGGCACTGACTGTATGACGGAAAATATCCACTAAATCGGCTTCTAACATCTCACCGTCTAAACGTTCATTGTTATAGATGGCAATAGCCAGTAAAAACACCAAACGCTCTGTCGGCAGATTTAACGAAAATTCCCGCTCTTTCGCCCATGAGACGAGTTCAGGAATGGTTTGTGAGGTTTCGATCATTCGATTACAAAAGCTTAAAATTGAACAAAAAATTTCTGAGATTATACAGGATTTTTTGTCGTGCTTGAAATCTTCTTGTAAATTGACCGCACTTTTACTATTTTTCACGTATAATATGCGTCTTTCATGAATAACTTAAGATAATAAAATGAGCGATTTACCCCAGTTAGCCCAACAAGAAAAAAAACAAACCTATAATTTCAATAAATTACAGAAACGTCTTCGTCGTAACGTAGGCAACGCTATTGCAGATTTTGGTATGATCGAAGATGGCGATAAAGTCATGGTGTGTTTATCCGGAGGCAAAGACAGTTATACGCTTCTCGATATTTTATTGAATTTACAGCAAAGCGCGCCGATTAAATTTGATATTGTGGCAGTAAACCTCGATCAAAAACAACCGGGGTTCCCTGAGCACGTATTGCCTGAATATTTGGAAAGTATTGGCGTCGATTACAAAATTGTACAAGAAAATACTTACGGAATTGTGAAAGAAAAAATTCCTGAGGGAAAAACCACTTGTTCGCTCTGCTCTCGCCTACGCCGTGGAATTTTATATCGTACCGCCACAGAACTTGGTGCAACCAAAATCGCTTTAGGACACCATCGAGACGATATGTTAGCGACACTATTTTTAAATATGTTTTATGGCGGCAAAATGAAATCCATGCCACCTAAATTGATTTCTGACGATGGCAAACAAATTGTGATTCGTCCGCTTGCTTACTGCAAAGAAAAAGATATTGAAAAATATGCCATCGCGAAGGAATTTCCGATTATTCCTTGTAACCTATGTGGCTCACAACCAAATCTTCAACGCCAAGTGGTAAAAGAAATGCTGAATACTTGGGAACGACAATATCCAGGACGCTTAGAAACCATGTTTAGCGCAATGCAAAACATTACATTGTCACATATGTGTGATCCAAAATTATTTGATTTCAAAGGAATCAAGCATGGGCAAATAATTGATGGCATTGAAGGCGATACCGCATTTGATGAAGAACGAATCACGCCAATGCAATTTGAGGACGAAGATCAAACCGATTTTTCAAACAACGAAATGATTAACTTTAAAGAAGTAAATTAATATGTTGAATATCAATGGAATTGAAGTTGAAACTGACAAAGACGGTTACTTGCTCCATGGCCAACAATGGAACGAAGATGTCGCTCGTGCTATTGCACAGTTAGAAAATATTGAATTAACAGACGCCCATTGGGAAGTGATTTACTTTGTGAGAGACTTTTATCAAGAATATAACACCTCCCCTGCCATTCGTATGTTGGTAAAAGCCATGGCTGAAAAGCTTGGTTCGGATAAAGGTAATAGCCGCTATTTGCAACGTTTATTTCCTGAAGGCCCTGCAAAACAAGCTACAAAATTAGCTGGCTTACCGAAACCTGCAAAATGCTTATAAAAGTGCGGTCAATTTTTTGAAAGTTTTAAACGCTTAGTCTTTTAGATTAAGCGTTTTTCTTTTTGGTTGAATTTACAATTCAAGAACAATAAGAAAAGAAAATATTTTATAAGTACTATAACGCAATCGTAGATCACGTAAAAAACTTATAAAATTGTTGATGTTATTAAATAATTCAATAATAAAAAAAGGGCAAAAATGTCCCTTTTTTTATTTATTTATAATTACCAAGCGTAACCTACGCCGATAGTAGTAATTACATCACTATTAGTGGTTGCTGCACCAGATAATTTAAATTTCAAATTACCTTTGTCATTAAGTTTAGTATAACCTACTGCAATAGCATTTTGATTTTTAAAGTTACTTGCTGCAACAGATACCATAGATTTACCATTAACATGGATTTCTGGTAATCCAGCAATTGCAGCTGCACCAGCGATACCACTTCTCGCTTCAGTTCTGTTGTGAGAAATTTGTTTCTCTACATTACCAATACGACCTTCTAACTTAGAAACTTTATTAGCAATAGAACCAACACCGGTATTTGACTTCACAAATAATGAATACAATTGAGAACCATTCACTGCATCTGTAGATACTTCAGAAATTTCACCTGGAGCAACGTGCTTAATTTGACGTTCTTTGTCTTTAGCACCAACACTTACTACACCGTTTTCTTCAGACGGAGTACCAGCAAATGTATGAGTTTCGCCATTTAATTCCTGTGATTTAGCAGAAGCAGTAGCAGTAGTAGAACCGTCTGATTTATTACCTAAAATAACAGAATTTTTTAATGCTGTTCTAATCTCGTTACCTAATGCTACAGAATTTTCACCATAAGATAAAGTTTCGCGACCGATAGCGATAGCTCCACGCATTTTCTCTTCTTGTTTAATCACTTCTTTAGAAAGTGTATTTAATTGAGTTAAAACTGTTTTAATTTCATCTGGGAAGTCTTCAAAACGAGCTACCAAATTATCTGTTGAAAGCATTCCTAAATTATACTTATCTGGACCATAACCTAGAGACTTAATTTTATACATTTGCTCTTCGTTTAAGTTATGTTTAGCTGCTAATGAGAATAAAGAGCCTTCTACTTGTTTGCCATTTTCATCAACACCTGAATATAATTTATTTAATTCAATTAGCTCTTTAGATGATTTATCAATACCAGCTACAGCACCGAAACCAATCGCTAATGAATAATTAGAATAAGCTAAAGTATTGCTACCTAAAGCTGTTGCTCCAGCAGCATAAGCTGACGCTTCAGAACCAACAGATGTTGATTTATGACCGATACCCCAACTATTTGAGCCTAATGCTACGCTATCTGTATCTACAGCATTAGCACGGTAACCAACCGCTGTACTTCTATAACCGATATCTGTTAGGCCTGCTAAATGACGAGTATTATCATTTGCTTCAACACCTACAGCCACTTGACCATTTTTGTTTACAAAAGAACGTGGACCAACAGCTAAATTAGAAAATGCACCTTGGGTATTTTCATCATCAATTGCTGTAGCACCAGCAACAGATACCGTACCTTTACCTTCAGCTACAGTTTTTTCACCTGAATTATTGATAACAAGCAGATCTGCTTTTTTCAACAATTCTGCAAAAGGATTACCTGCTGCAGGTGCTGAAGGCGTATTTGAAGGTTGAGAAGCCTCAGGTGCTGAAGGCGTATTTGAAGGTTGAGAAGCCTCAGGTGTTGAAGGCGTATTTGAAGGTTGAGATGTCTCGTTTGCTTTATCAATTGCAGCAATAATCTCTTTTAGTTTTTCTTTGTAAGAAGTGAGATCAACTTTACGGCCAGAGAAGAGAGAATTTAACTGCTCCTCCATTAACGCATCACCTTCGTCAAGTAAATTATTAATATTATCTGGCTTCTTCTTATTGCTGTCACCCATATAATCACCCAATTTTTGCGCTAATTTAGCTGCATCAGCATCAACAGTGCTCAATAATTGAACCATGGTATTTGGTTGAGTATTACTCTCAGCGAAAGAAGATGAAGACAATCCTAAAGATAATGCAATACTTAGCACAGCAGCTTTAAAAGTATTCTTTAACTTTCCGTGCCCCTTAGCAAGCTCAGAAGCTACAGTAGATTGTTTTGTTGTTTTATTTACAACGGTTTTAAAAATTTTATTCATAGTTACCTCTATGGTTTAATAAGAGGCTGACATTGTATAGTATTTAATGTTATAAAACAAGTCTTTTGAAGTAATTCCTAAATTTTCTTGTGTTTTTTTAAAAAACTATAAAATCAGTATAATTTTAAACCCTAACTAACAAGGAAATGTTATGAAAATTAGTGCAAGAAACCAATTAAAAGGTAAAGTTGTTTCAATCGAAAAGGGTTCAGTAAATGCAATCGTTCACATTGATATCGGTGGCGGTAACGTGCTTTCTTCTACCGTGTCTTTAGCAGCAGTTAAAGAACTAAACTTAGAAGTTGGTAAAGAAGCATACGCAATCATCAAAGCAACTTCTGTAATGGTTGGGGTAGAATAATTTCTTCCATAAAAACAGAATTGAATATAACCGCACTTTTAAAAGTGCGGTTTTTTTATACTTTGATTTCAGCATTAAACTACTCTGTTATAAAGTAAAGACAAAAAATAACGGTGATCGCTTAAACGATCACCGTTAAATTGAATTCACTGTTTAAACAGTAAATTATATTGGTTATTTTCGAAAAGTATTACTCTTCATTCAATAACTTTAATTCACGGCTTCTTACTTGATTTTTCAAGATTTCCGCAAATTCTTCCACAGTAAATGTACCTAAATCAGCACCTTTACGGGTACGTACTGCCACTTTGCCTTCTGCGATTTCTTTATCACCGCAAACAAGCATATAAGGCACTCGACGTAAAGTATGTTCGCGGATTTTGAAACCCACTTTTTCGTTACGTAAATCAGTTTTCACGCGTAAACCTACATCGGAAAGCTGTTTTGCTACTTTTTGTACATAGTCTGCTTGGCTATCAGTGATATTCATAACAACCGCTTGGGTTGGCGCTAACCATGCAGGGAAGAAACCTGCATATTCTTCAGTAATGATACCAATGAAACGCTCAATAGAACCTAAAATCGCACGGTGAATCATGACAGGAGTTTTACGGCTATTATCTTCTGCCACGTAAGTTGCATCTAAACGACCTGGTAATGCAAAGTCTAATTGAACGGTACCACATTGCCATTCACGGCCAATGCTATCACGTAATGCAAATTCAATTTTCGGGCCATAGAATGCGCCTTCACCTTTTTGAATTTCATATTCAAGACCGTTGTGCGCTAATGCTGCTGCAAGACCTGCTTCCGCACGATCCCACATTTCATCTGAACCGATACGATTTTCAGGGCGAGTAGAAAGTTTTACTGCGATATTAGTGAAACCAAAGGTGCTATAAATGTCGTACACCATTTTGATACAGCTAGTTACTTCGCTCTCAATTTGATCTTCAGTACAGAAAATATGTGCATCATCTTGAGTAAAGCCACGCACACGCATTAAACCGTGTAAAGAACCTGATGGCTCATTACGATGGCAAGAACCAAATTCCGCCATACGGATTGGTAAATCACGGTAAGATTTTAAACCTTGATTAAAAATTTGAACGTGTCCTGGACAGTTCATCGGTTTAATTGCATATTCACGGTTTTCAGATTGAGTTGTGAACATTAAATCTGCGTAATTTTGCCAGTGACCTGTTTTTTCCCACAATACACGATCCATCATAAAAGGACCTTTTACTTCTTGATAATCGTATTGTTTTAATTTAGTACGCACAAAAGTTTCAAGTTCACGGAAAATTGTCCAGCCATCATTGTGCCAGAACACCATACCTGGCGCTTCTTCTTGCATATGATATAAATCTAATGCTTTACCAATTTTACGGTGGTCACGTTTTGCCGCTTCTTCTAAGCGCGTTAAATATTCAGCAAGTTGTTTTTTATCCGCCCAAGCCGTACCATAGATACGTTGTAACATTTTGTTTTTGCTGTCACCACGCCAGTACGCACCTGCAACTTTTTGTAATTTGAAATGCTGACAGAAACGCATATTTGGCACGTGTGGGCCACGGCACATGTCAATATATTCTAAATGATGATATAACGCAGGCGTTGCAGTACGTTCAATGTTTTCATCTAAAATTGCCATTTTGTATGGCTCGCCGCGTTTTTCAAAGGTATCACGCGCTTCTTGCCAAGTAACACGTTTTTTCACGACGTCATAATTGGTTTTTGCCAATTCCAACATACGTTTTTCGATTGTATCTAAATCTTCTTGCGTTAAAGAGCGATCTAAATCGATGTCATAGTAGAAACCATTTTCAATAGTTGGACCTATTGCCATTTTTACATCTGGGAATAATTGTTTAATAGCGTGTCCGAGCAAGTGTGCGCATGAGTGGCGAATAATTTCTAAACCATCTTCATCTTTAGCGGTAATGATTTCAAGCGTTGCATCTTGGTCGATAACATCGCATGCATCACGACGCTCACCATTTACACGGCCTGCGATAGTAGCTTTAGCAAGACCCGCACCAATATCTTGTGCGACTTCAAGAACAGAAACAGGATGATCGAATTGACGTTGGGAACCGTCAGGTAAAGTAATAATTGGCATTGTTTTTTCCTTATACAGTGGTCACCCATACGAAAGGTGACGTGTTCGTTTAAAATTCTATAAAAATTAACCGCACTTTTGCCCTACTTGGCTTCATTCCTACCATTGAACGAGCGAAATTAGGCAAAAAATGCGTGGCGAATTCTATCACTTTCTTAAGGTATTGTTAAATAAATGCACATATTTTACAAAAAGGAAATAATGTTTTTCTGGCTAGGGGCTTTATATCCTAAAAATAAAGGCTAGAATAACCGCACTTTTAAATACCCAGTTAAGGAATAACAATGAGCAACGTATTAGTATTAAAATCTAGCATTTCAGGAAATAATGCCCAGACCAATCAATTGGCCGATTATGTTATCGAAAAATTACACGGTAATAACATTGTCGTACGCGATCTAGCCCAACAACCGCTTCCATATTTTGATGCCACTGCAGCAACAGCTGTACGTGGTGAACCTAAAAATGATGAAGAAAAACAACTTCTTGCACTTTCCGATGAATTAGTCTCCGAATTAAAAAATGCAGAGACTCTGGTTATTGGTGCACCAATGTATAATCTTGGCATCCCAACACAATTAAAAACTTATTTTGATTTTATCGCACGCCCACGTGTCACGTTCCAATATACGGCAAATGGACCGGAAGGGTTATTAAAAGGTAAAAAAGCGATTGTGTTATGTGCATTTGGTGGATTGTATGATGAAGAAAATCTAGTGACACAGTATATGAAGTCAATTTTAGGTTTTATCGGTATCACAGATGTGCAATTTGTTTATGCACAAGGCATTGGATTCGGACCAGAAGCAATTGAAAAAGCCCAAGCGTCTGCAAAAAATAAAATTAATGAAATTGTAGCGGCCCTTTAATTCTCAGATAACCTACAAAACATAAGAAGATTTATTACAAAAAAGTGCGGTAATTTACCGCACTTTTCTTCTTATTTTTTCCGTTCAACCCATTTTCCATTGGTGAAATCAACAATCCATTTCGTTGCTTTTCCATCTTTTTCAGAAGTCACATATTGTTTCTTCTCTTTGCGACTAAAACGAACAATCGCTTCATTCCCTTCAGGGTCTTTTTGTGGTGCATCCGCTAAATAAGCTAATTTTTCAGGTAAACGCTCACGATATTGCACTAGTTCTGTGATTTTAACTGGGCGTGTTTCGCGGGATTTCGGGAAGTTATGTGCTGACATAAATACACCACTCGCACCGTCACGCAATACAAAATATGCATCAGATTTTTCGCATTTTAACTCAGGAAAATGTACAGGCTCTTCTTTCGGTGGTGCGACTTCGCCATTTTTCAAAATTTTTCGCGTATTATCACAATTTGTACATCCCATATACTTGCCAAAACGACCAAGTTTTAAATGCATATCCGCACCGCACTTATCACACTCAACAACAGGGCCATCATAACCTTTAATTTTGAATGAGCCTTCTTCAATTAAATATCCATCACAATTTGGATTATTACCGCAAATATGGATCTTACGATGGGCATCGATTACATAGCTGTCCATTGCCGTTCCACATTTTGTGCAACGTTTACGATCCATTAATGCTTTGGTTTCTGAAGATTCATCTAAAACATTCAGTAATTCCGCTTCAGGAATTAAATTAATCGTCGTTTTACACCGCTCTTTTGGTGGTAATGCATAACCTGTACATCCTAAAAACACCCCCGTACTCGCCGTACGAATGGCCATATTTCTGCCACAGGTTGGGCATTTAATATCTGTTTCCACAAGGCTATTTGGGCGCATACCGCCTTCAAGTTCATCCAATTCAGCTTTAGAAAGCTGGCTAGAAAAATCCTTGAAGAATTGATTCAATTCAGTTTTCCAATTCACCGAACCAGAGGCAATTTTATCTAAGGTATCTTCCATATTCGCGGTGAAATCATAATTCATTAATTCGCCAAAAGATTCATTGAGGCGATCAGTCACAATTTCGCCCATCTTTTCTGCATAGAAACGACGATTTTCAGTACGAACATAACCACGTTCTTGAATGGTGGAAATAATTGCCGCATAAGTGGAAGGACGGCCAATACCACGTTTTTCCAATTCTTTTACTAAAGCTGCTTCAGTAAAACGAGCGGGTGGTTTAGTAAAGTGTTGGGTTGGTTGCACTTCTTTTAAAACAAGTTTTTCCGAAACAGCAACTGAAGGCAATTCTTGATCTTCAGGATTTTTGCCTATTTGTGGCAATACTTTTGTCCAACCATCAAAACGTAAAATTCTGCCTTTTGCTTTCAAGGTATAATCGCCTGCTGACACAGTCAATGTACTGCTATCATATTGTGCAGGTGGCATTTGACATGCTAAGAATTGACGCCAAATTAAATCATAAAGACGTACCGCATCTTTTTCCATCCCCTCTAAAGATTCTGGCAATGCTCGAATGTCTGATGGACGAATAGCCTCATGCGCCTCTTGCGCATTTTCTTTACTAGAATAGAAATTTGGTTTTTCTGGTAAATATTGTGCACCAAAATGATTTTCAATATAGCTACGTGCCATATTAAGCGCGTCTTGACTCAAATTGGTTGAATCCGTACGCATATAAGTAATGTAACCCGCTTCATATAAACGTTGGGCTAGCATCATTGTTTTTTTAACGCCAAATCCCAAGCGAGTACTTGCAGTTTGTTGAAGCGTTGATGTAATAAATGGCGCTCTAGGACGAGAACTTGTCGGCTTAGTTTCCAAATCTGTGACAACGTAATCTGAAACATTCAGAAAATCTACCGCACTTTGTGCTTCTTTTTTATTTTTTGGATCAAATTTCTTGCCTTTATAATCCGTTACGTCCAAACGTATAGCTTGTTTATTTTGATTATTCGTAAGGACGGCAACTTCCCAATATTCTTCAGGCTGGAAGGCTTTAATTTCACGCTCGCGTTCTACTAATAATTTAACCGCAACCGATTGAACTCGACCAGCAGACAGCCCGCGCGCGACTTTTTTCCAAAGTAACGGAGATACCATAAAGCCCACTACTCTATCCAAAAAGCGACGAGTTTGTTGAGCATTAACACGATCCATATTTAATTGTTCAGGCTTTTCAAAAGCCTGTTTAATGGCATTTTTAGTGATTTCGTTAAACACTACACGGCTAAATCGCTCATCATCGCCACCAATCACCTCGCGTAAATGCCATGCAATCGCTTCTCCTTCTCTATCCAAGTCGGTAGCGAGATAAATGTGATCTGCTTTTTTAGCAAGCGATTTTAATTCGGAAACCACTTTTTCTTTACCAGGCAAAATCTGATAATTTGCTTTCCAATCGTGATAAGGATCAATCCCCATACGTTTAACTAAGGCGTTACGTTCCTTCTCAGCCTTAATTTTTGCTTTTTCTTCGGCATCCATACCTTTGGTTGAAATTGGTTTAGCTTTTTCACCTGTACTAGAACCAATCGTCGGCAAATCACGAATATGTCCAACACTAGATTTCACCACATATTGGCTACCTAAATATTTATTGATAGTCTTTGCTTTTGCCGGCGACTCCACAATCACCAAGGATTTACTCATTTGATTACCTAATATCACTAGTATTTTGTAAAATTGGCGGTATAGTGCAAAGTTATGTAGGCAAAATCAAGTACTTTTTGAAAAAAGGGTTATAAATGGATAAACTCAACACGATTTCTATTTTCTGCAAAGTCATTGAAACCCAAAGTTTTACATTGGCAGCAAAGCAACAAAATATTTCTGTGGCAATGGCTAGCAAATTAGTTTCACAGTTAGAAGAACATTTAAAAACACGATTGTTACAACGTACCACCAGAAAAATTATGCCTACTGAGGCGGGGATGATGTATTACCAACGCTGCCAAGGAATTTTGCTTGATTTAGATGAAGCTGATTCTAGCATCACTCACCTCACAAGTTCATTACAAGGGAATTTACTTATTTCTGTTCCTCGTGATTTTGGTTTACTTTTCATCGTACCGAATTTACCGCTATTTATTGCTGAACATCCCAATCTGCATGTTGAAATTGAGTTTAATGACAAAAAAATTGACCTTGTGGCAGAAGGCTATGATCTTGCATTACGTATCGGCCATATGGCGGACAGTTCTCTTGTATCACGCAAAATCAGCACAAATACGCTACACTTTGTGGCATCACCAAGCTATCTTGAGGCGAATGGCATCCCACAAACACCTGATGATTTAGAACATCACAATGGCTTACTTTATAAAAATGCAATGAATCACGTAAATTGGGTTGGCTCACACATAAATCAAACACAGCGTTTCAAAATCCAATCAAAGGTTGTAAGCAATAGTGGTTTAGCCTTATTAGAAATGGCAAAAGTAGGACTAGGCATTGTGAATTTACCGAGATTTATTATTGGTCAATCTCTCGAAAAAGGTGAACTGATTGAAATATTACCAGAATATAAACAACAAAAATTAGAAATTCATGTGGTCTATCCAAACAGAAGACATTTACCAATAAAAGTGCGGGCATTTATTGAATTTTTATCTGGATTGGGGTTGTGTTCAGAAATTTTGGAAAATCCTGAAGATAGTCACTAAACGCTATAAAAAAATACCGCACTTAGGCAACCCCAAGTGCGGTTATTTTTATGCGTGTTTTTATAATGCTTTTAAGATGTCTTCAACACGATCTTTTGCATCACCAAAGAGCATTTGTGTATTCTCTTTGAAGAATAATGGGTTTTGTACGCCAGCATAACCCACAGCCATTGAACGTTTGAAAACAATTACATTTTGTGCTTTCCATACTTCCAACACAGGCATTCCCGCGATTGGGCTATTTGGATCTTCCATCGCAGCTGGGTTTACCGTATCGTTCGCACCGATAACCAATACCACATCGGTATCAGAAAAATCATCATTGATTTCATCCATTTCAAGTACGACATCGTAAGGCACTTTCGCTTCGGCTAAAAGCACGTTCATGTGTCCCGGTAAACGTCCTGCAACAGGGTGAATACCAAAACGAACGTTCACACCACGTTCACGCAATTTTGCCGTAATATCAGCGACTGGATATTGTGCTTGTGCAACAGCCATACCATATCCCGGAGTGATAATCACAGAACTTGCATTTTTCAACAATTCAGCCACTTCTTCTGCCGTAGTTTCACGGTGTTCGCCTTGTTCTTCACTTGAAGAAACTTGAACATCGTTACCAAAACCACCCGCAATTACGCTCACAAATGAACGGTTCATTGCTTTACACATAATGTAAGAAAGGATTGCACCAGAAGAACCAACAAGCGCACCTGTAACGATGAGCAAATCATTATTCAACATAAAACCAGCTGCAGCCGCTGCCCAACCAGAATATGAGTTAAGCATTGATACCACAACTGGCATATCTGCCCCACCGATTGAAGCCACTAAGTGCCATCCAAATGCAAGCGCAATCGCTGTCATTAATAACACAGGGAAAATACTTTCTGGATTATTCAAGAATGCAACCATCAATAATGCAGATACCACAAGTGCGGCTAAATTTAATTTATGGCGATGCGGCAACATTAATGCTTTTGAATTAATTTTTCCGCTTAATTTACCAAATGCAACAACAGAACCAGTGAAAGTTACTGCGCCGATAAAAATACCTAAAAATACTTCAACATTATGAATATTTGTTAATACTGCTTGCTCTGCTACAAATTCGGCTTGTGCTGCTGCATCTAATCCTTCTGGCATTAATGCCTCATGGTGTAAACCATAGCTATTAAAGCCTACGAGTACAGCCGCTAAACCGACGAAACTGTGAAGAATCGCCACAAGTTCTGGCATTTCAGTCATTTCTACTTTTAATGCACGTTGAACACCGATTGCACCACCGATGATCATTGCAATAATGATCCAAAATGTTCCTTCAGAATGAGGTCCAAAAATGGTTGCAATAAGGGCAATTGTCATACCAACAATACCGAACCAACAACCCGCTTTAGCAGTTTCATGTTTAGAAAGTCCTGCCAAGCTCATAATGAAAAGTAATGCTGCTAAAATATACGCAGCCTGTACTAAACCTTCAGACATTGTGCGCTCCTTAACCTTTTCTAAACATTGCTAACATACGTTGTGTGACACGGAAACCACCAAAAATATTGATGCTTGCCACCAAAATCGCCACAAAAGCTAAGGCATCGATAAATAGATTGCCTGTTGGCTGACGAATTTGTAATAACGCCCCTACAATAATAATGCCTGAAATTGCATTTGTTACTGCCATTAATGGTGTATGAAGTGCATGGCTAACATTCCAAACCACGTAATAACCCACCACACAAGCTAAAACAAATACGGTGAAATGTGATAAAAATGCAGCAGGAGCAACAGAAGCTAACCAAAGGAATAACACGCCAACACCTGCCATCACACCGTATTTCACACGAGGATCTGTTGGTTTAGATTCTTTTTTCTCTGCCACTGGTGTAGCTTTGGTTTCTTGTTTTGGTTGTGCAGACACTTGAATTTGTGCCGGAGGAATTTCTTCCCCATCACGAACAACAGTCACACCGCGAAGAACCACATCTTCAAAATCAATATTGATCTTGCCATCTTTATCTTTGCACAAAAGTTTTAATAAATTGACTAAGTTTGTGCCATAAAGTTGAGAAGATTGCGTTGGTAAACGGCTTGGGAAATCTGTATAACCAATCACTTTCACTTGGTTTTCAGTTGTAACAACTTTCCCTGCTTGCGTATATTCACAGTTACCGCCAGTTGCAGCCGCTAAATCCACAATCACCGAACCTGGTTTCATTGAATCCACCATTTCTTTGGTGATTAAACGAGGCGCTGGTTTACCCGGAATGGCTGCCGTAGTAATAATAATATCGACTTCTTTAGCTTGTTCTGCATAAAGCTCCATCGCACGACGGTTAAATTCTTCCGACATCACTTTCGCATAACCATCACCACTGCCGCCTTCTTCTTTAAAATCAATTTCTAAGAAGCTTGCACCCATACTTTGAACTTGCTCTTTCACTTCAGGACGAGAGTCAAAAGCACGAACAATCGCCCCAAGGCTATTTGCTGCACCAATTGCCGCCAAACCAGCCACACCTGCACCAATCACCAACACTTTTGCTGGTGGAACTTTACCTGCAGCAGTAATTTGACCAGTAAAGAAGCTACCAAATTCATGCGCAGCTTCAATGACAGCACGATAACCAGAAATATTCGCCATAGAAGAAAGCGCATCCAATGCTTGCGCACGAGAAATACGAGGCACAGCATCCATTGCTAACACATTAATTTTCTTCGCGGTGAATTTTTTCATTAACTCAGGATTTTGCATACGCCAAATAAAGCTCACAAGCGTTGCGCCTTCCTTCATTTGAGCGATTTCTTCATCTGTCGGTGCATTTACTTTGAAGATAATATCCGATTGCCAAATTTCAGCCGACGTACCGATCTTCGCGCCTGCCTCTAAAAATGCTTGATCTTCAAAACTAGCTTTAAAACCTGCATCGTGTTCCACGATCACGTCAAAGCCCAATTTCAATATTTGCTGAACCGTTTTCGGCGTTGCCGCCACACGGCTCTCATTCTCAAGCAGCTCTCTAGGTACACCAATTAACATACTGTTTCCCTCTGATTGATGATTGGGTTGATGAGATTAATGAACAAACCTTCGCCTATTCATCGTTAAAATGACAAAAAGTCAAACGGATACAACTGTATCATTGATTGAATGAAAATAGGTAACGTTTTTAAGTGGTTTTACAAGATATTGTGATAGGGATCACGAAAAATCTCATATAAAAACACCTCAAAAATTTACCGCACTCTGGTGGAATAATTATCCATTACCTCTTTATTAAAACGATTCTCTAATTTACCACTTTGACTTAGTGCAAGCTCTGTTTTTATCGCAGCAATCTCTTCTTCTCCCCCCCCCCTCTCATCAAAGCCCACTGAAAGTGCGGTGAGATTCACGTTATTTTTGGTTTGAACAAGCGTGCTGCCATTGCCGTCGTTAATAATATCTGCCCCTTTAGCGTTCAGATTATTTGATGAGAGTTGTAATTGGCCATCTTCTCCTTTTACATGGAAAAGTGCTTTACGAGCCAGTGTCGTTTCACTCCGTTGGAAATGAGATAAATCTACCTTTGTCGTCATCGTGGTACTTTCGTGATTTAAATCACCGCCCACATCCACCAAAAGTGCTCGCTCGGCTTCCACTTTACCACCAATATTATCGAAATTATTCGTGGTGTTGATGCCTACTTTATCACCCGTAATGGTGCCTGCGTTGAATAAGCTTTCGGTATTTAATAACGTAAGCTTACGCCCCGCAATGGTGCCGCTATTGGTTAAACGATGACTCCGTAAATCAATCACATCCGCTGAAATCAACGTGCCTTTGCCATTTAAGTCACCTTTCTGCGCCATGGCATAGACACGAAGCGCCATCACTTTAACTTGTTTTGCTTGGTAAGGTTACTACGCTAAATTGAATATGAAATTATAAGATTAGCTTAAAGATAAGCTGCTCTAAAAATACAAAAAGCGCGGCCAATTTTTGAGAGGTTTTAAAACTCTTTGAAAATTGACCGCACTTTGATCTGCACCCCAAAATCTGGACACCTACTTTGAGGTGCAGATTATGTCCTACTCTTATCAATTTCGTTTGAAAATTATCAAACTCGTCACTGAACAGGATTATGGTATCCGTGAGGTGGCTAAACTTAATAAAATTTCCCACGCTCTCGTCATTTATTGGCTAAAAGCATTTCGGGAAAGAGGGCTTGATGGCGTAAAATCGCCTCATACAAACCTTCAAACCCTGAAAATAGTGCAGTCAAAGATGAAAAAGAAAGACATTAAAA
>NZ_LCTK01000020.1:0-96518 GCF_001008205.1 Haemophilus haemolyticus | reverse complement strand
CCAAGATTTAGGTTTTCGCCAAGTA
This sequence comes from Haemophilus haemolyticus, assembly GCF_001008205.1. Taxonomy (GTDB): domain Bacteria; phylum Pseudomonadota; class Gammaproteobacteria; order Enterobacterales; family Pasteurellaceae; genus Haemophilus; species Haemophilus haemolyticus_Q. Next base: position 96,493 of record NZ_LCTK01000020.1, on the reverse strand, counting down.
TTTGGCGGGCAAGTTGTAGCTCAAGCATTATCAGCGGCAATGCAGGTGGCGCCAGAAGATCGTATTTTACATTCTTGTCATGCCTATTTTCTTGCCCCAGGAGACAGCCAATATCCGATTATTTACGATGTGGAAACCTTGCGTGAAGGGCGTAATTTTTCTGCATTACGCGTGAAAGCCATTCAACATAAAAATACCATTTGTCATGTAACAGCCTCTTTCCAAGTGCCGGAAAAAGGTTTTGAACATCAAAATACAATGCCAAATGTTGGCTCACCTGAAGACTTTACGGATGAAAATATGATGCTACAAAAAGTAGCTCAAACCTTGCCAGAACCACTCAATGAAAAATTTGCAGCAGAGCGTCCATTTGAGGTACGTACCAAATATTTGAATAACCCATTTAACGGGACAAAATTGCCAGCCGAGCAATATTCTTGGTTTAAAACCAATGGTGAAACGCCGCTTGATATAAAAATTCAGCAATGTTTATTGGCTTATTTTTCCGATTTTCACTGTATTTTGACCGCACTTCATCCGCACGAAAAAGGCTTTTTACAAAAAGGAATGAAAGTGGCAACCATTGATCATAGTATTTGGTTCCATCGTCCGTTTGATTTAAATCACTGGCATTTACACGCAATTGAAAGCAATAATGCCTTTGGAGGCCGTGGTTTGGCTCGAGGGCAGATTTTCTCGCCAGATGGTCAATTAATCGCAACAACACAACAAGAAGGCTTGATCCGTTTTAACGAATGAGAGAGAAAAAATGACCGTACTTATTACACAATTTTGGCAACAAGTTGAAACTGCACTAAAAACAGCGAATCCACAAGAAAAATGTCGTTTAGTTAATGATCTCTACGATAATCTTCTGCCACAAATTCAGTTAATAAAATCAGAAGATTTTCCCAAAGTCGTGCCACAAGATAATATTGCCGCTTTTCCTGAAAAACCGCTCTTAGTTACACCGAAAGATGTGCCAAAACGTTCTTTTGCTACAGAAGAAGGCTATGCTGCCACATTGCACGCTATCGCACATATTGAGTTTAATGCGATTAATTTAGGCTTAGATGCGGCTTGGCGATTCGGGCGTAATGCACAACAAGAACTTGGCGAAGGCTTGGCTTTTGTGAAAGATTGGCTGCGTGTCGCTCGTGAAGAAAGCACTCACTTTTCCTTAGTCAATGAACATTTAAAAACATTGGGTTATCAATATGGTGATTTTGAAGCTCATGCTGGATTATGGGAAATGGCGCAAGCCACCGCGTACGATATTTGGGAACGAATGGCGTTAGTTCCTCGTGTATTAGAAGCACGCGGCCTCGATGCAACACCTGTTCTGCAAGAAAAAATCGCACAACGTAAAGATTTTGCCGCAGTGAACATTTTGGATATTATTTTGCGCGATGAAATTGGCCATGTTTATATCGGCAATCATTGGTATCACGCCCTTTCTAAAAAACGTGGTTTAGATGTGATGAAATGCTTTACTGAGTTGCTACACAAATACCGTATTGTGATTTTTAAAGGTGTCATTAATACCGATGCTCGCATTCAAGCGGGTTTCACTCAGCATGAGTTGGATTGGATTTATGAAGTGGAACAAACATTAAAATCCTATATTAAGAAATGATGAAAGAGCAAAAGACTAAGTTCTATTACATTCTGAACTTAGTCTTTTTAATGAAATTAATTTAACATTTAAATTTATTGCTTACGCCAAGTTGTTCCATTCGGCCCATCTTCTAATACGATGCCCATAGCGGTAAGCTCATTACGCGCAGCATCTGCAGCAGACCAATCTTTAGCAGCGCGGGCGTCATTGCGTTGTTTAATCAGCGCTTCAATTTTTGCTACTTCATCATCGTCGGAACCCGATTGTAAGAATTTCTCTGGTTCTTGTTGAAGTAATCCTAAAATCGCACCCAATTCTCGCAAACGCGCGGCAAGTCCATTGGCTTTCTCAACATCTTCTGTTTTTAACTTGTTAATTTCACGCGCCATTTCGAATAAAACAGAAAGTGCATTTGGCGTATTAAAATCATCGTCCATTGCTTCACGGAAAGTTGCCACAAAATTTTCTCCGCCAAAAGCAACCGCACTTTGAACGGTGCCACGTAAAGCGGTGTACAAACGTTCTAATGCACCTTGTGCTAAATTCAAGTTTTCTTCGCTATAATTGAGCTGGCTGCGATAGTGTGCCGTTAGTAAGAAATAACGCACCGCTTCTGCATTGTAGTGGTTTAATACATCACGAATAGTGAAGAAGTTGCCGAGAGATTTCGACATTTTTTCTTTATCCACCATAATCATGCCGGAATGGATCCAATAATTCACATATTGGCCGCCATGTGCACAGCAAGATTGCGCGATTTCATTTTCGTGGTGAGGGAACATTAAATCAGAGCCACCACCGTGAATATCAAAATGTTCGCCAAGCTGTTTGCAGTTCATTGCAGAACATTCAATATGCCAACCTGGACGACCAGCCCCCCATGGGGATGGCCAGCTTGGTTCGTTTTCTTTCGACATTTTCCAAAGCACGAAATCCATTGGATTTTTCTTGATTTCATTGATTTCAATACGTGCACCAGCTTGTAATTGCTCAAGATCTTGACGAGATAATTTGCCGTATTCTTTAAAACTTTCCACATCAAACATCACATCGCCATTATCCGCAACATAAGCATGTCCGCGTTTAATCAATTTTTCCACAATTTCAATAATTTCTGGAATATGATGGGTCGCACGAGGCTCAAAATCAGGGCGTAATACATTAAGTGCATCAAAATCTTTATACATTTCCTGCACCATACGATCCACAAGTTGATCGCAGGTTTCTTTGTTTTCTAACGCTCGTTTAATAATTTTGTCATCTACGTCCGTAATATTGCGTACATAAGTTAAATCGTAACCCAAAGAACGTAAATAACGGGCAATCACATCAAAACACACAAAAGTGCGTCCATGACCGATATGGCACAAATCATAAACAGTGACGCCACAAACATACATTCCCACTTTATTTTCGTGGATAGGTTTAAAGATTTCTTTTTCTCTCGTTAAGGTATTGAAAATTTTTAGCATTTTTAAGCTCGTAAAATGAAATAAAAACAAACCGCACTTTTATAGCACTTTTACCTCGATTGTGGAATAATACGACCCTTAATTTTTCAGAAGGAAAACAAAATGGTTACGTTACACACAAACTTTGGCGACATTAAAATTAAATTGGATTTTGATAAAGCTCCAGTTACAGCAGAAAACTTCTTAAATTACTGCAAAGACGGTTTTTATAATAACACAATTTTTCACCGTGTTATTGATGGCTTTATGATTCAAGGCGGTGGTATGGAAAGCGGTATGCGCGAAAAAGCAACAAACGCACCAATCCAAAATGAAGCGAACAATCGTTTAAGTAACAAACGTGGAACCATTGCAATGGCTCGCACTTCAGATCCACATTCAGCGACAGCACAATTCTTCATTAACGTAGCAGACAATGATTTCTTAAATTATCGTTCAAAAGAAATGTTTGGTCGCGAAGTCGTTCAAGAATGGGGCTATGCGGTATTTGGTGAAGTAGTTGAAGGTATGGATGTTGTTGATAAAATCAAAAAAGTGAAGACAGGCAACAAAGGCTTTCATCAAGATGTTCCAACTGAAGATGTGGTTATTACATCAGTTTCAGTAGAATAATCGTGAATGGCGGATAAATTCCGCCATTTTTTATTGACCTAAAGGAAAATGCTCATGCCTTTCTTCGACACTCACACGCATCTCGATTATCTCCAACAATTTACAGGAGAACCGTTGTCACAGCTTATTGATAATGCTAAGCAAGCCGATGTGCAAAAAATACTGATTGTGGCGGTGAAAGAAACTGATTTTAAAACAATCCAAAATATGACCGCACTTTTTCCTGATAATTTGCGCTATGGGCTTGGGCTCCATCCTCTTTATATTAAAGAACACGCCGAAAATGATTTAATTCTGTTAGAACAAGCCTTAAAAAATCGTGATGCAAATTGCACGGCGGTGGCAGAAATTGGTTTGGAACGCGCAATTCCTGATTTGCTCACCGATGAACTTTGGGCAAAACAATGTCATTTTTTTGAAAGCCAACTTTATTTGGCAAAACAATTTAATTTACCCGTCAATATTCACAGTCGAAAAACTCATGATCAAATTTTTACTTTTTTAAAACGTATTCCATTATCTAAACTTGGCGTGGTACACGGTTTTTCAGGAAGCTACGAGCAAGCAAAACGCTTTGTTGATTTAGGTTATAAAATCGGGGTTGGCGGCACGATCACTTATGAACGCGCCAATAAAACTCGTCAAGCGATCGCGAAGTTGCCACTTGATGCCTTAGTGTTGGAAACAGATAGTCCAGATATGCCTGTATTTGGTTTTCAAGGCCAACCTAATCGACCAGAGCGTATTGTGGAAAGTTTCAAAGCTCTTTGTACCTTAAGAAATGAATCTGCAGAATTGATTAAAAAAGTCACATGGGAAAATGCTTGCCAGATTTTTTCTTGATCCACGTCACATTACTGAAATTATTTTGAATTAAATACTAGAAAAAAGAAACCGAGCATAATAATATCCGCCTCGTAGAAAGTTTTTCTCAACACACAATAAGGATATATTATGTCGCAAATCTATACTCAGGTGAGAAAGTTAGCGGAACAGTTTATTGAGCCTTACGCCGACGAACTCGATCAAAAAAAAGAATTTCCTGTTCAGGCATTTAAGGAATTAGGTAAAGCCGGTTGGTTTTCACTTTTAATTCCGAGAGAATACGGCGGAATGGGATTAACCCTGAAAGAACATGCTGAAGTCTGTATGGCGTTAGCAGAAAGTTCAGCCTCTGCTGGTCTCTGTTACATGATGAGTAATGTTGCAGTGAATTGCTTAAATCTATTCGGCAGCGATCAACTCAAACAAAAAATCTTTTCTGACATTGTTCAAAATCAAACCTTTGCCGCACTCGCCTATAGTGAATTAGGCACAGGTACTCACTTCTATATTACCGATGCAACCGCACAATTTAATGCTGAACATGCAGTATTCAATGGCTTAAAATCCATGGTGACATCAGGCAATTATGCCTCTTATTATTTAGCACTTTTGCCTTCCGAAAATGGTGAAACTATTGATAACTGGGTGCTTCCACTTGGTACTCAAGGCTTAACGTTTGAATCCGATAGCTGGAATGGCTTAGGTATGCGTAGCAATGTCTCTTGCTTTATGCGAATGACCGATATGCCATTAGATCGTGGCTGGCGCATTGGCGAAGTTGGCGCAGGCGCAGAACAAGTATTTGGTGGCATTGCACCTGCCTTTATTTGTGGCTTGGCTGCTGTCTATAGCGGCGTCTGTAAAGCAGTGCTCACTGAGGCAATTAAACATTCAACACACCGTAAATACACATCTGGCACTGCATTAGCTGAAATCGAAACCGTGCAAATTCACTTAGCTAAAATCTATGCAAACACAAACGCTGCTGTATGTGCTACGCGAGATGCGGCTCGATCAGCCACAGAAGGTGATGCAGATGCATTAGCTAAATTATTAGCTGCCCGAATTCTTGCGAGCGAAAACGCTATTACTCTTGCTCAAATTGGTATGCGTATTGGCGGTGGCAAGGCTTATAACAAAATGGGGCCAATGGAACGCTATTTACGCGATGCATTAGCAAGCCAAGTAATGGCGCCAAGTGTCGATGTGCTAAATATTTGGTTAGGTAAAGCCATTACAGGTCAACAAATTCCATAAAGAGTGGTGAAAAATGAGTGAGAAATTAAAAATCGGGGCGGTAATCTACGCCCCACAAGTGACAGTTATTTGGGGCATTATTACAGACTTTTTCGAAAAAGAAGGTTTCCCTATTGAGCCAGTCTATTTCAAAGACTACAAAGGACAAGTTGATGCGTTACTCAATAATGAAATTGATATGGCGTGGAACTCTCCCCTTGCTTGGTTAGATGGTTACTTGCGTAGTGCGGGTAAAACCTTAAATGGTGCAATGCGTGATACCGACCAAGATCGTCAAAGCTATTTAGTTGTTAATGATCCAGCTATACAATCTATTGAAGATTTAAAAAATAAAACTATAGCTTTTGGTGCGATTGATTCCCCACAAGCGCGGTTAATTCCAATCGAGTTTTTACATCAACATGGCTTGGAATTTGGTCAAGATTATGTAGAAAAACGCTTTGATGTGGGTGTTGGTTTACACGGTGATCATGTAGGCGGTGAATTAGATGCAGCCAATGCATTAAAAGATCGCCAAGTTGCGGCGACATGGATGTTAGATTTCAATTTTGAACGTTGGACAAAAGATGGTACGCTCGATCCTGCAACAGTTCGAGTACTCGCAAAAACACCATCATTTGACCATTGTATTTTTAGTGGGCGCGTGGGATTAGATGAAACCAAATTCAATGCATTCACCGAAACCTTGTTCAAAATGGATTACAACAATCCAGAACATAAAGAAATGATGGATTTGGAAGGATTAAAACGTTGGGTTGCGGGTAGAACAGAAGGTTTTGCTCAATTACAAGCTGCCAATGAATATTTAAAATTCTTTTAAGATTGATATGTCATGATGGGCGTGTAATAAACGCCCATCATTGTGGATTTTCTATGGAACTTTTCACAACTTCCCTTTTAGGCTCAATGCCTCGTAGCCAAGCACTTTTGATGGCGCGTAAAAAGCACGCACTCGGTAAAATCACCACAACAGAGCTTAAGCAAATTGTTGTTCAAGAAACAAAACAAGTTGTCGAACTTCAACAACGTACTGGCATTGATATTATCACGAGTGGCGAATTACTTCGCGACAATTACCTTTCTTTTATTGCACAAAAAATTCAAGGCGCAATCTTAATGAGCATGAGTGAAATGTTCGATCACATTAAAGAAAAGCAAATTTTTGAGTCAATGCTAGAAACCTTGGATGTTCCCGCACTTTCCATAAAAAATGCGATTTGCGTGGGAAAAATCAGCTACAAACAATCTTTAGTAGCAGATGAAATGCTACTACTGAAAAATCTAACTAAGCAACCAATTAAAGCAACCTTGCCAGGGCCTTACTTAATGGCTCGCTCCATGTGGCTTTCGCCTGTGTCAGGGCAACATTATTCATCAAAAGAAGAAATGGCAAAAGATGTTGTTACTATCTTAAAGCAAGAAATTGATCATTTATGTGAGCTAGGCGTAAGTGTAGTCCAATTTGATGAGCCTGTTTTGACTGAGGTTATTTTTAGCCATCATCAAACACGTTCATTTATGTGTGCGGCGTTAAGCGAAAAACAAGATTTTGCAGCGGAACTACAGTTTGCAAAAAGTTTAATTACTCAAATCTTTGAGTATGCAAGAAATAAAAATATCAAAACTGCATTACATGTATGCCGTGGCAACTGGAGCAAAGATGAGAGCGTATTACTGCGCGGGCCTTATACATCATTAGTGGATTTATTTGAATCGGCATTACCTGATATTTTAATGCTCGAATTTTCTACGCCAAGAGCGGGAGAATTAAGTTCGTTGTTAGAAAGTAAAATCTTAAGACAAAAATGTATTTTAGGCTTAGGCGTCATCAATCCTCGTTCAGATGAAGTGGAAACCGTAGATCAGATTACTCAACGAGCAGAAAAAGCCTTAAATTACCTTCCACCAGAGCAAATTTGGCTAAATCCAGATTGTGGATTTGCCACTTTTTCTAACCGCCCTTTAAATGGATTTGACATTATTGAAGCCAAACTTAAGGTATTAAATGAAGCAAAATCAATATTGAGGGAACGTTATGTATAACGTACCTGAAAGTGAATCTTTTACAGCGAAATATCGAGCCGTATTACGCGGAGAAGAAATTAAATTATTCACACCAAATGACAGTATTTCTCTCTATTCACAAGTCAATTTCGATAACCAATCGTTACAAAAAAGTGCGGTGGATTATTTTGCCGTTTCTATTTTAGGTGGTATTTTGAGCAGTGTAAAAGCACATTTTGCTCAACAACGTGCCGATATTGTAGAAATGGAAGGAAAAATTTGGCTCAACCTCGCCAATCCTTTAACCTTACTTGGCGTTCGCGGCTATAGTGAGCAGCCTGTCATTAATGACGGAAAAATTAAAATTTTTATTTCATCGGATTTAACCGATGATATCTTCACACAACTCACACAAAACGCATTACGCTGTTGTTTTATTTACAATACGATAACCAAAGCCTTTCCTTTAAATATAGAATTTGAGCAAGTGCTTTGATTCTCATCAGGTCGTTCATCAAAATTTTAGACAAAAAAATTGCCCCATTAAGGGGCAATCTTATCAATGCACTAAAGTTACTTATAGCTTTAAGCAACGATTAAATATGTTGGTTAATGAAGTTAGCCAATTGAGTTTTTGGTAATGCACCAACTTGAGTTGCTACAACTTGACCATTTTTAATCAATAATAATGTTGGGATACTACGAACACCAAATTGTGCTGGGGTTGCTTGGTTGTCATCCACATTCATTTTCACGATTTTAACTTTACCAGCAAATTCAGGTGCAAGTTCATCTAACACTGGAGCAATCATTTTGCAAGGACCACACCAAGGTGCCCAAAAGTCTAATAAAACGGGGATATCTGAATTAACTACAACACTTTCAAAATCTGCGTCATTAATGTGTAATACTTCGCTCATTTTGTTTTCCTTAATTTTGTGAATGGAATCCCTATATAAGGGCTTTTTTTAAACTTACAAGTGCGGTGCAGAATAACACCGTTTTAAAAAATGTAAACTAATCGTTTTAATTGCCAAAAGCTAAGACGGCAAAACAATATTTTCACACACTTTACCAGACTTCAATTTATAAACGTTTGATAAAGTCACATCCGCAATATTGGTTAGTGCCTCTTCGGTTAAAAATGCTTGATGGCCTGTCAGCAATACATTATGGCAAGAAGATAAACGGCGGAAAATATCATCTTGAATCACTTCGTTAGACTTATCTTCAAAGAACAAATCTCGCTCATTCTCATACACATCCATACCTAACGCCCCGATTTTGCGCTGTTTTAACGCATCAATTGCAGCTTGGGTATCAATCAAAGAGCCGCGACTCGTATTAACGATCATCACGCCATCTTTCATTTTGGCAAAAGCTTCGCGATTTAATAAATGATAGTTTTCTGGCGTTGCTGGGCAATGAAGCGTAATCACATGAGATTTAGCATAAAGCTCATCTAATTCAACATATTGTCCCCCCAGTTCTTCCACCACTGGATTTTTGAAAGGATCGTACGCCAAGATATTCATGCCGAAACCTTTCAGAATGCGCATCACCGCAATCCCAATTTTACCCGTTCCGATTACGCCGACCGTGCGCCCATGCATATTGAAACCAATTAACCCCTCAAGAGAGAAATTTGCTTCGCGGGTACGCTGATAAGCACGATGAATTCGACGGTTCAGAGTCATCATCAAACCGATGGTATGTTCTGCCACTGCTTCAGGCGAATAAGCGGGAACGCGGACAACTTGGATGCCCAATTCTTGAGCTGCTTTTAAATCAACATTATTGAAACCCGCACAGCGCAAAGCCACGATTTTCACGCCAAGTCTAGCTAATTTTTCTAATACTTTTCGGCTACCATTATCATTCACGAAAATGCATACTACTTCGCAATGTTCTGCCAAACGTGCAGTGCTCTCGTTCAGCATAAAATCAAAAAATTCTAAATCAAAATTATATTTCGCGTTAATGAGCTCAATATATTTTCTGTCATAGCTTTTAGTGCTATAGATTGCAATTTTCATGGTTTGCTCCAATTATTTTAAATGTGCAAAAGCCTGTAATAAGTCCGCTTTAATATCTTCTACATCTTCAATACCGACTGAAAAACGCAACAAGGTATTAGTAATCCCGCGAGCTACACGCTCGGATTCTGGAATATCCATATGAGTTTGAGTAGCAGGATAAGTAATAAAACTTTCTGTGCCACCTAGACTTTCTGCAAAAGTAATCAATTTGATGGATTTTAAGAACGTATTAACCCAAGCTTCATCTTGCAAACGGAAAGACAACATCCCACCTTTATTTGGATAAAGCACTGATTCCACTTGTGGTTGAGCTTTTAAAAATTCCGCAATGGCTTGTGCATTCTTTTGATGACGTTTCATTCGTAAAGAAAGGGTCTTCATACCACGAATAGTCAGCCAAGAATCAAAAGGTGAAAGCACCGCACCCGCACCATTTTGAATATAAGCAATGCGATCGCAAAGTTCTTGTCCTTTCGCAACAATTAAACCAACAAGTGCATCATTATGACCGGCAATATATTTAGTCCCGCTGTGAATCACCACATCTGCGCCTAAATCTAATGGGCGAGAAAGCACTGGCGTTAAAAACGTATTATCCACGATCAACATCAAATTATGTTTTTTCGCAAGTTTTGCAATTTCAACCACATCACATTCTTCCATTAAAGGATTTGATGGAGTTTCAATAAAAATCGCTTTCGTATTTAGGTTAATGGCAGCCTCAATTTCAGAAACAGATGCGGTATTAACATAAACCGGTTTTACACTATTGTTATTTTTATAAGAAAAATCTAATAGTCGATAAGTACCACCATACACATCGCTAGAAACGATCCATTCATCTGGTGCAGTGAAAAGCGTCATCAAAACTTGAATTGCCGCCATACCAGAAGAAAAAGCAAAGCCACGATCTCCATTCTCTAATTTAGCTATCGTTTCTTCTAATACTGTACGAGTTGGGTTTTTGGTACGCGTGTAATCAAATCCCGTACTTTCACCGATACCATAATGGCCATAAGCCGTAGAAAGAAAAATTGGTGTAGAAACCGCGCCCGTACGCTCATCACTGCGATTGCCTGCTTGAGCTAATAAAGTATCGATAGCATATTGTTGTGTCATAACATCCTCTAAAAATAATGAAAAAATCAACCGCACTTTACGTGCTAAAAAACGTTTAGCATTTTGGCACAAAGGAAAAAGTGATAAAAGTAGAAATTGGAAAATTACATAAAATTCCATTTTTCCATCATTTTCTGTGATTTATTTGAACAAAATGAACTTTTTTTAAACGGTTAGACAATTTTTTTAAATCTGTAATTGACAGTTATCTTAATTTCCGTAAAATGCGCACCACTAACAGCGAATGCGGGAATAGCTCAGTTGGTAGAGCACGACCTTGCCAAGGTCGGGGTCGCGAGTTCGAGCCTCGTTTCCCGCTCCAATTCGTGGCGTGTTAGCAAAGCGGTTATGCACTGGATTGCAAATCCATGTAGCTCGGTTCGACTCCGGGACACGCCTCCATAATACGCAAATGTTAGTTGTCTATATGCCCGAGTGGTGGAATCGGTAGACACAAGGGATTTAAAATCCCTCGCCTTTCGAGGCGTGCCAGTTCAAGTCTGGCTTCGGGCACCATTTCAAAAATGATATCAGTGGGTCGTTAGCTCAGTCGGTAGAGCAGCGGACTTTTAATCCGTTGGTCGAAGGTTCGAATCCTTCACGACCCACCACTCAAAAATAAAGCAAGCACCGAAAGGTGTTTTTTTTATTATCTAAATTTCTGAAACTCATATAAAAAATCCCCAACTCAAAGAATCAGGGACTTTTACAATCAAATGTATTTATTAATTAACGCTCATTCCAACGTTTAATAGACTCGCGAATCACTTCTTTCGCTTCTTCTACATCGCCCCAATGAGTTACTTTCGTTGAGCCAGGTTTCTTAAGCGCTTTATAGTTATTGAAATGGAACTCAATTTGTTTAATTAAGTTTGCCGGTAAATCTGCTAATGAATTGTACGCATTGCCTGTATCACGATCATCTGCAGGAACACAAACGATTTTGTCATCCACTTCGCCATCATCAACAAATTTCATGACACCAATTACTTTAGCCTCAAGGAATATACCTGTTGCTAATGGTTGACCAGTGATTAATAACACATCTAACTCATCACCATCTTCATCTAAAGTTTGTGGAATGAAACCATAGTTAGTTGGTTTTGCAAAAATTGCTGGCTCAACACGATCTAATTGGAATGCCGCAACTTTACGGTTCCATTCGATTTTATGGCAGCTACCTTCTGGAATTTCATTTACTACATTGATAATGCCAGCATCTACATCGCCTGGCGTTAAAATTTGATTAAAATCAGCCATTTTGTTTCCTTCATTTTATCAAGTTAAAAAACGCGACAAGTATAGCAGTTTTTCTGCTGAGTCGCAGTCTCATTTGTAGAGAAAATCAGCAAATAGATTATTTCATAACTATTCATAATTTTGACTGCACTTTATCCTAAACAAAACTCACGCAAACGTTTACTTCTCATTTTTATGATGTAAAATAGCGCACCTTATTCACTTCAATTTTTCACTCAACTTTAAGGAACACTATGCCAACTTTAGAAAAAACATTTGAGCTCAAGCAACGTGGTTCAACTGTTCGTCAAGAAATTATCGCGGGTTTAACCACGTTCTTAGCAATGGTTTATTCTGTAATCGTGGTACCCAATATGCTAGGTGCTGCAGGTTTTCCCGCAGAATCTGTCTTTATTGCCACCTGTTTAGTTGCAGGGTTAGGCTCTATCTTAATCGGCTTATGGGCAAATGCACCAATGGCAATTGGTTGTGCAATTTCTCTTACAGCTTTCACGGCATTTAGCTTAGTAATTGGTCAAAAGGTTGCCATTCCTGTTGCCCTAGGCGCAGTATTCTTAATGGGGGTTGTGTTTACCTTAATTTCTGCCACAGGTATCCGTGCATGGATCTTGCGTAATTTACCATCCAGTATCGCTCACGGAGCAGGCATTGGTATCGGACTCTTTTTACTTTTAATTGCGGCAAACGGCGTTGGTTTAGTCGTCAGCAATCAAGCTGGCTTGCCAGTAAAATTAGGCGATTTCACCTCATTCCCAGTCATGATGTCCTTAATTGGTTTGGCGCTCATTATCGGCCTTGAAAAAATGAAAATTAAAGGCGGTATTTTATGGGTAATTATCGCTATTACTATCGTAGGTTTAATTTTTGATCCAAATGTAAAATTTGGCGGAGAGATTTTCAAAATGCCAACCTTTGGTGAAAATTCTCTTTTCTTACAATTAGACTTTATGGGCGCACTACAACCCGCAATCTTACCTGTCGTATTTGCGTTGGTAATGACCGCCGTATTTGATGCAACGGGCACTATTCGCGCAGTTGCAGGTCAAGCAGACTTACTTGATAAAGACGGTCAAATTATCAATGGCGGTAAAGCTTTAACTTCAGACTCAATCAGTAGCTTATTCTCAGGTTTATTCGGTACAGCACCAGCTGCCGTTTACATTGAGTCTGCAGCAGGGACAGCAGCAGGCGGTAAAACAGGCATTACAGCAATCGTTGTTGGTGTGTTATTCCTATTAATGCTTTTCTTCCAACCATTAGCTTTCTTAGTGCCTGGATACGCAACTGCTCCAGCATTAATGTATGTTGGTTTATTAATGTTAAGCAATGTAAGCAAATTAGATTTCGATGATTTCGTTGGTGCGATGAGCGGATTAATCTGCGCAGTATTTATCGTACTTACCGCTAACATCGTAACAGGCATTATGTTAGGTTTTGCGGCATTAGTAATTGGAAGAATCGTGAGTGGCGATATTAAACGCTTAAATGTAGGGACTGTGATTATTGCAATCGTACTCGTTGCATTCTATGCAGGCGGTTGGGCGATTTAATAACAGAAATAAAAAAAGGGAAAATCCTTCCCCTTAATTGTAATCACAAAAGTGCGGTGAAATTTCACCGCACTTCTTTTATGTCTGTACTACTCTTTCTTCAATAAGAAAATACCGTGATCAGATAAATTTACATAAGCTTGTTTTAAATCGGCATTAAAATCTTCTGGCTTACAATTCACCAATAAATCTTTTCCTGCCCAATTTGCGACGACCTCCCAATGGTTGCCCATATAGACCGCACTTTTAATCTCGCAACGCTGAGCATCACTGCCCTCTGCAGCAAGATAAATTGCTTCTGGGCGAATACCTACTAAGCATTCACCATCGGGTAAATTAAACTGTGCAGCATCTTTTAAAGACACATGATAGCCATTAATATCCACCACGCCATTTTCTAATTTTCCATTGAAAATACTGGATTCACCCATAAAGTTTGCTAAAAACAAGGAATTTGGTCGGAGATAAAGTTCTTTCGCTGGCGCTTTTTGCATAATTTTACCTTTATGCATAACGATAACTTCATCAGATACAGCAAAGGCCTCTGTTTGGTCATGTGTCACATAAAGCGAAGTAATGCCTAAACGTTGTTGCAATTCACGGATTTTTTCACGCATAGAACGACGTAAGTTTGCATCCAAATTACTTAATGGTTCATCAAACAATAGGACTTTTGGTTTCAATACCAAAGCACGAGCCAATGCAACACGTTGTTGTTGACCACCCGAAATTTGATCCACGAAACGGTCTTCAAACCCAGCTAAATCCACCAACTCTAAAGCTTCTTTTACACGTTGAGCACGTTCTTCTTTGCCAATGCCTTGCATTTTTAAGCCGTAGCCCACGTTATCGCCAATGCTCATATGCGGGAATAGCGCATAAGATTGGAAGACGATACAAATATCTCGATTTTGAATAGAGGATTTTGTTACGTCTTCGCCATCAATAAAAATTTGGCCTGATGTTGGATTTTCTAACCCCGCAACCAAACGTAATACGGTGGTTTTTCCACAACCTGAGGGCCCTAACAATGTCACCATCGTGCCACGTTTGATCGTTAAATCTAAATTATCAATGACGACCGCTTTACCAAATGCTTTGGTAATATTTTTTAATACTAAGAAATCATTATTACTCATAATATTTACCTACAACTTAACGAGTTAATTCATTTTTTTCGCTTTAGAACGAGAGATACGTGTATCACCTACAATCCAATCGAAGAATAAAATAATTGCCATCATGACAACAATTAAGATTGAGCCGTACGCAATAGCAACACCGTATTCACCATCTTCAACGCGATTTAGGATATAAGCTGTTGCAACCCGAGTATCTGCTGTCACTAAGAATATAATTGCGCTCACCGTCGTCATTGCACGAACGAAGCTGGTAACAAGTGCGGAAAGCAATGCTGGTTTTAATAATGGCAAGACGATATACCATAAGGTTTTCCAGGAACTCCCTTTTAAAGAAAGCGATGCTTCATCAAGAGATTTATCAAGCTGACCTAACCCTGCAATCGCTGCTCGCATACCGATTGGTAAGTCACGCATAACCATTGAAATAATCACGATAATGCCAGTTCCCGTAATATAAAGTGGCGCATTGTTGAAGGCTAAAATGTAAGAGACCCCCGCTACGGTACCCGGCACGGCAAAACAAAGCATGGTTAAGAACTCAAGGGATTTTTTACCTTGGAAATCTTTACGCACCACAATGTACGCAATCAATAATCCAAAGAATGCAGTTAATGGTGCGGCAATACCTGCATAAATTAAGGTATTAATTAGTGACGGCCACGCTCCATCGCTTAATCCTTGCCCGAATAACATGGCATAGTTTTTCAAGGTTAAAGTGTAATCTACGCCCCAGTTTACAGTGAAGCTTCCGTAGAAAATACTGCCGTAAAGTGCCATGTTAAAGATTACCCAGAATCCAAGCATGCCGATGATTGTATATTTCAAACCAGTTGGAAGATCTTGCACATCACCACGATAAGATTTACCTGAAACGGTGACATAAGAGCGGTTACCAATCCAAATGTATTGAATGATAAAAATCGCTAGAGAGAAAATTAATAATATTGAACCTAAGGTACTTGCTGATGCGTAATCTAATTGCGAACCCGCAATATAGAAATAAATCTGTGTTGCAATCACATCAAAGCTACCGCCCAATACCAATGGGTTACTAAAATCTGCAAGCGATTGGATAAATACAATTAAAAATGAGTTCGCCAATGCGGGGCGTAACAATGGAAAAATAATATTATAAAAAGTTTGATAGCGATTGGCTCGTAACGTATAAGAGGCTTCTTCAATAGAAGGATGTACCGATTTTAATGCGCCATCTAAAATCATAAAAGAAATAGGGGCAAATGCGAGAATCTGAGCAATTGCAATCCCATTAAAACCATACAACCAGTTATGATTGGTGAAACCAAAATTCGTACTTAAAAATTCAGTTACATAACCAGAACGGCCAAGCATTAAAGTTACCCCTAATCCCACAACAAATGGTGGTGTAACAATTGGCAAAATAGAGAAAATTTTTCCGATAAATGCCGTTCTACGAGCGATACGCGTGGTATAAAGCGCGAAGGCTAAACCAAATACAGTAGATACTACGCCCACAAAGCCCGATAAGAAAAGCGAATTGGTAATTACTCGAACAATATAGCTCTGCGTTAAAATACGCATCACTTGTTGTGGCGCAAACGTGTCTCCGTCATAAAACATTGAAACGAAAATCGCCAATGTTGGATAAACGATAAAAAAGAAAATAAGCAAAATAATGCAAAGCAAAGAAGCGATGATAAATTTATCACCTTGCATCACTTTTAGTTTTGCCAATGAAAGTGTTGCTAATGCGGTATATCCCACAAGTAACACGATCACAGAATAACCCATGCTGATTTTGCACACCGTCGCACTGATAAACATAAACAGTACAGAAAGTGCGGTCAAAAATAGCTCTGTTTTTGCTTGGGTTTGCTGTGGCAATCTAAATAACGGCAAAGCACCATACACAATAACGGGCAGGAACCAAGCCCAAGTTAAATTGAAAGAAGCCCAGCCCATTGCATCTAAATATTCATCTGAAGTACTTTCAAACAAACCGTAATCAAGTGCATTGGAAGGCAGAAGCGCAAACGCTAATAAGGATAAAATAATCCAAAAATAAGCAGAATGCATTATGGAAAGTTTTTTTGCGTTCATACAACCTCGCATAGGGTAAAAAAACGAAGCGATATGCGACATATCACTTCGTTAGTGACATCATTATTTGGCTAATTTTACTTCATCAACCCATTTTGTGATTAAGCGTTTACGTAAATCAGTCGCACCGTATTTATCAAAATCATAGTTAATTAAATTAATAGATTTAAAATCTAACGCATAAGGCGATTGTTGTGCAGTAGTGTTGGTTAAAATGGAATACGCCTCACCTTTTTGCCAAGTTAATTCTTGCGCCTCTTTGGATAATGCCCAATCAACAAAAAGTTTCGCATTATCTAAATTTCGAGCTCCTTTAATAACACTCACGCCGCCAATTTCATAGCCAGTACCTTCACAAGGTACAACTAATTCTACTGGTGCGCCTTTCGCTTTTTCTAAAGAATATTCATGCAAGAAACCAATACCAATTGCCGTTTCTCCACGCGCTGTATTACGTGTTGCCGTATTACCAGATTTGGTATATTGCGATACGTTTTTATTCAACTCTTTTAAGAATTTAAACGCCTCGTCTTCTCCCCAAAGTTGCATATAAGTGGCTAGCTGAGTGTAACCCGTACCAGAACTTTGTGGATCTGCCGCTTGAATTTCATTTTTGTAAATTGGGTTAGCTAAATCCTTCCAGCATTTTGGAATAGGTAAATTCAATTTTTTCAACCGTTCTGGATTTACCCCAAAACCTAACACGCCTAAATAAATCGCTGAAGAATAATTCCCTTTCATTTTGGCTGGATCACGGAATTTTTCTACGATCTGAGGAAGATTGGATGATTTATAAGGCTCCAACAAGCCCATTTCCCCTGCTTGAGAATGAGGATCCATCGTTCCACCATACCAAACATCGCCCTGTGGATTATCTTTTTCAGCATCAATTTTCGCTAAAATGGTTCCCGTGCCACCACGAATAAAACTTGTTTTAACATCAAATTTTTTCTCAAATGCCATCGCTTCTTGCTCGCACATCGTATTTTGCGCGCTGCAATAAATGACTAAACGTCCTTTTGCAAAAGATGGATTACTTAATACTAATCCACTTAACATCATACCAGACAGGGTTACTGCGATTTTTGATAGTTTCATCTGATTATAACTCCCTTATGAATGAAAATTTTGCAATCTCTTAGAGGGAAAACGAAATCACATTAAAAATACGAAAAAGTGCGGTCAAAAACTTCAGTATTTTTTACCGCACTTATTCAGCGCTATTTCGCTAATTTAACTTCTTGTACCCATTTTTCAATTAAGGCTTTACGTTGTTCTGTTGCACCGTATTTTTCAAAGTCATAATTGATTAATTTGAGTTTATTTGGATCAAATGCAGTTGGTGATTGTTCTGCGGTCGTGTTAGTTAAGATTTGTAAAGAATCTCCTTGTTTCCAAGCTAATTCTTGGCCTTCTTTTGATAAAGCCCAATCGACGAATAATTTTGCATTATCAATATTACGTGCACCTTTTAAGATACTCACGCCACCTAACTCATACCCCGTTCCTTCGCAAGGCACGACTAATTCTAACGGTGCACCATTGCGTTTTTCTAATGCATAATCATGTAAGAAACCTACCCCAATTGTCGCTTCGCCACGCGCAGAGTTACGTGATGGCGTGATACCCGATTTGGTATATTGAGAAACATTAGGATGCAAGGCTTTTAGGAAATCGAATGCCTCTTTTTCGCCCCATAATTGAACGAAAGTTGCCAATGCTGTGTAAGCGGTACCCGCACTTTGAGGGTCTGCAATTTGAACTTCGCCTTTTAAGCGAGGATCTGTTAGGTCTTTCCAGCATTTCGGCACTTCTTTAATGCCTAATTTTGCCAAACGTTCAGTATTCACACCAAAACCTAAGATCCCCATATAAATTGAGGAAACATAATGACCTTTCGTTTTCGCGGGATCACGGAAACGTTCTACGATTTCATCAATGTGTTTAGACTTATAAGGCTCAATTAACCCTAATTCTGCAGCTTGAGCTTGAGGGTCAAAGGTACCACCAAACCAAACATCCGCTTGAGGGTTATTTTTTTCAGCTTCAACTTTAGCAAAAGTACTGCCTGAACCATTACGAATAAAGGACGTTTTCACATCATATTTTTCGCCAAATGCTTTTGTGGTGGTTTCGCACAAAATATTGGTTGCACTACAGTACACAACTAAACGACCTTTAGCGTTAGCAGAACCAGAAATAGCCAAGCCTGCAGCTAAAAGTGCGGCAGAAACAGAAAGAGAAATTTTGTTGAACTTCATAATAAATACTCCTTATTGGATAGAATGATTCGAATCCTACGTGAAAAAGGCGAATAATACCGTGATGAAGCTCACACTTTTTAAAATTTAAGTGAAAAAATAAACGTGAAATTCACCGCACTTTTACTTATAATTGGCGAAATTTCCCTTACATCAAAACACAATTATGTCAGATTCTTGTATCATCATCGCCATCACTGGCGCATCCGCATCAGGCAAAAGTTCTATCGCCTCTACCGTTCACAAAGAACTCTGTAATGAATTAGGCTGCCAAGAAATTGGTATTATTGCCGAAGACAGTTACTACAAAGATCAAAGCCATTTAGAAATGAGCGAACGCATAAAAACAAATTATGACCATCCAAGCTCAATGGATCGCGATTTGCTCATTCAACATTTAAAAGATTTAAAATCAGGAAAATCTGTTAATGTACCTGTTTATAGCTATGTTGATCATACCCGTACGGGTGAAACCACAACATTTACCCCAAAACGTATTGTGATTTTAGAGGGGATTTTACTGCTTACTGATGAACGCGTTCGTCAACTTGCGGATATTTCCGTATTCGTGGACACGCCATTAGACATTTGTTTTATTCGTCGTTTACAACGCGATATGGAAGAACGTGGTCGCTCCCTACAATCGGTTATTGATCAATATCGCGCAACCGTCCGCCCGATGTTCTTACAATTTATTGAGCCATCTAAACAATATGCGGATATTGTTATTCCTCGTGGTGGTAAAAACCGTATTGCCATCAATATGTTAAAAGCTCAAATCCTTCATTTATTGAATCAAAAATAGGAAATCTTATGCGCCTTTGCGATACTGATATTGAACGCTATCTCGATGATGGCATTATTTCTTTAACTCCTCGTCCAAATAATGACAAAATCAACGGCGCGACAATTGATGTTCGCTTGGGTAATTCTTTCCGCGTATTTCGTGAGCACTCGGCGCCTTTCATTGATTTAAGCGGTCCGAAAGAAGAAGTGTCCGCCCAGCTTGAATCTGTAATGAGCGATGAAATTATTGTGCCTGAAGACGAAGCATTTTTCTTGCATCCAGGTACTTTAGCGTTAGCAACCACACTTGAATCAGTGAAATTACCCGCCAATATTATAGGTTGGTTAGATGGTCGATCTTCTTTAGCGCGTTTAGGCTTAATGGTACACGTCACTGCACACCGTATTGATCCGGGTTGGGAAGGAAAAATCGTGTTAGAATTTTATAATTCAGGGAAATTACCATTAGCATTACGCCCAAATATGGTGATTGGTGCATTAAGCTTTGAAATATTAAGTGGCGAAGCGAAACGACCATACAGTAGCCGCAAAGATGCAAAATATAAAAATCAACAAAGTGCGGTTGCGAGTCGTATTGACGAAGACAAGGAATAATCGATGAAAAAGTTCGCGCTTGGCGTAGGGATCGTCGCTTTGGCGATCTTTTCTTTTTTGTATATCCAACTTTATCGAGTACAAAGTACCATCGATGAACAACTAGCACAACAAAATATTGCGGTTCAATCCGTCAATTTATCTCTATTTCCACCCGCACTTTCTCTTAAAAATATAAAAACTACGCAATTTTCAGTTCAAAAACTTGAGGCTAAACTGAATTTTTTGCCTCTTTTTTATGGCAACGCAAAACTTCACTCACTTAATATTCAACAAATCACTCTCAATCAAAACACACAAAACAGCGCAAATATCTCAATGGATTTAGCGCCGTTTTCCTTAAATCAACTTTTATCCCCAAAAGTAATGTTGAATGCTGAAAGCCATATTCGTATTGAATTTGATAAACCTATATATGGAAATAAAACATTCAATTTTACTTTCAAGAAAGCGAATTTAGATTTTTCAAAATCGAAATCTGCCCTGATTCAATTTGTAGATGCAAGCTTAAATAACCAACCTCTTGGTTATATAGAAACCCACGCAGATTTTACGTCCCCACGCCAACAAATGGTGACTTATATAAAACCACAGTGTGATAACGATTGTTTAGCCATATTGAAATATCAACAAATAGACAATCAAAGTGCGGTAAATTTTTCAGGCAAATATTTCCCGGTTAAACGCTTATTCGCACTATTAAATTTGCCAGAAGTGTTAAGTGGACACGCAGATTTTAATATTGATTTCACATTTTTACATTCACAACTTATTCAAGGAAAGTTAAATATCCTCGCTCAAAATGGTGAAATTCTTGGTGTAAATTTATTGGATATGGTCAGTCAATATTTCCCTATCAATTACAACGGTGATCTGTTACAATACAAAGAATTAAACACTCGCTTTGAACAATTTTACTTACAATTATTTCTCCAACAGAATCAACTTATTGCTGAAAAAATTGAATTAAAAACACCCGCACTTTTGGGGCAAGGGAAAGGCATCATTGATTTACATCGAATGGAATGCAATGTGGATATCAATTTACATTCTACTGATCAACGCTATCAAAATTTGGCACTACCAATTAATTTTTTTGGTAACTGCAGTTCACCACAATATAAAATTAATTTTACGAAGAAATTCCGCCATCAATTAATTGATGCGATTAAAGAAAAGTTACGTTAATGTCGTTATATTTAAAAGCTGAAAAAATCCAATCATGGCGCGTGCTTATTATGGCTTGCGCAGGATTTATTTTTAATACTACAGAATTCGTACCCGTTGCAATGTTAAGCGACATTGCACAAAGTTTTAATATGCAAATCGCCGATACTGGTTTAATGATGACAGTTTATGCGTGGACAGTGCTAATTATGTCTCTACCAGCCATGCTTGCCACAGGCAACATGGAACGTAAAAGTCTGCTTATTAAGCTTTTCATTATATTTATTGTTGGGCATATTTTATCGGTCATTGCATGGAATTTCTGGATATTACTTCTCGCTCGAATGTGTATTGCATTAGCACATTCGGTGTTTTGGTCAATTACTGCCTCACTTGTGATGCGCATCGCACCTAAACACAAGAAAACTCAAGCATTAGGAATGCTCGCTATTGGCACCGCACTTGCCACCATCTTAGGTCTACCAATTGGGAGAATTGTCGGACAGCTTGTCGGTTGGCGGGTCACTTTTGGCATTATTGCGGTACTGGCATTATCTATCATGTTTTTAATTATTCGATTATTACCAAATTTACCCAGTAAAAATGCTGGCTCTATTGCAAGTTTACCCTTGCTTGCGAAACGCCCATTATTACTTTGGCTTTATGTAACAACGGCAATCGTCATTTCAGCACACTTTACCGCTTATACTTATATCGAACCATTCATGATTGATGTAGGGCACTTGGATCCAAATTTTGCCACGGCTGTATTATTAGTTTTTGGTTTCTCAGGTATTGCCGCAAGCCTATTATTTAACAGATTCTACCGACTTGCTCCTACAAAATTTATTGTTGTTTCGATGGGATTATTAATACTCTCTCTCCTACTACTGCTCTTCTCTACTGAAACAATGATAGCAATGTTCAGCCTTGTGTTTATTTGGGGTATTGGCATTTCTTGTATCGGACTATCTCTACAAATGCGCGTACTAAAACTTGCGCCAGATGCAACAGATGTTGCCATGGCTATTTACTCGGGCATTTTCAATGCAGGAATTGGAGCTGGCGCATTATTTGGAAATCTTGCGACAACCTATTTAGGATTAAACGAAATTGGTTATACGGGGGCAACATTAGGTTTAATCGGTTTTATTATTTTTATTACAACGCACTTAAAATATCGCCATACATTTCTTCTGCAAAACAAATAAAAAAATAACCGCACTTTAGTTCTCCAAAAAGAGTTTTAAAAGTGCGGTTAAATCTTTATAAGTTTTATTTATCTCGAATTTAACGTTTCGCTTTCTTAATAAACTTCATCAAACGTTTACGTTTACGTAATTGGTTCGGGGTAAGTTTATTTTTACGCCCCGCAAATGGGTTCGAACCTTCTTGGAAAAGAAGACGAATTGGTGAACCAATAATTTTCAAACTCTTACGATAATAATTAGATAAATAACGTTTATAAGAATCCGGTAATTTATCCATTTGGTTACCATGAACCACTATAATCGGCGGGTTATAACCACCTGGATGAGCATATTTTAATTTAATTCGACGACCGCCAATCATCGGTGGTTGATGCTCATCGGTTGCCATTTGCAAAATACGAGTTAAAAGCGAAGTCGTCATTTTTTGAGTCGCGCAAGCATAGGCTTCTTTAATCGAATCAAAAAGATTACCCACACCGCTGCCGTGCAATGCGGAAATAAAATGCACTCGCGCAAAATCAATAAAATCTAAACGACGATCAAGCTCAGATTTAACCCGGTCTTTCACATCTTGATCTAAACCATCCCATTTATTCACGACGATCACTAGAGAACGACCTGCATTTAAAATAAAGCCGAGCAAAGATAAATCCTGATCAGAAATGTTCTCTCTTGCATCAATAGTCAGCAACACAACATTAGCATCTTGAATCGCTTGCAAGGTTTTAATCACGGAGAATTTTTCCACAGCCAAATGCACTTTACCACGCTTACGCACACCAGCCGTATCAATCAACGTATATTGCTGTCCATCACGCTCCATTGGAATATAAATACTGTCGCGTGTCGTGCCTGGCATATCGTAAACCACCACACGATCTTCACCTAAAATACGATTGGTTAAAGTGGATTTACCGACATTTGGGCGACCAACAATCGCAATCTTAATATTTTTATCTTGCTCTTCTTCCGATTCCTCTAACGCCTCATCAAGCAATGCTGTATCTTCTTCTGAATCAAAATCGAATTCTTGTTCCCATTCGTCTTGTTCTTCCTCAGAAGTGCGGTTATTTTCATCGGAGTTTTCCATTTGTTCCGCAAAAGGCGCAAGTACTTGTTCCATTAACTGAGTGACACCACGGCCTTGTGAGGCTGCAATTTGCTCAATTTCCCCTAAACCTAACTGATAAAATTCAGCACAATGAGAATCCGCATCAATACCATCGGTTTTATTTGCCACCACAATCGTCGTTTTGTTTTGGCGTTGACGTAAGTAATTAGCAATACCAATATCAGCTGCCGTTAAACCCGCTCGAGCATCCACAAGAAAAAGAACAATATCGGCTTCATCAATCGCAAGCAAAGATTGCTCCGCCATTTTTTCTTCTACGCCCTCTTCGGTTCCATCAATACCGCCAGTATCAATAACAATAAACTCATAACCAGCAATATGAGCATGGCCGTATTTTCTATCACGAGTTAGACCAGGAAAATCAGCGACTAACGCATCTCTTGTACGGGTAAGGCGATTAAATAATGTGGATTTTCCCACATTCGGGCGACCGACAAGGGCCACAACTGGAGTTGCCATAAAAAATCTCTTATTTTGTCAAAAATGGCGGCTATTATATCGGAAGTTAAAGGATTGGTAAAAATGATTTCAACAAGGAAAAGAAAAAGCCACAGGATACAATCCTATGGCTTTCTAAACACTGTTTATTTATCTATAACCTAACGTTATAATAATCTCGCTTTCAAGGATTCAGCTTGAAAGCGAGTGTTGCGCTTTTTCGCAACGTTTGAAGAGGATAAAAAGATGATTAAAGTCATTATCCTTGTCGTACTACTATTATTAGTGAGTTTACCGACTTACTAATAACACGACATACTAGGGAGTAGCAGCTCCCTAGTTCTTCAAATCTTAAAAGTTTACTTTATTTTTGTCAAGGATGAAGCAAATTTTAGATACAAAAAAAGCACCGTTAGGTGCTATCTTTATTTATCTTAATTGGCGGAATGGACGGGACTCGAACCCGCGACCCCCTGCGTGACAGGCAGGTATTCTAACCAGCTGAACTACCACTCCGAGGTAAGATATTAATTTTAAATTGGCGGAATGGACGGGACTCGAACCCGCGACCCCCTGCGTGACAGGCAGGTATTCTAACCAGCTGAACTACCACTCCGCTAAGTGGTGCGTATCATAATGACGAACATAAATCTCGTCAATCTTTTTTTATTAAATTTTACTTACCTGCTTAAATTCCAAACGATTAATACACATTATCATTACCAAAGCGTTTATCCCAAAGACAATTATTTCCACTTTTTTTATTAATCATCTTTAATAATTCTAAATGCGCTTGTAGCTCATCATCAGTAGGTTGAAGTAATTTTAAATTGTGCGCAAAATCTACCGCACTTTTTATTTCTTCCGCCGCTTTTTCTTGCACAACATGGATAACTTCAGACTCAACAGATTCTTCTTCATCGAATAAATTTGTTTGCCCCCCCGTCATCATCAAATAAACATCCGCCAAGATCTCGGCATCCAGTAACGCACTGTGCAAAGTACGTTTACTATTATCAATACCTAAACGATCACAAAGTGCGTCCAAATTATTACGTTTTCCAGGATACATCTGACGCGCCATTTGTAGAGTATCTGTCACCAAACAAATATCGCTTGTTTTCACATTAAGGTTAAGTTTACGAAATTCATAATCCATAAATCCAACGTCAAA
Source organism: Haemophilus haemolyticus (assembly GCF_001008205.1). Taxonomy (GTDB): domain Bacteria; phylum Pseudomonadota; class Gammaproteobacteria; order Enterobacterales; family Pasteurellaceae; genus Haemophilus; species Haemophilus haemolyticus_Q. The sequence goes on along the minus strand of NZ_LCTK01000020.1, from coordinate 70,732 downwards.
GGGTGCATTGTGAATAAGCAATTCCGCACCATTAATATAATCCAAAAAATCTTGGGCAACTTCTTTGAATTCTGGTTTATCCGCTAACATTTCATCAGTAATACCATGAACTTTAATCGCATCAGGATCAACAGGGCGATCTGGTTTAATGTAAATATGGAAATTATTACCTGTGTAACGACGATTTATTAATTCAACTGCACCAATTTCAATAATGCAGTGTCCTTCATAATGCGCGCCAAGCTGATTCATACCTGTAGTTTCAGTATCTAATACAATTTGGCGATTGGGATTAATCATTTGTTCAACCTATCTCTTTCCATTAAAATACTTGCCATTCTACACAACAACCTTTTTGTTATGCAAAAACAGATTGAAATTTTTACTGATGGATCTTGCTTAGGTAATCCAGGTGCGGGCGGAATTGGCGCTGTATTACGTTATAAACAGCATGAAAAAATGCTCTCCAAAGGCTATTTTAAAACCACCAATAATCGAATGGAATTACGCGCTGTCATTGAGGCATTAAATGCATTAAAAGAACCTTGCTTGATCACGCTTTATAGCGATAGCCAATATATGAAGAATGGCATAACAAAATGGATCTTTAACTGGAAAAAAAATAATTGGAAAGCAAGTTCTGGAAAGCCTGTAAAAAACCAAGATTTATGGATAGCCTTAGATGAATCCATCCAATGTCATAAAATTAATTGGCAATGGGTGAAAGGTCATGCAGGACACAGAGAAAATGAAATGTGCGATGAATTAGCTAGAAAAGGGGCAGAAAACCCAACACAGGAAGATATTGGCTACATAGAAGAATAATATAGAAAAGTGGCATATCATTCTATTCCCCAATACCTAAAAATATTTATAGATGATACTCAAGCTTCAAAAACAGAACAAAAAACAGACAAAAATATACAAAAAGTGTGATCTCGATCAGATTTCAAGAAAATTAAAATTTTGGAGAGTTGACATCAAAATGCGAATTTGCAATGATTCGCCATGTCTATTTAGGCGGTTGGACAATCTTATATGAAAAGAGTTCAATCATAGATAGTAAACAACCATAAGGAATACAAATTATGAAAAAAACACTTGCAGCATTAATCATCGGTGCATTCGCAGCTTCAGCAGCGAACGCAGCAGTAGTTTACGATAACGAAGGAACTAAAGTTGAACTTGGTGGTTCTATTCGTGTTCAGTTAGAAAAAACTAACAAAGGCGGCAATAAAGCAGATACTAAACGTACTCATTCTGGATTAAGAAATGCTGGTTCTCGTTTAGAAGTTAAAGTAAAACATAATTTAGATAGCGGCTATTACGCATTAGGTCAGTTACAAGTTCGATTTGATGGAAAACAAGGAAATGGCGCTAAAGCCGACGGTTTCGGAGCTTTAGGTACTAGACGTGCGTTCGTTGGATTAGGTCACAAAGAACGTGGTGAACTTACATTTGGTCGCCAATTAACCACAGCAGACTCTTTAAGCACAGCTAACGATTACACCTACGGTATTATTGATAAAGACGCATATATCCCAACAGAAGGTGATTCAGTTATTCGCTATGCTTACAAAGGTATTGATAAATTAGTAATCAGTGCAGACTATTTATTCGCAAATGAACGTGATGCAAACAACGAAGTATTAAGCGGCAAACTTGAAAATGGTTTCCAAGCTGGCGTTGCCTATGAAGATGGCATTATTGCAAAATTTGGTTACGGTCGTACAAATTATAAATCAGCAACATCTCAAAAACACCATGTTGATGGTTTCTTAACTACCTTGGGTTATGATTTCGGTGATGCAATTGTATCTCTTGATGCTGGTTACGCAAATGAAAAAGAAATGGGATACAGCACTAAGAGATTCTATGTATCTCCTGGTTTCCAATACAAAATTACTGAATTAAGTAACGTATACGGTAACTACAAATATGAGCAACAAAAAGAAGAAGATAGTTCAAAAACTAAACAACACGGTTTCTTGTTAGGTGTTGACTATAAACTTCATAAACAAGTTGTAACCTATGTTGAAGGTAAATACCAAGTTACTAAAGGTTATGATGCACAAGGTAATTACGAGCAAAATAGTAAAGTTAAAGACAAAGCTATTGGCGTAGGTTTACGTGTATTCTTCTAATTAAACAATTAGACACTATAAAGGCGAACCGAAGGATTCGCCTTTTTGTTTGCTCTAAAAATAAAAAATCTAGAGTCTTTTTAAAACATTTAAGGCCAATAGATATTACAAAGTATGCGACGTTATTTTATAGTTATTCATTTCGATTTTTCTCTACGTTAAATCCTCACATATATCTATTCAATAAGAGATACCACAAAATTCAGCTAAAGAAGATTTTGAAAATAATGAGGAAAATAAGATAAAGAATGACTTATATAAAATAAATAATTTGTGGAAGTTGAAAGAATATTTCATCGAACAAAAACGGCACAAACTTAAGCTTGTGCCGTTTTTAAAGAAGAGAAATTATCTTGTTTTAATTTTGCTATAAGCTAATGCAATAACAAAAAAGACAGCTTGCAACAGAATAATACAAGCGCCAGTTGACGCATCAAAATGGTAGCTCAATATTACGCCAATTAGACTTGATGTAATGGAACTGACAATAGCAATCCATAACATTTTATCAAAAGATTTTGTGAGCGTAAGTGCGGTAATTCCTGGCGCAATTAACATTGCCACCACCAAAATAACGCCTACCACTTGCATCGTGCTTACAATGGTTAAAGCAAGCAACATTAATAAGCCATAATGTAAAATCTTTGGAGAAAGACCTGCAACACGAGCATGACTAGGGTCAAAACAATAAAGCAAAAAGTCTTTGCGTTTAAAGACAATCATACAAAAAATTATCGCAGAAATAACCGCACTTTGAATAAGCTCTTGATGACTAACACCCAATACATTACCAAACAAAATATGCGTTAAATGCTGTTCTGTTTGAATTTTGGTGAACATAACAAGACCAATAGCAAACATTCCAGAAAATACAATGCCCATTGCGGTATCTTCTTTTATACGACTATTTTCTTTTAAATATCCCACGCCAAGGGAGCAAAAAATGCCTGAAAAAAATGCCCCAATCGCTAAAGGTATTCCTGCCAAATAAGCAAGTACAATACCAGGCAAGACGGCATGGGAAATCGCATCGCCCATTAATGACCAACCTTTCAAGACTAAATAGCAAGAAAGCAATGCACAAATAATTGAAACAATAAATGCGGTCAACAAGGCATTTTGCATAAACTCAAATTGTAGCGGTTCTAAAAGCCAATCAAACATTTTCTACCGCCTTTTTATTGCGAGTAAGTAAGCCATATTTTGGTGAAAATAAAAAAGCAGCTAAAAACAATATGGTTTGCAATGTGACAATCACACCGCCAGTGGCACCATCTAAATAATAGCTAATATAGACCCCAACAAAACTTGTCACCGCCCCTAAAATAATCGCGATGATTGACAAGGTTTTGAATTTATCTGTGAGTAAATATGCTGTCGCACCTGGGGTAACGACCATCGCAATCACTAAAATCGCGCCTACAGTTTGCAAGGCAGCAACCACACAAGCACTTAATAGAGTAAAAAACAAAACTTTATAAAATAATGGCGAAAGCCCTACCGTTCTTGCCTGTGTTTCATCAAAAAAGATAAGTAATAAGTCTTTCCAGAATAATAAAAGCAATACTAAACAAACACCGATGATAATTGCCACTTGGTAAATATCTTCGTCAGCAATGCCTAAAATATTGCCTAAAATGATGCTTTGCACATCTACTGCTGTTGGATTTAAAGAAATGATCAATAGACCTAATGCAAAGAAAGTACTGAAAATAAAACCTATCACAGCATCTTCTTTCAGTTTAGAAATGGATTTAATCCAAAGAATGGAAAGTGCGGCTAAAATTCCAGCAAAAAATGCACCAAGGGCATAAGGCAAAGAAAAGGCATAAGCTATCGCGACACCAGGCACAACAGAATGAGAAAGTGCATCACCAATCAAAGACCAGCCTTTAAGCATTAAATATGAAGACAAAAAAGCACAAATCCCACCCACTGCCGTACTCAAGATCATCGCCTTGAGCATATAATCATAGGAAAAAGGTTCTAATAATAATGCTAACATGCCTTAACCCTCCTCTTTTTTCACCGCACTTTTACAAGGACAGTCTTCGAAATGGCAATCCTGTGTTGTTGGCGCTGGAGGATCTTGCTTAGTTTCGCCATAGAATACAACGGCTTTTTCATCATCTGTTAAGACGGTAACCGCACGTTTATCCTCATCATTATGTAAATTTTCACCCAATAATTTAATATGGCGTAATACCCCACCAAACACAATTTCCAAATTATGTTGGTTAAAGGTATCTTCCGTTTTCCCTGCTGCAATCACCGTACGATTAATCATCACTACTTGATCACAGAAATCTGGGACAGAACCTAAGTTATGAGTTGAGACAAGAATAAGATGACCTTCTTCTCGAAGCTGTTGAAGAAGATCAACAATAGCATTTTCAGTTTTTACATCAACGCCAGTGAAAGGTTCATCCAATAAAATAATTGGACTTTGTTGTGCTAAAGCGCGGGCCAAAAACACGCGTTTTTTCTGCCCGCCAGATAACTCACCGATTTGACGATGTGCGAGATGCTCAATGTTCACTCGCTGCATCGCCTCTTGAACTTTTTGTTTATCAATCGCTTTGGGGATACGAAGGAAATTCATATACCCATAACGCCCCATCATCACGACATCATACACTGACACAGGAAATTGCCAGTCTACTTCTTCAGATTGTGGAACATAAGCAACTAAATTACGTTTCAGTGCTTGGGAAATTGGCAAATCACAAAGCTTGATTTCACCTTGTTGTGGCTTCACAAGCCCCATTATGCTTTTAAATAACGTGGATTTACCACTGCCATTCACACCCACTAATGCACAAATAGTTCCACTGTTTAATGAGAACGTCATATTGTGAATAGCTGTGTGGCCATTGTTGTAACGAACAGTTACATCATTAACCCAAATTGATGTCGAGAAAGAGTCCATTATTTTCCGAATCCTTTAACAATGGTTGATACAGTTACGTTAAGCAAATCAATATAAGTTGGCACTGGGCCTTTTTTCGCTGAAAGTGAATCAACATACAATACGCCACCGTATTTTGCGCCACTTTCTTTCGCTACTTGTTGTGCTGGTTTTGCTGAAATTGTACTTTCACTAAACACAACAGGAATATTATTTTTACGAACTAAATCAATCACTTTACGCACTTGTTGTGGGGTGCCTTGTTGTTCAGCATTAATTGGCCATAAGTAGCCTTCTTTTAAGTTGTAATCTTTCGCCAAATAACTGAAAGCACCTTCACTTGTCACAAGCCAACGTTGAGCTTCTGGAATCTGTGCTAATTTTGCACGAAGTGGCTCATCAAGTTGTTTAATTTTTTGAGCATAATCAGCGGCATTTTTTTCGTACACTGCTGCATTTTGTGGATCGTATTTCACCAATGCATTTTTAATATTTTCAATATAAATTAATGCATTAGATGGCGACATCCACGCATGTGGGTTAGGCGCATCTTTATACGGGCCTTCATAAATAGACAATGGTTGAATACCTTCAGTCACCACTACTGCTGGTTTGTCTTTAATATTTTGGAAGAAACGTTCAAACCAACGTTCCAAATTTAAGCCGTTCCATAGAATTAAATCGGCAGATTGTGCTTTCACAATGTCTTTTGGAGTAGGTTCATATTCATGAATTTCAGCACCTGGTTTGGTGATAGATTCCACTGTAGCTGCATTGCCTGCCACATTTTGCGCGATATCTTGAATCACGGTAAAGGTGGTGACGACTTTGAATTTTGCATTAGCCTGCATTGTAAATAAACCAAGTGCAAGTGCGGTCATAATTTTTAATGAATTTCGCATAAGATGTCCTTATAAAAAAGTATTAGATTGGATGCCTGAATAATCGCTCAACAGCTCAACAATTATTCATCACAGATAATAGTACTATTTTTATTACACTTTTCAAATGAAAATAATTATCAAATTAAGTGATTATTTTTAATTACATAGAGAATAACAAAAAATGTGATAGATTTTCCCTATGTGTTCAACGGTTATTCTATTAGCCTGATACTTTCTTTATTAGGTCATTTAAACCTTCTTCATCATAGCCATCTTCATATTGTGCCTCGCCTTCAACATCATGAATGGTTCGTCCATTCAATGCAGTACAACCGTATTTTTCTAATTTGTTTTTAGTAAAGCTAGAACGATATGCAGAAGAAGAATTATTGAGACTAATTACACCGATGGTAGAACTTTTACATGGGTGTTTATTGATGAAAACAAGGTTATAACCAGATTCTCGAATGTAGCCAGTCTTATTTACCACAGCATCAAAAATTTCATCACGCACTAATTTATTTGTATTTTTCATTAATACGCTATGTCTTCCTGCTTGGATATTCGTAGCGCTGATGTTAGATAGTTGTCGAATTTCAGGTTTATTTAAAGAATGTTTAGCAAGTTTAACTAAATCCATAGGACTGGAGATATTGCTACTCGATAAACCTGAACTATCATGAAAACGAGTAGAATACATGCCTAATTGGCGAGCTTTTTCATTCATTTTATGAATAAATTGTATTCTGCTCATTCCTGCAGCACGAGAAAGCGCATGAGCGGCATAGTTATCAGAATGCACAAGCATCGCCTTTAATAATTCTCTGCAAGCTATCGGCACATTCATAGGTAATTTGGTGCTTGTACCTTTAATATAATCACGATCGTCACTGGTTATCGCAATGGTACAATTAGGATTTGTATTATTCTCTAGAAAAACGTTCGCCGTCATTAATTTCGTTACAGAAGCAATGGGCTGAACGCTATCAGGCGCATGGCTTTCCAACACTCGATTATGTGTAAAATCATACACAACATAAGACTGTGCCACTGCAAAAGAAGGATGCAAAGATAAAATAAATAAAGCTTTTTTAAACATTATTAGTCACCTTAGAAAATAGGCTTACATTTTACCGCACTTTTTACTCAGTAATTGGAAATATTTGCGATCTAGATCGCAAAAAAGTGCGGTGATATTTTCCATCGTTTTTCAATTCCGCTAGATTATGCGGTGACAAATCTGTACAATCGCCGTTCATTTTTTAATTGCGAATTTTTCGTTGTGAGTTTTTAATAAAAACACCAGCACAACGCTATCGCCACAATGTGTAATAACGAGGCTAAAATGTCAGAATTATTGTCAGTGCAATCAGATGCACCAGCTAAAAAAATTAATCTAATGGATTTAACGCGCCAACAAATGCGCGAATTTTTTAAAGAACTCGGCGAAAAACCATTCCGAGCAGATCAGTTAGTAAAATGGATTTATCATTTTGGCGAAGATAACTTCGACAATATGACAAATATTAATAAAAAATTACGTGAAAAACTTAAGGCTGTTGCAGAAATTAAAGCCCCAGAGGTTGCAGTTGAACAGCGTTCTAGTGATGGCACGATAAAATGGGCAATGCAAGTGGGCGAGCAGCAAGTTGAAACCGTGTATATCCCCGAAGCAGATCGCGCGACGCTTTGTGTATCTTCCCAAGTTGGCTGTGCCTTAGCTTGTACATTCTGTTCAACAGCACAACAAGGATTTAATCGCAATTTAACGGTTTCAGAAATTATCGGCCAAGTTTGGAGAGCATCTAAAATTATTGGTAACTTTGGAGTGACTGGCATTAGACCAATTACCAATGTGGTAATGATGGGAATGGGCGAACCCTTGTTAAATGTCGCTAACGTTGTTCCCGCAATGGAAATTATGTTAGATGATTTTGCCTACGGTTTATCAAAACGTCGTGTCACTTTATCAACTTCTGGCGTTGTGCCAGCACTAGATAATTTGAGCAAAATGATCGATGTGGCTTTGGCTATTTCATTACATGCCCCAAACGATGAATTACGTGATGAAATTGTGCCAATCAACAAAAAATATAATATCAAAACCTTGATTGACTCAGTAAATCGTTATTTGAGTGTATCAAATGCGAATCACGGCAAAGTGACAATTGAATATGTCATGCTCGATCATGTAAATGATAGCGTAGAACATGCTCATCAACTTGCAGAAGTATTAAAAAATACGCCTTGTAAAATTAATTTAATTCCGTGGAATCCGTTCCCTGAAGCACCTTATGCAAAAAGCTCGAATACGCGTATTGACCGTTTCCAAAAAACCTTGATGGAATATGGCTTTACCGTGATTATTCGTAAAACGCGTGGAGATGACATTGATGCAGCTTGCGGACAGTTAGCTGGAGATGTTATCGATCGTACTAAACGTACGGCAATGAAACGCCAATTTGGACAAAATATTGGGGTGACAGAAGTTAATTAATATTCTAGGCATGTGAATTAATCAAGTTCACATGCCCTATGTTTTCATACAAATTAAAGCATATTAAATATTTCTTCCTCCCCTGTTAAAAGGAGAAAAAATGCAAACAATAAGTAAACAATTAAGTGCGGTTATTTTCCCTTTCATTTTTTCTGCTTGCGTTTTTCAATCAACAATTCAAGATTTTAATCAACAATCAGCAGCGAAAGCTCGTGTAGAACTTGCCCTCGGTTACCTTCAACAAGGTAATCCTCAACTAGCCAAAATCAACTTAGATAAAGCACTTCAACACGATAAAGATTACTATCTCGTGCATTCAGGGCTTGCGCATTATTATCAGCAACAAGGGGAAATCGAGAATGCACATCGTGAATATGAAATAGCTTTAAAGCTCAATAATCAACAGGGAGACTTGCATAATAATTTTGGTACATTTTTATGTCGTCAAAAGCAATTTGAACAAGCTCAACAGCAATTTCAACTCGCACTGAATTCACCTAATTATTATCATCAAGCAGATACATTTGAAAATATGGCTATTTGTGCTTATTCCGCTCAAAAAATGGATATTTATCAACAAGCATTACAAAAATTGCGACAAACTGATAGTAAACGAGCGGAAAAATTTAATACCTTCAAATAAAGCATTGCCAAATCAAGCGTTGGACTTTAAAATTTAGCCTTTATTTATCGCATATTATTTGATTAAATTTATGAATCCAACAACTGAGCAAGAACTTTCACCAGGTGAGATTTTTCGCCAAGCACGTGAAAACTTGAATCTTTCTCTCGAAGACGTCGCCAAAGAAATTGCGCTGCGTCCTTCCATATTACAGCAACTTGAAAACAACGAATTTATTCAAAAATCTACCCCTGCAATCTTTGTAAAAGGTTATGTGCGCAGCTATGCCAAGTTCTTACGCTTACCCGATTCTGTATGGGAGAGTATTACATTTGCAGAAAATGATAAAAACGATCTGAGTAAAAATGCCCGTTCAACTCGTGAAGTAAATCAATATTCATCGCACTCTCGTTGGGTCGGACGTTTATCTATCATTGTACTTCTTTTAGTCCTTGGCATGACTGGACTTTGGTGGTGGCAAAGTTACCAACAAAATAACCAAGAACGTGATGACTTAGTACAAAGCTATGTTGCTGCTAACGAAAACAATCAGTCAGCCACAGTTCCTGTGACGACAGAAGAAAGTAATAAAACTTTACCAGAAACAACAGCAGCTGTCTCACAACCAGTAGAAATGACAAATAATGTGTTACCAGAAATAGCACAAGAAAATGCTGTTCCACAAACAAAAAATGATGAAAAATCAGTTTCAGACACTCAAAGTACGGTAGAAAACCCATCAATTTCTCCAGCTGTCCCTAGTGTGAAAGGAGACTTGATTGTAGAAATCTTAAATAATACGAGCTGGCTCAGTGTAAAAGATAAAAATCGCCGAGTATTAGCACAAAAAGAGTATAAAAAAGGTGAAATATTAACTTTTAATGGTGATGAGTTTTCATTAATTGTTGGCGCACCAAGTAATGTTCGTATCACCTATAAAGGTGAAAATTATCCATTAAAAGTGGATGGCCGCATAGCAAAATTCAAACTTTCACAACCTTAATAAGGAAAAAGATGTCAGCTTTTCAACCAAGCATTAAGCGTCGTGAATCGACAAAAATTTATGTAGGAAATGTACCAGTTGGTGGTGATGCGCCAATTGCCGTGCAATCAATGACAAATACTCGCACCACTGATGTGGAGGCGACAGTTGCTCAAATTAAATCATTAGAACGTGTTGGTGCAGATATCGTTCGCGTATCTGTTCCAACAATGGATGCTGCAGAAGCATTTAAACAAATTAAACAGCAAGTGAATGTCCCCCTCGTAGCAGATATTCATTTCGACTATCGTATTGCGCTAAAAGTCGCAGAATATGGAGTAGATTGTTTACGTATCAATCCCGGCAATATTGGTCGTGAAGATCGCATCCGTGCCGTTGTTGATTGTGCTCGTGACAAAAATATTCCGATTCGTATCGGCGTAAACGCAGGCTCTTTAGAAAAAGATCTGCAAGAAAAATACGGCGAGCCAACACCAGAAGCGTTATTAGAATCAGCATTACGTCATGTAGAAATTCTAGATCGTCTTAATTTCGATCAATTTAAAGTGAGTGTAAAAGCCTCCGATGTCTTCTTAGCGGTAGAAGCTTATCGTTTACTTGCTAAATCTATCAAACAGCCATTGCATTTAGGTATTACAGAGGCTGGTGGCGCGCGAGCAGGTGCGGTTAAATCAGCAATAGGTTTAGGCATGTTACTTGCCGAAGGTATTGGTGACACATTACGTGTATCATTAGCAGCCGATCCTGTAGAGGAAATTAAAGTAGGTTTTGATATTCTTAAATCTTTACGAATTCGCTCTCGTGGCATTAATTTTATTGCGTGCCCAACGTGTTCTCGCCAAGAGTTTGATGTAATAGGTACAGTAAATGCGTTAGAACAACGCCTTGAAGATATTATTACACCAATGGATGTATCAATTATCGGTTGCGTAGTGAATGGTCCAGGTGAAGCACTCGTATCCGATCTCGGGGTAACTGGTGGTAACAAAAAAAGCGGTTATTATCTTAATGGCGAACGTCAAAAAGAACGCTTCGATAACGAAGATATTGTTAACCAATTAGAAGCAAAAATTCGTGCAAAAGTTGCACAACAAGATCCAAAAAACAGAATTATTTAAGGAAAGCTCGTGGCTAAAACTATTCAAGCAATCCGCGGAATGAACGATTGCTCCCCTACTGAATCTCCATTATGGCAATGGATTGAAGCACAAGTACGCCAGGTATTAAACAACTACGGTTATTCCGAAGTGCGTATGCCAGTTGTAGAAAGCACACCATTGTTTGCGCGTGCAATCGGTGAAGTAACAGATGTTGTTTCAAAAGAAATGTACACATTTTGGGATAACGATGAACAATTAACCTTACGCCCTGAAGGCACTGCAGGTTGCGTGCGTGCTGCCATTGAACACGGTTGGATCTATAACAATGAACAACGCTTATGGTATATGGGACCAATGTTCCGTCATGAACGTCCACAAAAAGGTCGTTATCGTCAATTCCATCAAGCAGGTGTTGAGGTATTCGGTATTGCGAATCCAGAAATCGATGCAGAATTAATCATGCTTACCTACCGTTTATGGAAAGCATTAGGTATCGATCAACATGTTACACTTCAACTTAATTCAATTGGTTCTTTAGAAGCACGCGCAAATTATCGTTCAGCTTTGGTTGGATTCTTAGAAAACCATCAAGATTTAATGAGCGATGAAGAAAAAGATCGCTTGGTAAAAAATCCGCTTCGTATTTTGGATACCAAAAATCCAGAATTACAAAAAGTATTAGATAACGCGCCAAAATTACTTGATTATTTAGATGATGAAAGCTGTGAGCATTTTGAACAATTATGTTCATTATTAGATGCAGTGGGTATTCAATATGAAATTAATCCTAAGCTCGTTCGTGGCTTAGATTATTACAACAAAACTGTATTTGAATGGGTAACCTCTGCTCTTGGCGCACAAGGTACCGTGTGTGGCGGCGGTCGTTATGACGGTTTAGTGGAACAACTTGGCGGACACGCAACGCCAAGCATCGGATTTGCGATGGGATTAGAACGTTTAGTCTTGTTGGTACAAGAAGTGAATCCAAATGTTCCTGTGAAAAGTGCGGTAGATATTTATGTTGTTTATCAAGGTGAAGGCGCAACATTACCCGCTTTTGAATTAGCGGAAAAAGTACGCTCAGAATTACCGCACTTAAATACGATGTTGCACTGCTCTGGCGGTAATTTCAAAAAACAATTTAAACGTGCAGATAAATCTGGTGCAACATTGGCATTAGTTATCGGCGAAAGCGAAGTACAAAATAAACAAGTCGTTGTTAAACACTTACAAGGTGGTGCAGATCAGCAAACCTTAGATTTAGTGAATGTAATCAACTATATTCAAACTCAATTTTAATTTAAAAGGGGAAAAACATGGCTTATTCCATTGAAGAAGAACAAGAGATTAACCAGTTGAAAGACTGGTGGAAAGAAAATGGCAAAACAATTATTGTTGCTTTCATCTTAGGAGTTGGAGGTATGTTTGGATGGCGTTATTGGCAAGCCCACCAAGCAGAACAAATCGCTCAAGCTTCTGCTCAGTATGATGCTTTAATCTATTCTGCAGAACAAGATGAACAAGCTAAAAAAGCCAATATAGAACAATTTGTGCAAGCTAACAGCAAAACAGCATACGCTGTCTTTACTTTGTTAGATGAAGCGAAAAAAGCGACTGAAAAACAAGATTTTGCAGCAGCAGAAGCAAACTTAAATCAAGCATTAACGCAATCTCAAGATGAAGTATTAACATCTATTGTTGCATTACGTCTAAGTGCGGTGCAATTTCAATTAGGTCAATTAGATAATGCGTTAACCACCTTAAATCAAGTGAAGGGCGAAAGTTTTAATGCTCGTAAAGCTATTTTAACTGGCGATATCCAAGTCGCGAAAGGTGATAAAGTTGCGGCTAAAAACAGCTTTGAGCAAGCACAACAAAATGGTAGCCAATTAGAACAACAAATGGCCAAAATGAAATTAAACAATCTTTAAAAAATAATACCCGCATCAACGTGCGGGTATTTTTTCAATCAAATTTCTGATTATTCAAATTCATCCAGCCATTTCAATAAAATAGCCTCAAGAATTGCTTCGTTTGACTTATTAGGATCGTCATCAAAATCCTCAAGTTCACAAATCCATTTATGTAAATCAGTAAAACGAACCGTTTTTGGATCTAAATCTGGATTACGATCGTAAAGTTCTTCTGCAATTAATTGTGTATCAGTCCATTTCATTAGTGGGCCGCCTCATTGGCATGGTTAATATTATATTTCGGAATTTCTATCACAAGATCTTCGTCTCCCACTACACATTGGCAAGATAAACGACTATCCATTTCTAATCCCCAAGCTTTATCCAGCATATCTTCTTCTTGATCACTCGTTTCATTTAGAGAGTCAAAACCTTCACGGATAATCACATGGCAGGTTGTACAAGCACAGGAACCATCACAAGCATGATGGATTTCTACTCCAGCATTGTGGGCAACTTCTAATAAGTTATCACCTGCCGCTGCATCAACGACCATACCTTCGGGACAAAATTCTTCATTAGGTAAAAAAATCACTTTTGGCATAACACTTTCCTCAAAATTATTTAATAATCTGACCGCGCTTTTACGGTTTTTCAATATCTGACAAATTTTTGCCTGTCAAAGCTTTATTAATCGATGCATTCATGCGACGTGCTGCAAATTCTTGGGTAGCATTATCCAAGGCTTTAATTCCTTGCGCAATTGCATCACGATCTGAACCTTGTTTTACATCCATTAATTGTTTTAACACACTTTCAATATGATGAAACTCTTCTGTGCTCAGCAATTCAGCCCCATCTGCTTGTAACGCAACAATTACACTTTCAATGACACGATCCGCTTCTACTCGCTGCTCGGCTAATTCACGAGCTTGTAAATCCTCTTGCGCATTATCAAAAGAAGATTTAATCATTGCGGTCACTTCTTCATCTGTTAAACCATAAGAAGGTTTAATTTGGATTGATGCCTGCACTTTCGTCGATTTTTCCATTGCAGTCACACTTAATAAACCATCTGCATCGACTTGATAAGTCACTCGAATATGAGCGGCACCCGCAGCCATTGCCGGAATACCTCGTAGAGTAAAACGCCCTAAAGAACGACAATCATCTACCAACTCACGTTCACCTTGTACAACATGAACAGTCATTGCTGTTTGGCCATCTTTGAAAGTAGTAAACTCTTGTGCACGAGCCACAGGAATTGTCGTATTACGTGGAATAATTTTTTCTACTAATCCCCCCATCGTCTCAATGCCTAAAGAAAGCGGCACGACATCGAGCAACAACATATCAGAATCAGTTTTGTTACCGACCAAAATATCCGCTTGAATTGCTGCACCAAGTGCCACAACTTTATCTGGATCAATGGAAGTGAGTGGTGTTTTACCAAAAAACTCACCAACCTGCTCTCGTACATATGGCACTCGTGTTGAACCACCAACCATTACCACCGCTTGCACTTCTTCAGATTCAATGTTGGCATCTTTCAAGGCTCGGCGACAAGTTAACAGTGAACGTTTTACCAGTGAATGAATCAACGAATTAAATTGTTCTCGTGAAATTTCTACTGAAAAATTTTGCCAAGAAATCACTGCACTTTTCTCAGTACTTAAAGCAATTTTGGCTTGGCTAGCAAGGGTTATCAGTTCTCGCTGTTGATTTGGGGTTTGTGGTTTTACTTGGGTTTGTTCAACGACCCAATCTGCAATTAAATGATCAAAATCATCACCACCTAGCGCAGTATCGCCACCCGTTGCTAGAACTTCAAAGACACCTTTTGATAAGCGTAAAATTGAAATATCAAATGTACCGCCACCTAAATCATAAACTGCAATAATCCCTTCCTGACCGCTATCTAATCCATAAGCGACTGCGGCTGCAGTAGGTTCATTCAATAAACGTAATACATTTAGCCCAGCTAAACGCGCAGCATCCTTCGTACTTTGACGTTGAGCATCATCGAAATAAGCAGGAACCGTAATCACAACCCCCGAAAGCTCGCCACCAAGGCGTTGTTCTGCAATATGATTTAAACGCGATAAAATATCTGAGGATACTTCAATTGGACTTTTTGGCCCCTGTGCCGTAACAATTAAAGGTAATCCATTTTCGCTCGCCACAAATTCATAAGGCAAACTAGGATAACGAGACTGAACATCAGCAAGGCTACGACCAATTAGGCGTTTTACCGAAATTATCGTATTTTTTGGATCAAGTGAGGCTTGTTCAAAGGCTTCTAAACCAACTTTCTTTTCTGCGGCGCCATAATGAACGACAGATGGCACAAGACTACGTTCTTGTTCATCATTAAGAATCACGGATTGCCCACTACGCACGGATGCAACCAAAGAATTGGTTGTTCCCAAATCAATCCCAACGGCTAAACGATGTTGATGCGGTGCAGCAGCTTGTCCGGGTTCTGCAATTTGTAATAATGCCATATGCTATTTTTCTACTGGTTATGCGACGGAATACGCCAAATCAAATTTATTTTTTTCTGCAAAGCTTGATTGGTAATGTGTTTCAATATTGACTTCGTGTTTTTGACGTTCATCAATCGCTATTTTTCTCTCTTCGCTTAAGTCAGGCGAGAATACAAAAATTTGATTACCATCCAATTGTTTCACATCATCTTGCCAATTTTGCCAAAATAGACCTTGATAAAAAGCCTCTAAATCACCATTCAATGCCCAAGCTAAAAATTCTGTATAAGTAAAATTTAAATTATGCCAAGTGAGATCTTTTGGTGAAAAGTAATAAATTTTGCCAAGGTTATCGCCTAACGAACCACCATTTAATGCAAAGTAACCGCCTATCACATCATCTGCAACCAATAAATATTTTGGTTTTTCACCAGATTGACTAAAAGACTTACTAAAATTCCAATCCATCAATCCGCGCGGTAATTTAAAACTTCCTGAACCTAAAATACGCAACCAACCATGATGAATTAAAATTCCACCTGTTTCATAAATCACAGCCCCCATTGGTGATGACGTAGGCATTTGCATGGTAAAAAGTTCACGTTCTGCACTTGATTGATCTTTTTTAATGACATAACAATGATTCCGTGCACTTTCAATCCATTGGGAAAGTATAGGCCAAGCAGAGTTTTCTGGAGATATTAGTTGTTCGAGAGTTTGCATAATATCAAGGGATATTGAGATATAGATCTATTACAGTTCAAAAAGGCGTTCTTCTACACGTTCAATTTCTTCAGAAAGCTTACTAGTAAAACGTAATTTATCACACTGTTGAGATGCTTTCGTCCATTGTTGGGATTTCAGACTATCCGAAAGTGCGGTTAATAATGACTGAGTTTCTTGTTTAATTTCTTTTACAAAAACGTTTAATGCACCTTCATCTTTCTGATGTTCAAGTTCTTCTAGTTGTTCTCGCCACTGTAACTGTTGCATTAAAAATGCCACATCTTGTGTACTTTTTTGTTCAAGATCTATCTGTTCACCAGTATTAAGCGCAATAATAGCTTCCGCTCGCAAAATTGGGTCTTTTAACGTTTTTAAGGCATCATTCACTTCGGTGGATTTTTGCATCGCAACGCGTTGTTCTAACGCACTACTTGATACAAAATTATCTGGATGTAGCGCCTTTTGTAATTCTAAATAACGTGTATTTAGCGCCTTCTCATCTAACTGAAAATCAACGGGTAAATCAAAAATTTGAAAAGGATTTAACATTAGATTATTACCTTAAACATGGAAACTTTCACCACAGCCACAAGATTCTTTTACATTTGGATTATTATATTTAAAGCCTTCATTTAAGCCTTCTTTCACATAATCCAACTCAATACCATTGAGATAAACTAAGCTTTTTGGATCGACAATAATATTCACACCGTGTTGTTCAAAAACTTGATCTTCTTCATTTAAGACATCAACAAATTCAAGCACATAAGCTAAGCCAGAACAGCCTGATGTTTTCACGCCTAAACGCAAGCCAATACCTTTACCACGATTATCCAAAAAAGCTTTCACTCGTTGAGCGGCTTTTTCTGTTAATGTAATACTCATATATCCCCCAAAACCACTAAAAGTGCGGTCAAAACCGACCGCACTTTTTCATATTATTCGCCTTTTTTGGATTTGTAATCAGCAATTGCCGCTTTAATTGCATCTTCCGCTAAAATGGAACAGTGTACTTTCACTGGTGGCAATTCTAACTCTTCTGCAATTTGGCTATTTTTGATTGCGCCTGCTTCTTCTAAAGATTTACCTTTCACCCACTCGGTAATTAATGAGCTAGATGCAATAGCAGAACCACAACCATAAGTCTTGAATTTTGCATCTTCAATAATGCCGTTATCATTTACTTTAATTTGTAACTGCATTACATCTCCACAAGCTGGCGCACCCACCATGCCAGTACCAACATTGCTATCTTTTTTATCCATAGAACCCACATTACGCGGATTTTCATAATGATCGATTACTTTTTCGCTATAAGCCATTTTAACTTTCCTTTTTTAAATCCTTGAGAAACGCTATTTCATAATAGCAGTTAAATCCTAGTGAGCAGACCACTCAATTGTACTAAGGTCGATACCTTCTTTAAACATATCCCATAATGGCGATAATGCACGAAGTTTTTCCACCGCACCTTTTACTAAATTAATAGTGTAATCAATTTCTTCTTCAGTGGTGTAACGGCCAAGTGTAAAACGAATTGAACTGTGTGCTAACTCATCATTTAAACCAAGTGCGCGTAACACATAAGATGGCTCTAAGCTAGCTGATGTACAAGCAGAACCAGAAGATACAGCAATATCACGCAACGCCATCATTAAAGATTCACCTTCAACATAGTTAAAGCTAATATTTAAATTACTATCTAAACGGTGCTCCATTGAGCCATTTACGTAGGTTTCTTCAATATCTTTTAAGCCATTATATAAACGATCACGAAGAGCTTTTAAACGTGGCATTTCTGATGCCATTTCTTCTTTTGCAATTCGATAAGCCTCGCCCATTCCGACGATTTGGTGAACAGGTAATGTACCTGAACGCATTCCGCGCTCATGACCACCGCCATGAATAATCGCTTCTAAGCGAATACGTGGTTTACGACGAACGTATAATGCACCAATACCCTTAGGTCCATAAAGTTTATGGCTAGACATAGATAATAAATCAACTGGCAGCTCTTCCAAGTTAATCGCAACTTTGCCCACACTTTGAGTTGCATCCACGTGGAAAATCGTTTTATTTGCACGACAAAGCTCACCAATAGCTTTAATATCTTGCAACACACCAATTTCATTATTGGCATGCATAATTGAAACTAAAATAGTATCGGGACGAAGTGCGGCTTTAAATTTCTCTAAATCAATTAACCCATCAGACTCGGGTGATAAATAAGTCACTTCAAAACCTTCACGTTCTAATTGACGACAAGTATCTAATACGGCTTTATGCTCAGTTTTGCAAGTGATGATATGTTTACCTTTAGTTTGGTAAAAATGCGCAGCGCCTTTAATTGCAAGGTTATCTGATTCTGTCGCACCAGAAGTAAACACAATTTCACGAGAATCTGCACCAATAAGATCCGCAATTTGATTACGAGCCACGTCAACCGCTTCTTCTGCTTGCCAACCAAATTTATGCGAGCGAGAAGCTGGGTTACCGAATGTACCGTCAATGGTTAAAAATTCCATCATTTTCTTCGCAACACGCTCGTCCACAGGACAAGTTGCTGCATAGTCTAAATAAATAGGTAATTTCATTTTTCACTCCTAAATCATTCTAAATTTGACCGCACTTTTAATGCATTTTGCACTGTACGGACTACTTTCCTTTATTGATTAACAATTAATAAATTCTCAAAATCGCTATGAGTTTGGCGTTTTGACTCACGTTTACTCACCAATTCAGCCAAAGTAATTTCATTGAGAAAACTTTCAATGCGATTACTCAGATCTTCCCACAATGTATGAGTTAAACATTCTACGCCATTTTGACAATTTCCACGACCAAGACATTTTGTCACATGAATATTTTCATTTACCGCTGAAATAATCATTCCCACTGAGATTTGATCGCTTGGTAAACCTAGCTGATACCCACCACCAGGTCCACGAACACTTTTTACTAATCCATCACGACGTAATTTAGCAAAAAGTTGTTCTAAATAAGATAAGGAAATATGTTGTCGTTCAGAAATATCTGCAAGGCTCACAGGACCTTTTTCTGCATTTAAAGCGATATCTAAAACCGCAGTGACTGCATAACGACCTTTCGATGTAAGTTTCATAAAGTGTTCCCAAAAAGTGATGTTGCAATATTTACATATCCTACCAAATCAGTCAATTAATCTAAATCAAGATCAATCCGTTTTTCAACCACACTTAGCATGCCATTTAAAATATTTAATTCATTTTTTTCAAGTTGAGCGCGATAATATAAACGCTTTAATTTTTGCATAACACCTTGATTTTGAATGAATCCGAGTGATTGATATACACGTTCCGTGTGCTCAAAAAAATAAGCGAGTTGTTCTGCTGTTGGATAGTTTTGTTCTATTAAAGAAAGTGAATTTTCCTTCTTATCTTTAGCTAAAAATGCCATGCGCAATTCATAGCTTACCAACTGTACCGCCATTGCCAAATTTAAAGAAGAATAATCAGGATTAGCCGGAATATTCAAATGGTAATGACATTTCAACAATTCTTCATTCGTTAATCCAATACGTTCACGACCAAACACAATAGCTATCTTGCCTTCATGCTCTACAACTTTCTCCGCGCATTCTCGAGGCTCAATCAATGTACTTTGCAAATGACGTAAACGAGCACTTGTTCCAATCACCAAAGAGCAATCATAGACAGCTTCATCAAAACTATCGACAACTCTAGCATTTTTTACAATATCTTCTGCTCCAGCTGAAAGAGCATAAGATTGTTCATCAACGGATTTTGGTGAAACAAGACAAAGCTGGGTCAATCCCATTGTTTTCATTGCTCTAGCAGCAGAACCAATATTACCGCTATGCGAAGTTTCAATTAAAACAATACGAATATTTTCCAACATAATGATGCCCGACTAAAATTTAAGGGTATTCTACCACAATAACCGCTAAAAATAGTCAAGAATTTAAGCAAATTAAAGAAATTTAAATATTAGAGATGAATAATAAAAACAAGAATGGTGGGTTGTGAGAGGCTCGAACTCTCGACCGACGGATTAAGAGTCCGCTGCTCTACCAACTGAGCTAACAACCCAACTGGACAACTAAATCAGAGAGTGGTGGGTCGTGAAGGATTCGAACCTTCGACCAACGGATTAAAAGTCCGCTGCTCTACCGACTGAGCTAACGACCCACTGTGTTGATGAACTAATGATAGCGCATTTATTTTAGAATCAAAAGAATAAATTAATTCTTTCAAGCTAATTGGTTAAATTACAAACGATGAAAACAAAAACAGGATCCAATAAAAATGGATCCTGTTTTTCAAGTATTAGAAATACTAAGAATTAGTACGCTAATACTGCACGACGGTTTTTAGAATATGCAGCTTCATCGTGACCTAATACTGCAGGTTTTTCTTCACCGTAAGATACTGTGCCTAATTTACCAGCATCAACACCTTTACCAGCTAAATAACCTTTAACTGCATCTGCACGACGTTGACCTAACGCGATGTTGTATTCTGGTGTACCACGTTCGTCAGTGTTACCTTCTACTAATACTTTAGCAGCTGGAGTTGCATTTAAATATGCTGCGTGTGCATCTAAGATTTGAACGTATTCACCTTCGATGTTGTATTTGTCAAAACCGAAATATACGGTGTTGTAACGTTGTTGAAGATCAGAAACAGAGTAACCGCCAAAAGTTTGGCCAGCGCCATTGCCTGCAGCATCGTTGTTAGATGAACTACAAGCAGCTAATGCAGCTACAGAACCTGCAACTAATAATGATTTAACAAATTTGTTCATTAGATTTCTCCTCAATGAGTTTTCTTTATTTAGTTAAGTATGGCGACCAAGCAGGAAATTTCACTTGGCCATTACTTCCTGGAAGGCTCGCTTTGAAGCGACCATCTGCAGAAACTAATTGTAGCACCTTTCCTAAGCCTTGTGTAGAGCTATAAATAATCATAATTCCATTTGGTGAAAGACTTGGACTTTCGCCTAAGAAAGACGTACTAAGTACTTCTGATGCACCAGATGTGAGATCTTGTTTAACTACATTATTGTTTCCATTAATCATCACAAGGGTTTTGCCATCAGCGCTAATTTGTGCACTACCGCGACCACCAACCGGTGTTGCACCACCACCGTTTGCACTCATACGATAAACTTGTGGTGAACCACTTCTATCGGATGTAAATAAAATTGAGCTACCGTCTGGAGACCAAGATGGTTCTGTATTATTACCTGCACCACGAGTTAATTGAGTCGGCGCGCCGCCGTGAGAACTCATCACATAAATATTTAATGAGCCATCCTGTGAAGAGGCGAAGGCTAAACGTGAACCATCCGGAGAGAATGCAGGAGCACCATTATGTCCAGGGAAAGAAGCCACTACTTTACGAGCACCAGAATTTAAATCTTGTACAACAAGTTGTGATTTTTTATTTTCAAAGGACACATACGCTAAACGTTGACCATCTGGAGACCAAGCTGGTGACATAATTGGTTGAGAGCTACGATTTACGATAAATTGATTATAGCCATCGTAGTCTGCAACACGAACTTCATAGGGTTGTGAACCACCATTTTTTTGCACAACATAAGCGATACGAGTTCTAAAGGCACCACGGATAGCAGTTAATTTTTCAAAAACTTCATCACTAACAGTATGAGCACCATAGCGTAACCATTTATTTGTCACTGTATAGCTATTTTGCATTAATACCGCTCCAGGCGTACCTGATGCACCAACGGTGTCAATTAATTGATAAGTAATACTATAACCATTACCAGATGGAACAACTTGCCCTACCACAATTGCGTCAATTCCAATATTAGACCAAGCTTCAGGATTTACCTCAGCTGCTGAAGTTGGACGTTGAGGCATCTGAGACACCGCAATAGGATTAAACTTACCACTGTTACGTAAATCATCAGCAACAATTTTGCTAATATCTTCTGGTGCAGATCCAGCAAACGGCACAACAGCTATAGGACGTGCACCATCAACCCCTTCATCAATTACAATGCGAACTTCATCATCTGCGAATACATTGCTTGCAACAGCAAGTACAATCGCTAATACGCTCACTAAACGTTTTAATAATTTCATTTTGTTACCTTTAAAATTTAACAATAAATTTTTCTAAAGAATTATCGAATATCAAAGTCAATAATTGGCGATTTATATTTCTCATAGATAGCATCCGACGGAGCTGCTGGAACTTTTTTCGTTCTAGCCACTGCACTTAATGCTGCTGTACAAATATCATCAGGACCTGAAATTTTTTGATATCCCAAGATTGTTCCATCTCGACTCAATTGAATTTTAATACGACAAACTTTTCCTGCAAAACTTGGATCTTTTAAGAAACGACGCTGAATCTCTTTCTTAATCACTCCAGCGTATTGATCTCCTACTTTGCCACCATCGCCAGAACCAAGCGCAGCACCGCTACCTTGAGTTCCACCTTTATTCACATTTCCGCCTTTAGATGCACTACCGCCACCAATATCTCCGCCATTTAAGAAATCATCTAAACTGGCTTGGTCCGCTTTTCGTTTTGCCGCATCCGCTTTAGCTTTCGCCTCTGCATCAGCTTTTGCTTTAGCATCAGCTGCGGCTTTAGCTTTTGCATCGGCTTCAGCTTTTGCCTTAGCATCAGCAGCGGCCTTAGCTTTTGCATCTGCTTCAGCTTTCGCTTTAGCCTCAGCTTTTGCTTTAGCAGCGGCTTCAGCTTTTGCCTTGGCTTCTGCTTCTTGTTTTGCTTTTTGTACTGCAAGTTCTGCCGCTTTAGCTTTCGCCTCTTCTTCAGCTTGTTTTGCTGCTGCAGCTAAACGTTTAGCCTCTGCATCTGCTTTTAATTTTGCAGCTTCAGCAGCTTGTTTAGCTTTTGCCTCTTCAGCTTGTTTCTGTTTTTCCAGCGCTTCTTGACGAGCTTGCTCTTGTTGTTTTTTTATTTCTTGCTGACGTTGCTGTTCTTGCTGACGTTTTAACTCTTCTTGTCGTTGAACTTCCTGTTGACGCTTAATCTCTTCTTGATTAGGTTGTGGCAGTTTTTCTTCAATAACGGGGTCTGGACGCTTCTGTTTATCAGCTTGCCCCTTTTTCTGTTGTTGAATTCTACCCCATTCTTGCGCTGCAGAGCCAGTATCGACCATTACCGCCCCCATTGCATCACCATCACCTTCTCCGCCACCCATAATTTCAACTGTATGGTAGAAAGAGCTGACAATCAACAATCCAAACAAAACAAGGTGCATCACTATAGAAATAACAAATGCATTTGCGCCTTTTTTTTGTCGATTATTTTGCACGGTTACCTACTTAGTTAAATTGGGTTTGTCATTAAACCAACAGATTTAATTCCAGCAAGGTGGAGCAGATTAAGTGCTTTAATCACTTCTTCATAGGGAACTTCCTTAGCTCCACCCACTAAAAATAGTGTGTTATTATCCTTATCAAATTCTTGTCGAGATAACTGTGTCACCATTTCTTCCGTTAACCCTTCTTGACGTTCTCCGCCAATAGAAATCGCATATTGTCCAATCCCTGAAACTTCAAGAATTACCGGCACTTTATCTTCATTAGATACATTTTGACTTTGCACTGAATCTGGCAATTCCACTTGTACGCTTTGGCTAATAATTGGTGCTGTTGCCATAAAGATCAACACAAGCACTAACAATACATCCAAAAACGGGACAATATTAATTTCAGATTTAATATCTTTACGCTGACGACGAGCCATAATTCAAATCTCTCTTATTTTTCACCGCACTTAACGAAAGAGTGCGATGTATTTTTTCTATATTTTAGTGTGGTGCTTTGCCGAAAGCTTGGCGATGTAAAATCGTCGTAAATTCATCAATAAAGTTACCATAATTCTGTTCAATAGCATTCACACGTAAACTTAAACGGTTATAAGCCATTACAGCTGGAATCGCAGCAAACAAACCGATAGCAGTAGCAATCAAAGCCTCGGCGATACCTGGGGCAACCATTTGTAAAGTTGCTTGTTTAGCACCACTTAATGCCATAAAAGCGTGCATGATACCCCAAACAGTTCCGAATAAACCAATATAAGGGCTAACAGAAGCTACTGTGGCCAAAAATGGTACGCGGCTTTCAAGACTTTCAACTTCACGATTCATTGTAAGATTCATTGCTCGCGTAGTTCCTTTAATAATCGCCTCAGGCGCATCAGGATTCACTTGTTTCAAGCGAGAAAACTCTTTGAAACCAACAAAGAAAATTTGCTCACTACCCGTTAAAATATCACGACGATTTGATAATCCTTCATATAGCTTATTCAAATCTTCACCAGACCAGAAACGGTCTTCAAAAGTATTGGCTTCTTTTAAAGCAGCCGTTAAAACTCGGCTACGTTGAATAATAATTGCCCAAGAAATAATTGAGAATGAAATCAAAATCACAATTACAAGTTGAACAACAATACTTGCTTTTAGAAAAAGATCTAAAAAATTCAATTCTGCAGTCATTGCATACTCCGAAAAGTTTATTTTAG
Source organism: Haemophilus haemolyticus (assembly GCF_001008205.1). Lineage (GTDB taxonomy): Bacteria > Pseudomonadota > Gammaproteobacteria > Enterobacterales > Pasteurellaceae > Haemophilus > Haemophilus haemolyticus_Q. The sequence goes on along the minus strand of NZ_LCTK01000020.1, from coordinate 45,921 downwards.
GTTGTAAAACGCAGCTTTTACTTCTTTAGGAAGCGCCACAGGTTTCATATTGTCAAGATGAACACTGGCTACCTTGACTGTAGCCTTTGATAACATCACCGTATCACGCATAAGCCGTTGCTCAAAAAGGATTGTTGCGCCTTTTATCTCTATGACATCTGTTTCTACCGTGAGTAAATCATCCAATTTTGCCGCAACGCAATAATCAATAGCGAGCGATTTGACAACAAACGCGAGTTGCTGTTCTTGTAATAAAGTTTGCTGCGTAAAATTTAACGCTCGCAAATATTCTGTTCTAGCCCGCTCAAAAAAATGCAAATAACGAGCATGATACACAACGCCACCAGCATCAGTATCTTCATAATATACTCGAACGGGAAGATAGAAGGTTTTTTCTGACATTATTAAGCTTTGCCCACCGCAATAGGTCGGATATTTTAGAACCTGTTTTTTAGATAAGCAATATGCCGAAGAAAAAAATCATCCTCGTAAATAAAAATGCTCTACAGCACTAATCAATATAATGATATAAGCGATATAAGGTAAGAAAAGTAGTTTCCAAATTACGCTTTTAATTTCAAATCCGATTCCATGAATCCAAACCGTAATCAATCCCCAAAAGATCATCAAAATCCACCAAGGAGAATCATTTCGTAACAACGTTGAAAAATTATCAATATTAAAGAAAAATACGGCTGTTAGTCCTAGCGCTAAAATAAATGAAAGGGTTCGAAACGAACCCTTATTAATTAATTGATAGAGTGAATGAATCATATTACTCGTCAAATTTTCCTGCTTTTTCTTTGCCAATGGTTAATTTTGCGCTGGCAAATATAGCTAATAACACACCCACTACCCAAATTACATATAACATATTAATCTCCTTAGTATAATGAGTGTTTATTTTCATCAATGAAATTCGCATCTAAGCGACCAAACATCTTCGAATAAGACCAAATGGTATAAACCAAAGAAATAGCCACAAAGATAAGTGCAAAAATCAACATTAACGTTAATGTTAATTCACTTGAAGTTGCATCCCACATTAACAAACTCTGTTCAGGGTGTGAGCTTGAAGGCATCACAAATGGGAACATAGATACTGCAGCAGTAATAATTACGCCAGCCATTGTTAATGCAGAGAAAAAGAATGCGAAACCACAACGATTAGCTTTAGAAAATGCCGCATTTAATAGCGCAGCAACTACTGCTAATGCAGGGAAAATCCAAAGAATTGGCATTTCATTGAAATTTCTAAACCATGCACCAGTTTCGACAGCAACTTCTTTATTTATTGGAGAAGATGGAGCGTAATGATCCACAACACTCGTTACTACATACCCCTCTTTAAAGTATAACCATGCACCAGCTAATACAAACGCAATTAAAGTGACAATAGCACCGATTTGGCTCACTGAGCGAGCGCGATCACGTAATTCTTCGGTTGTTTTCATTTGTAACCAGTTCGCACCGTGAGTCACAAGCATAGATAAGCTAATAACACCACACAACAATGCAAATGGATTTAATAATTCGAAGAATGAACCGGTATAAGTTACTTGAGTCAATTCATTGAAATGGAATGGAACGCCTTGTAATAAATTACCAAAAGCCACACCAAATACTAATGATGGTACAAAACCACCTGCGAATAGTCCCCAATCCCAAACAGAACGCCAAGTCGGGTTATCAATTTTTGCACGATATTCAAAACCCAATGGACGTAAGAATAACGCAGCTAAAACCAATACTAAAGCGATGTAGAAACCTGAGAATGAAACTGCATATACAATTGGCCATGCCGCAAATACTGCGCCGCCTGCAGTTAATAACCAAACTTGGTTACCATCCCAATGTGGGGCAATAGAGTTGATCATAATACGGCGTTCCACTTCTTTTTTACCTGTTACAGGTAAAAGTGCGGTCACGCCCATATCAAATCCATCAGTTACAGAGAAACCGATCAACAATACAACGACTAACACCCACCAAATAAAACGTAGAAATTCATAATCAATCATAATTCATCTCCTGCTTATTTAGATGATTGTTCAAAGTAGTATTTGCCGGTTTTTAACGCACTTGGACCCAAACGCGCATATTTAAACATCAAATACATCTCAACAATAATGAACGCAAGATAAAGCGCACAAATTAAACCAATAGAGAACCATAAATCGCCAGTACTTAACTGAGACGCCGACACTCCAACAGGTAAAACTTCATAAATTGCCCATGGTTGACGACCAAATTCAGCTAAGAACCAACCAAATTCAATCGCTAAGAATGGCAATGGAATACTCCAAAGTAATGCTTTAAGTAATAAGCGAGAAGAAGTCACTTTGTTACGTAAATTCTGAACAAATGCACCGAAAGCTAATAAGATAATTAAACCACCAGCCGCTAACATACCACGGAATGCCCAGAAGTTAGGACCGACATTTGGAATAGTATCACGTGCTGCTTGTTTAATTTGTTCATCCGTTGCATCAACAACTTTATCTGTGTAACGTTTTAATAATAAACCGAAACCTAAATCACCTTTGACTTCATCAAATTTAGCTTTAGTTTCTGGACTTACTTGGCCTGCTGATTTTTTCTCTGCTTTTAATTGTGTGAATAAATCATACGCTACCATACCATTACGAACACGACCTTCATTTTTCGCTTGAATATCTTTCAAACCAACAATTTCAGTATCTAAAGAACGCGTTGCAATTAAACCACCTAAGTAAGGGATTTCAATCGCAAAATCATTTTTCATTTCAGCAGTATTTGGAATCGCAACTGGATGGAATGGTGCTGGAGCTGCATGAGTATCAAACTCAGCTTCCATTGCAGCCAATTTCACAGGTTGTGCTTTACCGATGTCATAACCTGATTCATCACCCATAATTAATACCGCTGATGCAGCAATAAAACCAAATGTTGCCGCGACAGAGAATGAACGTTTAGAAAAACCAATATCGCGACCTTTTAATAAATAGAATGCGCTGATACCTAATACAAACATTGCACCGGTTGTATAACCTGCTGTTAATGTGTGTAAAAATTTACTTTGCGCAACTGGATTTAACCAAAGATCTAAGAAGCTAGTCATTTCCATACGAACGGTTTCAAAGTTAAACTCTGCCGCTACCGGATGTTGCATCCAACCATTTGCCACTAAAATCCACATCGCAGAAAGGTTTGAACCAAAGGCTACGCAGTAAGTTGCGAGTAAGTGTTTACCTTTAGTTAAACGATCCCAACCGAAAAAGAATAGACCCACGAAAGTGGACTCTAAGAAGAACGCAAGTAATGCTTCGATTGCTAATGGCGCACCGAAAATATCACCTACATAATGAGAATAATAAGACCAGTTAGTACCGAATTGGAATTCCATAATGATACCTGTGGTCACCCCAAGGGCAAAGTTAATACCAAATAACTTACCCCAAAATCTTGTCATATCTTTATAAACTTCTTTGCCTGTCGCCACATAAATGGTTTCCATAATCACAAGGACGAATGACAAACCTAATGTCAGCGGCACGAAAATGAAGTGATACAACGCAGTTAAAGCAAACTGCAAGCGAGAAAGGTCAACAACGTCCAACATTCTCAACTCCTCTGTATAAACAACATTAGTTCCAACAATGATTAAAAAGGCAAAGCCTTAAATAATCCCTAATCACTCAACTCCAATTAGCTAAGTTTAAATTGGTTTATCTACATAATCATTCTCAAATGGTTAAAAAACACCAATTATTATAGAGATAAACCAAATTGGCGGGTATTCTACTACTAAACATAAGTATAAAAAACAGTAAAAACGATATCTAGATCACATTTTTGACATAAGACATAAAATACCTATTATTTATTAAAAATAATTTAATTGATATAAATCAATTTTGCTATTTTTTGTACAAAAATATGTGTTACACGTGATCCTTATCACAATTTACAACAATAAATGACTTCAAAATCTAGACATACTAGGTATATTTTGCTATTTTCCCGCCTAGTTTAATTTTTAGATTTCATAATAAAGAGAAACAAGGACTTAAAATGAAAAAAACATTCCTTATTTTAACCGCACTTTTCTCTGCTGTATCAACCTCTACTTTTGCATCAAATATTCTGCCACAACAATGTGAACAACTATTTAAAGAAACAGAGAATTTGATTGCGCAAGCAGAAAAACAGCCTGGCACACATACACAGGTAGGAAAAATTAAAAATAAGTTAAACCAAAGCAAACAACAAATTCTTCAAATGGAATTAGCGACTCAGTTAAAAAGTTGTGAAGTGGGTTTAGCAAAATTAAGTAATTTGAAAAGTTATAGTGAGTAATTAAAAAAGCCTTATTGAATACAATAAGGCTTTTTTAGTGGTTAAATTTATCTAGTCTGATAATTTCTGCAGACCGAAATGGCGATAAGTTTGCGATGTTGCAATACGTCCACGTGGCGTTCTTTGTAGAAACCCCTGTTGAATCAAATAAGGCTCTAACACATCCTCAATAGTATCGCGTTCTTCACCAATTGCAGCAGCAAGATTATCCAATCCTACAGGCCCGCCGTCAAAACGCTCAATAACTGCAGACAATAATTTTCTATCTAAATAATCAAATCCGGCATCATCTACATCTAGCATTGAAAGCGCTTGTTTTGCCACATCTACAGAAATTACTCCCCCATTACGTACATCTGCATAATCACGCACGCGTCGTAATAAACGGTTTGCAATTCGAGGCGTGCCTCGTGAACGACGAGCTATCTCAAAAGCGGCTTGCTGTTCTAATTCAAGATTCAAACACCCCGCACTTCTTGCAACGATAGATGTTAAATCTTCTACAGAATAGAATTCCAAACGTTGTACAATACCAAAACGATCACGCAATGGCGAAGTCAAAGAACCCGCTCTTGTCGTCGCGCCAACCAAAGTAAAAGGTGGCAAATCTAATTTAATAGAACGCGCAGCAGGCCCTTCACCAATCATAATATCCAATTGATAATCTTCCATTGCTGGATAAAGGACTTCTTCAATTGCAGGGGAAAGTCGATGAATTTCATCAATAAATAACACATCGTGCGGTTCAAGATTAGTTAGCATTGCAGCCAAATCTCCCGCTTTTTCTAATACTGGCCCAGATGTCGTACGAATATTCACGCCCATTTCATTTGCCACAATATTAGCAAGAGTGGTTTTTCCTAAACCTGGAGGGCCAAAAATCAATAAATGATCTAAGGCATCTTGACGTAGTTTGGCTGCCTTGATGAAAATATCCATTTGCTCGCGCACTTGCGGCTGCCCAACATAATCTGCTAATAATTTCGGACGAATAGCGCGGTCAATAACATCTTCATCAAGTTTAGCTTGCCCGCTAATAATTCTATCTGCTTCAATCATGTCTCACCTACAGTGCGGCTTTTAAAGCTTCGCGAATAACTTGCTCACTGGTTAATTCTGGCTTAGCAACTCGTTTCACCATTTTTTCTGCTTCTGCAGGTTTATAACCTAAAGCAATCAAGGCTGAAATAGCTTCATCAGATGAATTTTCTACACGCGATTCAATAGATGGAAGTGACGGAATATGAGTACTTTCTACAAAGAAATCACTTTGTTTTACGCCTTTAAATTTACCTTTGAGCTCAACTAACAAACGTTCACCTGTTTTTTTGCCAACTCCTGGAATTTTAGTGAGTTTAGAGAGCTCTTCTCTCTCAATTGCGTAAGCAAATTGTTCGACTGACATGGCGGATAAAATCGCTAAGGCTAATTTAGGCCCCACCCCATTTGTTTTAATTAATTCACGAAATAAAGTGCGGTCTGTTTTCTGAGCAAATCCAAAAAGTAAATGAGCATCTTCACGAACAACAAGATGGGTGAATAAAGTAGTTTCTTGTCCAATTTCTGGTAAATCATAGAAACTCGTCATAGGCAAAAGCAATTCATAGCCTACGCCTTGCACATTGAGTAAAATTTCTGGAGGTTGTTTTTCTAAAAGAATGCCTTGTAAGCGACCGATCATAATTCTTCCGAATGATAAAAAACGTAACGCATAGAATAAAATAAAACTGGACGAACATCCAGTTAAATTTTTAATCTAAAGCGTCCTCGACTATATCTGGTCTTTAAAAGTGCGGTCATTTTTTCTTGCGTTTCTGTCATTTTCACAGAATTGGCAATATGTAAAGAATGTTGAATAGAATGAGCGTGTGTAATCGCGATAGCCAATGCATCCGCGGCATCGGCTTGAGGTTTATCTGACAACTTCAAAATACGAGTCACCATTTCTTGCACTTGCACTTTATCTGCGGAACCAATGCCCACAACCGTTTGTTTGACTAAACGTGCGGCATATTCAAAAACAGGTAAATCATGATTTACCGCGGCAACAATCGCCGTACCACGAGCCTGCCCGAGTTTCAAAGCTGAATCCGCATTCTTCGCCATAAACACTTGCTCAATCGCAAACATATCAGGTTGAAATTGCGTGATGATTTCAGTTACTCCAGCATAAATACGTTTCAAACGGGTTGGTAAATCTTCAACTTGAGTACGAATTGCGCCACTGCCAAGATATTCCAAATGTCTTCCTGTTTGACGAATCACACCATAACCAGTTACGCGAGAACCTGGGTCAATACCTAAAATAATGCTCATAATTTCTATAAAAAATGGGTAATTAAATTACCCATTTATTGCATTATTAAAGTTGAGATGCCACTTCGTCACTGATTTCACCGTTGTGATATACGTTTTGTACGTCATCACAATCTTCCAACATATCAATTAAACGAAGTAATTTTGGTGCAGTTTCAATATCAAGATCAACGGTTGTTGATGGAATCATCGTCACTTCAGCTTCTTGAACTTTAAAGCCAGCTGCTTCAATGCCATCACGTACTGAACCTAAATCTTCCCAAGCAGTATAGATTTCAAATGAACCATCATCTTGTGGTTGAATATCATCAGCACCCGCTTCTATAGCCGCTTCAGTTAACGCATCTTCATCTGCTTGTTCAATTAAAATTAAACCTTTTTTGCTAAATAAATAACCAACAGAACCTTCTGTTCCCAAGTTACCACCACATTTAGTAAAACTAGGGCGCACTTGTGAGATCGTACGGTTTGCATTATCACTTAAACATTCAACCATAACCGCTGTACCGCCTGGGCCATAGCCTTCATAGATTTTGGTTTCCATATTGGTGTCATCGCCACCACCTACGCCACGATCAATAGCGCGGTTGATAGTATCGCGTGTCATATTGTTGCTAAGCGCTTTATCTACTGCTGCACGTAAACGCGGGTTAGCACTCACATCGCCACCACCAATTTTAGCTGCGGTAACAAGTTCACGAATTAATTTAGTAAAAATTTTACCGCGTTGTGCATCTTGTGCTGCTTTGCGGTGTTTAATATTAGCCCACTTACTATGGCCTGCCATGTTGTTTTCCTTCTATTTATCTTTAAGAATATATTTTCTAATTGCTTCCGCGTTATTGGAAGATTTTGTCATTTGGATTGCTTGTTCAGGGGAACCCCATTGATATGCCAAATGCTCACTTAATACTGGTTCGAATTCTTGCTCCATTGCCAATAAAAACCAATGTTCACGGCAATGCGTCACATTCGGTGCGTATTTATATCGGAAATGTGGAAAAATTTCAAATTCTATGCTCTCTTTGCAATCAAAAAATGCGGTGGAATTTTCTGAAATTTCTAACCGTACTTCTTCCCAAAGCTCACGAATTGCTGTTTTTTTTGGTGTTTCACCACTTTCAATGGTGCCAGTAACAGACTGCCAAAAATCAGGATCATCTTGGCGTTGGAGCATTAAAACTCGGTTTGTATCTTTAGCGTAAATTACAACGAGAACCGATTGATTATTTTTATATTGCATCATTAAAAATGCGGCCAAATCTGACCGCACTTCATTCCTAATATTTCAAACTTATTCTGCTTTAACGACAGAAATTGCCAACTCACCCAACGCCTGCGGATTCGCAAAACTTGGTGCTTCTGTCATTAAACACGCTGCCGCGGTTGTTTTCGGGAATGCAATCACATCGCGGATATTTTCAGTGCCTGTTAAAAGCATGGTTAAACGGTCTAAACCAAATGCTAAACCTGCATGTGGCGGTGTACCGAATTTTAATGCATCTAATAAGAAACCAAATTTTTCACGTTGTTCTTGTTCGTTAATACCAAGAATGCGGAATACAGTTTGTTGCATTTTCGGATCGAAAATACGGACGGAACCACCACCTACTTCATAGCCATTAATAACCATATCGTAAGCATTTGCTACCGCATCGCTTGGATTCGCTTCTAATTGTTCTGGCGTAAAATCTTTTGGTGAAGTGAATGGGTGGTGCATTGCTGCGAGATTACCCTCTTCATCACGTTCAAACATTGGGAAATCAATCACCCAAAGCGGTTGCCATTCGTCTAAACGAGTTAAGCCAAGATCACGGCCTAATTTCAAACGCAATGCGCCCATTGCATCAGTAGTGGTTTGCCATTTATCTGCACCGAAGAATAAGATATCTCCAGTTTGAGCTTTCACACGTTCAGCTAATGCTTTCCATACATCTTCATTTAAGAATTTCGCAATAGGGCTTTGTACGCCTTCAAGACCAGCATTGATGTCGTTTACTTTTGCCCAAGCTAAACCTTTCGCACCATAAATACCAACAAATTGTGTATATTCATCAATTTGTTTACGAGTGATTTCAGTACCATTTGGTACACGAATGACTGCCACACGACCATTTGGATTGTTTGCAGGCTCATTAAATACTTTAAATTCAACATCTTTAACGATATCAGCCACATCGACTAGTTCAAGCGGATTACGCAAATCTGGTTTATCTGAACCAAAACGAGTCATCGCTTCTTGCCAGGTCATTTGTGGGAATTTACCTAAATCCACACCAATGATATTTTGCCATAAACCGTGTACCATACGTTCCATAATTTCACGCACTTCTGGTGCGGTTAAGAAAGAGGTTTCCACATCGATTTGAGTAAACTCAGGCTGACGGTCTGCACGTAAGTCTTCATCACGGAAACATTTCACGATTTGATAATAACGATCAAAACCAGACATCATTAAAAGCTGTTTGAACAGTTGTGGTGATTGAGGTAATGCATAGAATTTGCCTTTATGTACACGACTTGGCACTAAATAGTCACGCGCACCTTCTGGCGTTGCTTTGGTAAGCATTGGGGTTTCAATATCAAGGAAACCATTGTCATCCATAAAACGACGCACAAAGCTGGTGATTTTTGCACGGGTTTTCAAACGTTGCGCCATTTCCGGGCGACGCAAATCTAAATAACGATATTTTAAACGTTGTTCTTCTGTGTTGTTTTGGTTGAAGTCTAATGGTAAAACGTCAGAAGCGTTGTAGATGCGTAATTCTTTCGCCAATACTTCTACTTCGCCTGTCGCCATATTTTTATTAACTTGATTGTCAGGACGCGCGATCACTTCACCTTTAATTTGAATACAAAATTCATTACGTAAGCCTGAAGCTGCTGTTAACGCTTCTTGATATTTAGGGTCAAAACAAACTTGTACGACACCATCGCGATCACGCATATCAATAAAAATTAAACCACCTAAATCGCGACGACGGTGAACCCAACCGCTTAATGTTACTTCTTGTCCAATATGGTTGCGGTTTAATGCACCGCAATAATGTGTACGCATCATATTCAATTCCTTAACTTTCTATAAAAATGGAAAAATACTGCAGAATTATACGGAAAAAGGTGCGTCTTTTAAATCTTAAACGGAAATTTATTTGACCCCTTGAAAACTTTCCTTAAAATGACCGCACTTTTTAAATATTTTCTAATTCGTAGGGTGTGGAAAAGTGAAAAACACACATACTCCACACAATGTAAACCATGAAAGATACTATTTTTTCTGCTCCAATTGAAAAACTCGGCGATTTTACCTTTGATGAAAACGTTGCTGAAGTCTTTCCAGATATGATTCAACGATCCGTACCTGGCTACTCCAACATTATCACGGCGATTGGTATGTTGGCTGAGCGTTTTGTGACTGCTGACAGCCAAGTCTATGATTTAGGCTGTTCACGCGGTGCGGCAGCTCTTTCTATGCGACGTAATATTAAACAACCGAATGTGAAAATTATCGGTGTCGATAATTCTCTGCCAATGGTGGAACGCTGCCGTCAGCACGTTGCGGCTTATCATAGTGATGTACCCGTAGAAATTCTTTGCGATGATATTCGTCAAATTGAAATTAAGAACGCCTCAATGGTAGTGCTCAACTTCACATTGCAATTTTTACCACCAGAAGATCGTGTAGCCTTGCTCACAAAAATCTACCAAGGTTTAAACCCAAACGGTGTGTTGGTGCTCTCTGAAAAATTCCGTTTTGAAGATGAAAAAGTGAATGAGTTGCTTATTGATCTCCATCACCAATTCAAACGTGCTAACGGTTACAGTGAGCTTGAAGTGAGCCAAAAACGCACTGCACTTGAAAATGTCATGCATACTGATTCTATCGAAACACACAAAGTGCGGTTAAAAAACGTAGGATTTTCACAAGTAGAACTTTGGTTCCAATGCTTTAATTTTGGCTCGATGATTGCAGTTAAATAATTCATAACAAATTTATTTAATTCAATTTTTTTATGGCATAATGCCCGCACTTTTATCAAAAAAGGATTAAACCAATGCGAATTTTACACACTATGTTACGCGTGGGCGATTTAGATCGTTCAATCAAATTTTATCAAGATGTTTTAGGTATGAGCTTATTACGCACAAGTGAAAACCCAGAATACAAATATACGCTGGCTTTTTTAGGTTACGAAGATGGCGAAAGTGCGGCAGAAATTGAATTAACATACAACTGGGGAGTAGATAAATATGAACATGGCACTGCATATGGACATATCGCTATCGGCGTGGATGATATTTATGCGACTTGTGAAGCCGTTCGTGCAAGCGGTGGTAACGTTACTCGCGAAGCAGGGCCAGTGAAAGGTGGCTCAACCGTCATTGCTTTTGTTGAAGATCCAGATGGTTATAAAATTGAATTTATCGAAAACAAAAGTACTAAATCTGGTTTAGGCAACTAAAGTGCGGTCAATTTTTATTGTATTTTTAATAACGTAGGGATTCCTACGTTATTTTATTTTTAAGAGATAGATTATGTCCGATTCTCAAGAAATCCCTTATCACAACCAATTAAAAAATCGCTTTCGTGGCTATTTCCCCGTCATCATTGATGTTGAAACTGCAGGTTTTGATGCAAAAAAAGATGCATTACTCGAACTAGCCGCAATCACATTAAAAATGGATGAACATGGTTATTTGCATCCTGATCAGAAATGCCATTTTCATATCGAGCCTTTTGAAGGGGCAAATATTAATCCAGAATCCTTGAAATTTAATGGCATTGATATTCATAATCCATTACGTGGTGCGGTGTCTGAACTCGATGCAATCACAGGGTTATTTCAAATGGTACGTCGAGGACAAAAAGATGCAGATTGCCAACGTTCTATCATTGTGGCGCACAATGCTGCTTTTGACCAAAGTTTTGTGATGGCTGCCGCTGAACGTACCGGCGTAAAGCGTAATCCCTTCCACCCTTTTGGGATGTTTGACACGGCAAGTTTAGCGGGCTTAATGTTTGGTCAGACTGTTCTCGTTAAGGCCTGTCTTGCCGCTAAAATCCCATTTGATGGGAAACAAGCGCACTCTGCGTTATACGACACCGAACGTACAGCAGAATTATTCTGTTATATGGTCAATCATTTAAAAGATTTAGGTGGCTTCCCACATATTGCGTCTGAACTAGAACAGGAAAAAACAACTGAAAAATAGACCGCACTTTAAGAAAAATAAAAAAGTGGTTGCAATAGTTTTATTTTTCCAGTAGTTTAAAAGCAATTCTTATTTGGAGATAAAAAATGAACATTATCCGTCGTCACCATCATCACCATTCAACTGAATAATCTTTCAGGTTTTTGGTGTGCTTGGAAGATTTCTTCCGAGCTGACAGGATAATAAAAATCTTACCCCTCGGAAGGCAACTTTCGAGGGGTTTTGTTTTGTTACTACACAGGAGTCATCAATGCAACGACATTATTATTTATTCGACAATCAAAAATTTTAAAGTAAAGTATTCACTATTTAATTCACAAGGAAAAATACAATGTTAACAAATCCCGTTGTTATTTCGATTATCGTTTTACTAGCACTAAGTTTGCTACGTATTAACGTAATTATTGCGTTAGTTATTGCCGCACTCACTGCCGGACTCTGTGGCGGTCTAGGTTTAAGCAAAACAATTGAAACCTTCACTGGAGGTTTAGGTGGCGGCGCAGAAGTCGCGATGAACTATGCGATGCTTGGTGCATTCGCGATTGCGATTTCTAAATCAGGTATTACCGATTTAATTGCCTATAAGATCATCACTAAAATGAATAAAACACCAAGTTCCAGCAACTTAACTTGGTTTAAATATTTAATTTTTGGTGTATTGGTATTATTCGCCATTTCTTCACAGAACTTACTTCCTGTACACATTGCTTTTATTCCAATCGTCGTGCCGCCGTTACTTTCTATTTTTAATCGTCTAAAAATAGACCGTCGCGCTGTAACCTGCGTACTTACATTCGGTTTAACCGCAACTTATATGTTACTTCCTGTAGGGTTTGGTAAAATCTTTATCGAAAGTATTTTAGTAAAAAACATCAATCAAGCTGGGGCTGCTCTAGGTTTACAAACCAATGTTGCTCAAGTATCCCTCGCGATGTTATTGCCTGTAATTGGTATGATTTTAGGGTTGCTCACCGCAATATTCATCACTTATCGCAAACCAAGAGAATATGATGTAACTATTCAAGAGCCAACCACAAAAGAAATTGAAGCGCACATCGCAAACATAAAACCAAAACAAATCACTGCAAGTTTAATCGCCATTGTAGCGACCTTCGCAACACAATTAGTGACAAGTTCGACTATTATTGGTGGTTTAGTTGGGATAGTCATTTTCGTAATATTTGGCATTTTCAAACTGAAAGAAAGTAACGATATCTTCCAACAAGGTTTACGTTTAATGGCTATGATTGGATTTGTTATGATTGCGGCATCCGGTTTCGCTAATGTTATTAATGCCACAACGGGCGTAACAGATTTAGTTCAAAGCTTAAGTAACGGAGCGATTCAAAGTAAAGGTTTGGCCGCATTCTTAATGTTACTGGTCGGATTGTTGATTACAATGGGAATTGGTTCATCATTCTCAACGGTGCCAATCATTGCTTCTATCTACGTACCGCTTTGTTTATCTTTTGGTTTCTCACCATTAGCTACCGTTTCAATCGTTGGTGTTGCAGCCGCCTTAGGAGACGCCGGTTCCCCTGCATCTGACTCCACCTTAGGTCCAACATCAGGTTTAAATATGGATGGTAAACACGACCACATTTGGGACTCTGTTGTACCCACTTTCCTACACTACAATATTCCATTATTAGCGTTTGGCTGGATTGCAGCAATGTACCTTTAACGATTATAATCCCCCGACCTGGGGGATTTTTTATGACAGTTCAACAACTTATCCAGATTTTAGATCAAAAAGTTCAGAGACTTTGTGAAGCTCATTTATCCAAACGAGAAGAAAAAATCTTCGCCAAATTTGACCGCACTTTGTTTAGTGAAAATGGACAAAATGTTTCCTTTTATCTAAAGGAAATCAATCAAACGCTAGATAGAATAAAGACATTAGCATCTAACGATCTTAATCATTATAATTTTCTGGCAGAGCGTTTACTCGCTCAATGTTCCGTTCTTTCGGAAGCTTTAGCTCGTAAGAATACTTACCTAACTGTATCCCAAACAACAACGAAACAAACCATTCAAAAATCTCAACATAGCATTCATAAATTACCGCCAAGAGAACGGTTGGAAAAATACTATGAAGCATTAGAACGCTTGAATAAACTTTATCAACAACATAAAGATTTGGCGCAGGAAGAAAAAAATAATGATGAAAAAATACGTTATACTCAACTTGCAGAAGGTTATAAAAAACGCCAGCAAAAATGCCAAGAGGCAATAGATCTTTTAGAAGAATATTTGGTATTTAAAGAAGAATTAGGAAACCGTGAAAATACGGAAAATAGATGATGAGAAATAAAAAAACTAATTCTCTCGAATTAATTAACTTTAAAAAGTTGATGGCGGAGGAATAGGGATTCGAACCCTAGGAGGGCGTAAACCCTCGCCGGTTTTCAAGACCGGTGCCTTCAACCACTCGACCATTCCTCCGTGATTTAATGCAGACGCATAATACGTTTTTTGAGAAAGACCGTCAAGCAGAAATCATCTCGTTTTTATCAAGTGATTATTTTTACTGCAACCTCAAAATAAAAAGAATTGACGTAATAAACATCACGCCAATTCTAATTTTTTATTTTAAATTACTCTGATTTTGCTCGGGTAGGCTCAGAATATACATGGCTAATCGCACAATGATGTCCAGCCGCCCCTTTACCGTAAAAATAATAACGAGAATCTTGCCATTCAATAATTGGGAAAGCATCTGGCATTTCATCACTCGCTTTAGCCAAAGTCATCTCTGCTTTTGTATGAGTAACTGAAGAAATAGTACCTAAACGCCCATTAAACTCATAAGTACGAACAAAGGCTGGTTCATTTACAGTTTCATGCTCATTTACGGTAATCGTTGACTCAATAGACTCAATTGTTTCTTGAGATTTATGAGAATTTAAACGCTCTAGAGATTCTTGTACTTTTTTCTGTACAGATTCATTAGCGGGCTGAGTAATAAAATCTAATGCTGGTTTTACTTCAAGAGATTTTTCTTCAACCACAATCCCCATTGCTGGCGTGATAAAACCTTTTTTAGTTTTCTCTTGCTCGAGCAATTCATCCACAGATAAGAAATTATTTTCTTTCGGAGTATTCACTGTTGAATAGTCCACCCACACTTTTCCACTTGCCAATTCAGGTGAAGCCACTGCAGCAAATAATGGCATTGGCGATTTTGGCTCTTGATTACGGCGACGACGTTGATTATTCGCTGCACGTAAATGACGTGGAGTGCGGCGTTGACGATCTTGACGTTCAGAACGTTCTTGGTTTTGACGAACTGGTTTTTCATCATCTTGAACGGCCTGAACTTCGACAACATCCACTTCTGGCATTTGTTCAACAATGCTTTCGTTATTTTCAACAGAAATCTCATTGTCTTCAACACGCACGCGTTTACGTAAATCTCGACGTTGACGGCGTTGAGTCACTTGCTCAGTTTTTTCATCTTGAGCCTCAAAAACCGGTGTAGAATTTACCGCATTTTCAGCGATGCTTTCTTCCACTAAGTTACGGCGCGGACGGCGTTGATTACGCTCGCGGATATTACGAACTTGTTCTTCGGTTCTTTCCGTTTCGTTATTTTCAGAACGTGGTCGACGAGAAGTACGGCGATCCTGTGGACGACGTTGATTACGATTAGAATTGCGCGAAGTGCGGTTATTTTTTGGTTTATTTTCTTCGGATTCAGAAGCAAATAAACCTTTAATTTTCGCAATAATTTTCGCTAACAAAGACGGTTCATTCGATTTACGCTCAACTGGAGTCGGGGCTGCTTCAGAAATAGAAAGTGCCACTGCCGCACTTTCAACTGCTGGTTGTTCAGCAACAACAGTTGTTTCCACATTACGAGAAACAAGAGATTCCTCGGTGCTTTCATCTTTCTCACAGTGAATTTTCGCTAAGTTATAGCTCAATTCATTCACCTCTTCGCCATCGCGTAAGCGGAAAACGCTAAAGTGCGGTGTTTCCATTGCTTCATTTGGCGCAACAATCACATCTACATTGTGACGTTTTTCAATATTGCTTATTGCTTTACGTTTTTCGTTAAGAAGATAAGAAGCAATTTGTACAGGCACAATCGTATGTACTTGCTTAGTATTTTCTTTTAACGCTTCTTCCTCGATTAAACGCAAGATAGACAAGGAAAGTGATTCGTTATCACGCACTTTACCTGTTCCTTGACAACGAGGACAAATGTGATGTGAAGATTCACCTAATGAAGGGCTTAAACGCTGACGTGACATTTCTAACAAACCGAAACGAGAAATTCGGCTAATTTGAATACGAGCACGATCTTGGCGAACGGCATCACGAATACGATTTTCTACTTCACGTTGGTGACGAACTGGCGTCATATCAATGAAATCGATAACAACTAAACCACCTAAGTCACGCAAACGTAATTGACGCGCAATTTCATCTGCCGCTTCAAGGTTAGTATTTAATGCCGTTTCTTCAATATCGCCACCACGAGTAGAACGCGCGGAGTTAATATCAATAGCAGTTAAGGCTTCAGTTACATCAATAACGATTGAACCGCCAGAAGGTAAACGCACTTCACGTTGGAATGCTGACTCGATTTGAGATTCGATCTGATAATGGCTGAAAAGAGGCACTTCGCCTTGATAAAGTTTCACACGATTAATGAAATCTGGGCGAACCAGTTTGATATGCTCTTTTGCTTTTTCAAACACTTTCGGGCTATCAATAAGGATCTCACCAATATCACGACGCAAATAATCACGAATAGCACGTACAATCACATCACTTTCTTGGTGAATCAAGAAAGGTGCTGGACGATTTTGAGATGCTTGTTTAATCGCTTCCCAATGGTGAAGTAAAACTTTTAAGTCCCACTGCAACTCTTCTGGAGATTTACCCACACCTGCAGTACGAACAATCAAGCCCACACCTTCAGGCACATCTAATGAACTTAATGCCTCTTTTAATTCAGTGCGCTCATCCCCTTCGATACGACGAGAGATCCCACCGGCACGCGGATTATTTGGCATAATAACCAAATAACTACCCGCAAGAGAAACGAAAGTAGTTAAGGCTGCACCTTTGTTTCCGCGTTCTTCTTTATTAACTTGAACGATAACTTCTTGGCCTTCGCTCAAGATATCGCGAATATTCGGACGACCTTGGAAAACATAATCATCGGGAAAATATTCACGAGCAATTTCTTTTAATGGTAAAAAACCATGACGTTCTGCACCATAATCCACAAAAGCCGCTTCTAAGCTTGGCTCAACGCGAGTAATTTTCCCTTTGTAGATATTCGCTTTTTTTTGCTCATGTCCTGGGCTTTCAATATCCAGGTCAAATAAGCGCTGTCCGTCAACAAGCGCTACACGCAGCTCTTCTTTTTGAGTCGCATTAATTAACATTCTTTTCATTGTCAATTCTCTTATTAAATATTTTAAAAGACCTCAAAATAAACCGCACTTTGCTTCGTTATCGACCTCGTGTTTCTCGCGCCAGTCAATCTCACGACTGTATGTTGCTGGGTGCATTGATAACGTTATTAAGCATAAACGTTTGCTTAATAAAACAACGCGATATTCCACACGCGTTGCAAGCGGCTAATTTATTTTAAGAAAAATGTTGATTATCAATGTCTTATGCCGATTGCTGCATTGAGTTTTCACCAACAAAACTTATCCTTTTTTACGCAAATTCTTAGGCGCAAAAAGACGCCCTATTATCCATAGAAAACGATTAATTAGCAAGGTGAATATTACGTTCATAGAGTTACGTTAATAGCGCCTTTATGATATGATTCGCGACAATTTTCAAAAGGAAAAAAGATGACTGAACAAAACGAAAAAATCATTAATTCATCAGTAAAAATGCTGACAATTAGTGAAGATGAAAGTGGCCAACGTATCGATAATTATTTATTAGCAAAACTCAAAGGCGTACCCAAAAGTTTAATTTATCGTATTGTGCGTAAAGGTGAAGTGCGGGTAAATAAAGGCCGTATTAAGCCAGAATATAAACTGCAAACAGGTGATATTGTTCGCGTTCCGCCAGTGCGTGTGGCTGAAAAAAACGACGCATCGATTTCAAAAAACCTCAATAAAGTCGCCGCACTTGAAAATCAAATTTTGTTTGAAGATGATTGTTTGATTGTTTTAAATAAACCTTCAGGAATCGCTGTGCATGGTGGAAGTGGTTTAAATTTTGGCGTGATTGAAGCCTTGCGAGCACTGCGTCCAGAAGCACGCTTTTTAGAACTAGTTCATCGTTTGGATCGCGATACATCAGGCATTTTATTAATTGCGAAAAAACGTTCAGCATTACGTAATTTGCATGAACAACTTCGCGTAAAAACTGTTCAAAAAGATTATTTAGCGTTAGTACGTGGGCAATGGCAATCCCATGTAAAAGTTGTTCAAGCACCGCTTTTGAAAAATGAATTATCCAGCGGAGAGCGCATTGTGCGTGTCAGTGAGCAAGGTAAACCATCTGAAACCCGATTTAGCATTGAAGAACGCTATACAAATGCTACGCTTGTGAAGGCTTCACCAGTAACTGGGCGTACACATCAAATTCGTGTACATACACAATATGCAGGACATCCCATTGCATTAGATGATAAATATGGTGATAAAGATTTTGATAAACAAATGAGCGAATTGGGATTGAACCGTTTGTTCTTACATGCCTTTTCAATTCGATTTGAGCATCCTAAAAATGGTGAAACGCTACGCTTTAATGCACCACTAGATCATAAAATGAAAGCAATTTTGCAAAAGTTACGGGAAAGCAAATAGACAACATTTGTGTTTATTGCTACACTTGCGTGCGGAGACAACTCGTTTCTATCATCAAAATTTCATAATAACGACAACAAAGGATAGCAAAATGGCAAAAGGACAATCTTTACAAGATCCTTATTTAAATGCGCTTCGTCGCGAACGCATTCCTGTATCAATCTACCTTGTAAACGGAATCAAACTTCAAGGTCAAATTGAATCATTCGATCAATTCGTGATTTTATTAAAAAACACTGTGAACCAAATGGTATATAAACACGCAATTTCAACTGTTGTGCCTGCGCGCTCTGTTTCTCATCACAATAGCAACCATCATGTAGCAACAACTGAAGCCGTTGAAAGCGTGGAAACTCAAGCAGAATAATCACAGC
Source organism: Haemophilus haemolyticus (assembly GCF_001008205.1). Classification (GTDB taxonomy): domain Bacteria; phylum Pseudomonadota; class Gammaproteobacteria; order Enterobacterales; family Pasteurellaceae; genus Haemophilus; species Haemophilus haemolyticus_Q. The sequence goes on along the minus strand of NZ_LCTK01000020.1, from coordinate 26,888 downwards.
TCCATCAATGGATAATCAATATTTATTAAGTGCGGTTGAAAATTCTCATGAAATTTCAACCGCACTTTCTTCATCCCAACAATCTGAAAAAACACGTGATACCGCCATCGTGGTTCACGTTTTCTTTGCGCAAGATAAAAACACTGACGATCTACAAGAGTTTTTGCTACTCGCTGATTCTGCCAACGTAGATGTATTGGATACAATCACGACCAGTCGCACCACTCCTCAAGCTAAATATTTTGTAGGTGAGGGAAAAGCTCAAGAAATTGCAGATGCGGTGCAATCACATAATGCTGATGTTGTGCTTTTTAACCATCAATTAACTCCAGCACAAACACGTAACTTAGAAAGTTTGTGTCATTGTCGAGTGGTCGATCGCACTGGCGTCATTTTAGATATTTTCGCCCAACGAGCACGTTCTCATGAGGGGAAATTACAGGTTGAACTTGCGCAACTAAAACACTTATCCACTCGATTAGTTCGTCGCAAAACAGGCTTAGATCAACAAAAAGGTGCGGTAGGATTACGCGGGCCAGGTGAAACTCAGTTAGAAACAGATCGTCGCTTGATTAAAGTGCGCATTTCTCAATTACAAAATCGCTTGGCAAAAGTAGAGAAACAGCGTAATCAAAATCGCCAAACGCGCCAAAAAGCAGACATTCCAACGATTTCACTTGTTGGCTACACCAATGCAGGAAAATCAACCTTATTTAATCGTTTAACCAATGCAGAGGTTTATGCTGCAGATCAGCTTTTTGCAACATTAGATCCCACTTTACGAAAATTACAGATTCAAGATGTAGGTACAGCAATTTTAGCGGATACGGTAGGATTTGTTCGACAGCTTCCGCATGATCTTGTTTCAGCCTTTAAATCGACTTTACAAGAAACGGTAGAAGCCAGCTTATTACTCCATGTGATTGATGCCGCTGACTTACGAAAACAAGAAAATATCGATGCCGTCAATGATGTGCTAGAAGAAATTGGTGCTGGAGAAGTTCCTGTTCTATTGGTATATAACAAAATTGATTTGTTGGAAAATGTTGCGCCGCATATCGAATACAATGATGAAAATCAGCCTGTTGTAGTCTATCTCTCCGCTCAAAACAAGCTAGGTATTCAGTTATTGTTTGAAGCCATTAAAGTGCGGTTAAAAAACGAGATACTTTCTCTTTCTTTAATTTTACAACCACACGAAGGCAAACTTCGCCATACTTTTTATCACCTTGATTGTGTACGCCATGAACAAATCTCTGAACAAGGCGAATTCTTGTTAGATATACAGATTGATAAGATTATGTGGTTAAAGTTATGTAAGCAATTTTCTAGATTAGCGGATATTAAAATACAATCTGAGAATGCCTAATTTATAGAAAATTATTTTCCAATCCCATATTGTTTCAATTTATTCGCAATCGCAGTATGCGAAACGCCTAAACGCTGAGCTAATTTTCTCGTGCTTGGATATTCTGTATAAAATAATTTTAGAACTTGTGCCTCATAAGAACCGATGATTTCATCTAAGGTTTTATTTTCAAATTCATCCAAAGAAATCACCGCACTTTGTGGAGGAGCAAGATTTAAAATTTCGATAGTTAAATGATTATCTTGTACCAGAGAGCAGGCACGATAAAGGGTGTTATAAAGCTCACGAACATTCCCTTTCCAATCATATTTCTGCAAATAAAGAAGAAAATCTTTATCGAAAGTTGGTTTTTCAATTTTTAATTCTTCACTGATTTCCTGTAAAAAACCTTGTGCCAGTGGCTCAATATCTGCCATGCGATCTCGTAATGGTGGCACATTAATAGTGAGAACATTTAAGCGATGAAACAAATCAGCACGTACTTTACCTTGCTCAACAAGCAAATGGAGTGGAACCTGTGATGTGCAAATCACTCGTAAGTTTGCATGATGCTCCTTCTCTTCACCCACTCGGCGGAAAGATCCATCTGTTAAAAAACGCAATAATTTAGCCTGCAAACCCAATGAAAGTTCAGCAATACCATCTAGTAATACAGTTCCCTCATTCGCGTATTCAAAAAAACCGATGGTTTCACTGTCTCCGACTTTTCGACCAAACATTTCACTTTCCGCATCTTCATCAGGCAACCCCGCACAATTTACTGCGATAAATTTTTTATCTCGACGTAAACTCTGATAATGGCAGGCTTTCGCTAGCAAATCTTTTCCACTCCCAGTTTCACCCTGAATCAATAAAGGCGCATCAAACATAGCAAAACGTTTCGCGTTTTCTACCGCACTTTTCATAGATTCACTTTGCACAATAAAACAATCAAAAGGATTTTGTGGATTAAATTTGAAACTGGTCATATATCAGAAATGTAGGGAAAATAAGATTGGATTATGATAGTTTTTTCACATAAAAGTGTAAATATTATTTTACACATTAGGGAATAAAAATGCGGTCGTATTTGACCGCACTTTATATGACTATAATTTTAACATTCGCTCCGCTTCACGTGCACGAACAAGGAATTGTTTACGTTCGGCAGTTCCCATTCCACTACTTGTGCCAGGTAATTTAACCGTCAACGGATTGACTGCCCGTCCATTAATATGGAATTCATAGTGTAAATGTGGCCCTGTTGAAATTCCGGTATTACCAGAAAGCGCAATTCGCTCACCTTTTTTAATTGCTTGTCCTGCGCGTACAAGAGGTTTACTTAAATGCATATAAACAGTCTCGTACTCACGACCATGACGCATAACAATATAACGTCCAGCGCCACCAGCCTGATATGCGACTTTTTCAACTACGCCATCTGCTGGAGCGATAATCGGTGTACCTTGAGAAACAGAGAAATCCACACCTTTATGCGGTCGTACGCGCCCAGTTACTGGATGACGACGATTTGGATTAAATGGTGAAGAAACGCGTGCTTGTCGTTGCAATGGATAACGAGCAAAACCTTTACCTAAGGTTTCCCCTTGTTGGCTGTAGTAACGACCATTAGCAGCCTGAACCGCATAATAACTCTTACCTTCAGATGAAATATGTAATGCTTCAACATTACCTTGACCAGTGAGTTTATCGCCTAAATATTCACGAGAAACTAAAATTGCAAATTTAGTCCCCTTTTTCAATTTCTGAATACTCACTTGCCATTGAAGTGCGGTGGTTAATTGGTTGATTTGACGATTATCCAATCCCTGAGCTTTTAAGCTAGCCGCAAACGTCCCGTTAATTTCACCTTTTAATACTTCTTTTCGCCAAACACTTGTCTTTTCAACAACTTGACGTTTAAACTTACCGCCTTCAACTCGTTCATAAATGCGTTCTTCTTTTTCAGATACAAGCCAATTTAAATATTCTAGTTCATCATTTTTATCTAAAATCCAATAGAACTGTTGACCCGCTTTCAAATTTGCCAGCTCACCGTCCACTGCAATTAAACGCTGTGCGGTATCATCTTCCAAACCAGAAAGTTCCAATACGTCTTTTAAGCTATCTCCACGTGTCACCGTATGGCTAAATTGATCGGTAATACGAATTGCTTGATCGGCAGCATCTAATAAGCCACTTAATGCATCTTGTGCATTTTGCGGCAAATTATCCAGTTCATCTGTTGAAGGCTTCACTTCATCAACTTCATCATCTTTAGCCTGTAATTCATCATCATAAGATGTAGCATCTTCATCATTAAGATGCTCTGTTGTTTGATGCTCGACTGAAGTGTGTGCTGTTTTTTCTTCTTGTTTATTTGAGGTATTTAATGATTGATATTCAACATTATCCACCACAGCTGGAATGACTTGTTCCGGTAAATCATGATGTTCTGAATTATCTTTTAGAGTGAGTAGAATCCCAGAGAAAATCAGTAAAATAGCAATAAAAAACACACCCTCTTTAATACGAGAGCGTTTTTTTCTTCTATCTCTAGCTAATTTTACGTGTTGCACAAGGATTCCTAAAATAAAAAAGTTTTCAGCATTCAGACTACATATTATAAAGAAAATTCATTTCTACGAGAAAAGCATTATTCAAACGCTTAAATATTAAACATCAGGTAGAAAGTCTTGAGAATTCTATAAAAATGCGTTATTTTCCCCAACCATTGTTGAAAACACGGCGATTTTATGAATATCACAGCCATTCGCAACGAGCAAAACCCACAACCGCTCATTCAATTAAAAAATATCAATGTGGTTTTCGCACAAAAAACTGCACTACAAAATATTAATTTAAATATTTATCCGAATTCTATTATCACTATTGTTGGACCAAATGGTGGTGGCAAATCAACGTTATTAAAAACCTTATTAAAACTACAAACGCCCACTTCTGGCGAAATCATTTACAGTAAAAATGTTCGCATTGGCTATGTTCCACAGAAAATCCATTTGGATCATAGTTTACCTATTACGGTTGAGCGATTTCTTTCGCTAAAAAAAGGTCTTAAAACACAAGAAATATCCACCGCACTTGAGCAACTTTCAATTTCACATTTACGCAAAAGTAATATGCAAAAACTTTCTGGTGGTGAAATGCAACGCGTATTATTGGCGCGTGCAATTTTAAATAAACCCAATTTACTTGTGCTAGACGAACCCACCCAAGGCGTAGACATTACTGGGCAAGCAGAGCTTTATCAGCTCATTCATCAAACCCAACAAAAATTAAACTGTGCCGTATTGATGGTATCACACGATTTACACATTGTGATGGCAGATAGTAAAGAAGTATTGTGTATTAACCAACATATTTGCTGTGCAGGTACGCCCGATGTTCTCTCAAATGATCCAACATTTATGCGTTTATGGGGAAATCAGCTCGCACAAAATGTCGGCTTTTATACTCATCATCATAATCATCACCACACTTTACACGGTGATGTATGTGGTTGTAATTCACCAGCAGTACATTGCCAAAATAAGGATAAATAATGCTTGAGATTTTATTTCCCGCACTTTTAACAGGCATTTTGCTTTCACTTATTACCGCGCCACTTGGCGTATTTGTGGTGTGGCGGAAAATGGCTTATTTTGGCGACACACTTTCTCATTCTGCCTTGCTAGGTGTAGCATTAGGTATTTTCTTACAAATCAATCCTTACATTGCAATTGTCGTGCTTACCTTAATTCTTGCTATCGCAATGGTGTGGTTAGAAAGCAACACGCAATTTTCTATTGATACCTTACTTGGCATTATTGCCCATAGCTGTTTATCCCTCGGGGTGGTGACAGTGGGATTATTACAAAATGTACGCGTAGATTTGGTGAGTTACTTATTTGGGGATTTGCTCGCAATTAATTATACCGATTTAATTTATATTGGGATTGGCGTGATAATTGTGCTTTCAACATTAATTTACTTTTGGCAATCCTTACTTTCCACCACCGTATCGCCAGAACTCGCGCAAGTTGAAGGCATTAATATCAAAAAAATGCGTTTTATTTTGATGATATTAACAGCGTTAACTATTGCCTTGAGCATGAAATTTGTCGGGGCATTAATTATCACATCCTTATTAATAATTCCTGCTGCAACCGCTCGTCGTTTTGCGAGAACGCCAGAATCGATGGTGGGCTGGGCGATTGTAGTCAGTATGTTATCGATTATAGCTGGGCTAATATTATCAGCCTTTTATGATACCGCTGCGGGGCCTTCCGTTGTCATTTGTTCAGCGTTTTTATTTGTCTTCTCACTCTTCAAAAAAGAGCGATTATAAGCTTGCCCAACCAGTGAAAACCATTTGCGCCACACTTTAATTCTTGATAAAGTGCGGTCAATTTTTACGGTCTTTTTAGGATAAGAAAATGAGTCAAGAATATTTAGATTTTGAATTGCCGATTGCAGAATTAGAAGCAAAAATTGAAGCATTACGTGCAGCATCGGATGATAAAGTTGATTTAACTGATGAAATCAAACGCTTACAAAAGAAAAGTAACGAACTCACTAAAAAAACCTTTGCCAACCTCGATGCTTGGCAAGTTTCACGTATGGCGCGTCATCCAAACCGCCCTTATACATTAGATTATATCGAACATATTTTTACTGAATTTGAAGAACTTGCAGGCGATCGCGCATTTGCTAATGATAAAGCGATCGTGGGCGGTCTTGCACGTTTAGATGGTCGCCCCGTGATGGTGATTGGTCATCAAAAAGGTCGTTCCGTAAAAGAAAAAGTACAACGTAATTTTGGTATGCCAGCACCTGAAGGGTATCGTAAAGCGTTACGTTTAATGGAAATGGCTGAACGCTTTAAATTGCCAATTATCACATTTATTGATACCCCGGGAGCTTATCCAGGTATTGGCGCAGAAGAGCGCGGTCAAGCGGAAGCTATCGCTCGCAACTTACGCGAAATGGCGCAACTTACCGTTCCCGTTATTTGTACCGTTATCGGTGAAGGCGGTTCTGGCGGTGCATTAGCTATTGGCGTGGGCGATAAAGTAAATATGTTACAGTATTCGACCTATTCTGTTATTTCTCCAGAAGGCTGTGCTTCTATTCTTTGGAAAAGTGCAGAAAAAGCATCAACAGCAGCAGAAGTAATGGGATTAACCGCAAGCCGTTTAAAAGAATTAAATCTCATCGATAGCATTGTGCAAGAACCTTTGGGCGGCGCACATCGCAATTATGCAAAAATGGCTGAAAACTTAAAACTTCGTTTAAAAGAAGATTTAGCAGAGCTCGATGGACTAAGCAAAGAAGAATTATTAAATAGACGCTATGAACGTTTAATGTCTTACGGTTATTGCTAACTAACATTCTAAAAGAGCGGTGATTTTTGCCGCTCTTTTTTGATCTAAATATAACAACAAAGGAGCAAACACAATGAAAAACGTACTTTCGATCCAATCCCACGTGGTCTATGGTTTTGCGGGTAACAAATCCGCGACTTTTCCAATGCAGTTATTAGGCGTCGATGTATGGGCATTAAATACCGTTCAATTTTCTAATCACACCCAATATGGAAAATGGACAGGCATGGTCATTCCGCAAGAACAAATCCGAGAAATTGTGACCGGAGTCGATAACATTGAAAAACTACAAGAATGTGACGCCTTGTTATCTGGTTATTTAGGTTCTGCGGAACAAGTCGATCAAATTCTTTTTGCCTTAGAACAAATCAAACTGCGTAATCCCAATGCGCTTTATTTATGTGACCCAGTGATGCCACATCCGAAAAAAATCTGCGTAGTTGCCAATGGTGTTCGCGAAGCACTTATTGAAAAAGCTATCCCAGTGGCGGATATCATGACGCCAAACTTGCATGAATTACGCCAACTAACCGAATTCCCAATTAATACCTTTGATGATGTGTTAAAAGCGGTGAATGCATTAATTGCAAAAGGCGTGAAGAAAGTCCTCGTAAAACATTTGGGCAGTGCGGGTAAAATTAACGATCCTGATACCTTTGAAATCATTATGGCGACACCTGAAGGTATATGGCATTTAAGCCGTCCGCTTTATAAATTTAACTTTGAACCTGTTGGTGTGGGTGATTTAATTGCAGGGACTTTCTTGGCACATTACTTAAACTGCGGCAACGATGTTGAAGCTTTTGAAAAAATGAATAATGCTGTTGCAGGCGTAATGAAAACTACCTTTGATTTGAAATCTTACGAACTCCAACCTATTGCTGCACGTTTTGAGATCTTAAATCCAAGCACAAACTACAAAGCTGTTAAAGTTGCCTAATGGATCTTTTTTCATTATTCCAAACTCAAATCCCAACCACCGCCAATAAGCTTCTCATTGCTTTTAGCGGTGGTTTGGATTCAACTGCACTACTTTCTTTAGTTAAAAAACTCCGCGAAAAACGACCGCACTTAAGTCTGCGAGCCATCCATATCCATCACGGATTAAGCCCGAATGCGGATGCTTGGACAGCTCATTGCCAACAACTCTGTGAGCAATTTGCCATTCCACTTATTATTGAAAAAGTCAAAGTGGAAATGCACGATGGCATTGAAGCTGGGGCAAGAGAAGCGCGTTATCAGGCGATTTTAAAACATATTCAGCCAGATGAATATCTGGTCACTGCACATCATTTAAATGATCAAACTGAAACCTTTTTCCTCACATTAAAACGAGGCACGGGATTACAAGGTTTAGGTGCCATGCAAAAAGAAAGCCAATTGTTCGGGATGTCTATTCTACGCCCGCTTCTTTCTTTCACCCGTAATGAATTAGAAGATTACATTCAGCAAGAAAATCTGTCTTGGGTCGAAGACGAAAGTAATCAAGATAATTATTACGATCGCAATTTTTTACGCAACCAAATTTTGCCTGAAATACGCCAACGCTGGGGGCATTTTGATCATGCAGTTCAGCGTGCCGCACAACATTGTTTTGAGCAACAACAACTAATTAATGAATTATTACAACCTTGCTTTGAGCAGCATCTTCTAGAGGATCAAAAACAGTTTTCACTCGTAAACTTTCTAGAATATTCATCGCAAAAACAAACCGCACTTTTGCGAATGTGGTTGGCTAAAAATCAGATTGCCATGCCTACGCAGGTTCAATTAGCACATATTATTGATGATGTAATTAAAGCCAAAGCAGATGCAACCCCCCAATTTCAACTCGGAGAACATATTATTCGCCGATATCAACAACGTCTCTATTTAACAGAGAAATTCGTTGATTTGTCGCAAACTTGTATTGATATGCCATTAAATCAACAGATTACCTTGCCTGATAATCTTGGAACAATTTATGCAGCCCACAACGCGAAAGGCATTTTAGTCAATTGGAACGAAAAACAGGTTCAACTTGCCGATACACAAGAACCGATTCAAATACGATTTGCTTATACTGGCAAAGTGAAACGACAGCATAATCGCCCTGCCGAAACCATGAAAAAAATCTGGCAAGAGCTCGGTGTTCCGCCTTGGCAACGAAACCGCATTCCACTCATTTTTTATGATAGAACCTTACAAAGTGCGGTGGGGTTTTTTCGTGTTTTTCATGAAAAATGAAGGTATAAAAATTCATTTAAAAATGATCCCAGTTTCATAAACTAATCTGATAAAATGCTATCATTTACAATCTTAATCGGAAAAGTCTATGTTTGATTCTCTTATCGTACAATTTGTGGTACTTTGGGCAGTTATCGATCCTATCGGTTCTGTGCCTGTTTATCTTTCGAAAACGATTGTTTTTTCATTAGAAGAGCGCCGTAAAATTGCGCGTCATGCCATTGTGATTTCAGCTGGCATTTTGCTTTTCTTCTTAATTGGTGGACAAGTTCTTTTTGAAGCGATGCAAGTGCCACTTCCCGCATTCCAAATTGCTGGTGGTTTAGTGCTTTTCTTATTTGCCTTAACTATGATTTTTGGTGAAAGTAAGCCTGAACAAGAAATTAAAATAAAAGCAAACATTACTGAAATTGCTGTTTATCCCCTCGCAGTACCTTCTATTGCCTCGCCAGGTGCAATGATGGCAATCGTACTTTTAACTGATAATCATCGTTTTAATCTTACCGAGCAAATCATCACTGCTGGCATTATGCTAATCGTGCTGCTCATTACCTACTTCTTGCTCCTTGCGGCAAATCGCATTCAACATATTATTGGAAACTCTGGAGCTGCAATCATTAGTCGTGTGATGGGATTAATATTGGCAACAGTGGCCGTAAATAATATATTAGTCGGATTAAAAGATTTCTTCATACAAGTTGCGTAAAATAAAATGGGGGATTATTCACCCATTTTTATTATCTAGAAACGCCTTCAAAATACCTGCAGTAAACTCTTTACGTAAATAAAAGCCCAAAGGCAAGGTTTCTATAATTTCGCCATTTTTTCCTATGCCTTTTGTCACAGCACGGCTATTTGCCCCCTTAGGACGAAGTTGCATCACTTCCCCAATTCGAGCGGTAATTTGATCCAATTTGCCAAGTACAATTAAATCCATCAATTCTTCCCAATCTTGTTTTAATTGACGTTCTTGCTCAGCGGTTGGCTTCCATAAAATTGGCGCGCCGATATGGCGTTCACGCAATGGAATATGGCGACTGCCTTCAATAGGCATCCAAAGTACACAAGAAAGTTTATGACGAACGTGGGAATTTTCCCATTTAACCCCTGAATTTTGTACCAATGGGGCAAGGCTCACAAAGGTCGTTTCAAGAGGATAACCCTCAGCATTAATCGGCAATGTTTTAAGCTCAACACCTAAATGAGAAAAGTCCTGTTCAGCTTTACTCCCTGCCGTTGCGCCTAAAGCACGCTCTAATAACATGCCCACCCAGCCTTTATCACGTTTTAAATCAGGCGGGACAGGAATATGCAGTTCATCAGCTAACTCCCCAAAAGTTAAGCCTGCAATTGATTGCGCTTGGGAAAGTAATTGTTCAAGGGTTTGTGGAATCATTCGTGATATTTCTTAAAAAAGCGAGGCTTAGTATTTTCAGTGCCTTTATCAATATAGGGAATTTTCTCTAACTGCAATAAAAAACGTTTTGCCTCTAAACCACCACCAAAACCAGTTAAAGTCCGATCTTTGCCTAAAATACGATGGCAAGGAATAATAATACTAATCGGATTACTGCCTACCGCACCGCCCACGGCACGAACAGCTTTAGGATTATTAATCCGTAACGCCAGCTCTCCATAACTTGAAAGCTCGCCATAATCAATTTTTCGCAAGGCTTGCCAAATGGCTTGTTGAAACGCGGTGCCTTCTGGCTTTAAAGGAATATCTGCAAAGCGCTCAACTTCTCCATTAAAATATCGTTCAAAAGCCAACCGCACTTTTTGAAAAATAGGCAATTCATCTTGCTTGAGCCATTTGGGATTAGGTTCATATTGCTCTTTTTCAAAATCAATATGTGTAATACTTTCACCATCAGATAAAATCAAAAGCCTCCCGACGGGTGAAGGATAATAAGTGTAATAAAGTGCGGTCATTTTTCGCCTTGTTTTATAAAAAGAAAAGCACACTTCGTGCGGAAGTGTGCTTTATTATGCTAAATTTTTTAATGGATTAGAAACTATAATTTAAATTCAAACCGTAAAGATTTGCACTAGCTTTAGATGTATAGTTTCCAGTAACTACTATTGCTCCATTTCGAATAACTTGCTCTTCTTTGAAATGAACTTTTTTACCTTTCAAATAAGCATAGCCTAAATCAACTGAAAGATTAGGGGTAAATTTATATGTAGCACCCACACTATACCAAGTACGATCTGTATCAGGAATTGCCGCACTAGCATGTTCAGTTGCTGCAGCTTGATCATAAGCAATACCTGCGCGTAAAGTTAATTTGTCATCTACGTTATAAGTTCCACCCAATGCAACACGCGAACTATTTCTGTAGTACATTTTCTTATGAAATGCTTCTACGCCATCAGCATGATACGTTGCATATAAGTTTTTCAAACGACTCCAGTGAGAATATTTATAACTATAGTGCATAGCAAATTTCTCGGTTAATTGGTGGAATCCTGAAAACTCTAAGTAATCAGGCAAATTAAGCTTTAAACCACCTTCTTGCCCAATACGCTGAGCTTGTAAACTAGTTGCTGTATGATCTGTAAAATCAATATCTACTTTAGAATGGTAAGCTAAACCAATTCGATGATTTTCATTAAATTGATACATTACACCAGCATTCCAAGCAAAAGCCCAAGCCGCTTTGTCTTGTAGTTGAGTTAGAATAGTATCTTTTTGAACTCTACTTAATGAAGCCAATAATGGACCAGCTGTAGGAGGTAATTGTATAGCTCCTGCGCGTACAGCATTACCAACATATTGAGCTGCATCAGCCAGAGCACCAGCTCTACGCTCAATTTTTGCTTGAGCATAAATCGCATTCAAGCCTAAACCAGCACTAAATCCCTCAGTAACACGATAAGAACCACTTAGGTTTAAATTTAACGCAGTTAGATCTGTTGTTCCACCAAATACACCGCCGTTGTATTTGTTATCATACTCGCTTTTCAAACCAAAATTCACATTCATGCCTGCACCAACCGCCACTTTGTCATTAACAGGTGCCACAAAATACATATTTGGTACAAGAGAGCCTGGAACTACATTTTTTTGATGAAGATTAGTTGAAGCACTTGGTAAACGAGCACTCACATTTCTACCTAACGCAGTAATATCAGTATTACCACTCATGTGAATTTTAGAATCCACATAAACGCCACCCACAGAGAATTGATTAGTTTTGAATAAACTCATTAATGCAGGGTTAGTTGCAACTACTGCAGCATTATCAGCAATTGCTGCTTCACCGGCATAAGCACGACCAAGACCTGATGTAGAAACTTCTGCTAATTGGAATGCGGCTGCATTTGCCCCACTAGCTGCTAATAACATCGCAGTTGCTAATACAGATTGATTAAATTTTTTCATTTGGAAACCTTTGTTATAAATAAAAATCTGGGCGATTCTAAAACCCGAATCTATTGAGTGCAAATTCATTTCCTTGTTTTTATTAGAGTTCCGACCAGTTAGCGGGAACTTTTTGCATTTAGTGGGCTATTTTGTTCAATTTTTGTCATTTATGGAGAAAAAGAAAAATGATAAAATGCACCAAAATATTCATATAAGGAAAAGAAAATGACCGTAAAATGCAAAGCTGAAGAATCCTTAACTTGTAGCTGTGTTGATGTAGGCACTATTATTGATGGCTCTGACTGCACTGTAGAAGTACATCAAGTTTATAACACAGAAGCTGATGCCAATGCAGCGCTTGAACGATTAACGAAGAAAGCACGCAATACAGAAAGCGAGCCTTGCGAAATTAAAAGCGAAATCGTGACGGTTGAAAACGGTGTTCAATTAAATGCCTCTTTCACTTTTAGTTGCCAAGCAGAAGCGATGATTTTTGAACTCGCGAATCGTTAAAAACAATATCAAACTCGACCGCACTTTTTCTAAAGTGCGGTCTTTTTTTATCTTAAAATTTAAATCGCAAACGTTTGCTTAAGCTGTTAAAATAAATTGCAATTTATTTTTCAATACTTATCGATATAGGAAAACACTGTGAGCAAACAATCATTAAGCTATAAAGATGCCGGCGTTGACATTAATGCTGGCAATGCATTGGTTGAACGGATTAAACCAGAAGTAAAACGTACTACTCGTGCGGAAGTGATCGGGGGATTAGGTGGATTTGGCGCCTTATGTGCGATACCAAGCAAATATAAAGAACCTATTTTAGTATCGGGCACCGATGGAGTTGGCACTAAATTACGCTTAGCCATTGATTTAAAAAAACATGACACCATTGGCATTGATTTGGTCGCTATGTGTGTCAATGATTTAGTCGTTCAAGGTGCTGAACCACTATTTTTCTTAGATTATTATGCAACAGGAAAACTAGATGTTGATGTAGCTGCTGACGTTGTAAAAGGGATTGCTGATGGTTGTGTGCAATCGGGTTGTGCATTAGTAGGTGGTGAAACAGCAGAAATGCCAGGCATGTATCATGCGGGCGATTATGATTTAGCAGGATTCTGTGTAGGCGTTGTAGAGAAATCTGAAATTATTGATGGTAGCCGTGTAAAAAATGGCGATGCATTAATTGCCTTAGGTTCCAGTGGCCCACATTCAAACGGTTATTCTTTAGTTCGTAAAGTAATTGATGTCGCGGGCGTTAATCCTGCAACAGAACTACTTGATAATAAACCATTAAGTGAACATGTACTTGCGCCAACAAAAATCTATGTTAAATCCGTATTAGCACTTATTAAGCAAGCCGATGTACATGCGATTGCGCATTTAACAGGCGGCGGGTTCTGGGAAAACATTCCGCGCGTATTGCCTAAAAACACCAAAGCAGTAATTGATGAAAAAAGCTGGAAATGGCCTTCCGTGTTTAATTGGTTACAAGAAAAAGGCAATATCGACACATATGAAATGTACCGAACCTTCAATTGTGGTGTGGGCATGGTAATTGCACTTCCTCAAGAGCAAGTCGAGACCGCATTAGCGATCTTAAAACAAGCGGGGGAAAATGCATGGTTAATCGGGCGTATTGAACATACTGAAGACGATGCAGAACAAGTTGTGATTGCGTAATAAAATCATAAAAAAATGGTACACATTTACTGATGCATACCATTTCTAACTGGAAAAAAGTGCGGTGAATGTTCACCGCACTTTAGTTTGGTTAATACCCTTCTTCTTGCATATTCGGCAAAAATTCCGCTTGCTGAATGCGCTTTACTTCCGTACGAATTGAACCATCTGAATGTAGCTCAATTTCACGCCAACCGGGCTGTAACGTATCAAGAGAAAAATACTGGCAATCAGGTTTAAATTGAATACAAGTTGCTGGCGTTGCCATCACTTGATAACCATTCCATTCACTGTTTACTTCTTGATGAATATGCCCATATAAAATAGCTTTCACATTGGTAAAAGGCGCAAGCACTTCTGCCAATTCGTGAGAATTACGAAGGTTATGTTGATCAAGCCATGCAGAATTAGTTGGTAATAAATGATGGTGTAATACAACCAACGTATAACGTTCAGGATTTTTTTCTAAGGTTTCTTTTAATAAATCGAGTTGATGCTGGCTTAGTTGTCCATGTGGTACACCATAAACTTGGCTATCTAACAATAAAGCTTGCCAATGTTCGCCTAATAGAAGATGTTTTGCCCCATCCATTGGCGACTGATTTAAGAATTCCGCCATTTTAGGCTGAAAATCGTGATTTCCCGGAATCCAAAACACAGGTTTATCGAAAGGTTTCATCATTTCTACAAAACGAGTGTAACCTTCATCACTACTATCCTGCACAAGATCGCCTGTAGCAAGAATAACATCAAACTCATGATTTTCTTGCTGAATTTCCTTTAATACTTGAGCAAAACTTGCTTGTGTATTTACCCCCAATAATTCCGCACTTTCATCTTTAAATAAATGGGGATCCGTAATTTGTAATAACTTAATAACAGGCTTCTCCGCCTGATAAACAAACGTATTTTTCATTAATGCCCCCTAACTACATTTCCAACTTTGTTGTAACTGAGCATAATTTAATTGAAGCCACTGCAATCCAATCACTGCAATGCCATTATCAATTTTCCCCTCGCACATCCATTGATACGCCTGTTCACGTTTTACTACGTGTACTCGAATGTCTTCATTTTCTTCAGCCAAACCGTGGATACCTTTTGCTTGTGAACTATCAACCTCACCAGCAAATAAATGAATTCGCTCCAGCGTTCCACCTGGGCTATCCCACACACTTAAGCAATGCGTTAAATTTTTTACTTGAATTCCCGCTTCTTCTTCACTCTCACGCAAAGCAACCTCTTCTGGCTTTTCACCTTTTTCCACCATGCCTGCAATTAATTCAAGTAACCAAGGCGAACGATGAGATTCTGAATGATAAGCCGCGCCAATACGAACTTGTTCAACTAGAATCACCGAATCTTCTTTTGGATCATAAGCGATGACGGCAGAGGCAGAGCCTTTAATAAGTAATTCACGCGTTACTACACCGCTTTCACCGCCAGCAAAAAGCTTATGTTTAAATTGAATTCGTTTGAGTGTGAAAAAACCTTCATATAAAGTTTGTTCACCCAATATTTCTATATCTTGTTGGCTAAAGTGTTGAATTTCTGACATCTTTTTCTCCAAAACTGCGCGCAAAATCATACGCTTAAAAGACTACAAAAAAAATAGAAGGTTTCCACTTTTTGTTGAAAGTTTGAAGTGAGTCACAAAAAAATAAAATGCCATGATTATTTATTCAACAATCACAGCATTCTTTTTTAGAAGTAAGCGAAACAGTATTTCACTCCATTTTTATGAAATAGGCATTCCTACAAAACTTTACTCACAATTTTTCCATCAGCCACTTGAGTTGTAATGAAGTCCCCTTGCTTTACATCTTTCACGCTAACAATGGCTTTACCTTGCGGGTTCTCTGCAATGGAATAACCTCTTGCCAATACCTTCAACGGGCTTAAAGCATCCAATTTTCCACATAACGTTGCCAGTTTATTTTGACGCTCCGTCACTTGGCGATTTACGCAAAAATTTAACTGCACTTGTAACTGCTCTAAGCATTGTTGGTGACGTTGCACTCGATATGGCAATGGATTTTGTTTCAAACGAGAAGAAAGTGCGGTGAATTTTTGTTGTGTATTTTCAAACTGACGCCACATAGCAAGTTGCAAGCGATGCGTAAGCTGTTCATTTTTCGCTTGTTGAGCTCGTAACTGATTCTGTGGATGTTGATTGTGTAATCGTAAGGTTAGCTGTTTCAAACGCTGGCTTTTTCGCGTAAATAAACGATCAAATGCCATATCTAAACGTTGCTGTTGATGGCGAAGTTGTTGCAATAATTCATCTTGATTACGACTAACTAACTCAGCCGCAGCAGAAGGGGTCGGTGCACGAAGATCTGCAACAAAATCGGCAATCGTCACATCTGTTTCATGCCCCACCGCACTGATAATGGGTAAGGTTGAACGAAAAATCGCTCGCGCCACTTCTTCTTCATTAAAACACCAAAGATCTTCTAATGAACCTCCACCACGCCCCACAATTAATACATCAACTTCTTGTCGCAGATTGGCAAGTTCAATCATTTGCACAATTTCTGCGGTCGCCTCTTTGCCTTGAACCGCAGTGGGATAAATAACAACTTTTAAACTTGGATCACGACGAGCCAAAATATGCAAAATATCTTGCAATGCCGCACCTGTAGAAGAAGTAATAATCCCAACTGCTTTACTAAAGTGCGGTAGATTTTTCTTAAGATTTTGAGCAAATAATCCTTCCGCAGCCAACTTCATTTTTAACGCTTCAAATTGCTGTTGCAACAAGCCCTCGCCAGCTGGGTGCATAGAATCAATAATAAGCTGATAATCACCACGAGGCTCATATAAACTCACATTAGCACGCACAAGCACTTGCATCCCATTTTGCGGACGAAAAGCAACACGCAAATTTTTCATGCGAAACATTGCACAACGCACCTGTGCATTTTCATCTTTCAGCGTTAAATACCAATGCCCAGATACGGGTTGCGTAAAATTGGAAATTTCACCCGTTAGCCAAATTTGGGAAAAATTGCCCTCAAGCATCTGACGCGCGGCAGAATTCAGTTGAGAGACGGAATAAATATTGTCGGACATATTATTCAATTAACGCCCAACCATCATCGACCCAGTTACAAATTGAATCCAACAACAAATCCATCGAAGTTTCAGGATCTTCGGTTTCATTCACTAAATTAGATAGAAATACCCAATCCAAACTTTCACCATCAGATAAACGTTTCAATACTTCGGTCTCAATCACATTAAGTTCATCTAGCCATTCACCGTTCGCATAAATACGCAACGGATTTTCAGTGTAAAGCAATTTACAATTGTTGTCTTGAGAAAGGAATGCTCCATCCTCTTCTAAAATTGACCGCACTTCATCAGGATCACACATTTCATCAGAGACTAATAACTCGTAACGACGAGAACTCACCGCACTTGCTACGGCTTGCTTAAACAACGCATCAAAAGCTTCTGAATGAGCCAATTTATCCAATAAAAGCTGTTTCATCGCTTGAATATTTTCATCCGCAAGTTTACCTGTACGTTGTTCAGACTGACTTAAACGTAGCGGCAAATCAAACTCGCTTAAATTCAAATCAGGATCTTGATGACAAAAACCTTTGCTTATCCCATCAATCAAATTGCTTAAATTTGGATAACGCAAGCCAAAAGAAAAGGTTAAACAATCATCTTCAGCTACCCCATAATGTGCCATACGCGCTGGAATATATAGGATGTCGCCCGGATTCATTACTTCATCAATCACTAATTCGCCCATATCGTCAAAAATTCGGATTGGCTGATTTGGTTTAAATTCGGTACTTGGATCACACCATTTTCCTAACTGCCAACGACGATGACCATATCCTTGCACCAAGAATACATCATACTCATCATAATGCTTACCAACAGAGCCACCTTTCGGCGCGTAAGACACCATAATATCGTCTCGTTGCCATTGAGGAATAAAGCCAAATTTATTCCAAAGTTGTCCTAATTCAGGCGACCATTGCTCCAAATTTTGAACTAACACCGACCATTTTTCTGGCAATTTTTGAAAATCCTTCTCGCTTAAAGGGCTAAAAAAAACTTTCCAATCATCATCAGAAAATGTCTTTACTAAACGAGCGGTGACATCTTCATTTTGAGCGAGCTCAATAATATCTTGTGGCTCAAACTGCCCAACGATTTCAGGCAAACCATTACGAATCACTAGTGGCTTTTTCTGCCAATAATCGCGTAGAAAAATTTCTGGTGTGATATGTTCAGGTAAACAAAAATCAGCAGATGAAAGTGCGGTCATTTTTAAGCTCCTTTTTCTTTGTCTTTGGCTGCAGCTTGCTCTGCTGCACGTTTACGGCGAATTTCTTTCGGATCAGCAAGTAATGGACGATAAATTTCAATACGATCGCCCTCTTTTAACACATCAATCAATTTTGTTGGACGACTGAAAATCCCAATTTTATTTGTGCTCAAATCAATCTCTGGAAATTGGCTTAAAATCCCTGATTGCGTAATCGCCGTTTGCACGGTGATTCCTTCATCAACTTGAAAAGATTTCAAATAATAACGTTCTGGCAAGGCGTAGGCAATTTCAATGTTAATCTGATTCATTTTTACTTCTTTGTTAAAAATTTTAACCATTATAACGGAAAAGTGCGGTGACTTTTAATGATAAATCACGAGCAATAAATTCCTTCAATTATAGCCGCTTGTTTTAGCATTATAGATTGAGAATTTAAGGCTTTTTCGCTACAATACGCCACTATTTTTTACATCATCAAATAAAAATGTCAGAAATAAAACTTATTGTTGGTTTAGGCAATCCTGGCGATAAATATACAGATACACGCCACAATGCAGGCGAATGGCTTATTGAACGCTTGGCGCGTCGTTTTAACGTTTCGCTAAATCCAGAAAGTAAATTCTTCGGAAAAACTGCCCGCACTTTAGTGAATGGAAAAGAAGTTCGCCTTTTAGTACCGACAACTTTTATGAATTTAAGCGGTAAAGCGGTTGGGACATTGACAAGTTTTTACCGTATTAAACCTGAAGAAATTTTAGTGATTCATGATGAATTAGATTTACCGCCAGGCACGGCAAAACTCAAACAAGGCGGCGGGCACGGCGGACATAACGGCTTAAAAGATATTGTGGCTCAATTAGGCAATAACAATAATTTCTACCGTTTACGCATTGGCATTGGGCATCCTGGCCATCGTGATTTAGTGGCGGGTTACGTATTAAATAAACCATCACCATCAGATCGTGATGCACTTGAAAAAGTGCTAGATGAAGCAACTGATTGTGTAGAAATGATTTTCAAAGATGGCATGGTCAAAGCGACCAACCGTTTAAACAGTTTCAAAATTTAAAAGTGCGGTTAGTTTTACAACCGTTTTACTCAAAATAAGGAAAAATTATGGGATTCAAATGTGGTATTGTGGGATTGCCAAATGTCGGCAAATCTACTCTTTTTAACGCGCTCACTAAAGCTGGTATTGAAGCCGCAAACTATCCATTCTGTACTATCGAACCAAATACGGGTGTCGTACCAATGCCAGATCCGCGTTTAGATGCATTGGCAGAAATCGTTAAACCTGAACGTGTATTACCTACCACGATGGAATTCGTGGACATCGCAGGCTTAGTTGCGGGAGCAAGTAAAGGTGAAGGCTTAGGTAACAAATTCCTCGCTAATATTCGTGAAACAGATGCGATCGGCCACGTTGTTCGTTGCTTTGAAAATGACGATATCGTGCACGTTGCGGGGAAAATTGACCCACAAGATGACATTGATACCATCAATACCGAATTAGCCTTAGCAGACTTAGACAGCTGTGAACGCGCGATCCAACGTTTACAAAAACGTGCAAAAGGTGGCGACAAAGAGGCTAAATTTGAACTTTCCGTTATGGAAAAAATCCTCCCTGTGCTTGAAAATGCAGGAATGATTCGCTCTGTTGGGTTAGATAAAGAAGAATTGCAAGCAATCAAGAGTTACAACTTCTTAACTTTAAAACCAACAATGTACATCGCAAACGTAAATGAAGATGGCTTTGAAAATAACCCATATTTAGATCGCGTTCGTGAAATTGCCGCAAAAGAAGGTGCAGTGGTTGTTCCAGTATGTGCGGTGATTGAATCTGAAATTGCGGAACTTGATGATGAAGAGAAAGTCGAGTTTTTACAAGATTTAGGCATTGAAGAACCTGGATTGAACCGCGTAATTCGTGCGGGTTACGCACTTTTAAATCTTCAAACTTATTTCACAGCTGGCGTAAAAGAAGTACGAGCGTGGACAGTTTCAGTCGGCGCAACCGCACCAAAAGCAGCAGCTGTAATCCACACCGACTTTGAAAAAGGCTTTATCCGAGCAGAAGTTATCGCTTATGAAGACTTTATCCAATTCAACGGTGAAAACGGTGCAAAAGAAGCGGGTAAATGGCGTTTAGAAGGTAAAGATTATATCGTACAAGATGGCGATGTAATGCACTTCCGATTCAATGTATAAAAATATACAAAAAAATAACCGCACTTTTTAAGTGCGGTTATTTGTTACGTTCACCTGATGAGATCAACTAAATTTTCACCAATAGGTTTGCGCCATCCAATCAGCAACTCTGGTAGTTTGTCTTGAGAACAATCATATTTCCAACCCCATTTAATCAATTCTTCCAAAGTGCGTTTACTTGCAACGATTTCAGGGGTTAAACCTTCTGGTGTTAAGCTATTCACTTTTTCTTGTAATAATCGAATTGTTTTTTTATAACGAGGATCTTCAGAAATACGTTCAATAGGTTTTGGATAGTCATTAGAAGAAACACGCCTTGCTTGAGCAAGTAATTGCAAAATCTTTTTACCACGTACACGCACTTCATTTTCAGTTAATCCCATTTCTAACATTTCAGATGTATTACGTGGATTATTCTTTGCCACTTTCCAAAGATTATCTGATTTCACAATATAAGACAGCGCTAAATCACGCTCTATTGCCACGTTTTGTCGCCACTGCGCCAAAATTCTTAAACGAGACAATTCTAATGGATTTAATTTCCAAGCATTTGGAATATCTAAATAAGCTTTTTCTGAATCTCGTTCTTGTAATTTATGCGTTTTAGAAAGAGCAAGTTCGCAATCATCTCTTACTGCTTGTTCCCAAGATGTTTTCGATAACTCTTTTTCAAGAATATGATAAAGCGGCAACAAATACCAAACATCACCTGCAGCATATTGAAGTTGAATATCAGAAAGGGGGCGCTTAATCCAATTGGTGCGAGTTGCGCCTTTATCGATTTCTACATTTAAGTATTGTTGTGCTAATTTTGCCAATCCTGCTGATGTGCCAAGTCCAAGAAAGCGCGCCATAATTTGCGTATCAATCATTGGGCGTGGAAGCTGATCAAATTCTTGTAAGAAAACCAATAAATCTTCACTACAAGAATGTAAGATTTTTAATACCTTAGGATTGGCTAACAATGCAACAAAAGGCGAAAAATCAGTAATCGCTAAAGGATCAATTAAAGAGACGCGCTCGCCATCATAAAGCTGGATTAATCCCAACTTAGGAAAATAAGTGGAAACACGCATAAATTCTGTATCTAGGGCAATCGCACTTTGCTGCTGAGCCAAATTGCAAATTTCCAATAGCGAAGTATTATCCGTAATAACCGTAAAGTGCGGTGGATTTTGACATTCTTTTATCATAGTGATTTTTTATTTAAAAAGAACAAAAATGGGATATTGCTATCCCATTTTGACATTAATGTTTTGAACGTTTTGCGATCTCTTCATCGCGTAGAACCCGACGTAAAATCTTTCCAACATTAGTTTTTGGCAGTTCGTCTCGAAACTCAATTTCTTTTGGTACTTTATAGCCTGTGAGATATTGGCGACAATGGTTTCGAAGTTCATCTCGGGTTAAAGTATCATCCTTTTTCACCACAAATACTTTAATCGTCTCACCAGAAACTTCATGAGGAACACCAATTGCCACAGCCTCCGCGACTTTGTAATTAAGCATAACGACATCTTCAATTTCATTTGGATAGACATTAAAGCCAGAAACCAAAATCATATCTTTTTTACGATCCACAATGCGTAAGCTATATGATTCATCCATAATCACAATATCACCAGTTGCCATCCAACCATCTTTTAAAACTTCACTCGTTGCTTCTGGTCGTTGCCAATAACCTCGCATTACTTGGTCACCTTTCACCCATAATTCACCAGGTTCGCCAACTTTTGCATCTGAACCATCATCTTTAATGATTTTTATATCAGTATTTGGCACTGGTACACCAATAGTGCCATTATGTTTCACAACATTAATCGGACAAGCTGCGATTAATGGTGAACATTCTGTCATTCCATAACCTTCAATGATGTTACAGCCCGTCAATTCGTGCCAACGTGTTGCTACAGACTGTTGAATAGCCATACCGCCACCTACAGAAAGTTTTAAAGCTGAAAAATCAACTTCTTTGAAATTTTCATTATTTAACAACGCATTAAATAAAGTATTTACACCAGTGATAGCTTCAAAACGGTATTTTTTCAACTCTTTCACAAATCCTTCAATATCTCTCGGATTGGTGATTAAGATCGCCGTTACACCTAACTCTAAAAATAATAAACAGTTCACCGTTAAGGCAAATACGTGATAAAGAGGCAAGGCTAAAATGGCAGAACGAGTGCGAGAATGATCACCAATAAATGGTTCTGCAATCCATTTTGCTTGGAAGACATTGGTTATAATATTTCCGTGCGTCAGCATTGCACCTTTCGCTACACCTGTTGTGCCACCGGTATATTGTAAAAAGGCTAAATCCTCGCGTTCCATTTCAGGGCGAACATATTGTCGATATTTACCAATACTCAATACTTCACGGAATGTTACTGCGTGCGGTAATTTATATTTCGGCACGAGTTTTTTCACATATTTCACGACAAAATTGACTAAAGTACGCTTACCAAATGAAAGTTGATCGCCCATTCGGGTAAGAATAACGTGTTTAACATTGGTATTGAAAACGACTTTTTCCAAGGTAGAAGCAAAATTTGATACCACGACAATCGCTACCGCACCACTATCTTGCAACTGGTGCTCTAATTCTCTCGGTGTATAAAGAGGATTCACATTTACTGCAATTAAGCCCGCACGCAAAATACCAAAAAGTGCGATAGGATATTGCAATAAATTTGGCATCATTAATGCTACACGATCACCACGTTGAAGTTTAAATTCATTTTGCAAATACGCGGCAAATGCACGACTGCGCTCTTCTAATTTACGAAAAGTAAGTACTTGCCCCATATTAATGTAAGCGGGGCGATCTGGATGTTCGCGCACTGCTTTGTCAAACATATCCAAAATAGATTCATATTTTGAGGTATCCAGAAATTTTTCAGAACCTTCTGGATAATTTTGAAACCAAATTTTTTCCATTTTTTATCCTAATTTGTTGGAAAATCTTTAAGATTTTATCATTTAATTCAAATAATAGCGAATTTCAGGCTGCACATACCAAGGGCGATGTCTCCATCTAAAAAATCCCCAATCATCATCTTCATCCCAATCATCTGTTGGATAATCATAGGTGGTACTAAGTGTCCAAATACGGTATTTATCAGGTTGAATAACAGGATAAGTATAATCAGCCTGTTCTATCTTGCCTTTCTCTGTTCCAGCTAATAGCCCGCCCACAGTAATATAACGTTCTTTTAAATTTTCAGGATCCACAAAGCCGTTGAAATACACAATAAAACGGCCATCTGATTGAAATTCAACAAATGGTTTACCTGAAATTGATGATACCGGTAAACTTAACACTTCAATTTTTGTTTGACTTGGTAAAACAGTCGCCTGAACAATTTTCCCTCCAAGTCGAACAGTTTTACAATGACAAGTTAAATCTTTAGGTGAAATATCGCGATAGGAATTAATAGAGAACCGCTCTTCTTCTAATCCTTTCGGCGGTACCATACAGCCTGTCAATCCCAAGCAAAGTGCGGTAAAAAATAAGGTGATTTTTCCTTTCATTTTCTATCCTCCAGTTATTTAAACTTATTTACGTCCTGGTAATTTTTTCCAAGTAACCTCGTTTCGCAAATAAATCGGTTCAATCTCTAAAGCTGAAATTGTGCGTTTTTGCAAGTATTCTACTCGTGCAAGCTCCAGCATATATAATGCATTAGGCAACGCTATATCTGAGCTCGTTAGATTTTTTTCAGTAAATTGAGAATACGCTGCCCAACCAGTCCCGACTCTAAATGCATTATCATTTTGAAGCTGTTTAATCGCTTGTTCTGGGGAACAAACTTGTTCAGTTATGATTTCTCGCCATTGAAAAAATTCCCCGACATCAGACCGCACTTTTTCTCTCACTAATTGAGAAAAATAAACTTCGTTCATTCTCGCATCAATCGCTGCAACGACATTTTCTGCTTGATGTAATTCAAATGCCGCCTGTGCCATTGCGGTTAAATTTGAAATAGGAATGACAGGCAAATCCGCACCAAACGCTAAACCTTGTGCAATCCCAGCACCAACACGAACGCCAGTAAAACTCCCCGGACCACGCCCAAAGGCAAGGGCATCAACTTGATTTAAACCTATCCCGGAATTTGCCAAAATTTCATCGATCATAGGTAAAATTCGTTTGGTGTGAGTGCGTTGAGCAAGTTCATTAATATGTGTTTTCTCACCACGATACAATAAAGCGACAGAACAAGCTTCCGTTGAAGTATCTAGCGCCAGTAAAGTTAAATTTTGCATTATTATTCTCGTTTATTTATTTTGTAAGAATTGTATCACTTTGTTGAGATCACGGGTACGACTTGAGTTAGGTAAACTTTTCAAAAAAGTTTCGCCATAATTGCGCATTACTAATCGATTATCACAAATAATCACAACGCCACGATCTGTAACATCGCGAATTAAACGTCCAACGCCTTGTTTCAACGTAATCACCGCTTCAGGAATTTGAATGTCATTGAATGGATCGCCACCTTGCAAACGACAATCCTCAATACGGGCTTTTAACAAAGGCTCATCTGGCGCAGTAAAAGGAAGCTTATCAATAATGACTAAAGAAAGTGCATCGCCGCGCACATCTACACCTTCCCAAAAGCTAGATGTTGCCACCAAAACGCTATGCGTTTCTTTTATAAATTGCTCTAGTAATTTTCCTTTTGAGGTTTCGCCTTGTAATAAAATAGAAAGGTTACTTTTTTCACGGAAGTATTCTGCTAAACCGCGCATCATTGAATAAGAGGTACACAGAACAAAACAACGCCCCTTATTTGCTTCAATCACAGGCAATAACATTTCTCCTAGTGAACTTAATGTATTAGCCTGATTCGTATTCGGCAAATATCGAGGCACACAAAGCAAAGATTGTTCAGAATAATTAAAGGGACTAGGTAAAATTTTTTGTGTAGCATCTTCAATGCCTAAACGTTGGCAGAAATGATTAAAGGTTCCACCTACTTCTAATGTCGCGGATGTGAATATCCAAGCGGCTTCTTTAGCTTCGAGCTGAGCACCAAACTTATCGGCCACCGTTAATGGCGTAATATGTAAACCAAATTGGCGACCATTTCCTTCATACCAATAACAATAACCCACAATATTTGTTTCAGATAAACGCTTGAGCTGAATTTTAATGGATTCAACACGCTCAAAAATACTATCCAAAGTTTGGGAGCGACCAAGCGCTAATTTAATTACCTCAGCTAAGAAATCTATTTTCTCCTGTAATAATTCAAAGGATTTTTTCACCGCATTTTGCGTGTAAAGCTCACGCCAATTTCCTCGAACATTACTCCCATTACCCAATAATAAACGAAAATCTTGCACAACCTTCAGTAAGGTATCAGATGTTGTGCCAAGCTGTTGCATATCTTTGAGCTCTGTATGATAGACAATATTAATGTCCTTACATAAATCAAAAAGCTGGCGTGATGTTAAAGATTGACCAAAATATTGACTAGCAATATCTGGCAGCTGATGAGCTTCGTCAAAAATAATTACTTCTGCATTTGGAATAAGTTCTCCAAAACCACTTTCTTTCACAGCCATATCAGCAAAAAATAAATGATGATTAACCACAACCAAATCAGCATTTAATGCTTTTTTACGCGCACTTGCTACATAACATTCTGAATAATTAGGGCAATCTGTACCTAAACAGCTTTCCGCTGTACTCGTCAGTTGAGGAATAATAGGGCTATCTTCTGCAAGCTCAATACATTCTGTAAAATCACCTGTTTTAGTACTGTTATTCCATTTACGTACTTTGCTTAATTCAGCTAAAACGGACTTATCTCCAAGCACACCTTGAGCAATAACTTGATCTAAACGTTCTAAACAAAGATAGTTTGCCCGACCTTTTAGCAACGCAATTTTTCCCGTGAAATTAAGGGCTTTTTTAATAGCAGGCAGATCTCGATTAAAAAGCTGATCTTGAAGATTTTTAGATCCTGTAGAAATAATTGTTTTTTTACCAAATAGTAGAGCTGGAGCCAGATATGCGAAGGTCTTTCCTGTACCCGTTCCAGCTTCAATGATAAGGGAAGATTTATTTTGGATTGACTCGCCAACAGCATGCGCCATTTCAATCTGCTCAGCTCGAGGTCTAAAACCTTTGATACTCTGACTTAATTCGCCATTAACAGAGAAAATATTAGAAATGCGATCTTGATAATTCATTAAATTAGAAAAACATAAATTTTTATTAGTTTAACAAACTTATAAAAAATCGTATATGGAGATAGCAGTTTTATTAAAACTAAAATTAGACTCTTATTTCTTTAAGATCATGAATAGATTATAAAAAACAAAAACCCCGTATCTTTCGACATGGGGTTCTTCTGTTTTTAC
>NZ_LCTK01000019.1:0-637 GCF_001008205.1 Haemophilus haemolyticus | reverse complement strand
AATTTGGCGTGATTGAAGGCGTCACGGATAAAGGCTACTACACGAACAGTTACCACTTAGATGTAGAAAAGAAAGTAAATCCTTACGATAAACTAGATTTCGAAATGGAGTATCCCCCACTCGCCAGCGGCGGTTTTATTTGCTACGGTGAATATCCAAATATTCAACACAACTTAAAAGCATTGGAAGATGTGTGGGATTATAGCTACGATCGCGTGCCTTACTACGGCACAAACACACCGATTGACGAATGTTATGAATGTGGTTTCACCGGCGAGTTTGAATGTACCAGCAAAGGTTTTGTTTGCCCGAAATGTGGCAATCACGATAGCACAAAAGTGTCTGTCACTCGCCGCGTATGTGGCTATCTGGGTAGCCCTGATGCCCGCCCATTTAATGCGGGAAAACAGGAAGAAGTGAAAAGAAGAGTTAAACACCTTTGATTAACACTCTAGCAAAAGCACGCATTTTTTAATGCGTGCTTTTTATTTCCAACTTTGGCATTCCCCAAAATCTCCGCTAAAATAACCGCACTTTTTCTTATCCTCAAGGAAAGCAATATGTCAGATATTCTCAATAACCTTATTCATCTTCTTAAACTTGAAAAAATTGATGATTTAATCTTTCGTGGAGAAAG
>NZ_LCTK01000018.1:0-29051 GCF_001008205.1 Haemophilus haemolyticus | reverse complement strand
TCCCCGAATTTATCGGAGCATTATTTAAAAAGTGCGGTTAATTTTGAATTCATTTTAAGAACAAAAAATATTTTGAGTTTTGATCGCACTTTAAATCTGAGAAAGAACAAATTGGGTTCCCTTCTTTTCCACCTTTGTGGAATTGAATTTGTAGGAAATTTTCGTCTGTTTGAGCGTAGCGAGTTCAGAAAATTTCCGTTAAGCAAATTCAATGGAACAAAGGAAATAAGGAAAAGCAGGGTCGCTTTTTTTTTTGCTTACTTTTTCTTTGGCGAGGCAAAGAAAAAGTAAGTCGCCATCGGCGAAACCCGATTTTAATTACTGACGAAGAATTCTCAATTAAAAAACAATAGGACAAAACATAATGAAAAAATTCGCAATGGTCTTCCCAGGCCAAGGCTCCCAAACTGTCGGTATGCTTGCTGATCTTGCAACTGAATATCCAATCGTTACTGAAACATTTAAACAAGCATCTGATGCTCTTGGATATGATTTATGGCATCTTGTTCAACAAGGCCCAGTTGAAGAACTCAATAAAACTTGGCAAACTCAGCCTGCACTTTTAGCTGCATCTGTAGCTATTTATCGCGTATGGCAAGAAATATTTCCTCAATTAAAACCAGAAGTGATGGCAGGCCATAGCTTAGGTGAATATTCTGCGTTAGTTTGTGCTGGCGTGTTGGATTTCCAAGATGCGATTAAATTAGTGGAATTGCGCGGAAAATTAATGCAACAAGCTGTGCCTGAAGGCACTGGTGCAATGTATGCAATTATTGGTTTAGATAATGAAGCGATTATTAATGCTTGTAAACAAGCGGAAGAAGGTGAAATTGTATCAGCAGTGAACTTTAACTCACCAGGCCAAGTCGTTATCGCTGGTGCGAAAGCTGCAGTTGAGCGTGCGGCTGCATTATGTAAAGACGCGGGAGCGAAACGTGCATTGCCATTAGCGGTGAGCGTACCTTCTCACTGTGCCTTGATGAAACCAGCAGCAGAGCAATTAGCTGTAAAACTTGAGAATATTCAAATTAATACACCAACAACATCAGTATTAAATAACGTTGATGTGAAAGCTGAAACTGAAGGTGCAGAAATTCGTACCGCACTTGTTCGTCAGTTATATAGCCCAGTTCGTTGGACTGAAACAGTTGAAAAAATGGCGCAAGATGGTGTTCAAGCGCTTGTTGAAGTGGGACCGGGTAAAGTATTAAATGGTTTAACTAAACGCATTGTGAGTGATTTACAAGCAATATCTGTAAATGATGTTGCATCATTCAATGCTGTAGAAGAATTTTTAGCGTAAAAGGAAGAAAAAATGCAAGGTAAAATTGCTTTAGTGACAGGGGCTACTCGTGGTATTGGCCGTGCGATTGCAGAGGAACTTAGTTCAAAAGGTGCATTTGTAATTGGTACTGCAACATCTGAAAAAGGTGCAGAGGCAATTTCTGCATATTTAGGAGATAAAGGTAAAGGTTTAGTTTTAAACGTAACGGATAAAGAATCTATCGAAACTTTACTTGAGCAAATTAAAAATGATTTTGGCGATATTGATATTCTCGTAAATAACGCAGGTATTACTCGCGATAATTTATTGATGCGTATGAAAGATGATGAGTGGTTTGATATTATGCAAACTAACTTAACTTCGGTGTATCATCTTTCTAAAGCCATGTTACGTTCAATGATGAAAAAACGTTTTGGTCGTATCATTAATATTGGTTCAGTGGTTGGTTCAATGGGTAATCCAGGACAAGCTAACTATTGTGCGGCAAAAGCGGGTGTGATCGGTTTTTCTAAATCTTTAGCGAAAGAAGTGGCTGCACGAGGTATTACTGTAAATGTGGTTGCACCAGGTTTTATTGCAACGGATATGACAGAAGTGCTTACTGATGAACAAAAAGCGGGTATTTTATCTAATGTTCCTGCTGGTCGTTTAGGTGAAGCCAAAGATATTGCTAAAGCCGTTGCTTTCTTAGCTTCTGATGATGCGGCTTACATTACGGGCACAACCTTGCATGTAAATGGTGGTTTATATATGAGCTAATGCTGAAAATCAGCATTTCTCTTTATTTAGACTTGAGCGGTGTTCTAAACACAAAATCATAGCCAAAGATTTTAGATAATGTTAGAATCCCATTCGCAGTGTAGCTTGGTTACGCCTTGAGCGTATGCAAAGGTACGTAACTATTTTTAATGTGTGTATTCAGATTGCCCATTTTGTGGTGCGACCAGCCTATAAAATAGTTGCAAGTTGATAAAAAATACATACACTAACCGCTCTTTTATGAGTTAAAACCAACAAAATAGGAAAAACAAATGAGTATTGAAGAACGCGTGAAAAAAATCATCGTTGAACAATTAGGTGTTAAAGAAGAAGATGTTAAATCTGAAGCTTCTTTCGTTGAAGATTTAGGTGCGGACTCTTTAGACACAGTTGAATTAGTAATGGCTTTAGAAGAAGAATTCGATATCGAAATTCCAGATGAAGAAGCTGAAAAAATCACAACTGTTCAATCTGCGATTGACTACGTGCAAAACAATCAATAATTTCAAGTTGGGCGACTTTTTAAGTCGCCTAATTTTTTTCAAAAATTTCTTTCTAACATCACCGCACTTTTCTCTTATTCCAGCATTGTAAAATTGATCTGAATTATCTTTTAATTCAATTCTTGCTCTAAAATTTAAAAAATATCTAGTTTTATTCCTCAAAAAGGGTATTATTTTTACAGTTTTTTTATTTTTGAGGTACTTATGCTTTATTTAGAATTTTTATTCTTATTATTAATGCTTTATATGGGCAGCCGTTATGGTGGTATCGGATTAGGCGTTGTTTCTGGTATCGGTCTTGCTATCGAAGTTTTCGTATTCCGTATGCCAGTGGGGAAAGCACCGATTGATGTAATGCTCATCATTCTTGCAGTGGTGACTTGTGCATCCGTACTTGAAGCTGCAGGCGGTTTGAAATTTATGTTACAAATTGCCGAACGCATTCTCCGTAAAAATCCAAAACGTGTAACTTTACTCGGCCCATTAGTCGTGTATTTATTAACGTTTATGCTTGGTACTGGTCACTCTGTTTACACAATTATGCCAATCATCGGCGATGTTGCATTGAAAAACAAAATCCGTCCAGAACGTCCAATGGCTGCCTCTTCGGTGGCATCTCAATTAGCCATCACATCTAGCCCACTCTCTGCAGCTGTTGTCTTCTATCTAGGTAAAATTACTGCAATGCCTGGTTTTGAGCATATTAGTTTGTTAGATATTATTTGTGTGACTGTTCCTGCAACCTTAGCGGGTACCATAGCGCTTTCTTTATATAGTATGCGTCGTGGTAAAGAGTTGGAACAAGATCCTGAATATCAACGTCGTTTACAAGATCCAGTATGGCGCGAACGTATTTTCAATACCACAAGCACAACATTGAATGAAGCCCTTCCACAAGGCGCTAAAAAATCAGTTTATTTGTTCTTATTAGCATTAGTTGTGATTGTTGCGATTGCGATGATTCCTGAAATTCGTACTATCGGTAGCGGAAAAGCGATTTCCATGTCACTAATCATCCAAATGATGATGCTTTGCTTTGGTGGTGTGATTTTACTTGCAACGAAAACGAATCCTCAAATCGTGCCAAATGGCGTGGTATTTAAGTCTGGTATGGTGGCAGCGATTGCGATTTATGGTATTGCTTGGATGAGCGATACATACTTCCAATATGCAATGCCAGAATTTAAAGCCGCGATTACTGACATGGTTCAAACTTATCCTTGGACATTCGCATTGGCATTATTTGCAGTTTCAGTCGTAATTAATAGCCAAGCTGCAACCGCAGTTATGTTATTACCTGTGGGTATTGGCTTAGGTATTCCAGCACCAATCTTGGTTGGTTTAATGCCAGCAACTTATGCCTATTTCTTTATTCCAAATTATCCATCAGACATTGCAACAGTAAACTTTGATGTAACGGGTACAACGAAAATTGGTAAATATTATTTTAACCACAGTTTTATGGTGCCAGGTTTAATTGGGGTTGTTGTCGCTTGCTTGGTAGGTGTTTCTGTGGCGGAATTAGTGATTCGCTAATTTACACACAAACTAAATCCTTTTAATATAAAAGCACCTTTGAATGGTGCTTTTATTTTTATGACAACCTACATCGCCTACGGCAATATAAATCAACCTTTTTCTTTGGAATCCTTACCCGATGAACTGATTCCAGAAAATCTGTATCAAATTGAAACGGATAGTTCGCGTGTTTTTCAGCGTCATCAGTGCCGTCGGCTTGCCCACTTATTACTTTTCCAACTTCTAAAAATAGCAGGAAAATCCACCGCACTTTTATCTCAAATTCATCGTACTGAAAGTGGCAGACCTTATTTTCTAGATGATCGAATAGATTTTAATATTAGCCATTCTGGTGATTGGGTGGCGGTAATATTAGATATTAGAAATGAAGAAAAAAGTGCGGTGGGAATTGATATTGAATTTCCTAAAATAAGAAATTTTACGGCGTTGATGGAACATATTGCACCAAAAGAAGAAATTGATTGGTTTCATCATCAGCAGGATTCTTTGAAGGCTTTTTATCATTGTTGGTGTTTGAGAGAGGCTGTATTGAAATCCCAAGGATTTGGAATCGTAAAATTATCCAATGTTCGTCATTTTCCTGAACAACAAAAAATTTTTTCAGATTATTGCCCGCAGGGGAAGTTGTGGTTTACTGATGAACTCCCTATTTATTTAGCCGCTTTTGTCAATCATCAAGAAAAATTACCGCACTTTTATGAGTGGAGTGGGGAACGATTGCAACTTAAAATACTACAAGAATTCAGCTTTTATCATGTGAACTAGAGGGGCTATTATTATATTTAAAACCTCACCGTAAGGAGCCGTCAAAATAGTGATTAAGCGCAAGAAATCAGTAAACAAATTAGCCTTATTAAAAAAGGGATTGATGATTACGGCATTGGTAGTGAAAAAGACCTGGCGATTCGTGCGGTGACAGCAGCATTACAAGCAGCGGCACAAAACGATACTTTGGCTGGATATAGTATGGGAGTAGAAGGTTGTTATTATCGGTGTATAGGTTACGGCGAAACAATTTCGTCTACGCCTAAGAAAATACTTTCAATTGGTGTTGAGCAGAGATTCTCAATTGAGACTGAATACACGGAGAAATTAAAATGAATAATGTATTGAAATTTTTATTTATATCTTGTTTCTTTTTTCTTCTCTTATCTTTGTTAAAAGAAGGTGCTGTTGATAAGGGAAAAAATAATAAAAAAAAGCAAGATATTTATATGCTTGTTTTGGAAAGATATAAAGATAAAATTGTTGATATATCTGATTCTAACAGGACCTATGCGTCTGTAAAATTCTACATAAAAGAAACTAATTATAATGAGTTAAATGATTTTATATTATCTCTAGGGTTTGTTAAGGTTAGTGATGGAGATTATTGTAAAGGTGAACAATATATGGGAGTAAACTTTTATGATGGACTATTTTTTTTAAATTATTTTTATCCTGATTTAGATATATGTCATTTGAAGTAGATAGATTTAATCAGGATATTGTGGGAACTCTTATCAAGGTAAAGATACATCAGCCAGTGATTTAGCTTGGAGCGGTACAACAGGATTTATTACTGGTGGAATAAATTTTAAAACGACATTGATAGTGAATACCGTGAGTTCAGGCTTGCAAGGATATTTTGAGTCTAATGAGGATTCAATTAAACATGCTGGTTATAAAGCGGTTTCATCTGCTATCGCAACTTCATTGGGTGGAGCTGTAGGTAAAAGTATGGAAAAAGCCGCTGATATGGCTATTCTAAAAGGTCTTAGTAAAAATCGGAGTTATTATAATCCTGAGTATAGAAATAGGAGCTTTTATTATACTGGTTATGAGGATTATAAGAAATATCCGGTTAGATTGGGGGTTGCAGCTGACTCGTTTACAGGTGAGTCATTAAATAAATTTTTAGAAAGCGATGAGCAAGATATTAGAAATTTTTCCAGAGAGAGTTTATATGCTAAGTAGATTAATGAGTTTTTTAGTTTATTTTACTGGTTATTCTTTGTTCGTGTTTATATTTTGTTTTGTTGGTATGTCTTCTCTTATTATATTATTTAAATTTATTGTGAGTTTTGGAAATATCTCTATGAAAGATATTCTTGACGTATTGTCATTTAACTTATATAGTTTTTCCAGATTATCACCATTAATAGTATTATCAATTCTTATATCTAAAAAACTAAGAGGTGGATAGTATAGAAAGTGTTTAATTTCTGATGTTAAGTTATTAGAAATTTGTAGTCTGTTTGATATTTAAATAGACTACAATTTAAAATACAGAAGTACAAAGTGCGGTCTCTTTTAAAGAGTTTTAAAACTTCTCAAAAATTGACCGCACTTTTTGTATTTTCAATTATGCTTGTGTTAAGTAAACCTTATAACTTTACATCCAATCTAGCGTAAGCACACCCAATTTTCTACGGAAATATCACGAGAGAGCAAGACCCCTAAGCTGCGATGAGAATTAACATTGCTTTTTCTGAAAATATGCGTATTGCTATTAAAGGTAATCTTAATTTAAAAATCTGTTAAGGCTGTAACTGCTACGATAGCAAACAGCAAAAGCTATCTAACGCTAATGGCAAAAAATCTCCGCGCCTAAGGGGCATAACTTAAAAGTGCGGCGAAATTAATGGTTATCCCCTCTTGCATTTTCATAGACGCGCCCCATTTATTTAGCTAAACTCTTAACAATTTTTTGACAAATGGAGAATGAAATGTCACAGAACGGTTCAGATCGCGATCCTTGGAGCAAACCAGGGCAAAGCAACGACCAACAGCCGGGAAATTCATCCAATAATAATGGATGGAATAACAATAAAAATCGTGGGAATCAAGAACAATCTCCGCCAGATATTGAGGAGATTTTTAATAACCTTCTCAGAAAATTAGGTGGTGGAAATAAAAAGAGCGGTCAAAACAATGGTAGTTCTCAAAACAGTACGCCATTTAATTTTGGAAAAGTGGTGCCGCTTGCTGTTGCCATTGGTGCGATTATTTGGGGCGTAAGTGGTTTCTACACTATTAAAGAGGCTGAGCGTGGTGTGGTGCTTCGTTTTGGTGAATTGCATTCTATTGTTCAACCTGGTTTAAACTGGAAACCAACATTTGTAGATAAAGTATTGCCAGTGAATGTCGAGCAAGTTAAAGAACTTCGCACACAAGGTTCGATGCTGACTAAAGATGAAAATATGGTTCGTGTGGAAATGACCGTGCAATATCGTGTGCAAGATCCTGCTAAATATCGTTTTAGCGTGACGAATGCTGATGACAGTCTAGGTCAAGCGACTGACAGTGCATTGCGTTATGTGATTGGCCATATGTCAATGAATGATATTTTAACAACAGGCCGTGCGGTTGTTCGTGAAGATACGTGGAAAGCGTTAAATGACATTATCAAATCCTATGATATGGGACTTGAGGTTATTGATGTGAACTTCCAATCTGCGCGTCCTCCAGAAGAAGTAAAAGATGCGTTTGATGATGCGATTAAAGCTCAGGAAGATGAACAACGTTTCATTCGTGAAGCGGAAGCCTATGCCCGAGAGAAAGAGCCGATTGCGCGTGGTGATGCACAACGTATTATTGAAGAGGCGACAGCTTATAAAGATCGTATCGTGTTAGATGCACGAGGCGAAGTGGAACGTTTGCAGCGTTTGTTGCCTGAATTTAAAGCTGCGCCAGATTTACTGCGTGAGCGTTTATATATTCAAACCATGGAAAAAGTCATGGCAAATACCCCAAAAGTGATGCTTGATGGCAATAATGGTAACAATTTAACTGTATTACCCTTAGAACAAATCATGGGTAAAAAAGTATCAGCTAAAGCGCCAGCCGTAACAGAAAGAGCGGTAGAATCTGCGCCTGTTTTATCACAGCCAGAGCGTATTAATCATTCTTCAAGCCAACTACCAAGCACTGTTGAGCCGATTCGCCAAGGGAGATTTAACTAATGCGTAAATTTTTATTACCAGCTATTTTTGTCATTGCGGCAGTAGTGTATTCTAGTGTCGTGGTCGTGACGGAAGGTACTCGCGGTATTATGTTGCGATTCAACAAAGTACAACGTGATGCAGATAATAAAGTGGTGGTATATGAACCAGGCTTGCATTTTAAAGTGCCTTTGATTGATAGCATTAAAGTTTTAGATGCACGTATTCGTACTTTAGATGGATCGGCAACACGTTTTGTTACTGTTGAGAAAAAAGACTTGCTAGTAGATTCTTATGTGAAATGGAAAATTAGTGATTTTGGTCGATTCTACACATCTACTGGTGGTGGCGATTATACCCAAGCGTCAAGTTTGTTAAGCCGTAAAGTAAATGACCGTTTGCGTTCTGAAATTGGTACAAGAACTATTAAAGACATCGTTTCTGGTACGCGTGGTGAATTAATGGAAGGTGCCAAAAAAGCTTTAAATTCAGGGCAAGATAGTACGGCAGAATTGGGTATTGAAGTGATTGATGTGCGTGTAAAACAAATTAATTTACCGGACGAAGTATCTTCTTCAATTTATCAACGTATGCGTGCAGAACGTGATGCAGTTGCGCGAGAACACCGTTCTCAAGGTAAAGAAAAAGCTGCATTTATCCAAGCCGATGTAGATCGTAAAGTGACGTTAATTCTTGCTAATGCAAATAAAACTGCACAAGAATTACGAGGCTCAGGCGATGCTGCAGCGGCAAAATTATATTCAGATGCTTTTGCTCAAGAACCACAATTCTTTACTTTTGTTCGTAGCTTAAAAGCCTATGAGGCGAGTTTTGCAAGCTCTGACAATATGATGATTTTAAAACCAGATAGTGATTTCTTCCGCTTTATGCAGGCACCGAAGAAATAGATTTAAAATTGATAAAAACACCTTCATCGTGAAGGTGTTTTTTTATAGCCAGCGTCTTACTTTTTGTTTGTAACGACGATATTCATCGCCAAATTTATTTTCCAAATAGGCTTCTTCTCGGGCTATTTGAAAGCGATTCATCACTAGTATAAAGACAATCACGCCTAACCAAACCAAACTATTACCTAACCAAAGAGCCCACGCAATTAACATTAATAGTAAATTTAAATACATTGGATTACGGCTAAATCGAAATATGCCTGTAGAAACTAATTCTGTTGTATGTTTAAAATCATGGGGATTAATGGTCGTTTTGCGGATAAAAAATTGTAATACACTGCCCCCAGCAATTAAAAATGAAAGAGTGATAACAAAGACAATAACTGCAAAATGGACAGAATAACTCGCTACTTTTGGCAAAAAATACATTGCAGTGCCAATTAATAAGCAGAGTAGTGGTGGTGGAATAAATAACATCGCTAAACCTCATTAATAAAAATGCCGCCTAGTGATAGACGGCATGTAAAGTGCGGTCAAAATTTATTTTAATTTTGCTTTAATCGCTTCTGCCACAAGTTCAGCTTCAGGCCCTAAAATGACTTGTAATCCATCATTACCTAATTTTACATTGCCTTTTGAACCAAGTACTTTAAGTTGATCTTCGTTAATATTGTGATGGTCAACTAAAGTTAAGCGTAAACGAGTGATGCAAGCATCCACAGTTTTGAAGTTTTCTGAACCACCTAAAGCAGCGATAAATTTTACCGCTCTTTCTTCGCGAGATTGATTGCTTTGTGTTGGGGCAGCTGTTGTTTCCACTTTATCTTCACGTCCCAGTGTTTTGAGATTAAAGGCATTAATTGCAAAACGGAACACAAAATAATAGATAGCAAAGAATACAATACCTTGTACAAGTAACATATACCAGCTAACGGCAAGTGGGTTGCGGCTAGAAAGTACCATATCCACTAAACCAGCACTAAAGCCGAATCCCGCAATCCAGTGCATTGTGGCTGCAATGAATACAGAGATACCTGTTAATAATGCATGCAATACATAAAGTACAGGCGCAACGAACATGAATGAGAATTCAAGCGGTTCAGTGATCCCTG
This sequence comes from Haemophilus haemolyticus, assembly GCF_001008205.1. Taxonomy (GTDB): domain Bacteria; phylum Pseudomonadota; class Gammaproteobacteria; order Enterobacterales; family Pasteurellaceae; genus Haemophilus; species Haemophilus haemolyticus_Q. The sequence goes on along the minus strand of NZ_LCTK01000018.1, from coordinate 19,022 downwards.
TAAAGAAAGAGGCTAATGCACCCGCAAGCATAATTGAGGCCACTTGTACTTTTTGATTTGGTTTTGCGCAGTGATAAATTGCAAGAGCAGCACCAGGTAAACCAAACATCATCACTGGGAAGAAACCAGCTTGATACATACCAGTTACACCCACAGTTACAGTGCCTTCGGCAATGGATTTTGCGCCGCCCAAGAAGTTTGGAATATCGTTGATACCTGCTACGTCAAACCAGAATACAGAGTTTAAGGCATGGTGTAAGCCAACAGGAATTAATAAGCGGTTGAAGAAACCGTAGATCCCTGCACCGACTGCACCTAAATCTTTGATAGATTCACCAAATGAAACGAGCGCGTTACAAATATGAGGCCAAATATAGAGTAAGGCAAATGATACGGCGATCATCACGAAAGAAACCAAAATTGGGACGAGGCGTTTTCCGCTAAAGAACGAAAGTGCCTTTGGTAATTCAACTTGATAGAAACGGTTGTAAAGTTCAGCTGAAATCACACCAATTAAAATCCCGATAAATTGGTTATTGATTTTTTTGAATGCGGCAGGCACTTCACTAATATCAATGTGTTGTAATTGTGCTACACCAGCAGGGGAAAGTAGGGTGGTTACTACATAGAAACCAACAAGACCTGAAAGTGCGGCAGAACCGTGTTTGTCTTTTGCAAGCCCAAACGCGACGCCCACAGCGAAGAGTAAGCCCATGTTGTCAATAATTGCTGCGCCAGATTTAATTAATAATGCCGCTAATTGACTGTTTGCACCCCAACCATCTGGGTCGATCCAATAGCCAATACCCATTAATAATGCCGCAGCAGGTAAGGCTGCCACAGGCACCATTAAGGCTTGACCAATTTTTTGTGCGTAACTAAGTACACTCATATAATCTCCTTAATTTTTATATTTTGATGAAATCAAAAGGCTTGAGCCCATTCTTTGCCTCAAGCCTTAACATTATTCTATGCCAAATTATTCAACGGTCAATTTTTTACCATCGTAGCTAATGGCTTTGACGCTGGTTAACGCTTTACCACCGTCAGTTTCACCACCGATGAGTAATACTTTATTGTTGTAAGACACAGAGAAGCCATAGCCAATATTCATTGGTAATTCACCAATGATACTCCATTTACCATTATTTAAAGTATAAACTTCGTTATGCCATGTTTTGGTTAAACCTTTATGCGCATGAAGTTTACCTTCTTTGAATTGTTTAATTGAACCAGGGAAGTTAGCTCCACCCGTGACTAAATAATGACCATGGCTATAGCCTGCGAGTGCACCGGCTAAACCATCTTGTGATTTACCTTTTGGTGCGGGTAAGTCAGGTAAGTTTTTCCATTGTACACCTTTAGCAGTGAATTTACCTTGATGAGTTTCTGCGGTACGAAGCCCTGGTTTAACTTCACCATTGACCACCACTAAGTCATTACCCTGGATGGTGAATGCCGCACCTGCACGACCAGAGAATGGAATACGACCTTCATTGCGCCATTTATTGGTTGATGGTTCATAGCTCAATAATTCTGTTGTGAAGAAATAATCTTCCGGACGTTGATCGAAATAAGCGGCTGCGATTTCATCTTTTTTCGCTTTATCTTCACCTGCTGCCACGGTGTCTTGGAAGAAACCATTAAATATAGAGAGGTTAGAACCACCTAAAATATAAACTTTATCGCCGTGAGATGCGCTGCTTGAGCCGACTAAGCCACGCGGAGAGCGAGTAGGAAGTTTCACCCAAGTATTATCAGCTGGATTGTAGCTGTAAGCATCATTAACAAGTTGGAGTTCACCTTTTTCATTTTTTTGCAAACCACCGAATACATAAAGTTTTCCATCTACGGCTGCTGCAACAGGTTGATTACGTTCACCACCAGGAAATGCTGCAATTTCTTTCCATTGTGCAGCAGGATCTTTTAAGTCTAAAGAATAGAATTTATTGCCACCCGAACCTAAGCCTACATATACGGTATCACCGATGAGTGCACCCGTTCCGCTTTTAATGCCTACTGGTAAATCTGGATAGGCTTGTGCGCTAGCTGAAAATGCAACAGTTGCAAAAAGTGCGGCGCATAATGCTGTTTTTGTCAATTTCATAATAAACCTCATTTATTAAGTTATGTTTATGGTTTGCTATTCATAAAACCGCATTGAATAGGATTTATTTTATAAAAAAAGTGCGGTTATAAAGCCTTGCTTTTTTAACCGCACTTTAGTGTTAAGACATCAATAGATTTGGTACAAAAGTAATGATTTGTGGGAAAATCGTAATTAATACTAATGTTAAGAATATTGGTATTAAGAACGGCAATACACCTTTCGTTACAGTGGATACTGACATATTACCCACACGCGCCACCACAAAGAGAGCCATACCCATTGGCGGTGTTAAGATACCGATCATCATATTCAAGGTAGTCATTACACCGAAGAATACTAAGTCTATATTAAATTGCATTGCGATTGGAATTAACATTGGTAAGACTAAGAATTGCAATGCTAATGCATCAATGAACATACCCAAGAAGAGCAAGAGTGCATTGATCATGACTAATACCATAAGTGGAGAATCAGCTACGGCAACGAATACATCTGCTATACGCATTGCAACTTGTTCACGTGCGATCATATCTCCGAAGAAGGTCACAGTCATAATCATTAGTGCAACCACACCAGTAATTGCCATTGCTTCAATGCAGCTATTAAAGAGCATTTTCATGGTTAACTCTTTATAAACGAATTTACCAATGATGACGGAATAAGTTGCAGCAACAACGGCAGATTCTGTTGGGCTAAATAAGCCAGAGAAGATACCGCCGATGATGAGTAATGGGGTTAAAATTGCCCAGAATGCTTTTTTGAATGATGTGCAAAGTTCTTCACGAGTTGCTTTTGGTGTTCTTGGATAACCACGTTTTTTGGATACGTAGTAGTTCATGATCATCAAAGCAATTGTTACAAGTATGCCTGGTACAAAACCTGCAACGAAGAGTTTCGCAATGGATTCGTTGGCGATTACACCGTAAATAATCATGGCAATACTTGGTGGAACTAATGGGCCTATGATACAAGATGCTGCAGTGATACCACCACAAATATCGTCATCATAACCAGCATCGCGCATAGCCTTGATTTCTAACTGACCTAAGCCGCCCGCATCAGCAAGTGCAGAACCTGACATCCCTGAGAACAATAAACTTGCGCCAATATTTACATGACCCATACCACCAGTGTAGTGACCAAGTAAGGCTTTCGCGAAATTAAAAATACGTTCTGTGATACCGCCAGTATTCATTAAAATACCCGTTAGGATATAGAACGGCACAGCAAGTAATGAGAAACTATCTAAACTCATGGTCAGTTTTTCAGCCGCTGCATTTACCACGTTCCATCTGGTCATTGAGAAATAAAGTAATGTGGTGATGAATAATGACCAACCTACCGGCACACCAAGGAACATAATAACTAGCCAGAATATTAGGGCAACGTATACAGAGTTAGAACCAAATTTCACATATTCTGTAATGCGTAATACTTTGTACCATTCTGGGAACGTAAATAAAATGCCTAATAAAATGACCGCACTTACAATAAAGAACGTCGCTGGTAAATAGCTTTTATCTTCTTTAAAATTGTCTGCTTGTGCTTGGAAGAAGCGCACTAACATTAGGATAGAAATGATCGGTAGAGAAGCATAAATCCATTTCTCTGAAATTCCACCTAATGCATCAATCGGGAAACTAGAGCCAAGGAAAGTTTTGATACCAAAATGAATAAAGAAAATAATACCAAGGAAAATCACTAACTGTACAAAAGAGTTTGTGACTTTTTTAACTGAAGGTGGCATTAAATTGGTTAAGAAATCAATGTAAACGTGTTCTTGTTTGCGAATTGCCACGCTAATACCGAGCATTCCTACATAAACAAACAATAGTTTAGCGAGTTCTTCACTCCAAATTAAGGGCGAGTGGAAAGCTTGACGGAATAGAATTTGGGCTACAAGAATACCGAAGATGACAAGGAACAGTGCGCCACCAATCCATTCTTCAAGTTTGTTAAAAAATTTCATACTTCACTCCGAGAGATTGTGGAGAACGAAAATGAGTGCGCCAACCAAATTGCTGGAGCACGTGATAGAGATTATTTAATAGCTTGGATTTCTTTTAATGCTTTTTCACCTTTCTCACCAGTTTGTTTTACAAACTCAGCATAGAATGGTTTCATCGCATCTTTGAATGGAGTTAAATCTGGGTGAGTCACTTTAACACCTTGTTTTTCAAAGAATGTCACTAAATCTTTTTCGCCATCTACGAATAATTTAGTGTGGTATTTTGCTGCATTTTCAGCGGCGTCTTTGACTACTTTTTGAAGATCTTCTGGTAATTCTTTATAAGTTTCGTTACTCACTAAATAAAGTTGGTCATTCAAAATGTGGTTAGTCATCGCTAAGAATTTTTGCACTTCATAGAATTTTTGTGCTTGTACTGTTGCTAATGGGTTTTCTTGACCATCTACAGAGTTAGTTTGAAGTGCAAGATACACTTCGGAGAACGCCATAGGTGTTGGAGATGCGCCTACATATTTTGCGTACGCTAAGTTAGTTGCAGCATTTGGTACACGAAGTTTTAAACCTTTCATATCTGCGATGCTATTGATCGCTCTATTTGAAGTTGTTTGGCGAGTACCGTTGTAAGCTTGTGATAATAAGGTTAAGCCTAATTCTTTATTCATTTTTTGAACTAAATCTTTACCAAATGCGGTGTCAAATAATGCTTTTTGTGCAACATTGTAGTCGGTGATGACATATGGTAACGCAAACACTGCTGCTTCAGGATAGAATAATTGGAAACGAGCTGATTCAGCAAAAGTGAAGTCAAGAGAACCGTCTTTTAATTGTTTTAACATTGCACGGTCATCACCAAGTTGTGAACTTGGATAAAGTGAAACTTCAATTTTACCATGTGATTTTTCTTTTACTTCTTTTGCAAACATTTCAGCTGCTTTGTACTCATTAGATGAAGTACCCGCATTCATACCAAATTTTAAGTCATAATCTGCGGCAAAAACGGCTGAAGAAACGCCTAATGTGATAGCAGTTGCAAGGAAAAGTTTAGTAAATTTCATAATGTTCGCTCCTGTGTGAACCTATGTTGATATAAGCCATAATTGGCTTGGATTGAAAGTGAATGCTTGATGTTTTAGACATCAAAAAACTACTCGGGCGCTATTCTAAAGTAAAAAAATACTTTTTGAACTGATCTTTGAAGTTTTATTTCAAAATTGAGAGGTAGATCACATTTGCAAAAAAATACTTCAAAAGATATTTTAAAATGGAGTTATGTTTTATATAATGCTGAGCACTGACGAAAATGCGGGCTCAGTTATATTTTTGAGGATGATTGAGTCTAAATAATGCTAACGCCTAGATGGCTTGTAATAAAGCATTTAAGCATTATCGGCCTCAATATATTTAGGAGTGATATTATGTCGAAATTATCTCATCAAGATGTGCTTTCTCAAATTCAATATGGTCTCATTGCTTCTTGCCAACCTGTTGATGATGGCCCAATGGATAAACCAGAAATTGTTTCTGCTATGGCCCAAGCTTCCGTTGCTGGTGGCGCATCAGGTTTACGTATTGAAGGTGTAGATAACCTTAAAGCGACACGTCCTTTTGTAAATATTCCAATTATCGGTATTGTAAAACGCGACTTACCTGATAGTCCGATTCGTATTACGCCATTTCTGCAAGATATTGAAGATCTTGCCAATGCAGGAGCAGATATTATTGCGGTAGATGGCACCAGCCGTCCTCGCCCAGTTGATATTGAAAGTGCGGTGAAAAAAATTCATGAAATGGGCTGCTTGGCTATGGCAGATTGCTCTAATTTAGAAGAAGGCTTGTATTGTCAAAAACTCGGTTTTGATATTGTGGGTAGCACAATGTCCGGTTATACAGGTGCTCCAGTTCCCGAAGAACCTGATTATCAATTAGTGAAAGATTTAAAAGCAGCGGGTTGTTTTGTGATGGCAGAAGGTCGCTATAACACGCCTGAATTAGCAAAAGTTGCGATTGAAATTGGCGCAGATTGCGTAACCGTTGGTTCAGCCTTAACTCGCCTTGAGCATATCGTGAGTTGGTTCGCTCATTCTGTGAAATCTGCAAGATAGTCGTAAGACATGTGAGAAAATACTTCATACTATAAGGATAAGTTATGCGTTGTTTAGCTCTAGACATTGGCGGTACAAAAATCGCAGCGGCTATCGTAAAAAATGGCGAAGTTGAACAACGCCAACAAATTCATACGCCGCGTGAAAATGTGGTAGAAGGAATGCATCAAGCATTGGAACAACTTCTTACTCATTATGCGGGGCAATTTGATTATGTGGCGGTGGCGTCAACAGGCATTATAAATGATGGTGTTTTAACCGCACTTAATCCTAAAAATCTGGGTGGTTTGAATCAATTTCCATTAAAAGAAAGTATTGCTAAACACACGGATAAACTAATTGGCTTATTAAATGATGCACAAGCTGCAACTTATGCGGAATACCAACTCCAAGATTCAGAAAAAGTATCAAACTTTGTTTTTATTACTGTTTCAACTGGCGTGGGTGGCGGTGTCATATTAAACCAACAATTACAAACTGGTCCAAAGGGAATCGCAGGACATATCGGGCATACATTAGCGGATCCAAATGGCCCAATGTGTGGTTGTGGTCGTCGAGGTTGTGTAGAAGCCGTTGCTGCTGGTCGTGCTATTGAAGCGGTGTCTTCTCAATGGGACGATCCTTGTGAACCAAGAGAGGTTTTTGAACGCTTTAGAAAAAATGATGAAAAAGCTACCGCACTTATAGAACGTTCAGCCCAAGCCATTGCCAATTTAGTGGCGGATTTAGTGATTGGATTGGATGTGCAAAAAGTCGTTATAGGCGGTAGTGTCGGGTTGGCTGAAGGTTATTTACCATTAGTCAAACGTTTCTTACAGGCTATGCCTGCTGTATATAGCTGTGACATTGAATCTGCTAAATTTGGTCAAGATGCAGGATTAGTCGGCGCAGCTTATTGGGTAAAAGATGTTCTGCTTGATAAACCAAAAGGAACAATTTATGGCTAAATCTGGAAATGTGTTAAACACCATTAGTTCGCTTTACCACAGCCTAACCAAATCAGAGAAAAAAATTGCTGATACGATCTTGCGTTCCCCTGATTTGGTGTCTCAATGCCCCCTTTCAGAAATCGCTAAGCATTTGGAAGTTGGAGAAGCCACACTTGTCCGTTTTTGTCGAACCATTGGTTTTAAAGGTTTCAGCGATTTTAAATTAGAACTCTCCATTGAGCTTGCCACGAAAGATAACAATGATGAAACTGTGCTCGAAACAGAAATTATGCCGAGCGATGATTCTTTAACGATTGCGCAAAAGTTGCAAGCGGCAGTTTCTAATGTAATGGAAGAAACGGTTAATTTATTAGATTTGAAACAGCTTGAACAAGTCGTTAAAGCCATTAAAAAAGCACGTCGTATCTTTTTATTCGGCGTGGGATCATCTGGTGTGACAGCTGAAGATGCAAAAAATAAATTGATGCGTATAGGTTTCCAAGTGGATGCAACAGGTAATAATCATTTTATGTATATGCAGGCGGCATTACTTACGTCTTCTGATGTGGCAATTGGTTTAAGTCATTCCGGCTATTCCGCTGAAACAGCGCACACACTCAAAATTGCTAAACAAAATGGCGCAACGACAGTGGCATTAACTCACAGTTTGCGTTCACCCGTTACAGAATATGCTGATTATGTTTTGGTAAATGGTAATAAACAAGGGAAGCTACAAGGTGACTCCATTGGTACCAAAATTGCACAGCTTTTTGTATTAGATTTAATTTATGCTTTGTTAGTGCAGGGCGAAGAAGAACTTGCAGCTCAAACCAAGCAAAAAACCCTCAATGTGATTCTTGAACAACGTATAAAATAGGAGAAAACTTATGCGTGATTTAAAAGGTATTTTTAGTGCATTATTAGTGTCATTTAATGAAGATGGCACAATTAATGAAAAAGGTTTACGTCAAATTATCCGCCACAATATCGACAAGATGAAAGTTGATGGTTTATATGTGGGTGGTTCAACAGGCGAAAACTTTATGCTTTCAACTGAAGAGAAAAAAGAAATCTTCCGTATTGCAAAAGATGAAGCAAAAGATCAAATCGCGCTAATTGCTCAAGTGGGTAGCGTAAACTTAAAAGAAGCAGTTGAATTAGGTAAATATGCAACAGAATTAGGCTACGATAGCTTATCTGCAGTTACTCCGTTCTACTATAAATTTAGTTTCCCTGAAATCAAACATTATTACGACACCATTATTGCAGAAACAGGCAATAATATGATCGTGTATTCTATTCCGTTCTTAACTGGCGTGAATATGGGAATTGAACAATTTGGTGAACTTTACAAAAACCCGAAAGTATTAGGGGTAAAATTCACAGCAGGTGACTTCTATTTATTAGAACGTTTGAAAAAAGCTTATCCAAACCACTTAATTTGGGCTGGTTTCGATGAAATGATGTTACCTGCGGCCGCACTTGGTGTGGATGGTGCAATTGGTTCAACTTTCAACGTAAATGGTGTTCGTGCTCGTCAAATTTTTGAATTAACCAAAGCGGGTAAATTAGGCGAAGCGTTAGAAATTCAACACGTAACCAACGATTTAATCGAAGGCATTTTAGCGAACGGTTTATATTTAACCATCAAAGAATTGCTTAAATTAGAAGGTGTGGATGCGGGTTATTGCCGTGAGCCAATGACAGCAAAAGCAACAGATGCTCAGCTTGCTAAAGCAAAAGAGTTGAAAGCGAAATTTTTATAATTAATGGAATATCGTGAGAACCTAGGGGAGTGACTTTCCTAGGTTACTCATAATTTATCCCTCTTTGGGTGCAATTCTCGTTTCCTGCTTCTCAGTTTTTCTATTTCGTAGTGGGGAACCATTATGTTTAACCGTTGGTTTGTTTATCCACGGTATCGAAAATAAAGGAAGTATAGTATGCGTCTTATCCCTCTACACAACGAACAACAGGTGAGTCGTTGGGCTGCACGCCATATTGTTGATCGTATCAATCATTTTAATCCTACGGCTGAACGCCCTTTTGTTCTTGGTTTACCAACTGGTGGCACGCCATTAAAAACTTACCAAGAATTAATCGCACTTTGTAAAGCGGGAGAGGTGAGTTTTAAGCATGTGGTAACATTCAATATGGACGAATATGTGGGTTTACCAGAGGAACATCCTGAAAGTTATCATAGTTTTATGTATAACAATTTCTTCAATCATATCGATATTCAGCCAGAAAATATCAATATTCTTAACGGCAACACGGATGATCATGATGCGGAATGTCGCCGTTATGAAGAAAAAATTAAATCTTACGGAAAAATTAATTTATTTATGGGCGGAGTAGGCAATGATGGCCATATTGCCTTTAATGAACCGGCGTCATCATTAAGTTCCCGTACTCGTATTAAAACGTTAACTCAAGACACGCTGATCGCAAATTCACGCTTCTTTGATAATGATGTGAATAAAGTGCCTAAATATGCTTTAACTATTGGCGTAGGCACATTATTAGATGCAGAAGAAGTGATGATCCTTGCGACTGGCCATCATAAGGCGCTTGCAGTTCAAGCAGCCGTAGAAGGTGGTGTGAACCATATGTGGACAGTGAGTGCACTTCAACTACATCGCCATTTTGTGTTAGTTTGTGATGAGCCTGCACAACAGGAATTAAAAGTAAAAACTGTTAAATATTTTACTGAATTAGAACAACGCGCGATTCATAGCGTGTTATAAGATCCTACCGCTCAAAAGAGCGGTAATTTTTCTGATTATTTTATTTAAGGACAAAAAATGAGATATGCATTAACGAATTGTGTGATTTACACAAAATATGATGTTTTACGTGATTTTGCTGTAATTATTAACGGTGAAATTATTGAAGCGGTAGTTCCACAAGCTGAATTAGAAACAGGCATCAAAATCATTGATTTGCAAGGTAATAATTTAACCGCTGGTTTTATTGATCTGCAATTAAATGGCTGTGGTGGCGTGATGTTTAACGATCAAACTAGCGTTGAAACCTTGGAAATTATGCAGGAAACTAACTTGAAATCAGGTTGTACAAGTTTCCTTCCAACTTTTATCACGGCACCAGATGAAAACATAAAAAGTGCGGTGAAAATTATGCGTGAATATTTAAATAAGCATAAAAACCAAGCACTTGGTTTACATATTGAAGGACCGTTTATCAGCGTTGAGAAAAAAGGGGTACACCGTCCCGAATATATTCGTGAAATTACGCCTGAAATGAAGGATTTCCTCTGTGAAAATGGTGATGTCATTACAAAAATTACCATTGCCGCAGAAAACCCGACCATTAACTATACGCCTGATTTTGTGAAAGCGGGTATCATTGTATCTGTAGGCCATTCTAATGCGACTTATGAAGTCGCTAAAGCCGCATTCCACAAAGGCGCAACTTTTGCGACTCACTTGCATAATGCAATGTCGCCAATTAGTTCTGGACGTGCTATGGGCGTAGTAGGTGCGGTACTAGATTCTGATGTTTACACTGGTATTATCGTGGATGGTGTGCATATCAATTACGGCAATGTTCGCATTGATAAAAAAATTAAAGGTGACAAACTTTGTATTGTGACTGACTCTCTCGCAGCAGCAGGAGCTCCACCTGAATTGGAAACATTCACCTTTGTAGGTAAAACCATTTATATCCGAGATGGCCGTTGTTTTGATGCAAACGGTACGATTGCTGGCGCATCAATTACCATGATCGAATCTATTAAGAATGCAGTGGAGTTTGTTGAAATTCCACTTGCTGAAGCAATTAGAATGAGTAACCTTTATCCTGCGCGAGCAATTGGTGTAGATGATCGTTTAGGTTCGGTAGAAAAAGGAAAAATCGCGAATTTAGCTGTGTTTACGTCAGATTATAAAGTGACGGCAACCGTGCTCAATGGTGAATGGAAACCTAATTGATTTAAAGTGCGGTAAATTTTTCTGATCTTTTATAGCCCAACCAATCGGTTGGGTTATTTTTTGCTTTACTACTTTAATAAGAATAATTTTCATCTATAATATGAAAACCAAGTTAATTACTAGGAGATAGATATGGCAAAAGATGAAGTAGGGCATAATTTTCTTGCACGTTTAGGTAAAACTCGTTTGCGTCCAGGCGGTAAAAAAGCAACAGATTGGTTAATTGCTAATGGCGATTTTAGCCAAGATAAAAAAGTATTAGAGGTTGCCTGTAATATGGGAACGACAGCAATTGGATTGGCGAAACAATTTGGTTGCCATATTGAAGGTGTGGATTTAGACGAACATGCGTTAGAAAAAGCACAAGTAAATATCGAAGCAAATGGCTTGCAAGAAAAAATTCATGTACAGCGTGCGAATGCGATGAAGTTGCCTTTCGAGGATGAAAGTTTTGATATTGTCATCAATGAAGCGATGCTGACGATGTTACCCGTGGAAGCGAAGAAAAAAGCCATTGCAGAATATTTTCGAGTGTTAAAACCCAATGGTTTATTGCTTACTCACGATGTTATGCTGGTGGGGAATGATCATCAAACTATTCTAGAAAATATGCGCAAAGCGATTAACGTGACGGTAACGCCATTAACGAAAGATGGATGGAAAGGTATATTCCAAGAAAGTGGCTTTAGAAATGTTGATACTTTCTCTGGCGAGATGACCTTACTTTCACCAAAAGGAATGATTTATGATGAGGGCATTCTTGGGACGTTAAAAATCATCCGTAATGCTATGAAAGCGGAAAATCGTGAGCAATTTAAAAGAATGTTTAAAACCTTTAATGATCCTGAACATAAATTACATTTTATTGCTGTATGCAGCCAAAAATAACATAAAAAAATGAACCGCACTTTTATGTGCGGTTTGCTTTTTCTTACGATAATTTTTTCAATAGTTTTTTTAGATTTATTTTGAATAATCCCTTGCACCGAAAATTGCAGTACCAATACGTACCATAGTAGAACCGCATTTTATTGCGCTCGGCATATCATCCGTCATTCCCATAGAAAGAGTATCAATTTGTTGATTAGGTAAGGCTTGTTTAAGTTGTTCAAATAGAGATAACATCTTTTTAAATGCATTTTCTTGTTCTGCGATGTTATCAGTCGGCGCGGGTATTGCCATTAAGCCACGTAGGCATAAGTGCGGTAAATTTTCGATGTGTTTTGCCAGTGTTAACATTTCCTCAGATTGAATGCCTGATTTACTTTCTTCATCGCTGATATTAATCTGAATCAAGACATTCAACGGTGTCTTATTAGTCGGTCGTTGTTCATTTAAACGATCTGCAATTTTTGCTCGATCAAGCGTTTGCATCCAATCAAAATGTTCTGCCACGAGACGGGTTTTATTCGATTGTAATGGGCCGATAAAATGCCATTCAAGGTTAATACCTTGAGACTCAAAATATTGGATCTTTTCTACACCTTCTTGCACATAATTTTCCCCAAAGGCTATTTGTCCAGCTTGATAAGCCGAAAGTATAGCGGAGATAGGTTTGGTCTTAGATACGGCAAGTAATTTTACGATATTTTGATTGCTTGTTGCTTCTTCGCAAGCCGTTTCAATTTTTTGATGAATTAGGTTGAGATTATGCTGGATATCCATAGGTTCTCCTTTATAAAAGTGCGGTTAGTTTACACGAAATTTATTTACTGAGAAAATTTCTGAAAAATTTGTTACTTTCTGTTTGACAAGCTCGGAAAATTTCGGTATTTCTTTACGCATTCATTTTTCAAGATAAAACACAATGAAAAATAACCGCACTTTATCCGTAATCATTAGTACGATTACCACTATTATGATGACCATTACTATGATTAATGGCGCGGGTTAGTGCACCAAAAAACAGGATACAGAAAACCCGCGATTCAACCGAATAGCGGGTTTTTTTATAAATTTAAAAACACAATATCTCTAGGAGAACCAATCATGCGCGTACTTAAATTTGGCGGCACTTCGCTTGCAAATTCGGAACGTTTTTCCCAAGCAGCGAAATTGATCGAGCAAGCTCATTTAGAAGAGCAGGCTGCAGGTGTTTTATCAGCACCAGCAAAAATAACTAATCATCTCGTCGCCCTTTCTGAAAAAGCTGCATTAAATCAACCAACCGATACGCATTTCAACGAAGCAATCGAAATTTTCTATAACATCATCAATGGCTTACATGCCGAAAATAATCAATTCGACTTAAATGGCACAAAGGCGCTTATTGATGCTGAATTTGCTCAAATCAAAGGATTATTAGAAGAAATTCGTCAGGCAGGAAAAGTAGAAGATGCAGTTAAAGCGACGATTGATTGCCGTGGTGAAAAACTTTCTATCGCAATGATGAAGGCTTGGTTTGAAGCGCGTGACTATAGCGTACATATTGTGGATCCGGTCAAACAATTATTAGCAAAAGGCGGTTATCTTGAATCGTCTGTTGAAATTGAAGAATCAACAAAACGTGTTGATGCAGCAAGTATTGCAAAAGATAAAGTGGTGCTTATGGCAGGCTTTACTGCGGGTAATGAAAAAGGTGAGTTGGTGCTGCTCGGTCGTAATGGCTCAGATTATTCTGCAGCCTGTTTAGCAGCTTGTTTAGGCGCAGGCGTATGCGAAATTTGGACTGATGTGGATGGCGTTTATACTTGCGATCCGCGTTTAGTGCCTGATGCACGTTTATTGCCAACTCTTTCTTATCGTGAAGCGATGGAACTTTCTTATTTCGGTGCGAAAGTGATTCATCCTCGTACGATTGGTCCATTGTTGCCACAAAATATTCCTTGTGTCATTAAAAATACAGGAAATCCGTCTGCGCCGGGTTCGATTATTGATGGCAATGTGAAATCAGAAGGTTTACAAGTCAAAGGTATCACTAACTTAGATAACTTGGCGATGTTTAATGTATCAGGCCCTGGTATGCAAGGCATGGTAGGCATGGCATCTCGCGTATTTTCAGCCATGTCAGGCGCAGGAATTTCAGTCATTTTAATTACTCAGTCTTCGTCTGAATATAGTATTAGTTTCTGTGTGCCTGTGAAATCTGCAGAAGTAGCGAAAACCGTACTAGAAACTGAGTTTGCTAATGAATTAAATGAACATCAATTAGAACCAATAGAAGTGATTAAAGATTTATCCATTATTTCTGTTGTGGGCGATGGAATGAAGCAAGCGAAAGGCATTGCTGCTCGTTTCTTCTCGGCGTTAGCACAAGCAAATATTAGCATTGTGGCGATTGCACAAGGTTCTAGTGAACGTTCAATTTCTGCAGTTGTGCCACAAAATAAAGCGATTGAAGCGGTGAAAGCTACCCATCAGGCTCTTTTCAATAATAAAAAAGTAGTGGATATGTTTTTAGTCGGCGTTGGTGGAGTAGGTGGAGAATTAATTGAGCAGGTAAAGCGTCAAAAGGAGTATCTAGCAAAGAAGAATGTTGAAATTCGAGTGTGTGCTATTGCGAATTCCAACCGCATGTTGCTCGATGAAAATGGATTATGTTTAGACGATTGGAAAACCGATTTAGAAAATGCGACTCAGCCATCAGATTTTGATGTATTGCTTTCTTTCATTAAATTACATCATGTGGTGAATCCTGTATTTGTAGATTGTACCTCAGCCGAATCTGTAGCGGGGCTTTATGCTCGTGCGTTAAAAGAAGGTTTCCATGTGGTCACACCAAATAAAAAAGCGAATACACGAGAATTAGCTTATTACAATGAGTTACGCCAAAACGCTCAAGCAAGCCAACATAAATTTTTGTATGAAACGAATGTAGGCGCTGGTTTGCCAGTAATTGAAAATCTTCAAAACTTACTTGCTGCGGGTGATGAACTTGAATATTTTGAAGGCATTTTATCTGGCTCCCTTTCCTTTATTTTTGGTAAATTGGAGGAAGGACTTTCTCTTTCAGAAGTCACCGCACTTGCCCGAGAAAAAGGCTTTACTGAGCCAGATCCCCGAGATGACCTCTCTGGACAAGATGTAGCGCGCAAATTATTAATTCTTGCTCGTGAAGCTGGAATTGAGCTTGAATTGTCTGATGTTGAAGTTGAAGGTGTATTGCCGAAAGGTTTCTCTGAAGGAAAATCTGCAGATGAATTTATGGCAATGTTGCCACAGCTTGATGAAGAGTTTAAAACTCGAGTTTCCACCGCTAAAGCTGAAGACAAAGTATTGCGTTATGTTGGAAAAATTTGCGAAGGTAAATGTAAAGTATCCATTGTTGCAGTCGATCAGAATAACCCACTTTATAAAGTGAAAGACGGTGAAAATGCTCTGGCATTTTATACTCGTTATTACCAACCTATCCCACTTTTATTACGTGGTTATGGCGCAGGCAATGCGGTTACTGCGGCAGGTATCTTTGCCGATATTTTAAGAACATTACAACATTAATAAGGATTCCCAATGTTAAGAATTTACGCCCCTGCATCTAGCGCGAATATTAGCGTAGGTTTCGATACTTTAGGTGCTGCGATTTCTCCTATTGATGGTTCATTGTTAGGTGATGTGGTTCAAATAGAATCTATTTCAAGTGGTTTTGAGTTAGAAAGTGCGGGCTATTTTGTTCGTAAATTACCAAAAGAACCACAAAAAAATATTGTTTACCAAGCTTATGTGCTATTTCGCGAGCAATTAAAATTACGCGGAGGAAATGTGAAGCCTTTGCGTTTAACGCTTGAAAAAAATATGCCTATTGGCTCTGGTTTAGGCTCCAGTGCTTGTTCTATTGTTGCTGCATTAGTAGCATTAAATCAGTTTCATGATGGCCCTTTTTCGAAAATGGAATTGCTTGAAATGATGGGCGAATTGGAAGGTCGTATTTCTGGTTCAATCCATTATGATAATGTTGCACCTTGCTATCTTGGCGGTGTGCAATTTATGGTGCAATCGCTCGGCAATATTTGTCAAAAGCTTCCATTTTTTGATAATTGGTATTGGGTGTTGGCGTATCCAGGAATTGAGGTTTCCACTGCTGAAGCTCGTGCAATTTTACCAAAAAGCTATACTCGACAAGATGTGATTGCCCATGGTCGTCATTTAGGTGGCTTTGTACATGCTTGTCATACCCATCAGGAAAACCTTGCGGCGATTATGATGAAAGATGTCATTGCCGAGCCTTATCGTGAATCTCTGCTACCTAATTTTGCTGAAGTAAAACAAGCTACGCGAGATTTAGGTGCACTTGCCACTGGTATTTCAGGCTCAGGGCCAACAATTTTTTCTATTGCCCCTGATTTACAAACTGCAATTAAACTTTCAACTTATTTAGAGAATCATTATTTACAAAATAATGAAGGTTTTGTACATGTATGTAAGGTTGATAACGAAGGCGCAAGAGAAATTAAATAAGCATAATTTAAATAGATAAAGTCAGATTAAAAACGGATTAAATATGAATTTATACAATATCAAACATCCCGAAGAACAAGTCACTTTTTCTCAGGCTGTTCGTCAAGGTCTTGGACGGGATCAAGGTTTATTCTTTCCTGAAGTTATTCCTCAACTTAATAACATTGATGAATTACTTGAATTACCTCTTATTGAACGTAGCCAAAAAATTCTAGGTACATTAATTGGTGAAGAATTACCGAAAGCAACGTTAGACGAGATGGTGAAAAATGCGTTTACTTTCACAGCACCGTTAGAAAAAGTTGAAGATAATATTTATGCACTTGAATTATTTCATGGTCCCACATTGGCATTTAAAGACTTTGGGGGCCGTTTTATGGCTCAGGCGCTTGCAGCAGTTCGTGGTGATGGAAAAATCACTATTTTAACGGCAACGTCTGGCGATACTGGGGCAGCTGTAGCACATGCGTTTTATGGATTAGAAAATATTAATGTAGTTATCCTTTATCCAAAAGGCAAAATCAGCCCATTACAAGAAAAGCTATTCTGTACTTTAGGTGGGAATATTCGTACTGTTGCGATTAACGCTGATTTTGATGCATGTCAGGCTTTAGTTAAGCAAGCCTTTGATGACGCTGAATTGCGCCAAACTATCGGACTTAACTCTGCAAATTCTATTAATATTAGCCGCTTATTAGCTCAAGTTTGTTATTACTTTGAGGCTGTCGCACAATTGCCAAAAGAAAAACGTGATAATGTTGTGGTTTCTGTGCCAAGTGGTAATTTTGGTAACTTAACTGCAGGGTTAATTGCAAAAACCTTAGGTTTGCCGATAAAACGCTTTGTCGCCTCAACAAACGCAAATAATACTGTGCCACGTTATTTGAAATCGGGCAATTGGGATCCTAAAACGACAGTTGCAACTCTTTCTAACGCAATGGATGTAAGCCGTCCAAATAACTGGCCAAGAGTGGAAGAACTGTTTAAACGAAATGGTTGGAATTTAACTGATTTAGGTTCGGGGATGCTGACTGATGCACAAACTGAAGAAACCTTAAAAGCAATGAATGCTGAAGGTTATGTTTGTGAACCGCACGGAGCGATTGCTTATCAGGTGTTGAAAGATCAACTTAAAGCTAGTGAAACAGGAATCTTCCTGTGTACAGCTCATCCAGCAAAATTTAAAGAATCCGTAGAACGTATTCTTGGTATTCAGCTTTCATTACCTGAAGCCCTGGATAAACATAATCAGCTACCATTGCTTTCTGATGAAATGGATAATGATTTTGCACAACTACGGGCTTACTTATTGAAATAATAAAGTGCGGTAAATTTTTATTGTATTTTGGATAGCGCTTGATTTTCAGGCGCTATTTTATTTTAGAAAATATAACGTAGCGATAAAATATATTAATTATTTTAGATTGGGTAGAAAGAATAACTATTTTTTAATAATCAAGTGATTTGAAAGAGTTTTACAAGATATTAGGCAATAAAAAAAACACCTTGCGGTGCTTACTTTATTTTTAAGTGGTGGGTCGTGAAGGATTCGAACCTTCGACCAACGGATTAAAAGTCCGCTGCTCTACCGACTGAGCTAACGACCCACTAATATCATTTTTGAAATGGTGCCCGAAGCCAGACTTGAACTGGCACGCCTCGAAAGGCGAGGGATTTTAAATCCCTTGTGTCTACCGATTCCACCACTCGGGCAAATTGGAGCGGGAAACGAGGCTCGAACTCGCGACCCCGACCTTGGCAAGGTCGTGCTCTACCAACTGAGCTATTCCCGCATTTATCACCAATCAGCATTGCTGCGTGACAACGGGGCGTATTTTACGGTTTTATAGTCTTGTGTCAAATGAAAAAATAAAAAAAAACTTTATTTGATTAAAAATAAGACAAAATAATAAAAGTACGGTAGAAAATACCGCACTTTATCCAGAATTAGAGTTTTAGGTCATCTAGTAGGCTACCTTTTGCTGCTTGTAAATATTGGATCATTGACCATACTGTTAAAATGGCTGCGATGTAAAGCAAGATTATAGCGGCAATTTCCATATAGTTATTGTAACGCCATAATAATCCGCCTAGGGCTAACATTTGGGCTGTTGTTTTCCATTTTCCCCACCAAGAGACAGCGACTTTACTACGCTCTCCGAGTTCTGCCATCCATTCACGTAATGCAGAAATTATAATTTCGCGAGAAATCATAATAATGGCAGGAATCGTAATCCAAAGAGAGTGTTGATATTCAACGATGAGAACCAAGGCTGCGACAACCATTACTTTATCCGCAACAGGATCCAAAAAAGCGCCAAATCTTGTAGTTTGTTTCCATTTACGAGCCAAATAACCATCAAGCCAATCAGTAACACCAGCAATAAAGAATATGAATGTAGTAATAAAAGGGGAGGATTCGATAGGTAAATAAAATGCAATCACGAAAAACGGAATCAGGATTACACGAAACATCGTTAGGAAAATAGGAATATTAAATTTCATAGAAATGAACCGCTCTTGGTGTTAGAGATACACCTATTCTAAAGTATCTAAGAATATAAAAAA
>NZ_LCTK01000017.1:0-57499 GCF_001008205.1 Haemophilus haemolyticus | reverse complement strand
CTGGTTCTAAGGGCGAAGCTGGAGCTACTGGTCCTAAAGGCGACAAAGGCGATAAAGGAGAACAAGGGATTCAAGGTATCCAAGGCGATAAAGGCACCAAAGGTGATAAGGGTGATAAAGGAGATACGGGCCCTATTGGTCCTCAGGGTCCAACAGGAATGAAACCACAAGAAATCCGTATTATGGACCAACGCATTCATCATATTGAAAATCGTGTTAATAAGCTTGATAAGCGCGTAAATGGATTAAGTGCAACAATCGCTGCTGCGGCTGCATTACCACAATCAACTATTCCAGGTAAATCAATGTTTGCTGCGGGTAGTGGTATTTCTGCGGGCTCTTCAGCTGTAGCTGTTAGCTATTCAAGAATGTCTGATAATGCGAAAACCGTTGTAAAATTTGTCGGTACAGCAAATACCAGTAAGGATTATTCAGCTGGTGTTGGCGTTGGCTATCATTGGTAATAATTAATCTGGGGAGATAATCCCCTTTTAAAAAGACAAAGGGCTGATTTTAAATATCAGCCCTTTTTTAATAATGAATTTTATTCCACTACGCCCCAAAATTCGGCTACGGTGTGGAAAGATCCAAAGACTAAAACAACATCATTTTTTACCGCACTTTTGAGTGCTGTACGCACACCATCCATAACAGAATTATCTGATGTAGCTTGAATATTTGGGAAATGACTTTTCAATTTATCAGCTAATTCATCGCCTGACTGCCCGCGATAACCGCCTAAGGTGACACAATGCCATTCATCAATAATAGGCGTTAAATGCGCAAATACCCCATTTGCATCTTTGTCTTTGAGCATCCCACATACGGCAATAATTTTGCCCTCAATGTTGCATTTAAGTGCGGTCAATTTTTCAGATAAATATTTAGCAGCATGAGGATTATGCCCCACATCAACGATAATTGTTGGCAAGGTTTCAACTGGTACGCCAAGGTAATCCGCTAATTTTTCACGTTTATCTACTTTTATTGCTTGAAAACGACCAACCAGTTCAACCTCTTGCAAAGATTTTCGCAAAGTCTGTTCTGAAATATCAAAAGGTAAACATTGAACAGCAGCAAGAGCCGTTGCGGCATTCGCCAATGGAATCTGACAAAACGGCAAATTTTCTAACCGCACTTTTTTATTTTGCCATTGCCAATTTTCAGCATTTTGCTCAAACGACCAATCCACATCACGTCGAGCAACTTGGCAATCTAATTTTTCAGCCTGCTCGAGCATTGTTTGCGGCACATTAGGTTCGCCAATCACGACAGGGCAATTTTCACGGAAAATGCCTGCTTTTTCAAAAGCGATAGCCCCTCTGGTATCCCCAAGAAAATCGGTGTGATCAATATCGATACTAGTAATCACAGCAAGATGGCTATCCACAATATTGGTCGCATCTAAACGTCCACCCAACCCCACTTCTAAAATAACCACATCTAATTTTGCTTGCTTAAATAAATGCAAGGCAGAAAGGGTGCTAAATTCAAAATAAGTGAGTGATTCTGTTTTGTTTTCATTAATAAAAGCAAAAGAGGCAGTGTGTGCTTCATCGGGTAAATCTTGATTTTGAATGCGTACTCGCTCGTTATAACGTAGTAAATGAGGCGAAGAATACACGCCTACACGTAATCCGTGATTAAGCAGAATCGTTTCTAATAAACGGCAAGTCGTGCCTTTACCATTCGTCCCCCCCACAGTTATCACATAAGGGGCGGGATGAAGTAAATCCAATTTTTCTGCCACGGATTGAATACGATCTAAACCAAGATCAATAGGTTTAAAATGGCTTTGTTCCAAATAAGAAAGCCACTCAGCGAGTGGCAAAGTGGCTTTAAGTTGCATATTATTCATCTTCTGAAATGAGTTCAGGTTCTACAAAAGGAGAAGGTTGATTCGTTAATTTACTCAGTACACTTGCCAAAGTTTTACGCATTTCTGAACGTTTCACGATCATATCAATTGCCCCTTTCTCAAGTAAAAACTCACTACGTTGGAAACCCTCTGGAAGTTTTTCACGTACTGTTTGTTCAATAACTCGCGGCCCCGCAAACCCAATTAAAGCTTTTGGCTCGGCAATATTTAAATCACCCAACATCGCAAAACTTGCTGATACGCCGCCTAAAGTTGGATCTGTTAATACTGAAATAAATGGTACGCCTTTTTCACGCATCTGGGCAAGAATCGCACTGGTTTTTGCCATTTGCATCAAAGAGAACAATGCTTCTTGCATACGTGCACCACCACTTGCAGAGAAACACACAAACGGACAATTCATTTCTATTGCTTTTTCCGCCGCTTTAACAAATTTTGCACCCACTACAGAACCCATTGAACCGCCCATAAAAGCAAAGTTCGATGCAGCCACAACAATTGGCATATTATAAAGCGTACCTGTCATAGTAATTAACGCATCTTTTTCACCCGTTTCTTTTTGCGCCGCACTGATACGATCTTTATATTTCTTTAAATCTTTAAATTTTAAAATATCTTTTGGTTCTAAATCTGCCGCAATTTCTTGGCTTGAACCTTCGTCCAATAATTTTAATAAACGCTCACGTGCGTCAATACGCATATGATGACCGCATTTAGGGCAAACATAAAGATTACGTTTAAGCTCTTCACTATAAAGTACTTGTTCACAAGAAGTACATTTTGTCCACACTCCTTCCGGCACATTTGCTTTTCGAGTAGAAGAAGACGGACCTTTACTAAAAATTCGGTTAATCCAGCTCATTTTTCGACCTTTTTATTGACTAGAAAATTCTGCATATTAGACCATAAATTTGCAGAATTTGCTACTTGTAAGGCGTTTTTGTACTGCTCCGATTTCCTTTAGAAACGTTCAATAAATATGAGAAATAAATCCATGATTGAACATTTTTTTTATTTCTTTGTCTCATAGAGCACGTTATCTGAAATCTATTTTGGAGTATTTTATGAAAAAAACACGTTTTGTATTAAGCAGTATTGCTCTCGGATTAAGCGTTTTGAGCACACCATTTGTTGCTCAAGCTGATTTACCAAGCTTCATTTCACAGCAAAATAGTTTGGCACCTATGTTAGAAAAAGTTCAACCTGCTGTGGTGACGCTTTCTGTTGAAGGAAAAGCAAAAGTTGATTCACGTTCTCCTTTTCAGGACGATATTCCAGAAGAATTTAAATTCTTCTTCGGTGATCGTTTTGCTGAACAATTTGGTGGACGCGGTGAATCAAAACGTAACTTCCGTGGTCTAGGTTCTGGCGTCATTATCAATGCAAGCAAAGGTTATGTTTTAACAAATAATCATGTTATTGACTGGGCTGATAAAATTACCGTGCAATTACAAGATGGCCGTGAGTTTAAAGCGAAATTAGTGGGTAAAGATGAGCAATCAGATATTGCATTAGTTCAACTTGAAAAACCAAGTAATTTAACAGAAATCAAATTTGCTGATTCCGATAAATTACGCGTAGGCGATTTTACTGTTGCAATTGGTAATCCATTTGGTTTAGGTCAAACTGTTACATCAGGCATTGTTTCTGCATTAGGGCGCTCAACTGGCTCTGATAGCGGTGCTTATGAAAACTATATTCAAACCGATGCTGCAGTAAACCGCGGTAATTCAGGTGGTGCATTAGTCAACCTAAATGGTGAACTCATTGGTATCAACACCGCGATTATTTCGCCAAGCGGTGGCAACGCAGGTATTGCCTTTGCGATTCCAAGTAATCAAGCAAATAATTTAGTACAACAAATTCTGGAATTTGGTGAAGTTCGCCGAGGATTGCTTGGTATTAAAGGTGGCGAACTCAATGCTGATTTAGCTAAAGCCTTTAATGTGAGCGCGCAACAAGGCGCATTTGTAAGTGAAGTTTTACCGAAATCTGCTGCTGAAAAAGCGGGCATTAAAGCAGGAGATATTATCACGGCGATGAACGGCCAAAAAATCTCAAGTTTCGCAGAAATGCGTGCAAAAATCGCTACATCTGGTGCAGGAAAAGAGATTAGTTTAACTTACTTACGCGATGGGAAATCTCACGATGTTAAAGTGAAATTACAAGCGGATGATGGAAACCAACTTTCCTCTAAAACAGAATTACCTGCGTTAGATGGCGCTACATTGAAAAACTATGATGCAAAAGGCATCAAAGGGATTGAAATCACCAAAGTTCAACCGAACTCGCTTGCTGCGCAACGAGGTTTAAAAGCTGGCGATATTATTATTGGTATAAACCGTCAACTGGTTGAAAACACGGCTGAATTAAGTAAAGCGCTTGATGATGAACCATCGGCTGTGGCCTTAAATATTTTACGTGGAGACAACAATTTTTACTTATTAGTACAATAATTCTTCCACCAAAGGTATAAACAAAAAGTCCGATCATGATGATCGGACTTTTTTTATGAAGCAATTGCTTTCAACAAATCTACCACAAATTCTAACCGCACTTTGTTATCAGATAGGTCTTTCATAAACTTAAATTTCAATGGACCATCAAATCGATACACAATAGGTTCTTTTTGAATTAATTGAATAAATTTATCTGGATTCACTTGTGCTTTTGGTGAAAACTCAATGAAACCTCCTTGTGTTCCTGCATCAATTCGCACAACTTTCAACGGCTCAACCAGCAAACGCAATTCTGCAATTTGCAGTAGATTTTTTGTCGCATCAGGCAATAATCCGAATCGATCTATTAACTCAACTTTTAACTCGTCCAACTCTGATTTACTCTCTGCTGCAGCAATACGTTTATAAAAGGATAAACGCATATTCACATCGCCTAAATAATCATCTGGCAATAAAGCGGGTACGCGCAATTCAATATCCGCTTGTTGTTGAGTCAATTCTTCTAATGATGGTTCACGCCCTTCTTTTAACGCTTTAACCGCCGCATCCAATAATTCCATGTAAAGCGAAAAACCAATGCTTTCGATTTGTCCGCTTTGTTCATTTCCGAGTAATTCGCCAGCGCCACGAATCTCTAAATCATGAGTTGCTAAAATAAAACCAGCCCCAAGATTATCAAGATTTTCTAACGCATCTAGGCGTCGTTCAGCATCTTTTGTCATCATTTTAGGTGGGGGCGTAAGCAAATAAGCATAAGCCTGATGATGTGAACGCCCGACGCGTCCGCGTAATTGATGCAACTGAGCCAAACCAAAATGATCTGCTCGTTCAATAATAATGGTATTGGCCGTTGGCACATCAATACCCGTTTCGATAATGGTTGAACAAACTAAGACGTTATAACGCTGATGATAAAAATCACTCATCACACGTTCTAACTCACGTTCTCGCATTTGTCCGTGCCCCACAATCACTCGTGCTTCAGGCACAAGTGCGGTCAATTTTTCTGCTGTATTTTCAATGCTTGCGACATCATTATGGAGATAATAAACCTGTCCGCCACGTAAGATTTCACGCAAAATCGCTTCTCGTACAACAAGATCGTCATTCTGGCGAACAAAAGTTTTAATACTTAATCGGCGCGCAGGAGGCGTAGAAATAATAGAAAGATCACGAATGCCATTCATTGCCATATTAAGCGTACGCGGAATTGGCGTTGCCGTTAAGGTAAGAATATCTATATTCGCACGAAGCTGTTTGATTTTCTCTTTTTGCCCCACACCGAAACGATGTTCTTCATCAATAATCAACAAACCAAGATCGCTAAATTTTACATCTGATTGAATTAATTTATGGGTACCAATCAGTATATCGACTTTACCTTCTGCAAGGTTTTCCAGAATTTGTTTTTGTTCTTTTGCGGTTTTAAAACGCGATAACACTTCTACGTTCACAGGCAAATTCGCAAAACGATCTTTAAAATTCTCATAATGCTGTTGGGCTAACAGTGTGGTTGGCACTAGCACTGCCACTTGTTTATGATTCATCACCGCCAAAAAGGCAGCGCGCATTGCCACTTCAGTTTTACCAAAACCTACATCACCGCAAACAAGGCGATCCATTGCTTTTGGCTGACACATATCCGAAATCACTGCATTAATTGCCATTTCCTGATCATAAGTTTCTTCAAAAGGAAAAGTTGCGGCAAATTGTTGAAATTCTTCACGATCATATTTAAAGGCAAAGCCTTTCTTCGCTTCACGTTGTGCATAAACATCTAATAACTCGGCCGCCACATCACGAATTTTCTCCGCTGCTTTTTGGCGTGATTTCGCCCAAGCCTCGTTACCCAATTTATGTAATGGCGCACTTTCATCAGAACCACCAACATAACGGCTAATGAGATGTAATGAAGTCACTGGCACATAAAGTTTTGATTCATTTGCATAATTTAACAGCAAATATTCTGCTTTAATACCGCCTGTATCTAAGGTGACTAAACCGCCATAACGCCCTACACCGTGATCAAGATGCACAACGGGCTGCCCTATTTTCAACTCGGCAAGATTGCGCACAAGCGTGTCAGGATTAATTGTTTTACGTTTATCTCTAGAACGTTGTTGAACCCGCTCGCCAAGTAAATTAGCTTCACCAATAATCGCAATAGGAAGCGATTGTTCAATAATAAAACCTTGTTCAAGAGAACTGACTAACAAGCTAAATTTTTCATTTTCAGCCTGATCCAATGATTGAATTTGTTTTGGTTTGAGTTTTAACGGTGAAAGCAAATCAAGCAACGTCTCTCGGCGACCTTCCGTCTCCACCGAAAACAGTACATTTCCTTTAAAATGCTCAATAAATTGGCGGAGTTGTCCCAATGGTTCTTTTTGCTGGGATTGAATGGTCACTTCTGGTAAAGCGACAACAGGTAAATTTTTCTGGCGTACCGATGACCGCACTTTTTCCGCTTTAAATGTAATGCGTGGATAAGATTTCAATCGGCGATTGACTTCATCAACATTGAGCCATAATTTTTCAGGCGATAAAAGCGGACGCATCGGATCCACTTTACGTTGTTCATAACGCTGTTTGGCATCTTGATAAAAACGCTCACCTTGCATTTGATTGTTTTCCATATCAACAAACAGCGTTTCTGCCGGCAAATAATCAAACAACGTTGCCATTTCAGAAAAGAAAAGAGGCTGCCAATATTCAATGCCAGAAATCAAGGTACCTTTACTGATTTGCTGATAAATATGTTCGGGATCTCGGCGAATTTCACCAAAGGTTTCACGAAATTGCGCACGGAAAAATTCAATCCCTTTGTCATCCGTTGGAAATTCGTGAGCAGGCAAAAGATTAATTGAGTTAATTTCATCAAGAGTACGTTGCGTATCCACATCAAAAGTGCGAATGGAATCAATTTCATCATCAAAAAAATCAAGACGAAAAGGCACCGCACTTCCCATCGGGAAAAGATCCAACAAGGCTCCACGAACCGCATATTCACCATGTTCTAATACTTGCTCCACAGCACGATAGCCTGCAGCTTCTAATTGTAAGCGCATTTTATCAATGACCAAGCGAGCGCCTTTTTTAATCAGAAGCACATTGTGTTGTAAATATTGCGGCGGGCAAAGGCGTTGCATTAATGTCGAAATCGGCAATAAGAAAATGCCTTTTTTCGCATTTTGTAAATGGAAAAGCGCACTTAAACGAGAGGAAATAATTTCTTGATGGGGAGAAAAGGTATCGTAAGGTAAGGTTTCCCAATCAGGAAAAAGGCATACATTTTGGCTGCTTAATTCCGATAAAACACGTGATAAACGCACCGCACTTCGCGTATCTGGTGTCACTACTACGGTTAAATTTTGATTTTGCTCTGCAATTTCACTAATCGCCAGAGCATCGGCACCGGGTAATACATTGCCTAAAATTTTATGATCATTGGGTTGGGTAGGAATATCAGGTTGGAAAAAAGCCGTTTTCATAAATATAAATAATGCGCCAATCTTGTATAAAATTGACGCATAGTGTACTAAAATTTGACTTATTTTTCAATAAATTTACTGTTTAAAAAAACAGTTAATATTTATTTCTTTAAAGGAGATTCTTCTTTCTTCAAATTACCATTTTCATCTTCTGTTGCTGACATAGGCACGCAGCTACAATTAGGTTGATCTAACCCCCACTCTTTAATGAAATTATCATATTTTTCAAGTGCACGCTTAAACCAACATTTTGCTTTCTCAGTTTGTTCTGTCATAAAGTTCCTCGTTCCAAATATTGTTTAATTTCTAAACGTAAACATTCTACGCCTTTTTTCTTGTTAATGGGAAGTTGTTTTTTTGTTAAATAAGCAGAAATTAATGGGAAATTTTCTTTGCCCGCTAATTTTAATAAACGCCTCATCGCAGGAAGGCTAGAAAATAAAGTGCGGTGAAAATTAGCGAAGTTTTTTAAGCTCAGCCAATCGAACTCATCAAGCTGCCAATCAAGCTGATTTTGCTCAAGATTTATGGCGAACGGATGAAAAGATAAAGGGATATTACGCTGAAATTGTTTGTACGCAGTCTCAACCAAAGCCAAGCCTTCTTTGGAAAGACCTTTAAGGGCAATCGCTGAATAACAACCACTACTCGCTTCTTGGTGCTCACCTAAATGCACCAAAACAAAACCGCACTTTTGCCAAAATTTTGCGAGTTCGTCAGTGTAGCCAAAACTCACCGAAAGAAAATCCACTTCTGAATTTTCCATATATTTCATTAGATTTTGACCAATACCCTGTTTTTGCCAATTTGGCTGAACCGCTATACGAGAAATGCGTAAAGATCGTAATTTACAGGCGTGGGATAAATTTTCATGGAAACATAATGCCTGCGGCACAAGATTCCCTTTAGGGCGGCGTTTACCTTGTTGAATTTGAATAATCAATTCATCATCAGCCATATTTCCTTCTTCTAATGCCCAAATTGCACCGAGCAAATTCTGTTGATATTCGGCAAAATAAAAAAGTTGATTTTCCCCATCAAGTAAACGGCGAAGATCAAGTGGCGAGGTTCGATAATGCGCCAATGTCATTAAGCCATAAAAATCTACAATATGCTGTGGTTTTTGCACTTCTCGAATTTGATAAGGGAGATGGGGCTGAAAAGGAAATTGCTGAAACTCATCTTCGGCATTTAGTAACAAAAGATCATCAATAAAATGTTCTAACGGATCATTTTCTTGCCAACGTAGGGGCTGTTTAAGCTCAAAATGCTGAAAAGTGCGGTGAATTTTCCGTTTAAATTTTAATTCGAAACCACGCCCTGTTCCTTCGTAGCTATGAATTGTAGTACTGAAGACAATATGTTGAAAATATTGAGAATATTCTTGCAATAACGGCAATGGGATCATCGCTGCTTCATCTACAAGCAACCAAGCAGATTGACTGAAGTCTGGTTCATGTTGTAACCGAATAGCCAATTCATCAGGAGCAATAAATTCAATTCCCCCTTCTGAAAATTCGATAACCGAATGTACCGCACTTTTATTTGGTGCAGTGAGATAAACTGGTGCCTGAATTTGGTTAGCAAGCATCCCCAATAATGCGGATTTTCCTCTTCCCCGCTTGGCGGTTAGAAAATAAATATCCTGCTCGGCTTGTAAAATATTCTCGATAATTTGTTGTTGCGCTAACGTGGCATTTTTATGATGCTCGTTAGAATAAAAAAATGCAGGAAATTCAAGCGCGCTTTCCTCTCTTAAAACAGGGAAATGATAGCGTTCAATGCACTGTTTGAAATGATAAATAAAATTAGGTGTGGCGATTACTGACTGATTTCCATTCCAACGTAAACTATCTTGATCAGGTTGCTGAGATAAATTTTCCCAATCGGATAACACTAAACAAAGCGTACCGCCCATTTTCAGTGTTCCAGCGGCAATAGCTAGCGCTTCAAGATGAATGCCATTTCGTCCATCAAATAAAATATGTTCAAATTCTTGTCCGAGCAAATTCGTTGCTTTAGAAAAAGCAATGCCACTTTCGCCGATAATTAATACGTTATCAGGCACAAGCGGCAAAGTTTTACAGATTAAAATTTGAAGTTGGCGAGATGGCATCGTGTTATTTTAAATAGGCAATTAACATCGAGCCAATAAAACTTACGCAAGCAAGCCAAAAGAAAATGCTTTTGGGTTGAGAAACTTTTTTACTGAAAAATTTTGCAGCAAACACGATATACAAAATCAGTAATACGAATTTAGCTACCAACCACCATTCAATATCAAAAGCAAAGAGATATAAAATGACGACACCAGAAACAATCAGCAAGGTATCTGATAAGTGCGGTAAAATTTTTAATAATTTTATCGAACGCCAGTTTTTGCCAGTAAGTTGCATTGCGCCACGAATCACCAACAAGGCAAAACTTAAAAAGGCGAAAAAAATATGTAAATAAACTAGCATAATCACTCCAAAAAAAGTAAGAAAAGTGCGGTCAACATCAACCGCACTTTCTCAATATAAATTACTTCGCAATACGTTTATATTTAATACGATGTGGCTGAGTCGCTGCATCGCCTAAGGTTTTCTTTTTCCACTCTTCGTAGTCTGAGAAGTTACCTTCATAGAACGTGACTTTACCTTCATCACCGTAATCTAAAATATGCGTTGCGATACGGTCTAAGAACCAACGGTCATGGGAAATCACCATTGCACAGCCCGGGAATTCTAAAATCGCATTTTCTAAGGCTCGCAAAGTTTCAACGTCTAAGTCATTGGTTGGTTCGTCCAATAACAGTACGTTACCACCACGTTGTAGAAGTTTAGCTAAGTGTAAACGACCACGTTCACCACCCGATAATTCGCCCACACGTTTCTGTTGATCTACGCCTTTGAAGTTGAAGCGTCCCACATATGCACGGCTTGGAATTTCAAAGTTACCAATCGTGAGAATATCTTGTCCATTAGACACTTCTTCCCATACTGTTTTCTTATCATCCATTGAGTCACGGAACTGATCCACCGAAGCAAGTACAACAGTTTCGCCCATTGTAATTGAGCCGCTATCTGGTTGTTCTTGACCTGAAAGCATACGGAATAGGGTCGATTTACCCGCACCATTTGCCCCGATAATCCCAACAATTGCACCTTTTGGAATACTGAATGATAAATCATCAATTAAAGTACGGTCGCCATAAGACTTGGTTAAGTTTTGCACTTCAATCACTTTATCACCTAAGCGTGGACCAGGTGGAATAAAGAGTTCGTTCGTCTCGTTTCGTTTTTGATATTCGCCAGAGTTCAATTCATCAAAGCGCGCCATACGTGCCTTGCTTTTCGCTTGGCGGCCTTTCGGATTTTGACGAACCCATTCTAACTCTTTCGCAATGGATTTTTGACGCGCATTTTCAGCCGCTTGTTCTTGCTCTAAGCGTTTCTCTTTTTGCTCTAACCAAGAAGAATAGTTGCCTTCCCAAGGAATACCTTCACCACGGTCAAGCTCTAAGATCCAACCCGCTACGTTATCTAAGAAATAACGGTCGTGGGTAATTGCGACAACAGTGCCCTCGTAGTCATGTAAGAAACGTTCTAACCATGCTACAGATTCCGCATCTAAGTGGTTAGTTGGTTCATCTAATAAGAGCATGTCTGGTTTTTCAAGTAATAAGCGACAAAGTGCCACACGGCGGCGTTCGCCCCCAGATAAATGTTCAATTTTGGCATCCCAATCTGGTAAACGTAATGCATCTGCCGCACGTTCTAATTGGTTATCTAAATTATGACCATCATGCGCTTGAATAATGGCTTCAAGATTGGCTTGTTCTGCCGCTAATTTATCAAAATCCGCATCAGGATCCGCATAAAGTGCATACACTTCATCTAAACGAGTCAGTGCATTTTTCACTTCAAAAACAGCCTCTTCCACAGCTTCACGCACGGTTTGTTGCGGTTCTAATTTTGGTTCTTGCGGAAGATAACCGATTTTAATTCCTGGCTGTGGACGAGCTTCCCCTTCAAATTCTTTATCTACGCCCGCCATGATGCGTAAAAGGGTTGATTTACCCGCACCATTTAAACCTAAAACCCCGATCTTAGCGCCAGGGAAAAAGCTTAAAGAAATATCTTTCAAAATATGACGCTTCGGTGGCACCACTTTACCGACACGGTGCATCGTATATACAAATTGCGTTGACATTAATTATTCCTCATTAAAAATGACGCCCTATTCTACTGGAAAATAGGGCGAAAATATAGGATAGCAATAGCAAGATTCAGTCCAATCCTCACAATTAACCAAAAATTTCTGAATGAGTATTAAGGCGAGCCAGCCTTATTTCATCTCCCACCACTTTATAAATAAGCACAAGATCATTCTTTATATGGCAATCTCTCCAACCTTTCCAATTTCCAGTTAAAGCATGATCTTTATATTTTTCTGGCAATGGTAAGCTATTCAAAAGACAATACATAACTTCAATATATTCTGGACTATTTATGATAGTAGGAATATGTTTTTTAAATTCTCTTTTATATTCCCCACTCACTGAAATCATGATTTCATCTCCGCTAGCATTGCTTGATGGAATTCCTCCAATGTTTTGTATTCATGCCCATGATGATTATCTAACTCTGCCATAGCCATTATCGTTTTTGAGTTAGGGATCTGTTCAGTTTGATAATCTAATGATACTGGAATCGCTTTCGTTTTAGCTATTTGAGCTAAAAACATATTAAGTGCTTGAGTTGGGGAAAGACCATAACTTTTAATCACTTCAAACGCTATATTTTTAGTTTCATCAGGTACTCGAAAGCTAACTGCAGCCATATTATTTTCTCCTTATCAATTATGCTTAACATACACAATAACATACAATGAAATACAATTAAAACACAAAAGATATACAAACATCCTATCCTAATAAATTTTAGATAAAAAAAACCACCCGAAACGGGTGGCAGGAAAGTAGTTTAGCTATATTTATGATTATTTTATTTAGGAACTTTATGAATATCAAGCAATCACTTGACGGAGCTATGTTACTGAATATTGAAAGGCAAGGGAAATGCTATTGAGAGTTTTTTTGATTTACATCAACATTTTTGACAGAAAAATTCGTTTTTGAGTGTAGAATAAACAACTTCTAATGCTAACGTTCAAAATAATTAGGATTTTTTGTGAAAACGTATTCATTATTACTCGGTCTATTCATTAGTTGTAGTGTTTTAGCTCACCCCCATGCATTTATAGATATGCAAACCACGCCTATCATAGAAAATAATCAACTCACCGGCTTATCAATGAAATGGACGCTGGATGAACCAAGTTCGTCCGCAGTTATTTATGATATGAAACAGGCTAAAACAAAAAATGATCAGCAAAAACTCATCGATGATGTCATGGGAAATATTGTGAGTGAACATTATTTTAGCTATCTATATGATGCTCAAAATAACAAAATCAAATATTCTCCTCACCCGAAAAATTACGGCGTAAAAATCCAAGGATTACAACTGCAATATTATTTTGATGTACCACTCGCCCATTCTCAAAATTTAGAAAAAAACACATTTAGCTTACAAACTTACGATCCTACTTATTATGTGGCGATGACTTACGCCTCAAAAAGTGCGGTAGATTTTTCCGCACTCCCGAAAAATTGCCAAGGAAAATTAATTGAACCTAATGTGGATGAAAAAATCCAAGCTTACGCCTCTTCACTTGATAAATCCCAAAAGAACGAAGATGATTCCTTAGGCGTAATGTTCGCGCAAAAAATAATAATTCAATGTGAGTAGAAATGAAAAAATATAAAACAGGGCTCGTGTTATTAGTGATTGCACTCGCCTTACTTGGCTATTTTTCCCCTTGGTTTTTCTTACATATTGCTGCATGGCAAAAAGATTTTAATCAACTTATTTCGGAAAATTTACATCAAATTCAAAATAATAGCATCAAGGCAGGCATTACGCTTATTTTCGCTAGCTTTGTTTACGGCGTACTTCATGCCCTCGGGCCTGGACATGGCAAATTTATTATCGCCAGCTATCTTTCCACTCATGAAAGCCAATTAAAACAAAGCACCATTTTGAGTTTACTTTCTTCCTTAATGCAAGGCATTGTCGCAATTACAGCAACAACATTGCTCGTTGTGGTACTTAATCTATCATCACGTTATTTCAAATTAAGTCAGCTTTGGTTAGAACGATCTGCCTTGCTATTATTAGTATTTCTCGGCTGTTATTGGATTTGGCAAGGCTTACGTGCCTATCGTAAAAAAGCTAAATTAACCATTAAATCCCTAAATCCCCTCTCTCTATACGAAAAAAGTGCGGTGAAAAATAACCGCACTTTTCAGCCAAACACTTGTAGCTGTGGACACCAACATTTGCCAAGCCCCACGCAAACTGCACAAGCAACCAATCTAAAATCACAATTTCTCGTGATTCTAACAATTGGTATGCGACCATGTAGCGGTGCAATTTTCGTTTTATTTTTAGCTTATATGCTTGATCTTTATGGCTGGGGAATTTTAGCTGTATTAGCTATGTCTTTCGGCACAGGACTTATGCTGTCAGCCTTCGCGGGAATTGTACGTTATGCACGAAATACTGCAATTCACTTAGGGAGTTGGTATAGTTCAAAACATACAAAGGGAAAAAGCGAAAGTATCGTGAAATTAATAGCAGGTGGAATAATGCTATTTTTTGCCTTGAGTTTGTTATACGGCACAACCATCTCAACTGGCGGAAGCAAAATCCTATTTTGAAATTAAAAATAAAGCCCATCAACATGATGGGCTCAAAATCTTTTGGTTACTAATTTAGAATCTGTAAAAGGAGACAAACAAACTCTAAACCAAAAGAAAAATTGGCTCCTCCTGCTGGACTTGAACCAGCGACATATGGATTAACAGTCCACCGTTCTACCGACTGAACTAAGGAGGAATAAACTTTGTATCACAAGGAATAGGGCGCAGATTTTAATGATAAGAGAATATCTTGTCAAGCAGGAAGATATAACAATTTAACGATCATTTTCTTTACAAATCTTTACAAAAAAAACGATGGTTTTATCATCATTTATATGACAGAATGCGCTGATATTTTTAGATGGCTTAGCTATACCTTCTAGAAATGTTTAATACCTAGAATTTAACCTATTGAGGATTATCAATGAACACTATATTTAAAGTTATTTGGAACAAAAGTATGCAAAGACAAGAAGTCGTTTCAGAATTGGCAAGAGGCGCAGCTAAATCTAGCTCAACATCTCGTACAAACAAAATAGCCAAAACACATTGTGTATCGATTCTGGCTACAGTGATTACATCTATTCTTGCCAGTAACATAGCTTATGCAGCTAGTAATTCTAATGAAATCGTTGCGAATGATAAAGGCTTTGTGCATGTTAATGCATCAGCTACTTCGGATAGTAGTGCCGAGAACTTTGGTAAATTTACAGAGAAAGCTGGCGCAACAGGGGCTAACGCAATTACTGTTGGTGTAAAGGCAAATGCAGTAACTAAGGACTCTATCGCTATTGGTACAGAATCAAAAATAACGAATAAGGCAACAGAATCATTAGCAATAGGTTATAAAGCCACTGCTGGTAAAAACGACGGCTCAACAGGTACTTCAAATAGAACGATTGCAATTGGAGCTGAGGCAGAGGCTATTCGAGATAGCGCTATTGCTATTGGTGATAAAGCAAGTGCAGCTAATTTAAATGCTATTTCTATTGGTAAAAACATTCAAAATGGTTCTATTGGCGCTACCGCTATTGGAGGCGGCGCAGATATTGGTGGCTATTCAGAGAATTCCATCGCTATAGGTACTGGCGCTACGGTTGGTGTTAAATATACAGAAAAGACCAACGAGAAAAAGGAAAAAATCAAAGTTCGAGACTCTAGTCTAAATAATAAGCGAGCTATTGCGATTGGATATAATGCAAAAGCATTGGCTGAACAAGGCATCAGTATTGGTACAGGATCTAACGTAGAAGCAGTGAATGGACTTGCATTAGGTCAAAATGCAAAATCGAAGAAGGCTGGTGATATTGCCATTGGTTATAACTCCGAGTCCTCAGATGCAAATACTGTAAGCGATATCCAAATTGGTGATAAAACCTATAGTTTAGGTAATTCTGTTAAACAAAGTAACAATAATGGTACTGTCAGTTTTGGTAAGGATAATATTAAACGTCAGATTCAAAATGTGGCAGCTGGATCAATTTCTGAAACCTCAACAGATGCAATTAATGGTGCACAGCTTCACAATGTAATCAAAGCAACTAATGGAATTGCCAACACGGAATATAAATTCCTAGTAAATGGCAATGGTAAAACTATGGGGAATAAGAGTGATTCAGCAACAAATAATGCTAGTAACACGCTTAATTTCGCAGCGGGTGAGGGATTAGAGGT
The DNA here is from genome assembly GCF_001008205.1 of Haemophilus haemolyticus. Taxonomy (GTDB): domain Bacteria; phylum Pseudomonadota; class Gammaproteobacteria; order Enterobacterales; family Pasteurellaceae; genus Haemophilus; species Haemophilus haemolyticus_Q. The sequence continues at coordinate 41,248 of NZ_LCTK01000017.1, read as the reverse complement.
TGCATATGAAAGTGATACTATAACCTATAAATTAAAGGATGAATTGAAACAATCTATTGAGAATGCAGCCAAGAAGAGCGATGTTGATACTGCTGTAAATTCTGTTCGTGATGAATTAAAACAATCTATTGCTGACCTGCCGAATAAGAGCTATGTTGATAATTCTGTAAATGCGGTTCGTACAGCAACTGATGAAATTGCCAAAACGGAATATAAATTCAAAGTAAATGGCAAAGACGCTAAAACTATGACGAATAATAGTCAATCAGCAAAAAATAATACTAATAACACGCTTAATTTCAACGCAGATGAGGGATTAGAGGTTTCATATAACAATGGTAATATAGCCTATAAATTAAAAGATAAATTGAAACAATCTATTGATAATGCAGCGAATAAGACCTATGTTGATAACTCTGTAAACTCTGTTCGTGATGAATTAAAACAATCTATTGCTGACGCACCAAATAAAAGCTATGTTGATAATTCTATAAATTCTGTTCGTAATGAATTTAGACAATCTATTGCTAACGCACCGAATAAGAGCTATGTTGATAATTCTGTAAATTCTGTTCGTAGAGAATTACAACAAACAGATAAAAAACTGAGAGGCGGTATCGCAGGCGCTGTAGCAATGGCGAATATACCAACAGCAAACCGAGCTGGCGGAACTATGGTTGGTGTAGGGGTTGGTAACTTTAAAGGCCGAAGTGCTGTTGCTGTAGGTATCAACCGTGCAAGTGACACCAATCGAACACATTTCAAAATGAGTGGCTCTGCAACCACCTCTGGAGATTATGCTGTAGGTGCTGGTATGGGCTATCAATGGTAGTTCATTACTAAACGATAATAAAAACTCTCTCGACATCTCGAGAGAGTTTTTTTATAAGCAATGGATAATAGTTCATGCTAATAATCTTTTTTCATCATTCATTTTTATGAATTTTCGACTTCTTTTTCTATCCACAGAGCCTGTGGATAACTTTGTGGATTAACTTTTTAAAATTTTGCGGATCCCTTGTTCTTACAAGGATTGTTCGATCTTGATTACAGATTAGCCTAAAATTGAATTTTATTTTAAAATCAATAAGTTAAGTTTTGTCTAGTAAAAAATTAAAGTTTTTTTTATTGAATTTGTGACATCTTCCTCTTGACATCACTAAGTCTGTGTAAAACTTAGATTTTTGCCTGATCAATTTTACACATTAAATATGCTAAAATAGACATTATTCAAAACTATGAAAAAACCGACCGCACTTTATGTCTGAGAAAATCAACACAAAACCATTCATTCTGCATTCCGATTTTCGTCCCTCTGGCGATCAGCCACAAGCTATCGAAAAATTGGCTGAAAATTTAACAGATGGATTGGCACATCAAACTTTGCTTGGTGTAACAGGCTCGGGGAAGACGTTTACTATCGCGAATGTAATCGCTCAATTAAATCGCCCTGCAATGTTACTTGCGCCAAATAAAACCCTTGCTGCCCAGCTTTATGCAGAAATGAAAGCCTTTTTTCCAGAAAATGCGGTGGAATATTTTGTGTCTTACTATGATTATTATCAGCCAGAAGCCTATGTGCCCAGCAGTGATACCTTTATTGAAAAAGATGCGTCTATTAATGATCAAATCGAACAAATGCGTCTTTCTGCGACGAAATCTTTTTTAGAACGTCGAGACACCATCGTGGTAGCATCCGTTTCTGCAATTTATGGTTTGGGTGATCCTGATAGCTATTTACAAATGATGTTGCATTTACAACAAGGTGCCATTATCGATCAGCGCCAAATTTTAGCGAAGTTAGCGGAATTACAATATACCCGCAATGATCAAGCATTTCAGCGTGGAACTTTCCGTGTTCGCGGAGAAATTATTGATATTTTCCCCGCGGAATCCGATGATCGTGCGGTGCGTATTGAATTATTTGATGATGAAATTGAACGATTAAGTTTATTTGATCCGCTCACTGGCAGTAGTTTTGGTGCAGTACCACGTTTTACGATCTATCCTAAAACTCACTATGTGACACCAAGAGAACGTATTTTAGATGCGATAGAAAACATCAAAAAAGAACTGGTATCACGCCGTGAATACTTCATTAAAGAACATAAACTTTTAGAAGAACAACGTATTAGTCAACGAACCCAATTTGATATTGAAATGATGAATGAATTGGGTTATTGCTCGGGTATTGAAAACTACTCTCGCTATTTATCGGGCAGAAATGAGGGCGAACCACCACCAACATTATTTGATTATATGCCCTCTGATGCTATTTTAATTATTGATGAATCTCATGTAACAGTGCCTCAAATTGGTGGAATGTATCGTGGCGACCGTTCACGTAAAGAAACCTTAGTCGAATATGGTTTCCGTTTACCGTCCGCCTTGGATAATCGTCCGTTACGCTTTGAGGAATTTGAACGCTTAGCCCCACAAACCATCTATGTTTCCGCAACTCCAGGACCTTATGAATTAGAAAAATCAGGCAGTGAAATCATCGATCAAGTGGTGCGCCCGACTGGTTTGCTTGATCCTCTCATTGAAATTCGTCCAGTGTCTATTCAAGTGGATGATTTACTTTCCGAAGCTCGCCAAAGAGCGGATAAAAATGAGCGAGTTTTAGTGACAACACTCACCAAGAAAATGGCGGAAGATTTAACGGATTATTTAGATGAACACGGGATTCGTGTGCGTTATCTACATTCTGATATTGATACTGTGGAGCGCGTCGAAATTATCCGTGATTTGCGTTTGGGCGAATTTGATGTATTGGTTGGGATTAACTTATTGCGCGAAGGTTTAGATATTCCGGAAGTGTCTCTTGTGGCGATTTTAGATGCTGACAAAGAAGGATTTTTACGTTCCGAACGTTCTTTAATCCAAACCATCGGCCGAGCTGCGCGAAACTTAAATGGTAAAGCGATTTTATATGCGGATAACATCACAAAATCGATGGAAAAAGCCATTACTGAAACCAATCGTCGTCGTGAAAAACAAGCAAAATACAATGAAGAGCACAGCATTGTGCCACAAGCATTAAATAAGAAAGTCGGTGAATTGTTAGATATTGGGCAAGGTGCAAACCAAAAAGCGAAAGCCAATAAACAACGTGGAAAAATGGCGGCAGAACCAACCGCACTTTATAATGCACCGAAAAATGTCAAAGAATATCAACAACAAATCAAAAAATTGGAACAACAAATGTATAAATTTGCGCAAGATTTGGAATTTGAAAAAGCCGCGGCAATTCGCGATCAATTACATCAATTACGTGAACAGTTTGTTTTTGAAAACTAAAAAAACGCCAGCTTAAGCTGGCGTTCTGTTTATTTATTTTCACCTGAAGAATACAAGCGATTCTTATATAAATAACTACCTAATAAAGCGTGAGCCAATGCCTCTTTTTTCATTGCATCAGGCACGTCTTTTGGCGTTAAAGTTTCTGAAGCTTTATCATAATGATAACCTTGTGCCGCTTTATTTGGCATTTGAATCACCACATCATTATTGCCTTTCATCATTGCTTGAGTTTGATCGTATTGCATAAAGGCACGATCTGGGTTTACATCTTGCGTTAAATCAAAACCAATCATTGGATAATTGCCACTTACTCCTGCTAAAGAAAGTAATGTGGTTGGCATATCAATTTGGCTCACAAGACGGCTGTCACGACGTGGCGTAATCCCATCACCAAGAATCAAGGCTGGAATATGGAAATGCTTAATTGGCACAAGACTTGCTCCGCCTACACGAGAATCGTGATCCGCAACAATTAAGAAAATCGTATCTTTCCAATAATTAGACTGTTTTGCCATTTTAAAGAAATGACCTAACGCATAATCCGCATATTTTGCCGCATTATTACGAGTGGCTTTTGGTTTCTCATAAAGCTCAATTTTGCCATCTGGATATTCAAATGGATCGTGATTGCTAGAACTAAACACTAAACTAAAAAACGGTTTACCTTCATTTTGTAATTTCGTGAAAGTTTCATTGGCTTTATCAAATAAATCCTCATCACTCACGCCCCAAGTGCCAGTAAATGTTGGATTTTGATAATCTTGTTGATCCCAAATATCTTTAAAGCCATTGCCATAGAAAAAGCTCGCCATATTGTCGAAATGCTTTTCACCGCCATAAATAAAGGAAGTGTTATAGCCTTGTTTATGTAATAAATCCGCAATAGTAAAGAAACCACTTTGGGCATTATTAAGTTTCACCACTGCACGAGCTGGCGTTGGCGTAAAACCTGCGGTTGTTGCTTCAATACCGCGTACTGAACGAGTGCCTGTTGCATAAAGATTTTCAAATAACCACCCTTCTTTTGCGAGCTGATCCACATTTGGAGAAAGTGGTTTGCCACCAAGTGTACCAATAAACTGAGCACCGAGACTTTCTTGTAACAAAATCACGATATTTTTAGGTTTACCCTGATAAGTCGCGACATTTTTCGTTAAAGTTGGGTATTTATCTGAAATGTAATCACTTTCTGGACGGCCACGGCTGGCTTTAACAATACGAAACATTTCGTCTGCATCCATTTTTCCGTACATTTCTGAAGATTTTTCTTCATCTTTAAATTGCTGAGCGGCATAAATGACGGAATAGCCAGAATTAAGCACCAAAGAATTCACTAACGCATCAGAAGAAAATGCCACCATGGCGGGATTTATACCACGGTGTTGAAAACTTGAACGCGCGCCAAGGAAGCTCACGACAATAACAAGAAAAGCAATTACAGGGCGGAGTTTCCAACTCATTGAACGTAAATTTTTGACTGCCCAACCAGAAATTTTCCAATAAATCACGGCTGCTAAAATCGTGAAAACAAGGCTAAAAATTACCGCACTTAAATGCCCTTCAGCAAGCATTGAAAAGACTTCTTTCGGATAAATCAAGTATTCGATAAATAAACGATTTGGGCGGTAATCGTAGGTTTCAATAAAGGCAGGTGTGGCAATTTCCATAAAGATAATAAACACGCTACCAAGCGTTAACCAAAGGCGTAAAATTTTTACCCAAACTTTGTTGCTATGGAACAATGTTGTGAGCAATGCAGGTACGCCAAATAAATAACAGAGTGCCACCACATCCATTCGTACGCCTTGCAAAAATAATTGCAACCAGCCATCTACGGCAGATACACGCTCTGATTGCCATACTGCAAGTCCCAAACGGGACAAGGAAAGGATGATGAGATTAATCAACACGAAGGTGAAGATGGGGAATAAAGGGGAATGCGCTTTTTTCATTTTAAAAACCACTAATGCAACGGCATCCAAGCCGTATTAAATTAAAGAAAGATAGGCAACTGTCTATCGGTTGGTTCCTTTTCGACATGACAAAAGTCTTAAAGTGCGGTCAATTTTCGCATAGTTTTACTTAATCTCAAATGTAAACAATATGCCGAATTCTGTGTAGCGCAATTTTAGCTAATCACATTAACTAGAATGTAAAAATAAAGCCTCGAGAAAAATCGAGGCTTTGTTAAGTAAACAACGGAAATTTAATAAAAATTCACCGCACTTTTTTGATTACTCTTGTTGTGCTTTCACCGCAGCATAGGCAATCATATTAATAATACGGCGAACAGACGCACCCGGATTAAGAATATGCGCAGACTTGTTCATCCCCATTAAGATCGGGCCAACGGTAATTGCCGTAGTGGTGCCGCGTAATAAGCTATAACTAATACGTGATGAGCTCAAATCAGGGAACACTAATAAATTTGCACTTCCTTTCAATGGACTATCAGGCATAACTTCTTTTCTATGAGCTTCATTCATCGCTAAATCGCCACGCATTTCACCATCGATCATTAAGTGCGGATTACGCTCTTTAACGATCTGTAATACTTCTCGCATTTTTGGTGCGCCTAATGAATTAGATGAACCAAAATTAGAATGGGAAAGCAAGGCAACTGCAGGTTCAATACCAAAACGATGGATTTCTTCTGCGGCCATTAAGGTGATTTCGGCTAATTCTTCCGTTGTTGGATTACTGTTTACATGGGTATCCGTTAAGAATACGTTACCCGTCGGTAATACAAGGCTATTTAAAGCTGCGGCAGTTTTCACACCATCTTTTAAGCCAATGATATCGCGAATAGATGCAAGGTGTTTTCCGTATGAACCAAATAAGCCGCATACTAAAGCGTCTGCATAACCTAAGCTAAGTAACGTAGAAGCTAATACGGTTGTATTAGAACGCACCACGCGTTTTGCAATCGCTGGTGTAATGCCTTTACGTTTGGTAAGCTCGTAGTAATGTTTCCAACATTCTTCATAGCGAGGATTATCTTCGTTATCCACGATTTCAAAATCGACACCGGCGGTTAAACGTAAACCAAGTTTTTTAATTTTTTCTTCAATCACACTGCGGCGACCGATTAAGATTGGATTTGCCAAGCCCATTGAAATCACTTCTTGAGTAGCATGCAATGCTTTATTTTCTTCCCCTTCCGCTAAAATAATGCGTTGTTTTGCCGCTTTTGCTTGGTTGAAAATAGGGCGCATAAACAAGCTCGTTTTGTAAACAAACTGAGTTAGTTTTTCAACATAAGTATCCCAATTTTGAATTGGACGAGTTGCCACACCAGATTCCATTGCTGCTTTTGCTACCGCTGGTGCGATACGCACAATTAAGCGAGGATCAAATGGGCGAGGAATCACATAATCGGCACCAAATGTCGCGCCTTCACCACCGTAAGCTGAAGTTACCACTTCGTTTTGCTCTTCTAATGCAAGGTCAGCAATGGCATAAACTGCCGCACGTTTCATTTCTTCATTAATAGTGGTTGCGCCCACATCTAATGCGCCACGGAAAATAAATGGGAAACAAAGCACATTATTTACTTGGTTTGGATAATCAGAACGGCCTGTACATACAATTGCATCAGGACGAACCGCTTTCGCTTCTGGCGGAGTAATTTCAGGATTTGGATTCGCTAAAGCAAGAATAATTGGATGCGCAGCCATGGTTTTCACCATATCTTGTGTAAGCGCACCAGCCGCAGAACAACCTAAGAAAATATCAGCATTTGGCATCGCATCACCAAGTTTACGCCAGCCATTATCTTCAATTGCATAATCTTTTTTGGTTTGATCCATTTTGTCATCACGGCCTTTATATACCACGCCTTTCGAATCGCAAACCGTGATATTTTCACGTTTCATACCTAAAGAAAGCAATAAGTTCAAGCACGCAATAGATGCTGCCCCCGCACCAGACGCCACAAGTCGAACATCTTCAATTTTTTTACCTACAATACGAAGAGAATTGATGATCGCGGCAGCACTGATGATCGCTGTTCCATGTTGGTCATCATGGAAGACAGGAATATTCATTCGCTCACGCAATTTTTGTTCAATGTAGAAACATTCTGGTGCTTTAATATCTTCTAAGTTTACCCCACCGAAAGTTGGCTCTAACGAGGCGATAATATCAACAAGTTTATCGGGATCATGTTCATTCACTTCAATATCAAATACGTTAATGCCCGCGAATTTTTTGAACAATACGCCCTTTCCTTCCATTACAGGTTTGCCCGCTAGCGCGCCAATATTGCCAAGTCCAAGCACCGCTGTACCATTGGAAATCACCGCCACTAAATTGCCACGTGCTGTATATTTGTAAGAGGCAGCAGGATCTTTTTCAATTTCTAAACAAGGCTCTGCCACACCCGGTGAATAAGCTAAAGCCAGATCGCGTTGGGTTGCTAATGATTTTGTTGGGGTAACTTCAATTTTTCCAGGAATTGGAAATTCGTGGAAATCTAAGGCTGCTTGACGTAATTGTTCGGTCATAATAAATGCTCCATTTTCTTGAAACAGGATTGAAATATTACGTCGATTATAGCGGTTTTTTATTCAAAAAATTGTGACAGACTGCAAATTTTCACAAAATCATTACAAAATTTTTTGATGCGAGGCATTAGCTAGACTTTTCATTTTTTAGCAAAAAAGGTAGGATTTTCACAAGAGAATCATAGAGGATAATAAAATGAATCCATTTCAAAAACTTAAAAGTGCGGTGAATAAATGCCAACGATTTTTTATCAATCGTTCATTACAACGTAAATTGACTAACCAAGGCATGACTGTCATTTCAGCCAATTGCGTGGGGGCTTTTATCTTACATGATTTGCACCAGCCGTTTAATTCCCCTTTTGTGAATCTCTATCTCTCGCCACAGGATTTTTTGCGTTATTTACAAAATATAGATTTCTACCGCACTCAACCTCTCACATTCGTACAAACAGAAAAAAGTTATCCAGTGGGAAAACTTGCCGATCTTGAAATTCATTTTATGCACTATCACAGTGAGCAAGAAGCCAATGAAAAATGGCAACTTCGCACGTCACGAATGAATTTAGACAATCTTTTTATTATGATGACAGATCGAGATGGTGTAACCGAAAAAGACATTCAACTTTTTGATCAACTCCCTTTCAAAAATAAAGTAATTTTTACTCACAAGCCCTACCCTACTTTTAAATCGGCTTGTTATATAAAAGGCTTCGAGAAGCAAAATCAGGTGGGCGATATTTTTGAATTTTCTGGCTGGAATGGGAAAAAATATTACGATCAATTCGATTACGTGAAGTGGTTTAACCAAGCTTAATAGATAAAGGCTGCATTGCAGCCTTTTTTGTTTCGTTCTAAAAGCAAAAACCTGTACAATGCCCAGCGAATTTTAACAAGAGAAAACATAATGAGATTAGATAAATTTATTGCTGAAAATACGGGATTAACGCGTTCTCAAGCAACAAAAGCGATCCGCCAAAGTGCGGTAAAAATTAATGGTGAAATTGTCAAAAGTGGCTCGGTACAAATTTCACAAGAAGACGAAATTTATTTTGAAGATGAATTATTAACTTGGGTGGAAGAAGGCCAGTATTTTATGTTGAATAAGCCACAAGGCTGTGTTTGTTCTAATGATGACGGCGACTATCCAACTATTTATCAATTTTTTGATTACCCTTTAGCGGGGAAATTACATAGCGCAGGTCGCTTAGATGTTGATACAACAGGTCTCGTCTTGCTTACCGATGATGGACAATGGTCACATCGCATCACGTCTCCAAAACATCATTGTGAAAAAACCTATTTGGTGACATTAGCTGATCCCGTAGAAGAAAATTATGCGGCTGCTTGTGCGGAAGGCATTTTATTACGCGGAGAAAAAGAACCCACTAAACCAGCAAAATTAGAAATCTTAGATGATTACAATGTGAATTTGACGATTTCTGAAGGTCGCTATCATCAAGTAAAACGTATGTTTGCCGCACTTGGGAATAAAGTTGTTGGATTACATCGCTGGAAAATTGGGGATGTTGTACTAGATGAATCCTTAGAAGAAGGCGAATACCGCCCATTGACTCAAAATGAAATCGAAAGTTTGGTGAAATAAGATGAGTCAACAAAAATCTACTTTTATCTTTATTCTTACGCTCGGTATTCTCTCCATGCTACCGCCTTTTGGCGTGGATATGTATTTGCCGTCTTTTTTAGAAATTGCGAAAGATCTCGGCGTGAGTCCAGAACAAGTACAACACACGCTCACTTCTTTTGCTTATGGCATGGCGTTTGGTCAGCTTTTCTGGGGGCCTTTTGGTGATAGTTTCGGACGAAAACCGATCATTTTACTCGGTGTCATTGTGGGCGCGCTAACCGCTTTGGTGCTCACCGAAATAAATTCGGTCGGAAATTTCACCGCACTTCGTTTTGTGCAAGGTTTCTTTGGTGCTGCCCCTGTTGTGCTTTCTGGCGCATTATTGCGTGATTTATTTAGTAAAGATCAGCTATCTAAAGTAATGTCCACCATCACCTTAGTATTTATGCTTGCACCTTTAGTTGCACCAATTATTGGTGGTTACATCGTTAAATTTTTCCACTGGCACGCGATTTTTTACGTTATTTCGCTCGTGGGATTATTAGCCGCGACATTGGTCTTTTTCATCATTCCAGAAACCCATAAAAAAGAAAATCGCATTCCGCTGCGCTTAAATATTATTGCTCGCAATTTCCTTCTGCTTTGGAAGCAAAAAGACGTGCTCGGCTATATGTTTGCCGCCTCTTTTGGCTTTGGTGGGTTGTTTGCTTTTGTGACTGCAGGATCAATTGTCTATATCGGCATTTATGGCGTTCCCGTTGATCAGTTCGGTTATTTCTTTATGATGAATATCGTTACAATGATCTTTGCCTCTTTTTTAAATAGCCGATTTGTCACTAAAGTGGGCGCAGAAACAATGTTACGGATAGCCCTCACAATTCAATTCCTTTCTGGAATGTGGCTAATTTTGACCGCACTTTTAGATCTCGGTTTTTGGCCAATGGCAATTGGCGTCGCCTTTTTCGTCGGTCCAAACCCAGTGATTTCATCAAATTCAATGGCATCAGCTTTAGAAAGATGTCCTCAAATGGCGGGCACAGCAAATTCTTTGATTGGTAGCGTACGTTTTGCAGTGGGTGCAATTATGGGAAGTTTAGTTGCGTCAATGAAAATGGATACTGCCGCACCAATGCTCTTTACTATGGGGGCATGTGTCGCGATTTCCGTATTGGCGTATTACTTTCTAACCAGCCGAAATTTAAAAAGCCGTAGGTAAATATCCCCACGGCTCAATGATTGTTTCCTTTATTAAGCGAAGACCATCCATAACGGCAAACAAACAGCAATAAATAATAGGATAAATAAACTATTGGCAGATAATTTCCACTTTTGGAAACTATGCAAAATCAGAATAGCCGCAATAACAAAATGGCAAACAAAATAAATGATGTAAGCAAAAATACTGTCAGAATTAACCGCACTTTCCATGCCATTTAAAAGTAAAAATAAAAATATTGCCAAAGCATTTAAGGCCAGCAATATAATCATGGCTAAGGGCAACAATGCAATAAAACCTTGTAAACGATTTCGTGCAATAACAAGCGCAAGATTTGCCAAAATCACGCCAGATAAAATCGGTGCAAACGGGTTATACTCAGCAAAATCACTTGCAGGAAGCACGGCAAAAATCATTAAATAACTCAAGCAACCTAAACCCGCAATTAATGCAGCCATCAATAAAAAACTGTTACGGATTTTTTCAGTTTTTGGTTGTTTCCAAATAAAATACACAACAGAAAGGCCACATACGCTCATCACGTTAGTAAGCGTGTGATTATTCTGTAATAGGCTTATCAGCAACCACACCGCCCAATAAATAGCAAAAGTCAAATTAACTTTGATTAAACGACCACGTTGTCCTGGGCAAATTTCGCCGCGATAAAACACCAACAAAGAAATTAGCTGTGCAACCAACACGCCTACACCTAAATGGGGCATTGTTTGCTTTTCAGATTGCAAAGAAAAAATAAATAGATCGATGCCAAGCACCATTGAGATCGATAATATCGCAAGCAATGCCGCGATATATTTAGAAGATTGTTCTGACATAATTTTGACGTCTGAAAAAATAATGCGCCATTATGCTAAAAATTCATTAAATTTTAAAGTAGAATGAAACCAATTATAACCGCACTTAGGTACATAAATGTTACTTAGTATTTTATATATCATCGGTATCACCGCTGAAGGAATGACAGGTGCACTTGCGGCTGGTCGTGAAAAAATGGATATTTTTGGCGTGATAATTATCGCATCCGTCACTGCCATTGGAGGCGGCTCTGTGCGTGATGTACTACTCGGACATTACCCTCTCGGCTGGGTTAAGCATCCAGAATATTTTTTAATGGTGGCAAGTGCAGCGGTAATTACCGTGTATGTTGCACCGTTCATCAATCATTTTATGCGCTACTTTCGCACTATTTTCTTGGTACTCGATGCGATGGGTTTAGTGGTGTATTCCATTATTGGCGCACAAATTGCGATGGATATGGGACACGGTCTCACCATTGTAAGCATTGCAGGCTGTATTACAGGTGCCTTTGGCGGGGTTCTACGCGATATGCTATGCAATCGAATTCCTCTCGTATTCCAAAAAGAACTCTACGCCAGCATTGCGCTATTTGCTACTCTGACTTATTACGCATTAAGCACACTTCAAGTAGAACATACTCTTGCCGTGTTACTCACACTTATTAGCAGCTTTACTTTACGTCTTTTAGCTATTCATTTCGAATGGGGGTTGCCAGTGTTTAATTACCAAGAACTCACATCGGAAGAACAAGATAAGCTGCCAAATAAAAAGAAATAAATACAATAAAGGAAATAATTATGTTAGAACAAATGGGTAAACAAGCCAAAGATGCGGCATTTATCTTGGCTCAACTCACCACTGCTGAAAAAAATCGTGCATTATCCATTATTGCAGAACAACTCGAACAACAAGCACCGCTTATCTTAGCCGAAAACGCAAAAGATATTGAACTTGCCAAACAAAATAGATTGTCTGATGCCTTGATTGATCGCCTACTGCTCACGCAAGAACGTTTGCAAGGCATTGCTAATGATGTACGCCACGTTATTTCACTTGCAGATCCTGTGGGGAAAATCATAGACGGCGGTACATTGGATAGCGGACTTAAAATCGAACGCGTACGCATTCCGATCGGTGTTATTGGAACAATTTATGAAGCTCGCCCAAACGTGACCATTGATGTAGCAAGTCTTTGCCTCAAAACGGGTAATGCAGTGATTTTACGCGGCGGTAAAGAAACACAGTTTTCTAACAAAATTTTAATCGAAGTTGTGCAAAATGCTTTAGAGCAAGCCGGCTTACCAAAATTTGCAGTGCAAGCTATTACTGATCCAAACCGTGAACTCGTTATGCAATTATTAAAACTAGATCGCTATGTGGATATGATTATTCCTCGAGGAGGTGCGGGTTTACATGAATTGTGTAAACAACATTCTACTATTCCAGTTATTGTGGGTGGTGTGGGTGTTTGCCATACTTTCGTTGAAGAAAGTGCGGATCAAAATAAAGCGATTTTTGTTATTGATAACGCCAAAACCCAACGTCCAAGCACCTGTAACACATTGGAGACATTGTTAGTTCAACATTCTATTGCTGAAGAATTTTTACCTAAACTTGTCTCTCACCTCTCTGCCAAAAACGTAAAATATCATGCAAAATCCACCGCACTTAATATATTGAAACAAGCGGGTGCGAATGTCTGCGAAGCAACAGAAAAAGAATTACGCGAAGAATGGGGATCATTGGATTTGAATGTCGTTGTTGTGAAAGATATTCATGCCGCTATTGAGCATATTCGCCAATATGGTACGCAACATTCTGAAAGTATTTTAACGTCCTCACAAAACCTAGCCCGTCAATTTATTAATCAAGTCGATGCAGCTGCCGTTTACGTGAATGCAAGCACACGCTTTACTGATGGCGGACAATTTGGATTAGGCGCAGAAGTTGCCGTTAGTACCCAAAAACTTCACGCTCGTGGTCCAATGGGATTAGAAGCATTAACGAGCTATAAATGGGTTTGTGAAGGCGAATATACCGTTCGCAAATAAAACCCAAAGTGCGGTAATTTTGAGAAGAGATTATTTGCATATAAAAAAGTCCGCGAAATGCGGACTTTTTCATTATATTTATTTGTCAGATTTACCCAAATTATCAAAGAATTTTTTCACACCGTCTAAAAATCCTGAAGATTTTGGTGCGTGTTTACTTAAATCTTTACCTTGTAAACTTTCCTCAAGTTTTTGAAGTAATTCTTTTTGCTCGCTGGTTAAATTAACGGGTGTTTCGACCACAATACGGCAAATCAAATCGCCCGCATAGCCGCTACGTGTAGAGGCAACACCTTTGCCTCGCATGCGGAATAATTTTCCTGTTTGCGTTTCAGCTGGGATTTTAAGCTTCACTCTGCCATCTAAGGTTGGCACTTCAATTTCACCGCCAAGGGCTGCAGTAGCAAAGCTAATCGGTACTTCGCAATATAAGTTGTTACCGTCACGTTCAAAAATATTATGTTCTCTCACGTGAATCACAACATATAAATCTCCAGCTGGCGCGCCATTTTCGCCCGCTGCGCCTTTGCCAGCTAAGCGAAGTTGGTTGCCCGTATCTACGCCAGCAGGAATTTTTACTGAAAGATTTTCTTTCTTATGAACACGTCCTTCTCCATGACAGCTGCGACAAGGTTTTTCAATTTTCTTACCGCTACCATGACAAGTTGGACAGATACTTTCAGATACGAAGAAACCTTGTTGACGACGAATTCGACCAGAACCGTGACAATGCGGACAAGTTTCCACTTTAGAACCTTTTTCAGCCCCAGAGCCACCACAGCTATCACAATGCACAAGAGTATTGATTTGAATATCTTTGGTTGTACCTTTTACAGCTTCTTCTAAAGTGATTTCTAAGTCATAGCGTAAGTCTTCGCCACGAACAACACGCTGGCGACCACGTCCACCGCCACCAAAAATATCTCCAAAGATATCGCCGAACATATCACCAAAATCAGCGCCGCCAAAGCCGCCACCGAAACCACCAGCGCCACCACCTTGTTCAAAGGCTGCGTGGCCATATTGATCATAAGCTGCGCGTTTTTGATCGTCGCCTAATACTTCATAAGCTTCATTAATTTCTTTGAATTTTTCTTCTGCTTCTTTACTGCCTTGGTTTTTATCCGGGTGATGTTTAGACGCTAAACGTTTATACGCACGTTTAATGTCGTTCTCACTAGCCCCTTTTTGTAAGCCAAGGACTTCGTAGTAATCTTTTTTTGCCATAATAATTCCAATTCATTAACAATTCTAAAATTTAACTAGTGGTAATAAGATTTCACACACAATGATTTTATATATGTAAAGCGAAATCTCCCTTGCTCTAACCTTCATATTTAGGATTGTATTTATAATGTAATGCAGCTTCAATTAACGATAATGCCAAGCGACCTAATTCTTCATCAATTAAGATATTTATTCTTTGGCAGTTATCTTTAATCCACTGACCAACATTCTCTTTAGTAATTGAATGAGAGATAGAAAATACTTCATCTTTTAAAATTGACTTAGCTAAATTACTGATAGAAGACTTTGGTGAATAATGTTGAGAAGTATATCTAGCTTTGCTTTTAGCCCCAACTTTACCTATTTTTAAATAGGTATCTTTATATTTAAAAATATAAATAGCCATTTTTCCATTATCTAAAGATTTTGGAGCACTATGTGGAATACCAAGAAATTCAAATCTGTAACTTGTACTTAGTATTTCTTTTCCTAACACTTCTGAAATTTCTGAAATAATTTTTCTAGCCTCTTTTTCAAACTTATCCATATTTACCCAAATATATATACACCAAAAGGGCGTGTTTCCACGCCCTTTGTTTATGCTAAGAAGAGCGGTGAATTATTTATTATCTTTCACTTCTTCAAATTCAGCATCTACCACACCATCATCTTTTGCTGATGATTGTTGTGGTTGCTCGCCACCAGCTTGTTGAGCTTTTGCTTGCGCTGCTTGCATTAACGGTTCAGAGGCTTTAATTACAGCTTCAATTTTCGCTTCAATTTCTGCTTTATCTTCACCTTTTGCTGCTGTTTCAAGCTCAGCGATTGCAGCTTCAATTTTCTCTTTATCTGCAGCACTCAATGCGTCGCCAGCTTCTGCAATTTGTTTACGTGTTGCGTGAGCAATGCCATCCGCTTGATTACGCGCTTGAACAACTTCTTCAAATTTACGGTCTGCATCTGCGTTCGCTTCTGCATCACGCACCATTTGTTGAATTTCTTCATCAGATAAACCAGATGATGCTTGAATACGAATTTGTTGTTCTTTACCCGTATTTTTATCTTTCGCAGATACGTTAATTACGCCGTTTGCATCGATATCAAATGTTACTTCGATTTGTGGCATACCACGCGGTGCAGGATTAATACCTTCTAGGTTGAATTGACCTAAAGATTTATTGTCTGCTGCACGTTTACGTTCGCCTTGAAGAACGTGAATGGTTACCGCACTTTGGTTATCTTCTGCAGTTGAGAACACTTGCGATTTTTTGGTTGGAATCGTGGTATTTTTCTCAATTAAAGTGGTCATCACACCACCCATGGTTTCGATACCAAGTGATAATGGAGTTACGTCTAATAATAGAACGTCTTTCACATCACCTTTTAATACGCCACCTTGAACTGCCGCACCAATTGCCACCGCTTCATCTGGGTTTACGTCTTTACGAGCTTCTTTACCGAAGAACTCAGCCACTTTTTGTTGTACTAATGGCATACGAGTTTGACCACCCACGAGAATGATATCGTGGATTTCGTTTACACTCTTACCTGCATCTTTTAATACAGCTTTCAAAGACTCAATTGAGCTTGCCACTAAATCTTCTACTAATGCTTCTAATTTTGCACGAGTGATATTTAATGCTAAATGTTTAGGGCCTGTCGCATCTGCAGTGATGTACGGAAGGTTCACTTCAGTAGATTGAGCTGATGAAAGTTCAATTTTTGCTTTCTCTGCTGCTTCTTTTACACGTTGTAATGCCATTGGGTCATTACGTAAATCAATGTTTTGTTCTTTTTTGAACTCATCAATAATGTAATCAATCACACGGTTATCAAAGTCTTCACCACCTAAGTGAGTGTTACCACCGGTTGCTAACACTTCGAAAGTTTGTTCGCCATCAAAGTTATCAATTTCGATGATTGAAATATCGAATGTACCACCACCTAAGTCGTAAACTGCGATCACTTGGTTCTCTTTGCTTGAACCTAAACCGAATGCTAATGCTGCAGCTGTTGGTTCATTGATGATACGTTTAACATCTAAACCTGCGATTTTACCTGCATCAATAGTTGCTTGACGTTGTGCATCGTTAAAATATGCAGGAACAGTAATTACTGCTTCTGTTACAGATTCACCTAAAAAATCTTCTGCCGTTTTTTTCATTTTTTTCAATACTTCAGCAGAAATTTGTGGCGGTGCTAATTTATCACCTTTTACATTTACCCAAGCATCACCATTGTCAGCACGAGTAATTTCGAAAGGCATAATTTTAATATCGCGTTGAACTTCTTCACTTTCAAAACGACGACCAATTAAACGTTTAATCGCAAACAATGTATTTTTCGGGTTAGTGATTGCTTGACGTTTTGCTGGCTGACCCACTAAGGTTTCATTATCTGTATAAGCAATAATTGAAGGGGTTGTACGTGCACCTTCTGCATTTTCAATTACGCGCGCTTTGTCGCCGTCCATTACAGCTACACAAGAGTTTGTTGTACCTAAGTCAATACCAATAATTTTTCCCATTTTGTACTCCTAGTAAAAATTTTAAAATTCGGGGTTGAACTTATAAACGTCTCAAAATAGCCTCTATCACAAATATTTTTGAAACATCTACAAGCCCTATTTGTTACGAATTGTAAGATGTGGATATTCTTTCGCATTTCAAGAGAAAATTTTAAAAATTTTTTATTTCTTCAAGTGCAGTGATTTCCGTTCTTGTTTTCAAGATAAGTCTCAAATGATGAACTTCAAGGGGAAAACAAAAATTTTCATGCAAGAAAAAGGGATTTATGATAAATTTGGCGAAAATTTTTACTTTAAAATAGGAAAGAAAGAAATAAATGAAAAAATCAAAAATTGCTGCAGGCGTAGTCGTTGCTCTTGCTGCCGTTTGGTGTACAGGCGCATGGTTTACAGGGGAAAAAGCGGAAGAAGAATATTTACATCAACTAAAACAGTTAAATCAACTATTTGCCAAAACAGATGCATTAGAAGAAAGTAAAATTTTTTATAAAAATATAAAATTTGATAGAGGATTATTTGCATCTCATATTCAAGATCAAATAGAAATCCACAAGGCAAATGAAACGATCCTTATTCCTTTATCATCAACACTTTATCACGGGCCTTTGCCGCTTGATCGTGTGGCGAAACTAAATTTCGTTCCAGCCATTTTTTCAAGCCAAACCTTGGTAGGAAAAAATGCAACAACTCAGGCTCTCTTTGACATCACAAAATCAGAAAAACCGTTACAACTGAATTTTGCAATGAATTATTCATTAAGCGGTAATGCGGAATTAAAACTTGCATCGGGGCAATATCACAATGAGCAATCTAGGGCTGATTTTGATTGGTCAAATGTCGTATTAAATGTTGATTTAGACAAAAATGAACCAAGCAATTATACGCTATCTGTAGATGCATTTAATTCAAATGACCCAAATCATGCAGTTTCAACTACTTCATCAATTAAAATAAAAGATCTTGTCGTACAAGGCTCGTTGCAAAGCACAAAATGGCCATTTATTTATAATGGGAACATCAATAGTAAAATAGGCTATTTTGAGCAAAATACCGAATCTGCAGAGACTGGAGAAAAGCTCTCTCTGATTCAGAAAAACAGCCAAGCATATTTAGCTACACAAGTTGAGGGCGATACAGTAAATATCATCAATAAAACAAATCTGGATGAATTACATATTAATGGCAATAGCTTAGGTAAAGTGACCAACAATGTAGAACTCAACCATATTGATGGCAACGCATTACAAGAACTTTTAAACATTTTAGTAGCAATAGGCAAGGCTGATTCAGATATGCCGTTACCTAAACCATTGGTGCAAAAATTACAACAAGCAGGCATGGTCATTGCAAATAATCAGCCTCAAATTAAATTAGCCCCTCTTTCTATTTCTGATGAAAAAGGCAAAGTTGCATTGAATCTGAATATTGCTTTAGTGCCAAATCCTAAATTCGATTTAATGCGCAGCGGCTTATACAAACAATTCAAAGATTTTTCGATCAATTTTGATGTGAACAAAGAAACTGCAATTTCATTATTATCTAAATTTACACCAGAAAACCAAAAGCAAGATTTAGTTCACCGATTGAATGAATTAGTTACCGAAGGTGAAGTGAATGGCATTATCGTAAACTCTGATAAAACCGTCACATTAACGCTTGCTTTAGAAAATAATGAATTAAAACTAAACGGCAAAGCAATCCCAGAAGAACAGTTGAAAATGGTACTCTTCATGCTTGCAATGGGGGGAATTGGGAGATAACTAAAACAGGGCGATAAATTATCGCCCTGTTTTGTATTTAATTAAAACGTTTTTTCAAACAACATATTCACATACTTCTGTGTGTAAGAATACATTTCTGGAATATTGCTATCTTGTTTACGCCAGCTTAGTTGGAGTTTTGGTGTAATTCCCCAAATATGCCAATCGCGTTTCCATAGGGATAAATTTATGCCGTAAATTTTATCTTCTCGACGTTTTCCAAAAGAAAACAAATTGAGATTACCAAGTTTGACAATATCTTTAAATTCACGTTTCATTAATGATAAGCCAAGACGTGAAGAGATGCCCCAATTCCACTCTTGTCCCCAACCTAAACGTAGGCTTTTACTGTCTGAACCATATTGACGAACCTTCGTTCTTTCTGCCATGAAATCAGAACCGAGGTAGAAAAACTGTTTTGGTGTTCTTGCCCACAGTAAGGTTGCTGAAATCAGTTTGTTATTGCCGTTTTGTGATGAACTGTCTAAATAACGTTGTTTTGAAAACTCTCCTGCAGTCGAAAGTTGCCAGTTAGGGCTTAACCAGCGAGAAAATTCCACTCTTGCCCCGTTAGACCAACGGTAACTTTCGCTGCCATACCAACGTTTTTCATAAAAAGGTTTGATACGAAAGTTTTGCTTTGCGGTTTTATGTGCATAGCCAATAAAAGTGCGGTTGGAAATATCATCAAATTCATGATTATCCCAGTAGCTCTTGCCACCGAACTCATTGCCCACCGTGAGATAATGAGAACCCCATAAATTAAAATCTCTGGAAATATCAAGTGAATACGCCAAGCCGTGGGCTGTTTGTGGCATCATCGATTCGGAACGCGTTAAGGTGCCACCATTATTTAATACGACCGTTTTACCCTCGCCGACATTATTGACATTGGTATCACGCACATAATTAAAAGAAAAATCCACATTCCAGCTGTCACGTTCTTTTAAAGCCTCTAAATAAGCATCCATTAAACGCTTAACTTGAGGCGGTAAATCCTCTGCGGTTTGCGCTTTTTCAAATTGGTCTTTAGCAGCCCCATCTTGTTTTTGATTAAATAAAGCGATAGCCAGTTCAATTCTCACAGGGTTTAAATTGGGATTTTTTGCCAATATTTCACGGTAATGCTCAATAGCTAAAGTATAGTTTTCTGTTAGTGCAGCCAATTTTCCTTCCGCAAAACGCTCCATAATTGGGTCACGATTTGGAAAAGTACGGTAAATTTCCAGCAATTTTTTAATCATTTCTGGATTGCGGGCATAAATGGCACGAGTTAATAATTCGTGGGTTAAAGCGGGATTTTGTTTAAGTTGCTCAAGAGTAATTTGAATTTGTTCAGCTTGTTCTGTGCCCAAGTGCGGTAAATTTTGTTCGCGTTTTTCAAGTTTGGCGACATTAATTTGTGGTTCAAGTTCGGTTTTGAACTGAGGTTCGTTAATATTCGGTGTGATATTTGCTGTAGGTGTTTGGGCTAAAGAAGAAATAGGAAAAAGTAGAATAAGGAGTAGTTTTTTCATAATGATAACTTTTGGGAGTTCACATAGATATTGCTTCATATAATGTTTTAGATAAAGTGGGCTTATTAAAGCCCACTTTACATTAATATATAATCAAATACATTATTATCTATTTTATTTTGAATATTTCACCACCTCTTAATGATATAAAGACTGATAATACAACCATTAAGTTTTTAACAAAAATTATATAATAGATATATTGTGAATCAATTGATCTGGCTAGCTCAACAAGTTCATCGGAAATATCAATTAAAAAACAAATTGATGACAACATACATAATCTTATTACAAGTGATGAATTCGGTACATTAAAACTTTTACCTTTTTTATTAAGTATTATAGCAATCCATATTGTTATTATAGCTATTGATATTACAGATAAAATCCATATTAATTGAACTATTATTTCTTCTGCAAGTGAATCAAATTTAAAATATAAGAAGATGCAAGCACAAATTATAACAAAAGTCATAAGACAGACCGCCAAAAAATCAGTATCTTTTAATAATTTAATAATTTTTTGCATAAAATTTTATTTCCATAAAATACCCATCACACGATAGGCAATTTGAATCAAACGCAACTATTATTGCTTAGTTGCACCAAATACACCTTGATATTCCAACAAACCATTTTCAGGTAATTTGTCAGAATAGAGGCCATTCTTCTTCTCTCTATAAAAGCTAGTATAAATAAATCCTACAACATCATTGGCATCTTTATCTACAATATTTAGATCTAAGACTATAGAATTATCAATAAGGTTATTCGGAGAATAAACACCACAATAATCAGAAGGTTCAGAACAAGATTTTAACCATTTTAACTTTATGTCATTTCCGAGAAGTTTACTGTTAATAACAAGATCAGATAATTCATTAGAATCCGCTTTTTCTTTAAATTTAATTTTAAATGCAATATCACCATCCACTGCTGGCTCATCATTCACTGTTACAGCTGTATTTGGAATGGCCCTTTTTGCTACAGCAATAATATTTCCTTTATATGCAAATGTTTTTCCTTGTAATGATTCCATATTGTACTCAACACCATCTTTAATATATATAGTAACCAGCTTTAAAATTAGAATCCTGATCAGTAAAGGATTCGGTAAATACGTTTGAACTGTGTCGATCAATAAATAATGCACCATAACTAGAGTAAGGATTATTAATAAAGAGATAATTTACATCCTTGTTGTTATAATCGGCTTTCTTAATAATTAACTTATCACTGCCATGCTCAAAAGACTTATCATCAAGCTCAATAACTTTAGGGTAATCTAAGCCTGTCGTACTTTTATAAGATCCTTTATGTAGCCCAGAATATTTCCCTCCTTTTTGAATATCATCTTTTATCGCTTCTTTTATATCTATATCTGTACCTTTCTCAGCCTCTTTTGGTATTACATCTATTCCATTTCCATAATCTCTATTCCATAATGGATCTTCCCAACGGGCATCCGTCACAAACAAGTGATTATTTAGCATATTCCCCGTTGTTTTTGGTATTTTATTCAGCTCTGCTTGAATACGCGCTTCTTCCAGGCGTTTTGCTTCTTCCGCTCTTTCTTTGGCTTCACGTTCTAAGCAGGCTTTTTCTTCCAAATCTTTTGCTTTTTGGGCTTCTTCAGCTTTGATCTTCGCCTCTTCTTCCAAATCTTTTGCCTTTCGGGCTTCTTCAGCTTTGATCTTTGCTTCTTCTTCTAAACGTTTTTGTTCTGCTTCAGATTTATTGTTATCTTGGATACTTTGCTTGGATAAGGGATGATCTCCGGAGGAAGTAGAAGAACAAGCCACTGCCCCCAATGAAACTAAAATCGCAAGTGCGGTTGTTTTAAAGGTTGGTTTCATAATTTTTTCCTTTTGGAATTATAAAAAAATAGAGGAATGTTCTTATTGAAAACAAGAGATTTTATAGATGAAAAAATGCATTTATAAAAAACACCAATAAAAACTTTCTTATTCTAAAAAAAAAAACGCAAGCTAAAATGATTAAAAAAATAAAAAATTTTTATTTCTTTCTGATAATTTAGGCGGATTGACAAAATAGATAGGAGAAAAAGAAAAATAAGGAGAGAAAAATCCCCCTGAACACTAGAAAGTACGTTTATCAGGGGAAAAAATATGAATGTTATTTTAACCGCTCTTCTAAATACCCTTCATAATCTGGTACTTCAATTTCCACATCTTGTTCAAATAAAATTGAAGTTAACATGAAATCTGCGGAGCTTTGATTAATGGCAACAGGAATATTCCACACTGTTGCAATACGCATGAGGGCTTTCACATCTGGATCATGTGGTGCGGCATTCATTGGATCCCAAAAGAAGATCATCATGTCGATTTTCTTTTCTGCGATTAATCCGCCAAGTTGTTGGTCGCCGCCCATCGGACCACTTAATAAAGATTGAATGCTTAAACCTGTTTCTCGTTCTAAAATATGCCCTGTCGTACCTGTTGCATAAAGTATATGAGGCTTAAGTGCCTCTTTGTGTTTTTGCGTCCAATTCAGTAAATTTTTTTTGCAGCTGTCATGAGCCACAAGTGCAATACGTTTGTGTTGAGTGAGCGTTCGCGTCGTTATATGCATGATTGATTCCTTTTTGAAATAAGTTTGAAAACTTTAAAGCAAAGCCCTACAGAATGCAATGTTTTACTTATGATTTTAATAGGCTTTACAAAAGGCGAGAAAAAATTACCGCACTTTCAAAAGATTACTGATTAACACAGTACTCAACAGGGATATTTGATGAAAATTTACTATCTTTATCTCAAAAAATCTTCTAAAATTTGCAAGATTTGTTAAATGTTTGTAAAAAGGCAAGCATTTCTGATATTCGTGTTTAGTTCTGACTAAACTAATGTTCACTTAATTAACAGATAAGGAAAACCTATGTCTGAGATTTTAAAAAATGACGTTGATCCAATCGAAACTCAAGATTGGTTACAATCATTAGATTCTTTGATTCGTGAAGAAGGCGTAGAGCGTGCACAATATATTATTGAGCAAGTTATCGGCCAAGCACGCACCAACGGTGTTTCATTACCGACAGGTGTAACGACCGATTATGTCAATACTATCCCTGCTTCTGAACAACCTGCTTACCCAGGTGATCATGCTATTGAGCGTCGTATTCGTTCTGCTGTGCGTTGGAATGCTATTGCTATGGTATTGCGTAGTCAGAAGAAAGATCTTGACTTAGGTGGCCATATCTCAACTTTCCAATCTGCTGCAACCATGTATGAAGTTTGCTATAACCACTTCTTCAAAGCAGCAACCGAGAAAAACGGTGGTGACTTAATTTTCTTCCAAGGCCATGCTGCTCCAGGTATGTATGCGCGTGCATTCTTAGAAGGTCGTTTAACTGAAGAACAAATGGATAACTTCCGTCAAGAAGCCTTTAACGATGGTTTATCTTCATATCCACACCCTAAATTAATGCCTGAATTCTGGCAATTCTCAACCGTTTCTATGGGTTTAGGCCCTGTTAATGCCATCTACCAAGCGCGTTTCTTAAAATACTTAGATAACCGTGGCTTAAAAGATACCAAAGATCAAAAAGTCTATGCATTCTTAGGCGATGGTGAAATGGATGAAATTGAGTCTAAAGGTGCATTAACTTTTGCGGCTCGTGAAAAATTAGATAACTTAATCTTCACTATCAGCTGTAACTTACAACGTTTAGACGGTCCGGTTAATGGTAACGGTAAAATCGTTCAAGAATTAGAAGGCCTATTTACTGGTGCGGGCTGGGAAGTCATTAAAGTTTTATGGGGCAGCGATTGGGATAAATTATTCGCGAAAGATACTTCTGGTAAATTAACTCAGTTAATGATGGAAGTGGTTGATGGGGATTATTTAACCTTTAAATCTAAAGATGGTGCTTATGTGCGTGAACACTTCTTCGGTCGTTATCCAGAAACCGCCGCATTAGTTGCTGATATGACGGATGATGAAATTTGGGCATTACGCCGTGGTGCACACGATAGCGAAAAATTATATGCAGCCTATGCAAAAGCACAAAATGCAACGAAACCAGTTGTGATTTTAGCGCATCAAGTTAAAGGTTATAAAATTCCTGAAGCGGAAAGTAAAAACACCGCTCACCAATCTAAAAAAATGTCTTACGAAAGCCTTAAAGGTTTCCGTGACTACTTCGATTTACCATTGACTGATGAGCAAGTAGAAAAATTAGAATACATTAAATTTTCTGAAGGTACCCCTGAATACGAATATTTACATGGCCACCGTAAAGCATTAAACGGTTATGTTCCTGCTCGTCGTACTAAATTTGATGTTGAATATAAAGTCCCTGCATTAGAAGAGTTTAAAGCATTATTAGAAGAACAACCACGTGGTATTTCAACTACAATGGCGTTTACTCGTGCATTAAACATCTTATTAAAAGATAAAAACATTGGTAAAACCATCGTTCCAATGATTGCTGATGAAGCACGTACTTTTGGTATGGAAGGTTTATTCCGTCAAGTTGGTATTTATAACCCACATGGTCAAAACTATGTACCTTCAGATCGTGACTTAGTTGCTTACTACCGCGAAGCAAAAGATGGTCAAGTTCTACAAGAAGGTATCAATGAATTAGGTGCAACCGCATCTTGGTTGGCCGCAGCGAATTCATACTCCGTTAATAATCAACCAATGATTCCATTCTTCATCTATTACTCAATGTTTGGTTTCCAACGTGTGGGCGATATGATGTGGGCTGCTGGTGACCAATTAGCTCGTGGTTTCATGGTGGGGGGTACTTCAGGTCGTACAACCCTAAACGGTGAAGGCTTACAACACGAAGATGGTCATAGCCATATTCAAGCGGGTATCATTCCTAACTGTATCACTTACGATCCATCATTTGCATTTGAAGTTGCTGTAATTATGCAAGACGGTATTAACCGTATGTACGGCGAAAAACAAGAAGATGTATTCTATTACATGACAACATTAAATGAAGTCATGGATCAACCTGCAATGCCTGCTGGTGCAGAAGAAGGCATCCGCAAAGGTTTATACAAATTTGAAACAGTGGAAGGTAAAAAAGGCAAAGGCCACGTTCAATTGTTAGGTTCTGGTGCCATCATGCGTCATGTTCGTGAAGCGGCGCAAATTCTTGCAAAAGATTATGGTGTCACCTCAGATGTATTCTCTGCACCATCATTCAATGAATTAGCCCGTGAAGGTCAAGATGCGGCACGTTGGAATTTATTACACCCAACAGAGACACAACGCGTACCATACGTTGCTCAAGTATTAGCTGATTTACCAACCGTTGCTTCAACTGACTATGTTAAAGCATACGCAGATCAAATCCGTGCATTCGTACCAAGTCGTCATTATCATGTGTTAGGTACAGATGGTTTCGGTCGTTCAGATAGCCGTGCAAATTTACGTGAACACTTCGAAGTTGATGCACGTTATGTTGTGGTTGCTGCACTTTCTCAATTAGCGAAAGAAGGTACAGTATCTAATCAAGTTGTTGCAGATGCGATTGCAAAATTCGGTTTGAATGTAGATCGTATCAATCCGCTTTACGCGTAATTGATGAAAACTGCGGTCAAAAAATATCGTGTTTTATGACCGCACTTTAAAAGGAACAAAAAAATGTCAAAACAAATTCAAATTCCTGATATTGGTAGTGATGAAGTTACAGTAACAGAAGTCATGGTAAACGTAGGCGATACCATTTCTGTTGATCAATCTATCATTAACGTTGAAGGCGATAAAGCTTCAATGGAAGTACCAGCACCAGAAGCGGGTGTTGTAAAAGAAGTTTTAGTCAAAGTCGGGGATAAAGTCACAACGGGCACCCCAATGCTCGTTTTAGAAGCTGCAGGCGCTGCGCCAGCGGCTGAGGCCCCTGCTGCACCAGTAGCCGCTACTGCGCCAACTGCGTCAGCTGTTATTGAAGTAAACGTACCAGACATCGGTTCTGATGAAGTAAACGTTACTGAAATTATGGTTAAAGTGGGTGATAGTGTTGAAGTTGATCAATCAATCATCAATGTTGAAGGTGATAAAGCTTCAATGGAAGTACCGGCACCAATCGCAGGTGTAGTAAAAGAAATTTTAATTAATGTCGGTGATAAAGTTTCAACCGGTAAACTCATCATGAAATTTGAAACTGCATCATCTGCTCCAGTTGCTGCGGCTGCACCAGCTCAAACAACTGCGCCTGTAGCTGCCACAACATCTGCAATTAAAGATGTGAATGTGCCAGATATTGGTGGCGATGAAGTCAATGTGACTGAAATTATGGTTGCTGTTGGTGATACTGTTTCAGAAGATCAATCATTAATTACCGTTGAAGGTGATAAAGCGTCAATGGAAGTTCCAGCTCCATTCGGCGGTGTAGTAAAAGAAATTCTCGTGAAATCAGGTGATAAAGTATCGACTGGTTCACTAATTATGCGCTTTGAAGTAGCGGGTGCGGCGCCAGCTGTGGCAACATCTGCTCCAGCACCACAAGTTGCATCGCCTGCGCCGGCTGCACAACCTTCTGCTCAATCTGGCAATGTATCTGGCTTAAGCCAAGAACAAGTGGTGGCAAGCGCTGGCTATGCGCATGCTACTCCAGTTATTCGTCGTTTAGCACGTGAATTTGGCGTAAACTTAGATAAAGTAAAAGGTACAGGCCGTAAAGGGCGTATCGTTAAAGAAGATATCGAAGCTTATGTGAAGACCGCCGTTAAAGCTTATGAAAGCGGTGCAACAGCACAAGCTGCTGGCAATGGTGTAGCAAATGGCGCTGGCTTAGGCTTATTACCATGGCCAAAAGTTGATTTCAGTAAATTTGGAGAAATTGAAGAAGTTGAATTAAGTCGTATCAACAAAATTTCAGGTGCAAACTTACATCGTAACTGGGTAATGATTCCACACGTTACTCACTTCGATAAAGCAGATATCACGGATTTAGAAGCATTCCGTAAAGAACAAAATGCGTTAGCAGAAAAACAAAAACTCGGCGTAAAAATCACGCCAGTTGTGTTCATTATGAAAGCTGTGGCAAAAGCATTAGAAGCGTATCCACGTTTCAATAGCTCAATTACTGAAGATGCACAACGCTTAATCCTGAAAAAATATATTAACATCGGTGTCGCAGTAGATACGCCAAATGGCTTAGTCGTGCCTGTATTCAAGAACGTGAACAAAAAAGGCATTATCGAACTTTCGCGTGAATTAATGGAAGTATCGAAAAAAGCACGTGAAGGCAAATTGACTGCATCTGATATGCAAGGTGGCTGTTTCACTATTTCAAGTCTTGGTGGAATTGGTACAACTCACTTTGCACCTATCGTAAACGCGCCAGAAGTTGCCATCCTTGGTGTATCTAAATCATCAATGGAACCAGTATGGAATGGTAAAGAATTTGCGCCGCGCTTAATTCTTCCGATGTCGTTATCATTCGACCACCGTGTTATTGATGGTGCGGATGGTGCTCGATTCATCAGCTATATCGGTGCTGTATTAGCAGATTTACGCCGTTTGATTATGTAATAACGCCCCTTTCTTCTAATTAGAAGAAAGGGCGTTTTAGCAAATCCATTACGATCGCCAAAAGTGCGGTCAATATTTTGAACGTTTTTACGAGGTAAAAATGAGTAAAGAAATTAAAACCCAAGTCGTCGTGCTTGGTGCAGGCCCAGCGGGTTATTCAGCTGCGTTCCGTTGTGCGGATTTAGGCTTAGAAACTGTATTAGTTGAACGTTATTCAACTCTTGGAGGGGTTTGTTTAAATGTAGGTTGTATCCCGTCTAAAGCATTGTTGCATGTAGCAAAAGTGATTGAAGAGGCAAAACACGCAAGTAAAAATGGTGTTTACTTTGGTGAGCCAAAAATTGATTTAGATGAAGTTCGTGCAGGTAAAGAAGCAGTTGTCGCTAAATTAACTGGTGGTTTAGCGGGTATGGCAAAAGCGCGTAAAGTCACTGTTGTTGAAGGCTTAGCAGCATTCACTGATCCTAATACTTTAGTCGCGCGTGACCGTGATGGGCATCCAACTACAATCAAATTTGATAATGCTATTATTGCAGCAGGCTCTCGCCCAATTGAATTACCATTTATTCCACATGAAGATCCACGTATTTGGAACTCAACTGATGCGCTAAAATTAAAAGAAGTACCTAAAAAACTTCTCATTATGGGTGGCGGTATCATCGGTTTAGAAATGGGTACGGTTTACCACGCATTAGGTTCAGAAATTGAAGTTGTGGAAATGTTCGACCAAGTTATCCCTGCAGCGGATAAAGATGTTGTTGCAATTTACACCAAACAAATCGAGAAAAAATTCAAATTAATGCTTGAAACCAAAGTGACTGCTGTTAAAGCAAAAGATGATGGTATCTACGTTTCAATGGAAGGCAAAGCATGCAATGACACCAAACGTTATGATGCAGTGCTTGTCGCTATCGGTCGTGTACCAAATGGCAAATTGATTGATGCAGGTAAAGCAGGCGTTGAAGTGGATGATCGTGGTTTCATTCATGTTGATAAACAAATGCGCACCAATGTGCCACATATCTTTGCAATCGGCGATATTGTTGGCCAACCAATGTTAGCACACAAAGGTGTTCATGAAGGCCACGTTGCTGCAGAAGTCATTGCGGGACAAAAACACTACTTCGATCCTAAAGTTATTCCATCCATCGCTTATACCGAACCAGAAGTGGCTTGGGTAGGTAAAACTGAGAAAGAATGTAAACAAGAAGGTTTAAACTACGAAGTCGCTAAATTCCCTTGGGCAGCATCAGGCCGCGCGATTGCATCTGAATGTTCAGAAGGTATGACAAAGTTAATCTTTGATAAAGACACTCATCGGGTACTTGGAGGTGCAATCGTAGGTTCTAACGGTGGTGAATTATTAGGTGAAATCGGTCTAGCCATTGAGATGGGTTGCGACGCAGAAGATATCGCATTAACTATCCACGCCCACCCAACTTTACACGAGTCTGTTGGTTTAGCCGCGGAAGTATTTGAAGGCTCAATCACTGACCTTCCAAATGCAAAATCGAAGAAAAAATAATTTCTATTTAAGAAGTTTTAATTCAGCTAAAATTATAAATTTAAACCTAAATAAAAATCCCCAATAGGGGATTTTTATTTTCCTATCTTTTTACTTTTTTATTGATAAGATACCGTCCTAAAAACGTTTCTTTTTTACCGCACTTTTGAGCATTATTTATGACTACACAACTTGATTTAATTAAATCTTCTATCAAATCAATTCCTAACTATCCAAAAGAAGGCATTATCTTCCGCGACATTACTACCCTTTTAGAAGTTCCAGCAGCTTTTAAAGCAACAGTAGATCTTATTGTGGAACAATATCATGATAAAGAAATTACCAAAGTACTTGGAACTGAATCTCGTGGTTTTATTTTTGGAGCACCTGTTGCCTTAGCACTAGGTTTACCTTTCGAATTAGTACGTAAACCTAAAAAATTACCACGCGAAACCATTTCTCAATCTTATCAACTAGAATATGGTCAAGATACTTTGGAAATGCACGTTGATGCAATTTCAGAAGGTGACAATGTTTTAATCATTGATGATTTATTAGCAACAGGTGGCACAGTTGAAGCTACAGTAAAATTAGTGCAACGTTTAGGTGGAGTGGTAAAACACGCTGCATTTGTCATTAATTTACCTGAATTGGGTGGCGAAAAACGCTTAAATAATTTGGGCATTGATTGCTATACACTCGTCAATTTTGAAGGTCATTAATTAAGGATTCGATGAGCTATCAAGTCTTAGCCAGAAAGTGGCGACCAAAAACATTTGCTGATGTCGTTGGGCAAGAACACATTATCACGGCATTAGCAAATGGATTAAAAGATAATAGACTACATCACGCTTACCTCTTTTCAGGCACGCGTGGAGTAGGGAAAACCTCTATTGCCAGATTATTTGCAAAAGGATTAAATTGTGTACATGGTGTAACAGCTACACCTTGTGGTGAATGTGAAAATTGTAAAGCTATTGAACAAGGTAATTTCATTGATTTAATTGAAATTGATGCGGCATCCCGCACAAAAGTTGAAGACACGCGTGAATTATTGGATAACGTGCAATATAAACCTGTTGTGGGCAGATTTAAGGTTTATTTAATTGATGAAGTCCACATGCTATCCCGTCATTCATTTAATGCGTTGCTCAAGACTTTGGAAGAACCACCCGAATATGTAAAATTCTTACTTGCGACAACTGATCCACAAAAATTACCTGTAACCATTCTTTCTCGCTGTTTACAATTTCATCTCAAAGCATTAGATGAAACCCAAATCTCCCAGCATCTTGCCCATATTTTGACGCAAGAAAATATTCATTTTGAAGATCCTGCATTAGTTAAACTTGCAAAAGCGGCGCAAGGAAGTATTCGTGATAGCTTAAGTTTAACGGATCAAGCCATTGCAATGGGAGACCGACAAATTACAAATAGTGTTGTAAGTAATATGTTAGGGTTGCTTGATGATAACTATTCTGTTGATATTTTATACGCCTTACACCAAGGTAATGGTGAACTCTTAATGCGAACACTGCAAAGAGTTGCAGATGCGGCAGGCGATTGGGACAAATTACTTGGCGAATGTGCAGAAAAATTACATCAAATTGCACTCATGCAACTTCTTCCACAAAAATCTTCAGATGACAACGAACATTTTTCATTTTTAGCCAAACATATCTCTCCAGAAGATGTTCAGTTTTTTTATCAGGTCATTGTTTCTGGTAGAAAAGACTTATCAAATGCGCCAAACCGTCGTATTGGCACAGAAATGACATTATTGAGGGCATTGGCATTCCACCCAAAGTTCCTTACGGCAGTACCAAAGGCTAACACCAGTATTACTCGACCGCCATCAACTCCAAGTGCGGTTGAAAATACAGGTAATTATGTAGATGTGCCGGTACTGTCGCAAAGTATAAAATCAGCTTATTCTCAAGCAAAACCAAATAAAACGAGCATTCCAAATTTGGCAAGTCTTTCGGCTCTAGATGCGCTTGAACATTTAACACAACTGGAAAACCAAGAACGTCAAGAACACAAAGCTGAATCATTAGCTGCGGTAAGTGAAACTTTACATCACATCCAAGAGCTGGACGAAGAAAAATCCCATAAAAAAATGACCGCACTTCCTGTGCGAGAAATGACTGAGCCGAAGCCCAAGCACATAGAAAAGCCTACATCACCATCAAATGCCGCACAGACTCCACAAGAAAATAGCACTGAAGAAAATTCAAGTGATGATAATGTAGAAATTGCCCAAGATGAGCAAGAAATCTTGAGTGCTGACACCTATCGTTGGGAATGGAGCAATCCAGAACTTGCTAAAGCCGATACAGGCGTTCGTCCTTCCGATATAAAACAGGCGATTTTGAAAGATATTACGCCTGAACTACGCTTAAAAATCATTACCCAAACTCAACAACAAGATGAATGGGCAGATATAGTTGAGCGTTCTGGTGTAACAGGATTTAGCAAAGAATTAGCGTTAAATTGTTTCTTACAAAGCAAAACTGATGATGAAATCAATCTTGGACTACATTCAGAAAAATCTCATTTACGCCAAGACAGAAGCATAAAAAATTTGGTTGAAGCTTTAAGCAAATTGCAAAGTAAAGATATTCGATTAACAATTAATATTGATGATAGCAATGTCACGACTCCAATTGAATATCGCCGCAATATTTATCAAGCATTGCGGGAAAAAGCTCAAAATGAGTTGCAAAAAGATAGTAAATTACAAATTCTACTTAATGAGTTTGACGCAAAATTAGATATAGAGAGTATTCGACCAGTTTAAAGACAATATTATATTGAAAACTCCCGTTTCAAGTCAGAATATTTTTATAAACCTCTACCATTTTGTATTTTTTTAATCTAAAATTCGTCAATTTGTTTTTTAAGAGTCAAAAGGAGAGTGAAAATGAAACTGGTTGAAGTAAAACACCCACTTGTAAAACACAAACTAGGTGTGATGCGTGAAGCTGAGATTGATACAAAAAAATTCCGTGAACTGGCAACAGAAATCGGTAGCCTATTAACCTATGAAGCAACGTCTGATTTAGAAACTGAAAAAGTAACGATCAACGGTTGGAATGGCCCAGTAGAAATCGATCGAATTAAAGGTAAAAAAGTAACGGTTGTTCCAATTTTACGTGCAGGTTTAGGTATGATGGATGGTGTACTTGAACATGTACCAAGCGCACGTATCAGCGTAGTGGGAATCTACCGTAATGAAGAAACCCTTGAACCAGTCCCTTACTTCCAAAAATTAGCTAGCGATTTAGAAGAGCGTCTCGCAATTGTGGTCGATCCGATGCTTGCAACAGGCGGTTCTATGATTGCAACCCTTGATCTTTTAAAAGCAAAAGGTTGTAAACACATCAAAGTATTAGTGTTGGTCGCTGCGCCAGAAGGTATTAAGGCGCTTGAAGCTGCACATCCTGACATTGAACTTTACTGCGCTTCTATTGATAGCCATCTAAATGAACATGGTTACATTATTCCGGGTCTAGGTGACGCGGGTGATAAAATTTTTGGGACCAAATAATCCCAAAAAATAAAAGATAGACGGCATTTTCTTGCCGTCTTTTTGTGTGCGTGAAACACAAGAAAAACTGACCGCACTTTAAGTTAATTCAAACAGAGAGTTGAAACTAAATGACAAATCAAACTTCTTCGTTCCCTTCGGAAAAACAAAGTACATTAAAACAATCATTCGTTGGACTACAGATGCTCTTCGTCGCATTTGGTGCGCTCGTTCTTGTACCATTAATTACAGGACTTGATTCCAATACCGCATTATTAACTGCCGGCGTTGGCACCCTACTCTTCCAACTTTGCACAGGCAAACAAGTTCCTATTTTCTTAGCCTCATCTTTTGCCTTTATCGCGCCAATTCAATATGGTGTTCAAACTTGGGGCATTGCGACCACTATGGGTGGTTTAGCATCTGCTGGTCTTGTATATCTAGCACTAAGCATGTTAGTAAAATTACGTGGAACAAAAGCATTACAACGCATTTTCCCACCGATTGTCGTTGGTCCAGTAATTATTATTATTGGTATGGGACTTGCTCCTGTGGCAGTTGATATGTCACTAGGCAAAAATAGTGCTTATGCTTATAACGACGCGGTATTAGTTTCAATGGTAACTCTTCTTACTACTTTGTCTGTAGCTGTATTTGCCAAAGGATTGATGAAACTCATCCCGATTATGTTTGGTATTACTGCGGGCTATATTTTATGTTTATTCCTAGGTTTAATTAATTTCCAACCAGTGATCGATGCGCCTTGGTTCAGCTTACCAAAATTAACTGCGCCTGAATTTAACCTAGAAGCTATTCTTTATATGTTACCCATTGCCATTGCACCTGCAGTAGAACACGTGGGAGGCATCATGGCAATCAGCTCTGTGACAGGTAAAGACTTTTTAAAAAAACCAGGATTACACCGCACTTTATTAGGTGATGGCTTAGCAACAGCAGCTGCATCTTTAGTGGGTGGACCACCAAATACAACCTATGCGGAAGTAACTGGTGCCGTAATGTTAACCCGAAATTTCAACCCTAATATTATGACTTGGGCTGCAGTTTGGGCTATTGCCATTTCATTCTGTGGAAAAGTAGGCGCATTCCTATCAACGATTCCAACTATTGTAATGGGTGGGATTATGATGCTTGTTTTCGGTTCAATCGCAGTCGTGGGCATGAGCACCTTAATTCGTGGCAAAGTTGATGTTACCGAAGCACGTAATCTGTGTATTATTTCTGTCGTCATGACATTTGGTATCGGCAATATGTTTGTAGATGTGGGTAACGTATCACTAAAAGGTATCAGCTTGTGCGCGATTGTTGCTATCATCTTAAACCTTGTTTTACCGAAAGCAAAAAATGAAGTAGAATAAGATTCCTTTTAAAAGGGTTAAATACTAATTTAGCCCTTTTTCTTACTTATAATCTGTAATACATAAATATTTGAATAAGCAGCTTCCCTTACCTATTCATCAAATTGATGATGCCACATTAGAAAACTTTTACGGCGATAATAATCTTTTATTGCTCGATTCTTTACGCAAAAATTCATCTGAATTAAAACAACAGTTTTTCTATATTTGGGGAAATAAAGGTTCTGGAAAAACTCATCTGCTTAGAGCATTCAGTAACGAATATTTAATCCATCAACGTACTGCTATTTATGTACCGCTCAGCAAATCTCAATATTTTTCTACCGCAGTTCTTGAAAATCTAGAACTGCAAGAATTAGTGTGTCTAGATGATATACAAACCGTGATCGGCAATGATGAATGGGAATTAGCTATTTTTGATCTATTCAATCGAATTAAAGCGAGCGGAAAAACGCTTTTGCTTATTAGTTCAGATAAATCGCCTTCCGCACTTTCTGTAAAATTGCCTGATTTGAACTCTCGCTTGACTTGGGGTGAAATTTATCAATTAAATTCCCTAACTGACGAGCAAAAAATTAGTGTACTGCAGCATAATGCTTATCAACGAGGAATTCAATTACCCGATGAGACGGCTAATTTTTTACTTACACGACTAGCTCGAGACATGCATACATTATTTGAAGCACTTGATCTACTAGATAAAGCCTCATTACAAGCACAACGAAATCTTACGATTCCTTTCGTCAAAGAAATTTTGAATCTCTAACAAAAAAGGCGCTAATGCGCCTTTTTAATCATCCACCTGATAATTTAACGGTAAACCCTTTTTGCTCTAACAATTGCTTGAGCAAATCACGCTTTTCACCTTGAATCTCAATTATTCCATTTTTAACTGAACCACCACATCCACAACGTTTTTTTAATTCAGCCGCTAATTTTTTCAATTCCTCATCAGATAAATCTAAACCAGTTATAACCGATACGCCTGCACCTTTTCTACCACTCGTTTGTTTTTGGATACGTACAACACCGTCTCCTTTTGGGCGAACTACAGAAACCTTTTCCCCTTTAATTCGCCCCACATCTGTTGAATACACTAAAACAGAATCTGACATTATAATTACCCAATAGATGCATTAATAGAACGAAGAACCTCTGCTGGATTATCAGCTTTAGTAATAGGACGCCCTATCACTAAATAATCAGAACCAGCACGAATCGCAGCAGTAGGCGTCATCACACGTCTTTGATCACCAAAATCAGCTCCAATTGGACGAATCCCTGGAGTCACTAATTTAAAGTCTTCTCCACAAGCGTTACGTAAAATTTCAACCTCTTGCGGAGAGCAAACCACACCATCCAAACCTGCACGTTGAGTTAAATGAGCTAAGCGTAAAACTTGTTCCATTGGCGATGCATTAATCCCAATTTGTAATAAATCCAAATCTTCCATACTGGTTAATACCGTCACAGCAATAAGCAATGGCGCATCTTTCCCATAGGGTTCAAGAATTCTCTTAGCTTCTTCCATCATTCGTAGCCCACCGCTTGCGTGCAAATCTACCATCCATACACCCAAATCAGCTGCAGAACGGACCGCTCTTGCTACAGTATTTGGAATATCATGATATTTAAGATCTAAGAAAACATCGAAATTACGTTGATGTAATTGTTTTACAAAATTAATACCAAGTGTAGTAAACATTTCTTTACCCACTTTTAATCGACACAAACTCGGATCAATTTGATCAACTAAAGCAAGAGCCTCTGCTTCTTTCTCATAATCCAATGCCACAATAATTTTGCTTGTCATAATGTTACCTCGCTGAGTATCAATTAATTATGTTCTTGACTTGAAACTGGTTTAATACTTTCCCATTGACGGCAAGATGGGCAATTCCATAATAGCTTATGGATTTGATAACCACAATTTGTACAACGATAAGCCGATGTTTGCTTAATTCTTTCACCAACCATTTTATGTAATAAAATTAGGCTTTCTTTTCCCCGCCCTTCTTCTGCATCATCAATTTGATACTGCATAAAACGATGGAAAATTAAAGTACTTGGCTTTTTCGTGAGTTGCTGATAAAGCTTAGCTTGAGCAGCAGACTTTCCATCTTTTTCTTCAATTAATTTAACCAAAGCTAGCTCTACTTCATCATTATTAATAATTTGGCCAGCACGAATTAAGAATAACTCAAAGTTATCTAACTGATTTAATTCTTCATAACAATGTTTTAGAGGTGACAGAATTTCACCTGTATAATCTGGATTTTGCTCCAAAACATTTTCTAGTATTTTTGCAGCTTGTTGATATTGTTCTTCAAGCATTTCTAAATTTGCGAGTAATAAAGAAGCGCGAACACAAGTAGGAGAAACCGCCAAAGCTTTTTGTAAAACACTGCGTTTTTCAACCGCACTTTCAGGCTCTAAACTTTGTGAATATTCACAATAACATTGCGCAAGTTCAATATTATTCTCTTGTGGTTTTATTTTAGCGAGTTTTTCAGCAATATTAACTGCTTTTTTCCATTCTTTAGTTTTTTGATAAATTACTAAAAGTTGCTGTAAAGCATTTTCTGCAAATTCAGGTTCATCCACTAGTAAAATATAAAGATTTTCAGCTCGGTCAAAAAAACCAACCACCATAAAATCTCTAGCAAGCTGTTGCTTTGCGAGTAATCTTTGCTCAAATGTATAATTAGAACTAAGGTCTAAAGCTTGGTGAATACGCAATGCACGATCAACTTCGCCTCTAGAGCGGAATAGATTGCCAAGTGTAAGCTCAGCTTCAAATTGGGAGTGGCTTTCGATTTCATTTTCGGTTTCTTGCTTCTGGAGCATGTCCAAGAACAAATCTACAGCTTTATCGGTTTGATTGGAAAGTAAGAAGTTTACCCCCGTAACATAATCTCGGGATAGTTTATTACTAATGTCATCTTGATCTTTCTTTGCACTACGCTGCCCCATGTACCAACCATAGGCTGCAGCGATAGGCAATAGTAGAAAGAGTAATTCTAGCATCAGGCGACCTTATCGCGCACAGTAGTCAACTCGTTGATTTGTAAAGTTTGGCGCTTAACTTGACGAGCTAATGCCATATTTTTAAGTTTTAACTTAAGATAGAAAAAAGCGGTGATTAACCAGCCAAGAATTAAACCTAATCCAAATAAAATAGCAACAAGAGTTGATAGTTGGAGCTGGCTTTCCGCCACAATATAATTAAATGTAATAACTTGATCGTTATTTGCTCCAATGGTAATTGCAACTAACACGATAGCAATAAAAATCACAATACCTAAAATATATTTAATCATAACATTTCCTTAAAATATGTCTTTTCTAAATAATGGCAAACGTTGTAGTTTGAAAGGCATATTCGAGCATTTTAATTTTATTAATAAATATCTACACGCTCTTTTAATTCTTTACCAGCTTTAAAGTGCGGTACAGATTTAGCTTCTAATTTAACAGAATCACCCGTTTTTGGATTACGCCCTAAACGAGGATTACGATAATGCAGTGAAAAACTTCCAAATCCTCTCAACTCAACACGATCGCCATTTTCAAGAGATTGAGAAATAAACTCCAAAATATCTTTTACCATATTTTCGATTTCTTTTACGGGTAAAGTCGGATGTTTCGCTAATAATTTTTCTATAAGTTCTGACTTAGTCATCGTCTTCTCTCCCTTAATATTATTCAAATTAAGATTTATTGCTAATACATTATTTCAATATATTAGCAATAAGCCCTAAAAATAAGGCTGGACATGAGCCCAGCCTTATGACGTGAATTAATTATTCACCTTTAGCTGCTTTAAATGCTTCAGCCATTGCGTTTGGAATAGCTACTTCTTCTTGTTTGTTATTCACATTTGCAACTGCAGCAGCTTCTTCAGCTTGATCTTTTGCTTTCACTGATAAGTGAACGATACGAGATTTACGATCTACACCAGTGTATTTAGCTTCAACTACATCACCTGCAGCAACTTCATTTGTTAAATCAGCTGCGCGGATATAACCTTCAACGCCGCCCGCTAATTCAACTTTAGCACCTTTTGCATCTGCTTCAACTACTGTTGCAGATACTACAGCGCCTTTTTTATTGATTGCTACGAAGTTATTGAATGGATCTTCTTCAAGTTGTTTGATACCTAAAGAGATACGCTCTTTCACTGCATCAACAGCTAATACTACTGCAGAAACTTCGTCACCTTTTTTGTAGTTACGAACTGCTTCTTCACCTGATACATTCCAAGAAATATCAGATAAGTGAACTAAACCATCGATGCCACCTTCAAGACCGATGAAGATACCGAAATCAGTGATAGACTTGATTTTACCAGTTACTTTATCGCCTTTATTATGAGTTTCAGCAAATTGAGTCCATGGGTTAGCTTTACATTGTTTTAAACCTAAAGAAATACGACGACGTTCTTCATCAATTTCTAATACCATTACTTCTACAGTATCGCCTAAGCTAACAACTTTAGATGGGTGGATATTTTTGTTAGTCCAATCCATTTCTGAAACGTGAACTAAACCTTCAACGCCATCTAAGATCTCAACGAAACAACCATAGTCTGTTAAGTTAGTTACTTTACCAGTTAATTTGCTGTTTACAGGGTGATTTTCAGCAATTGCAGCCCATGGGTCTTGGCCTAATTGTTTTAAGCCTAAAGATACACGAGTACGATCTTTATCAAATTTTAATACTTTAACAGTAACTTCATCGCCAACATTCACGATTTCGCTTGGATGTTTAACACGTTTCCAAGCCATATCGGTGATATGTAATAAACCGTCAACACCACCAAGATCAACGAATGCACCGTACTCAGTTAAGTTTTTAACGATACCTTTAACTTCTGAACCTTCAACAAGATTTTCTAATACTTGTTCACGTTCTTGGCTGTTTTCAGATTCAATCACTGCACGACGAGAAACAACAACGTTATTACGTTTTTGATCTAATTTGATTACTTTGAATTCTAATTCTTTACCAAGTAAGTGATCTGCTTCACGCGCTGGACGAGTATCAACTAAAGAACCTGGTAAGAATGCACGAACACCGTTTAACTCAACTGTGAAGCCGCCTTTCACTTTGCCGTTGATTAAACCGATAACAGTTGCTTTTTCTTCGTAAGCTTTTTCTAATTCAATCCAAGATTCGTGACGAACAGCTTTCTCACGAGAAAGTTTAGTTTCACCGAAACCATCTTCAACTGCATCTAATGCAACATTTACAGTATCGCCAACTTGGATTTCAAGTTCGCCTTGTGCATTTAAGAATTCAGCAACTGGGATTGCAGACTCAGATTTTAAACCTGCATCAACAAGCACAAAGCCTTTTTGGATAGCTACTACAGTACCGCTAACGATTGAACCTTGACGAGTTTCAAGGCCTTTTAATGATTCTTCAAAAAGTTGAGCAAAAGATTCTGACATATAAATAATCTTCTTAATTTAAGTTAATAACATCCACATTAAAATCCATAAAATGCGGGGTTGAGGATAAATGCTTATTCTTCCTTGAACAAACAGTTAAATAGAAACTGACACCTTTTCTTGAATATAAGCTAACGCCTGATCAATAACTTCATCAATACTCAACGTTGTGCTATCCAATAATAAAGCATCATCAGCCGGTTTTAGAGGCGCAACCTCTCGATTTCTATCACGAAAATCACGCTCTTTTATCTCGGCTAAAATCTGCTCAAAGTTACCATTTATTCCTTTATTTTGCAACTGTTTATAGCGTCTTTTTGCACGCTCTTCAGCACTCGCATCTAAAAATAACTTCACTTGAGCATTTGGGAATACCACAGTCCCCATATCTCTACCATCAGCAATTAATCCATCATTTTTCGCAAAATCTTGCTGAAGTTGTAGTAAAGCTGACCGCACTTCTGGAAACACAGCTACTTTAGATGCGGCATCAGCGACTTCTTGAGTGCGAATTAGATCGCTTACACTCATGCCAGCAAGCAAAATATTCACCTCGCCATTTTGAGGAATAAATTGAATATCTAAATGACGAGCTAACTCTGCTAGCACCGATTCATTTGTTAAATCAGTTTTACGTTGTAATGCAGCTAATGCTGTAACGCGATAAATTGCTCCACTATCCAACAACGCATAACCTAGCTTTTCTGCCAAAGCGTAACAAAGCGTACCTTTCCCAGCACCACTAGGGCCATCAACAGTAATAATCGTTCCCATATAACTTATCCTTTACTTATCAAAAGTTGACGTATTATAAAGATAAACACTCTATTTCGCTATTGCCACCTTTCAAACTTAACTCAAGATCCATTAACAAAGAGTAAAAAAATAACAAACGCGCACCTATAAGCTTTTTTAGTTAAGGAGCTAACCCACTTATCCCCTATCTTTTAAAATTAATTTTTTTCATTTTTTTCGCGGTTTTATATTAATTTTAATAAAAAACCATTGAGTTTGACAAAACATAATAAGATAATGCGAATCTTTTTCAAAAAAAACAATAAGGATATGTAATGAAGAAAGTTATTAAATTAAATTTAATCACACTCTGCTTAATCAATACCCTAAGTATTTCTATCGTTGATGCAAAAGCTGAAGAAACATTAGATCA
Source organism: Haemophilus haemolyticus (assembly GCF_001008205.1). Classification (GTDB taxonomy): domain Bacteria; phylum Pseudomonadota; class Gammaproteobacteria; order Enterobacterales; family Pasteurellaceae; genus Haemophilus; species Haemophilus haemolyticus_Q. Next base: position 193 of record NZ_LCTK01000017.1, on the reverse strand, counting down.
AATTGATGTAGTAGAAAAAAATGTCGCTAACGATAAAAAACCTTTTATAGAAGCAAAAGCTAAAAGTACAAGAGAACATATATTTAAAGATACACAAACTATCGATCAAGTGATTCGTAGCATTCCGGGAGCCTTTACTCAACAAGATAAAGGCTCTGGCGTAGTTTCTGTTAATATTCGTGGCGAAAATGGG
>NZ_LCTK01000016.1:0-57321 GCF_001008205.1 Haemophilus haemolyticus | reverse complement strand
AAAAAAGACATAAAAAACACCGCACTTTGCGGTGTTTTTTCATTATGTTTTCGCTACCAGCTGATTACCATTGGTAACCTACGCGAGCTGCAAGACCATTTTGCCCCTGATAGTTACCAGCTGCAATACCAACTAAGCTCTTACCTCGTGTATAAGCTTTCGGAATAGTTGCATCCTTTAAATGACCTACTGCATTCGTGATCGCATAACCATCATATATCTAATACATTTATCGTTAAAGGCACTGAAGATTTGCCTATCGGGGTGATTGTCAAGCCTGAGCCATTAATGACAGTCATATCTCCTATCGCATTGCTAAACGTAGCGCTAGCTAACCCCCAGCTAAATTGTTAGCTAATTTAAATCATAATGTTCCCTCATTTTTATAATTAACAACAATATTATTATCTGACAATTCTATTGCGGCCCCCTCTAGAAGGTTTAAACGACTCTCTTCCATACATCTTGACTCAATTTTTTAATACTGCATCAATCTTTTCTTAGCAAAATTATCACTTATAACTGTGGCCGCAACAGAATTGTCTCCCCCATATAGAAAAATTATCTCCAAAATTAGATTCTTTATCACACCATATAACTGTGATCCATTAATAACGTCTGTAAAAGAACTACAATAGCTACCGAATTATATCTCGTTGCAGTAGCACCACTCCTAATAACAATACTATTAACCTTATTAACACTTGAACTTGTATCAAGAGAAAAAGAAAGATCTCCTACTTGCACTTTTACTCCAGTAACTATATGCGGAAAATAAAAGGAAGTTAGAGTAAAAATTAGCTCAATTGTATCGATGCTAATATAAAATTTAAGTAAAAAAGCGGGTAATTTAGAGGAAGTTTTTAAGATTAAAGATTCTACACATTACAAATCAAATGAAACATGAATTGGTATAAATAAAATATTTAGCACAATAAAAAATCTGCCCTTAATCAGCTAGAATTTAAACTAACTTTTCAGGGCAGATGATTAAAGTGCGGTCTTTTTTATCAAGTTTTTTAATTATTCTTCGATAGAACGTAATAATTCGTTAATGCCTACTTTACCTAAAGTTTTTGCATCCACTTTTTTCACGATTACGGCGCAGTATAAGCTGTATTTTCCACATTTGGATGGAAGGCTACCAGATACCACCACAGAACCTGCTGGTACACGGCCGTAGTGAATTTCACCAGTCTCACGATCATAAATTTTGGTTGATTGACCGATGAATACGCCCATTGAAATAACACAGCCATCTTCCACAATAACGCCTTCTACCACTTCTGAACGAGCACCGATAAAGCAGTTATCACCGATAATGGTTGGGTTAGCTTGTAATGGTTCTAATACGCCGCCGATGCCTACACCACCAGATAAGTGAACGTTTTTACCGATTTGTGCGCATGAACCTACCGTTGCCCATGTATCGACCATGGTACCTTCACCAACGTAAGCACCAATATTTACATAAGATGGCATTAATACGCAGTTTTTAGAAATGTATGCACCTTTACGCACCGTTGCAGAAGGCACAACACGGAAACCTTCTTGAGCAAAACGTTCTTCAGTGTAATCCGCAAATTTTAATGCCACTTTGTCGTAATATTTTGTTTCTGCACCATCAATGATTTGGTTGTCATTAATACGGAATGAAAGTAAAACCGCTTTTTTTAACCATTGATGTGTTACCCATTCGCCATCAATTTTTTCTGCAACACGGTATTTACCAGAATCTAATCCTTCGATCACTTCTTCAATCGCTGCACGCGTTTCTGCATCAACGATTTTCGGTGTAATTTCTGCACGTTTCTCAAATGCAGCTTCAATAATTGCTTGTAAGTTTGACATTGTATTTCCTATGTTTTGTGTGAATAAGATGGAATCTGTTTTACCATATTTTCGCTTGCTGCGCAAAAACACCTAAAAAAATCACCGCACTTTGTATTAAAACAAACTGCGGTGATCCTAAAACATAATTGATTAAAAAATTGAAAGCGCTAAACCACAAACGACTGACATACTCAATACAACTGCAATCATTGCATAACCAAAATCACTCATGTTTTTCTCCTCACTAAAAATGGTGCCATATTGTAACAAGATTGTTTTAAGAAAATCACCTCTTTTACAAAAAAATTTCAATAAAAGTAACGAAATTTTTTACAAACCTTTATAATAGGCAAAAATTTTTGGGGATCGAAATATGGCAACAATTAAAGATGTCGCAAAAATGGCTGGCGTGTCCACCACAACCGTATCTCATGTTATTAATAAAACTCGCTTCGTTGCAAAAGATACGGAAGAAGCGGTGTTATTAGCAATTAAGCAGCTTAACTATTCACCCAGCGCAGTAGCGCGCAGTTTGAAAGTCAATACCACGAAATCCATTGGGATGATTGTGACGACCAGTGAAGCGCCGTATTTTGCCGAAATCATTCATTCTGTTGAAGAACATTGCTATCGACAAGGTTATTCTTTGTTCTTGTGCAATACACAAAATGAACCAGAAAAAGTCAAAAACCATTTAGAAATGTTGGCGAAAAAACGGGTAGATGGTTTGCTTGTGATGTGTTCTGAATATACGCAAGATTCATTGGATTTGCTTTCATCATTTTCCAGTATTCCAATGGTTGTAATGGATTGGGGCCCAAATGCGAATACCGATGTAATTGATGATCATAGTTTTGATGGCGGTTATTTAGCAACCAAACACCTCATAGAGTGCGGTCATCAAAAAATCGGGATTATCTGCGGTGAACTCAATAAAACTACGGCAAAAACTCGTTATGAAGGCTTTTTAAAAGCAATGGCAGATGCGAATCTTGAAGTGCATGAACCTTGGATTTTCGAAGGTGCATTTGAGCCTGAAGATGGTTACGAATGTATGAATCGTTTACTGGCTCAAGAAGAATTACCAACAGCCCTATTCTGTTGTAACGATGTGATGGCATTAGGTGCAATTTCTGCACTGACAGAAAAAGGGTTACGCGTTCCAGATGATATGTCCATTATCGGCTATGATGATATTCATGCTTCACGTTTCTATGCGCCACCATTAACCACCATTCACCAATCTAAGCTACGATTAGGCAGACAGGCGGTGAATATTTTATTAGAACGAATCAGTCAAAAAGATCAAAGCGTTCAGCAATATAGTCGTATTGACATTGGTCCTGAGCTTATTATTCGAAAATCTGTTAAATCAATTTTATAAAACTTATTAAAAATAAACCGCACTTTTTAAACAATCCACAAAAAGTGCGGTTCTTTTTTATCTATTTTTTAGCTTTTCTTGATTAGCTTCAAAGTTTCCTTGAATAGCATTTGCCCTATCTTCCCTTTTTAGCTATATCTATCACCAACTTACGAAGTTTATTTTTTACTTTTAGGAGTTCCTATGACACAAGAGTACACCACTCTACGCAATAACATTAGTATGTTAGGGCGTTTTCTCGGAGAAACCATCAATGATGCCCAAGGTGCCGATATTCTCGAATTAATCGAAAATATTCGTAAACTTTCTCGTAATTCTCGTGCGGGTGATGATAAAGCAAGACAAGAATTGCTCGATACGCTCGGTAGTATTTCTAATGACAATATTATTCCTGTCGCACGTGCTTTCAGCCAATTTTTAAACCTCACGAATATTGCGGAACAATATCAAACGATTTCTCGTGAACATTCTCTTGCACAAAGTTCTTCTCAATCCTTAAGCGAACTTTTCAAACGCTTAAAAGAACAAAATGCCTCAGTGGAAGACGTACATAAAACCGTCGAAAAATTATTAATTGAGCTTGTTCTGACCGCACATCCAACAGAAACAACCCGTCGTTCACTTATTCATAAACATATTGAAATCAATAAATGTTTAAGCAAGCTAGAACATCATGATTTAACGGAAAAAGAACGCAATATTATTGAGCGTCTATTACTTCGTTTAATCGCTGAAGCATGGCATACCAACGAAATTCGTACTGTTCGTCCAACACCATTTGATGAAGCCAAATGGGGCTTTGCGATGTTGGAAAACAGTTTGTGGCAAGCTGTGCCAGAGTTTTTACGCCAACTAAACGAAACCGCCCGTGAATTTTTAGGTTACGATTTGCCAGTAGGATTAAAACCCGTACAAATTTCCTCTTGGATGGGTGGCGACCGTGATGGAAACCCGTTTGTTACCGCACAAATCACCAAAAAAGTGCTTTATTTTGCCCGTTGGAAAGCGTCGGATTTATTCTTACAAGACATCAGCAAATTAGCCGATGAACTTTCAATGGTGAAATGTAGCGATGAATTTCGTGCTAAATACGGTGAGCATTTAGAACCCTATCGTTTCGTGGTGAAAAATTTACGCAATCAGCTTACGGCAACATTAGCTTATTTTGATGATCTCCTATCAGATCGCACACCGCGCGAATCTGAAAGCGAGATTATTTTAGAAGATAATCAACTTTGGGAGCCGCTTTACGATTGTTATCAATCTTTAATTCAATGCGGTATGCGCATTATTGCAAATGGTTCATTGTTGAATATTTTGCACCGTATTAGTTGTTTTGGCGTGACACTTTCTCAAATGGATATTCGCCAAGAAAGCACACGTCACACCAATGCGATTGCTGAAATCACGCGCTATATTGGTTTAGGCGATTACTCTCAATGGACAGAAGACGATAAACAGGCTTTCTTAATTCGGGAATTAAGCTCACGCCGTCCATTAATTCCGCAAAACTGGACGCCATCGCCTGAAACCAAAGAAATTTTAGATACTTGCAAAGTGATTGCTCAACAAAAACAAGGTGTCATTGCATGTTATGTTATTTCGATGGCACGCAGTGCCTCTGACGTTTTAGCCGTTCATTTACTCTTAAAAGAAGCGGGCGTGCCATATCATATTCCTGTTGTGCCATTATTCGAAACCTTAGACGATTTAGATGCGGCTGAAAAAGTGATGACTCAACTTTTCAATGTGGGTTGGTATCGTGGCGTGATCAATAATCGTCAAATGGTGATGATTGGCTATTCAGATTCGGCAAAAGATGCGGGAATGATGGCTGCCTCTTGGGCGCAATACCGTGCACAGGAAGCCTTAGTGAATTTAACAGAAAAACTTGGCATTGAACTCACTTTATTCCACGGACGTGGTGGCACGATTGGTCGTGGCGGTGCGCCAGCACATGCGGCATTACTTTCTCAACCGCCTCGTTCACTAAAAAATGGTTTACGTGTGACAGAACAAGGCGAAATGATTCGCTTCAAACTAGGTTTGCCCGCTGTGGCGGTAGAAACCTTTGATCTCTATGCTAGCGCCATTTTAGAAGCAAATCTTTTACCGCCACCAGAACCGAAACCAGAATGGCGCACTATAATGGACGAGCTTTCCACTATTTCTTGCGATATTTATCGTGGTGTGGTTCGTGACGATAAAGATTTCGTTCCTTATTTCCGCAGTGCGACGCCAGAACAGGAGCTCTCAAAATTGCCGCTTGGCTCTCGCCCTGCAAAACGCAATCCAAATGGCGGCGTGGAAAGTTTACGTGCCATTCCTTGGATTTTTGCGTGGATGCAAAATCGTTTAATGCTGCCCGCTTGGCTAGGTGCGGGAGCCTCTATCCGTCAAATTATTGAACAAGGCAAAGGCAATATCATTCATGAAATGTGCGAAAACTGGCCGTTCTTTTCAACTCGAATCGGTATGTTGGAAATGGTATTTAGTAAATCAGATGCTTGGCTTTCCCAACAATATGATCAACGATTAGTGAAAAAAGAACTTTGGTATTTAGGTGAAAATTTACGTAAGCAACTTGAAGATGATATTCAAACTGTGCTTTCACTTTCTCACCAAAGTGAATTGATGTCTGATTTACCTTGGATTGCAGATTCAATCGCATTGCGTAATATCTACACGGATCCACTCAATCTACTGCAAGTGGAATTGCTTCACCGTTTCCGTGAAAATCCAGAGCAGGTCAATCCCGATGTGGAACAAGCATTAATGATTACCATCACAGGTATCGCGGCTGGAATGCGCAATACGGGCTAGAAAGATGAAAAAAGTGCGGAAAATTTTCCGCACTTTTTTATTCAAATCGATCACTTAATAAAAATTGTAAAACCGCATCCATTCTCAAATGAGGAATACTCTCCCCTTGTTCTAAAGGCTGAGGTTCAAAACTATCAAAATCAAAGTGCGGTTGTTTTTGCCAAAATTCTGTTCTTGGTAATTTACTCGGCACCGTTCCTGGATAAAGCGTAATCGGTTGTTTATCAATAGAACGAATCCCTTGAATTGCTTTAATTTCTTTTCCTTGCTGATTCACAATCACTTGCTTTGTGGTACGAACAGCCGCAATGGCGGTATATTCCGTATCGATTCCTTCAAATTCCACATAGCGCCCCCCCTCTTGCACAATTTGGCGCATTAAACTCACTAAATTAGGAATTTGATCACGAGTAATATGATCCGCCTTCGTCGCAACAAACATTAATCGATCAATTCTCGGGGAAAACAAACGATGAAGAAAATTTCTGCTGCCATAATGGAAATTATAAAATAACTGATTTAAGCCCATTTGCATATCTAAAAAGGCTTGCTGGCTATGATTTAAAGGCGTTAAACAATCCGCCAAAATCACTTGGCGATCAAAGGTAGAAAAATAATTTTCGTAAAAACCTTTCACAATTTTATTGCGATAATAATCATACCGTTTTGTCAGCACGGCAAAATAGCTATTTGATTTGGCTGTTTTTTTCAAGGTTTGCCATTGTTCTTCTGAAAGATGAATCAATGGGAAAAATTGCAATGCTGGCGCGCCCTCTAAATCACTCGGTAATACAAATCGCCCTGGCTGAATAAATTGCATGCCTTGCGACTTACATTGGTCTAAATAATCCGTATAACTTTTCGCTATCTTGGCTAAAACATCTTCATTTGCGACCGCACTTAAATCCAAATCCTGCAACATGGAACGCCAATTCTGCGCCAATTCTGCACGAATGCCAGTTGTAACCTTGATTTGCTCTTGTGACCATTGTTGAAAATCTAGATTTAACAACGGCAAATCGAGCAGCCACTCACCTGGATAATCAAAAATATCCAGATAAAGCGTGCCACGTTCTTTCAAATGACGTAGCAAGCCAGATTGACGTTGAAAACGAATTGCTAAACGTGTTTCACTCACGCCACGAGTAGACTGAAACCATTGAGGCGGATTTTGTGACAAATCATTTAAATTACTTTCATAATCAAAACGTGGCACGCTGAGATCTTGTTGGGATACGCGTTTCACCGCCAAGATCGCACCATTTCTAGCCGCTTCAAACAAGGGCAAATGCTGTGATGAATTTTGATTAATGGAGAGAAGTTGATTGATTAAACTTGTAATAAACGCTGTTTTACCACTCCGACTTAACCCAGTTACCGCCAAGCGTAAAGTGCGGTCAAAACCACGATTAATAATTTGATTGATTTCGTTTTGAACCCTATTAAACATTCAATATCCTAGCCATTTTTACTAATATGCCTTACAATTTGGCACATAATTTATCACAATGCATTTGTTATGTTACGCAAAAATATTACGTTTTTCTGTTTTCTATTTGGTATTGGCTTGAATTCTCAACTTCAAGCAGCTCCGCGCGTACCAGAACACCTAACAGAAAACGGACTAACTTATTGTACTAATGCCTCTGGTTTTTCTTTTAATCCACAAACTGCAGATGCAGGCACCAGTATGAATGTCGTCACAGAACAAATTTATAACAAACTTTTTGAAATCAAAAACCATAGCGCAAATGTTACGCCTGTGCTTGCGCAATCCTATTCAATTTCACCAGATAACAAAGAAATTTTAATTAATTTACGCCGTGGGGTGAAATTTCATCATACGCCTTGGTTTACCCCAACTCGTGATTTTAATGCGGAAGATGTGGTGTTTTCAATTAATCGTGTATTGGGTCATGATACTTACTTGCCAACCTTAGCAGAAACAGCAATTACCTATAAAAATCCACAATATAAAGTGTTTCACGAGCAAGCAAGAAAAGTTCGCTTTCCTTATTTTGATAGCATTAAGCTTAATGAAAAAATTAAATCAGTGACCGCACTTTCACCTTATCAAGTGAAAATTGAATTGTTTGAGCCTGATTCATCGATCTTGTCGCATCTTGCCAGCCAATATGCCATTATTTTTTCACAAGAATATGCCTATCAATTAAGCGCTGACGATAATCTCACTCAATTAGATACTCACCCCGTGGGCACTGGGCCTTATCAAGTAAAGGATTATGTGTATAACCAATATGTTCGCTTAATGCGTAACGAAAACTATTGGAAAAAAGAAGCAAAAATTGAAAATATTATCGTGGATTTATCTACTGATAGAAACGGGCGACTCGTCAAATTTTTCAATAATGAATGTCAAATAGCCTCTTATCCTGAAGTGAGCCAAATTGGCTTATTAAAGAGCAACGATAAGCACTACTATATGCAATCTACTGACGGAATGAATTTGGCATATCTTGCCTTCAATTTTGAAAAACCATTGATGCAGGATCGCACCATTCGAGAAGCTATCTCACAAAGTTTGAACCGCGCACGTATTATTCACAACATCTATCACAATACTGCAACAGTAGCGAATAATATTATTCCTGAAATATCTTGGGCTTCTAGCGTAAACACGCCAGAATTTGACTTTGATTACAGTCCAAAAGTCGCGAAGAAAAAATTAGAAAATAAACATCTTTCGCTCAATTTATGGGTGATTAATGAAGAACAAATGTATAACCCCGCACCTTTTAAAATGGCGGAAATGATTAAATCTGATTTGGATCAAGTCGGCGTGAAAGTGAAAGTGCGGACAGTGACACGCACATTTTTGAGTGAGCAACTTCGCAATAAATCAGAAAACTACGATTTAATTTTAGCAGGATGGTTAGCAGGAAATCTTGATCCTGACGGATTTATGCGCCCTATTTTGAGCTGTAATACGCAAAATGAAATCACAAATTTATCTAACTGGTGTAACGAAGAATTTAATAATTTAATGGATCGCGCGATTGCCACCTCTAATTTATCTGAACGGGCTCGCGCTTATAATGACGCTCAAGAACTTATTCTACATGAATTGCCGATTATCCCTATCGCGAATGTAAAACGCATTTTGGTGGCAAATAGCATAGTAAAAGGCGTGGAAATGACACCTTTTGGTAGTCTTAACTTTTCTGACTTACGCTTACACAAGGAGAAACCCTAATGTTGTGGTCTGTTATTCGCCATACCCTTTGGATAACCTTGCTTTTGCTTGTGTTATCTTTGCTAAGTTTCGTGATTTTATTGCGAGATCCGCTTAATGCAGATCTCGTCACTCACAATATTTACACCAGTTATTTTAATTATTTAAGCACCTTATTACATGGCGATTTTGGGATTACTTATAACGGTGGAAAATCTCTGATAGATTTGATTCTAACGGTACTTCCACCCACATTAGAGCTCTGTTTTACCGCACTTTTATTAGCGTTCATTCTCGGCGTACCGCTTGGCATTATAAGTGCGGTAAATTCTCAGCATATTTTTGCCAAGAGTTTAAAAAGTTTATCTTATGTTGGTTTGTCGATCCCTATATTTTGGCTTGCGCCGATTTTACTTTATGTGGCGGCAGTAAATCATTGGGAAATTGCATCTATTGGGCAATACAATTTACTCTATGAAATAAAACCGATTACTGGTTTCCCAGTCATTGATGTTTGGTTTATAGATGTGCCTTATCGCACCAAAATTGTACAAAATGTTTTGCAACATTTAGCCTTACCGACACTTGTGCTTTGTATTTTGCCAACAATGGAAATTATCCGAATTATTCAACAACGAGTAGAATATGTTTTGAACCAAAATTTTGCCAAAGTTGCCACGACACGGGGTTGGTCAAAATGGAAAATTCTCCATCAATATGTATTCCGTAATACGTTTCCTCTGCTTGTTCCACAAGTACCGCGCGTGTTCACCCTAGTATTAACTCAATGTATGTTGGTAGAAACAGCTTTGGGTTGGCCTGGAATTGGTCGCTGGCTGATCGATGCCGTAATGCAACAAGATTACAATAGTATTTCTGCGGGTGTAGTTGTTATTGGCGTTTGCATTATTTTGATCGACACATTCATTAAAGCGCTTACTTTCGTGCTCGATCCATTTAAAAAGAAAGGTTGGTATGCAAGATAAAGAACCTGAAGAATTTCGAGAAAATACCTCAATATTCCAAATATGGCTACTATTTCGCAAAAATACCGTTGCGTTGTTCAGCTTTTATTTATTAACGTTGTTAATTCTAACCGCACTTTTCAGCGGTTGGATCGCACCTTATGCTCATAATATGCAGTTTGTTGGGCAAGAATTAATGCCGCCATCTTGGGTTGAAAAAGGGCAAATTGCCTTTTTCTTTGGTACTGATGATTTAGGCCGTGATGTACTAAGCCGGCTAATTATGGGCACAAGTTACACGATTGGATCATCGTTGCTAGTCGTACTTGCAGTTGCCTTAATTGGTGGAACGCTTGGCATTGTTGCGGGTATGTTGAAGGGCTTAAAAGCGCGTTTTGTCGGCCATATTTTCGATGCCTTTTTATCTCTCCCTATTTTGCTCATTGCCATCGTGATTTCCACTCTGATGGAACCGAGTTTATTGAATGCAATGTTCGCAACACTTTTAGCGATATTGCCGTATTTCATCCATGCAATTTATCGAGCCATTCAACAAGAATTGAAAAAAGATTACGTGCTCATGTTAAAACTCGAGGGCATTTCTAACTGGGAGTTATTAAAAAGTACGATTTTGCCAAATATCACCGTAGTCTATGTTCAAGAAATTGCACGCGCATTTGTTGTCGCCATATTGGATATTAGCGCCTTGAGTTTTATTTCTCTTGGCGCACAGCGACCAACCCCAGAATGGGGCGCAATGATTCGAGATTCTTTAGAACTCCTCTATCTTGCACCTTGGACAGTATTACTCCCTGGCTTTGCAATTATTTTTACCATTTTATTAAGCATTATTTTTAGCAATGGCTTAACTAAAGCTATCAACCAATATTACGAATAATTTATGGCACTACTAGACATCCGTAACCTAAATATCGAAATACAAACCTCAAACGGCCTCGTTAAGATTGTGGACGGCGTAAACTTATCGATTAATGAAGGGGAAATTTGTGGGCTTGTTGGCGAATCAGGTTCTGGTAAAAGTTTAATCGCTAAAGTAATTTGTAATGCCATCAAAGAAAACTGGATTATTACCGCAGATCGCTTTCGTTTTCATGATGTAGAGTTACTAAAACTCAGTCCTAATAAACGTCGAAAGTTAGTGGGTAAAGAAATATCCATGATTTTCCAAGATCCTCTTTCTTGTCTTGATCCAAGTCGGAAAATTGGTAAACAATTAATCCAAAATATCCCGAATTGGACATTTAAAGGAAAATGGTGGCAATGGTTTGGTTGGAAAAAACGCCGTGCCATTGAATTATTGCATCGTGTAGGGATAAAAGAACACAAAGATATCATGGCAAGCTATCCTAATGAATTAACGGAAGGTGAAGGACAAAAAGTCATGATTGCTATCGCAGTGGCAAATCAGCCTCGCTTGCTCATTGCCGATGAACCGACTAATGCATTAGAAGCTACAACAGCATTACAGGTATTTCGATTACTTTCGAGTATGAACCAAAACCAAGGTACAACCGTTTTATTGGCTAGCAATGACATCAGAAGTATTAGTGAATGGTGCGATCAGATTTCTATACTCTATTGCGGGCAAAATACGGAATCAGGCACAACGCAAATGTTGCTTGAAAGTCCTCATCATCCTTACACACAAGCATTGATTAATGCCGTACCTGATTTTACGCAGCCTTTGGGATTTAAAACCAAACTAAGCACCTTAGAAGGTACCGTGCCAATTTTAGAACAAATGCCTATTGGTTGCCGTCTTGGTCCTCGTTGTCCTTTTGCACAGAAAAAATGTATTGAAAAACCAACTCGATTCAAAATAAAACAACATGAATTTTCTTGCCATTATCCAATTAATTTACGCGAGAAAACCTTCAAAGAAAAAGCAATGAGCGCACCATTAACCCTTGCAAGCAAAGGAAGTGAATAATGCCGTTATTACAAGTAGAAGATTTGACTAAAACTTTCAAAGGCCGCAAGCGTTTATTTGGTACGAGTGACTTTAATGCGGTAGAAAACGTAAGTTTTTCTCTTGAACGCCAACAAACTTTGGCGATTATCGGCAAAAATGGTTCTGGAAAATCAACGTTAGTAAAAATGATCGCGGGCATTACACAGCCCACTTCTGGCAGAATTTTATTTAACGATCATGAATTGCAATTTGAGGATTTTCAATACCGCGCGCAACATATTCGAATGGTGTTCCAAGATGCGAATTCAGCGTTTAATCCTCGCTTAAATATCGGTGAAGCATTAGATGCGCCGCTACGTTTAGCAACAGATTGGGATGAAGAACGTCGCAATCAAAAAATCTTTGAAACACTGTTACTTGTAGGACTTTACCCCGATTACACAAATCTAAAAATCAAAAATCTTTCTATCAGCCAAAAACAGCGTGTCGCTTTGGCTCGCGCGCTGATTTTAGAACCTGAAATAATTATTATAGATGATGCACTTGGTAATTTAGATGCCTCGGTACGCATTCAATTACTAAATTTAACCCTTGATCTGCAGCAACGTTTGGGCATCTCTTACATTTATGTAGGGCAAGACCTCGGCGTGATTAAACATATTGCAGACACAGTCATCGTGATGGATAAAGGGAGAATGATAAAGAGCGGTACGCCTAAAACGCTATTTACCGATCCACAAACAGATGTAACTGGCCGTTTAGTGGAAAGTTATTTTGGAAAAATTTTGGATGAAAGTGCCTGGGTAAAGGAAACTCATACGAACTAAGGAAAGAAAAAATGAACTCTCGTCCCTTTTATTTCGGACTTATATTTATCGCGATTATCGCTGTACTTGCTAGCTACTTAGGGAGTACCGACTTTTCTCATCACTATCATATCAGTGCCTTAATTATTGCCATCTTGCTGGGAATGGCAATCGGCAATACCATTTACCCGCAATTTTCTGCACAAGTGGAAAAAGGTGTATTATTTGCGAAAGGTCCTCTTCTTCGCACAGGCATTGTGCTGTATGGTTTTCGACTCACCTTTGGCGATATCGCAGATGTTGGATTAAATGCTGTTGTCACTGATGCGATTATGCTGGTTTCAACCTTTTTTCTTACCGCACTTTTGGGTATTCGTTATCTAAAAATGGATAAACAATTGGTTTATCTCACTGGGGCTGGATGTAGTATTTGTGGTGCAGCAGCGGTAATGGCAGCAGAACCTGTTACCAAAGCAGAATCTCATAAAGTTTCAGTGGCGATTGCCGTAGTGGTCATTTTCGGGATGCTTTCTATTTTTACTTATCCATTTTTCTACACTTGGTCACAAAATTTAATTAACGCTCATCAATTCGGTATTTATGTTGGCTCTAGCGTGCATGAAGTGGCTCAAGTTTACGCGATAGGGGGAAATATAGATCCTATCGTAGCGAATACCGCCGTCATTACCAAAATGATCCGAGTGATGATGCTCGCACCATTTTTATTAATGCTTTCTTGGTTATTAACACGTAGTAATGGGGTATCAGAAAATACATCACACAGAATTACAATTCCTTGGTTTGCTGTACTTTTTATTGGCGTTGCCATTTTTAATTCTTTTGATTTATTACCAAAAGAACTCGCGAAATTATTAGTTGAAATCGATTCTTTCTTATTAATTTCAGCAATGGCTGCGCTTGGCTTAACTACGCAAGCAAGCGCAATAAAAAAGGCAGGACTAAAACCTCTGATTTTAGGGATACTGATTTATTTATGGCTAGTGATTGGGGGATTTTTAGTGAACTATGGAATATCAAAATTAATATAAAATTCACTTAAGATTGACCGCACTTTTAAAGTGCGGTCTTTTTTATGAAGAATATTTTCAGATATGCTTATTTAAAGGATTAAATTACGCTCTATTTCAAAGTACGATTTAATAAACCATCCTCTAAAAATAAAGGACCAATTGGACGTTTAGGAATATCAAACTTTTGCGGATAAATCACATCAACCAAATACAATCCATCGGGTTTTGCTGTTGGTGCGGCAAGCTGACGATTTTTCTGCTCAAGTAGCCATTGCATCCATTCAATCGGCTTATTTCCAGCACCGACCTCAATCAAACTTCCCACAATATTGCGCACCATATGATGCACAAAAGCATTCGCTTGAATATCAACAATAATATATTTTCCAATACGAGACACATTCAAATGATGCACATTACGCCAAGGGGTATGGGACTGACATTGTGCAGCGCGGAAAGAGGAAAAATCATGTTCTCCTAATAAACATTGCCCTGCCTGATGCATTTTTTCGGCATCTAAATCTAAATGACAATGAGTCATTCCTCCCGCTAAAATCGCAGAGCGTAATTTATTACAATAAAAAATATAGCGATAACGGCGTGCTGTTGCAGAAAATCTCGCATGGAATTCATCATCGACTTGTTTTGCCCAACTCACTGCAATGTCATCAGGTAAATGAGCATTAGTACCAAAAGCCCAAGCCTTCTCTGGACGAACCGAATTCGTTTCAAAATGAACAACCTGCCCCGTTCCACTCACACCAGAATCCGTTCTGCCAGCACAAAATATTTCAATTTTTTCATTCGCAATACAAGAAAGCGCCTTTTCTAATTCTTCTTGTACACTGCGGACTTTTTCTTGTCTCTGCCAACCATAATAATTTTGCCCGTTATACTCAATGCCTAATGCGATTTTCATTTTTTACCTTTTGGCTTAATAAAGTGCGGTTATGGTAGCTCAAGTTTATTTGGAGCGCAAATTCACAAAATCACTCCAGAATTTATTAACAAATAAGTGATAGCTTCCAAAAATTACAGCAATAAATGTGACATTTTTGTGATAAAGATCTCATTCTGATAATCTATCATTAGAGTTTACACTCCAAATTACCTATAATTAATCAACATATTATGAAAAACTAAAAGGAAAATTATGAAAACATTGAGTGAATTTATTGTTGAACGCCAGGCAGAATACCCAAATGCAAAAGGAGAATTGAGTGGTATTTTGTCGTCAATTCGTCTTTTAGCGAAAATTATTCACCGAGATATTAATAAAGCAGGCTTAACAAATATTCTCGGCCAATCAGGTGTTGAAAACGTACAAGGCGAAAGTCAAATGAAACTTGATTTATTCGCTCATAACACGATGAAAGCGGCATTAATGGCGCGTGAAGAAGTGGCTGGTTTTGCATCTGAAGAAGAAGAAAGTTTTATCGCGTTTGATACGGAACGTGGACGCAATGCCAAATACATTATTTTAACGGATCCCCTTGATGGTTCTTCGAATATTGATGTAAACGTATCCGTCGGTACAATTTTCTCTATTTACCGTCGCGTATCTCCAATTGGCACGCCAGTCACCTTAGAAGATTTCTTACAACCAGGGAATAAACAAGTTGCTGCAGGTTATATTGTTTACGGCTCATCAACTATGTTGGTATATACCACTGGTCATGGGGTTAATGGTTTTACTTATGATCCATCAATCGGTACATTCTGTCTGTCGCATGAAAATATGCAAATGCCAAAAACTGGCCGTATTTATTCCATCAATGAAGGACAATACCTCAAATTCCCACAAGGTGTGAAAAAATATATTAAATATTGCCAAGAAGAAGATAAAGCGACCAATCGCCCTTACGCCTCTCGCTATATTGGTTCACTTGTAGCAGACTTTCACCGCAACTTATTAAAAGGCGGCATTTATATTTACCCAAGTGCAACTAACTATCCAAATGGCAAACTTCGTTTATTATATGAAGGCAATCCAATTGCATTTTTAGCGGAGCAAGCTGGTGGTGTAGCAACAGATGGTTATCGTCGAATTTTAGATATCGAACCAACCGCACTTCATGAACGAGTTCCATTATTTGTTGGTTCACAAGATATGGTGAAAAAAGCGCAAGAAATGATGGAAGAATTCAAAGAATAATAAAAATCTCCTCGATTAAAAGAGGAGATTTTTATCAATAAACTGATCAAAAAAACCGAACTTAATGTTCGGTTTTCTTTTTCATTATATGATACGGCGCGATTGAGTGTAAGTTCTAGCCCAATATTCTTCATCAAGGGAACTTATCGTCACACCTTGCCCTGTACTTGCATGCATAAATTGGTTGTTACCAATATAAACACCGACATGGTTATTTCTACGGAAGAAAACTAAATCGCCTTTTTTCAACTCTGATTTACTAATTTGTTTACCTAAATAGCGCTGTTCAGCCGTAGAACGCGGCAATTCAATACCAAATGCTTCAGAAAAAGTTGTTTGCATAAATGCAGAACAATCAATACCATGTTTAGTTGTACCGCCCATACGATAACGAGTGCCTACCCATTCATTATAAACACCAGCTAAAGCCTTATCACCCATCAATGCAGATGAACGGTTTGTTCTCACTTTGTGGAAAATCCCTGAACGATTACCTTTTTCTAAATTACTAATCAAACCGGTTAATTGAGCATCATCACTTTCTGAAATAACTTGATGATTTGCCGTTCGAGGACCATTAGAACAAGCGGTTGCAAGCGTCGCTAAACCGATAATAACTAAAATTCTTTTCAACATAATTTAAAATAATTAAAAGATATAAAAATACAACTTTACCCGAGACTATCAAAATTTGAATGAAATTGCCAGTAAAAATCCAATTTTAATGGAATTTTTGTGATCTTTTACGCAATTTTGGTTTAATTTGTACCACCTACGGTAATTTCATCAATTTTTAGTGCTGGCTGTCCAACACCAACTGGCACACTTTGCCCTTCTTTACCACAAACTCCGATACCTAAATCAAGTTCTGATTTATCTGCAACCATAGAAATCTTTTGCATCACTTCAATGCCACTGCCAATTAAAGTTGCGCCCTTCACAGGTTTCGTAATTTTTCCTTTTTCAATTAAATAAGCTTCTGAAGTAGAAAATACAAATTTACCAGACGTAATATCCACTTGCCCACCACCAAAGTGCGGTGCATAAATGCCCTGTTCTACAGAAGCAATCAAATCATCAAACTGACTTTGGCCAGCAAGCATATAAGTGTTAGTCATTCTAGGCATTGGTAAATGAGCATAAGACTCACGTCGTCCATTCCCCGTTGGCGCCACGCCCATCAAACGAGCATTCATTTTATCTTGCATATAACCTTGCAAGATCCCATCTTTGATGAGTACATTGCACTGGCTTGGCACACCTTCATCATCAATAGTTAATGAACCTCGACGATTTTCAATCGTGCCATCATCCACAATCGTACATAACGGTGAAGTCACTTGTTCTCCAATCTTGCCTGTGAAAAGTGAACTTTCTTTACGATTAAAATCCCCTTCTAAACCGTGACCTACCGCTTCGTGTAACAACACGCCTGGCCAACCAGCACCTAATACAACTGGCATTAATCCAGCAGGTGCCGCAATTGCGCTAAGATTTACTAAAGCTTGACGAACCGCTTCTTTAGCAAATCGAACTGCTCGAATATCGCCATCAACAACTTCAAAGAACCAATCTAAACCGAAACGCCCACCAGAACCACAACTGCCTCGTTCACGTTTGCCATTTTCTTCTACTAACACAGAAATAGATAAGCGAACTAAAGGACGAATATCTGCGGCTAGCGTACCATCCGTCGCCATGACTAATACTTCTTCATAAGCGGAACTAAGGCTTGCTGATACGCGGGTTACGCGATGGTCTTCCGCGCGTGCTGTACGATCAACTAAATGTAATAGCTCAATTTTTTTCTCTTTAGTCAAACTTTCCAAAGGATTAATCGCTGCATAACGAGCAATCGGATTTACAACATTAAAAGCAGATGGCGAAATCAAATTCCCCTGTTTGACTTGCGCGATCCCCTTTACAGCCTCCGCACATTGCTGCAAAGAGGCGAGATTAATTTGATCCGCATAAGCAAAACCTGTTTTATCACCAGAAACTGCTCGCACGCCAACACCACGATCAATATGAAAACCGCCTTCTTTTATAATGCCATCTTCCAATACCCAACTTTCATCTTGGCTAAGTTGAAAATACAAATCAGCATAGTCAATATTACGATGCGACATCATATCGAAAATATTGAGCAATGCTTTAGTTGAAAGATTACTTGGTGTCAGTAATGTATTTGAAACTTGGTTTAACATATTTTTTCCAGTCTAAAAGTAAATATCTTGTAAGAGCTTGTGTCCGTTTGGTGCAACAGCACAGATTAACATCAGATGAATAAAGTGCGGTTAATTTTGAGGTTATTTTTCCAAATGCGCTAATCCAAATTGGTACAAAGCATTCTTCTTATAACCATACAACTCAGCAACAATAGCCGCCGCTTTTTTTAGCGGTAATTCTTCTGCAATTAATTCAAGCGCTTTCACTGCTTGTGGAGAAATTTCATCGTTATTGTCAGATTTTGGTTTGCCTTCCACAATCAAAACCATCTCGCCTTTTGTACGATTGGGGTCTTCTAAAAGCCATTCTCGTAAATTTTTAATCGTATTACCCGTAATCGTTTCCCAAGTTTTAGTAATTTCACGGGCTAACACAATATATCGTTCTTCCCCTAACACCGATTGCATATCTTCTAATGTATCTAAAATACGGTGAGTGGATTCATAAAAAATTAAAGTGCGGTCTTCTTCTGCGATATTTTCTAATTTATCTTTGCGAGCTTTACTTTTCGCAGGTAAAAAGCCTTCAAAACAAAATCTATCAGAAGCAATCCCCGATGCGCAAAGTGCGGTAATTGCCGCACATGCTCCAGGCAAAGGAACAACGCGAATGCCAGCTTCACGGCATTGGCGTACTAAATGAAAACCAGGATCACTAATTAATGGCGTCCCCGCATCAGAAATCAAAGCAATATTGCTACCTTGCTTGAGTTTTTCCACCAAAATATGGGCTTTTTCTTGTTCATTGTGATCATGCAAAGCAAAAAAGGGCTTTTTGATACCGTAATGACTTAATAAAAGACCACTATGACGGGTATCTTCTGCTGCAATTAAATCCACTTGCGCAAAAGTATCTAAAGCACGATGGGTAATATCCTGTAAATTGCCAATCGGTGTGGCAACAATGTATAAAATTCCGGTTAAATCAGTCATTTTTGTTTGCTTTTAAGTTATGAGATAAGTAAGATCTGCCACAATTATTGTCTGTTCATGATGGAGCAAGAATGTCTATTCTATTACAAGGCGGACGTTTTAAAAAACGTTTAATGCCAATTTTATTGTCAATGGCCTTAGCTGGCTGTTCAAATCTACTTGGCAGCAGTTTTACGCAAACTTTACAACAAGATGCGAATGCAAGTTCTGAATTTTATATGAATAAATTAGGACAAGCACAAGAACTTGAAGATCAACAAACCTATAAATTGCTCGCGGCTCGCGTGTTAATCAGTGAAAATAAAGTTGAACAATCAGAAGCTTTATTAAGTGAATTAGGTGAATTAAATGATGCGCAAAAATTAGATCGTGCATTAATTGAAGCGAGAATTTCTGCTGCAAAAAATGCTAATGAAGTCGCTCAAAATCAATTACGTGCATTGGATTTAAATAAATTAAGCCCGTCACAAAAATCTCGTTATTACGAAACCTTAGCTATTGTTGCTGAAAACCGTAAAGACATCATTGAAGCCGTAAAAGCGCGGGTAAAAATTGATGAGAATTTAACAGATGTACAACGTCGTCAAGATAACGTTGATAAAACTTGGGCATTATTACGTTCAGCAAATACTGGTGTAATCAATAATGCTTCAGATGAAGGCAACGCGGCTTTAGGTGGTTGGTTAACGTTAATCAAAACCTACAATGATTATATTCGTCAACCAGTTCAATTAAGCCAAGCATTGCAAAGTTGGAAAAATGCTTACCCAAATCATGCAGCCGCAACGTTATTCCCAAAAGAATTGCTTACATTGCTTAATTTCCAACAAACGAATGTGTCACAAATTGGTTTACTATTGCCATTAAGTGGTGACGGACAAATTCTTGGTACAACCATTCAATCGGGTTTCAACGACGCGAAAGGTAACTCAACCATTCCAGTGCAAGTATTTGATACCTCAATGAGTTCTGTACAAGATATCATTGCACAAGCAAAACAAGCGGGGATTAAAACGTTAGTGGGTCCATTACTAAAACAAAATCTTGATGTAATTTTAGCGGATCCTGCACAAATTCAAGGTATGGATGTGCTTGCATTAAATGCAACACCAAATTCTCGTGCAATTGGTCAACTTTGCTATTATGGACTTTCACCAGAAGATGAAGCAGAATCCGCTGCAAATAAAATGTGGAATGATGGAATTCGTAGTCCACTCGTCGCCATGCCGCAAAATGATTTAGGACAACGAGTAGGTAATGCATTTAATGTACGTTGGCAACAATTAGCGGGCACAGATGCGAATATTCGTTACTATAATTTACCGGCGGATGTCACTTATTTCCTTCAAGAAAATGGTTCAAATTCAACCGCACTTTACGTGGTCGCTAATCCAGATGAATTGGTTGAAATGAAAGGTTATTTAACGAATAGCGCACCAAATTTACGTATTTATGCAAGCTCACGCTCAAGCTCCAATACAGCAAGTAGCAATCCTGAGTTTGTCGCTCAAATGAATGGTGTTCAATTTAGTGATATTCCATTTTTTAAAGAAACCAATTCACCACAATATCAAAAACTAGCCAAAACAACTGGCGGTGAATATCAATTAATGCGTTTATACGCAATGGGTGCTGATGCTTGGTTACTCATCAATCAATTTAATGAATTGCGCCAAGTTCCAGGATATCGCTTAAGTGGTTTAACCGGTATTTTAAGTGCGGGTACAAATTGTAATGTTGAACGCGATATGACTTGGTATCAATATCAAGATGGTGCAGTTGTACCGGTCGCAAACTAATGTTTTCTTTAAAACGTCAACAAGGGGCGAGCTTTGAGCATCAAGCTCGCCTTTTTTTAGAATCAAAAGGCTTAAAATTTATTGCAGCTAATCAAAATTTCAAATGTGGTGAACTTGATCTTATTATGAGTGACAAAGAAACCATCGTTTTTGTTGAAGTTCGCCAGCGTTCTAATAATGCCTTTGGCTCGGCAATAGAAAGCGTAGATTGGCAAAAACAACAAAAATGGTTGGATGCTGCAAATTTATGGCTAATGAAACAAAATATGAGTTTAGAAGACGCCGATTGTCGTTTTGACTTAATCGCCTTTGGCAAAACGCCCCAAGATATTCAATGGATTCCTAATTTTCTCGATTAATGGCTTTTTATGATGTTACAAAAAGTAAAAGATATTTATAGCGAAAGTATTCAAATTCAAATTGCTGCGTCTAGCATACTTTCGGAAAATATTGCTAACGCCACCCAAATGGTGATGCAATGTTTACTTGGTGGCAATAAAGTGATCGCTTGTGGCATCTCGCGTTCTTATGCCAATGCACAGTTTCTCGTATCTAACTTGCTTAATCGATACGATTTAGCAAGACCGAGTTTTCCCTCTGTTCTATTAAGTTTAGAAAGTGCGGTGGGTTCTTCTCTTGTTTTTGAACACTCGCCTGAAGAATTGTATTGTCACCAATTTAATGCCGTTGCCAAACCGGGCGACTTACTTATCGCTTTTGCACCTTTGGGAACAGAGAAAATCGTGCTAAACACTATTTCTCATGCAGTAAATAAAGAAGTTAATGTCATTGCACTCACTGGCTCTAATAACGATGCAATTCAAGGAATTTTAGCTGATAGTGATTTAGAAATATCGATTCCGGCAACCAAAGAAAGTCGAGTCCTAGAAAACCATCTTTTTGTTATCAATGCCCTTTGTGAATTAGTTGACCATACCTTGTTCCCAAGTGCTTGACAGCAAAATAAATCAATTTCAAACTAGCAGTAATTTAATCTCAAAAGGAGTTAATTATGACATTATCCCCGTTAAAAAAACTGGCTATTGTGCTTAGCACAACATTCTTTTTACAAGGCTGTATCGTTGCGGCTCTTGGTGGTGGCGCTGCAGCAGCTAAAGTAGGTACCGATCCTCGAACTGCTGGTACACAAGTAGATGACGAAACACTCGAATTCAAAGTAGAAAATGCCGTTGAAAAAGATGCTCAAATTAAAACTGAAGGTCGTGTAAATGCCGTGTCTTACAATGGTCGAGTACTTTTAATCGGTCAAGTGCCTAATAGTGGTGTAAAAGACACTGCCGCAGATCTTGCAAAAGGCGTTGAAGGTGTCAATGACATTTATAACGAACTGACTGTTGGCCCGAAAATCTCTTTTGCACAAATTAGCAAAGACAGTTGGATTACTACGCAAGTCAAATCAAAAATGTTAGTCGATGGTCGAGTTAAAGCAACCGATGTTAAAGTTATTAGCGAAAATGGAGAAGTTTTCCTACTCGGTACAGTGACTCATGCCCAAGCTGATGCGGCCGCAGATATTGCGAGCAAAATCAGTGGCGTGAAAAAAGTAATTAAAGTTTTCAAATATCTAAACTAATCTTCAAAGTGCGGTAAAAATTCAACGAATTTCAACCGCACTTTTCTCATTTTTACAAGTAAAAAATTTGATTTTTTTGCTCTTTCTAAAAAACCATTTATTTTTAAATAAGTTACCTATTGTCAATAATTCAAGCAAAAAATTTATTGCTTGATCTCAAGCAAAAAACACATTACCTTGTGCGTGATTTTATTACAAACACTATATCTTGTGTTTAACATCGCCATAATAACAAGGGTCGTACAATGAATAAAAGCTTAATGGTAACCAAGCGTGATGGCACGCAGGAACAAATCAATCTTGATAAAATCCACCGTGTTATTACATGGGCAGCAGAAGGTCTAGACAATGTGTCTGTTTCCCAAGTTGAGCTTCGCTCACACATTCAATTTTATGAAGGCATTCGTACTTCAGACATTCACGAAACTATTATTAAAGCAGCCGCAGATTTAATCAGTAAAGATACGCCTGATTATCAATTTTTAGCTGCTCGCTTAGCGATTTTCCATTTACGCAAAAAAGCCTACGGTCATTTCGATCCCCCTCGTTTATACGATCACGTCAAAAAATTAGTACGCATGGGTAAATACGATCATGTCTTATTGGATGATTACACCCGTGAAGAATGGGACACAATGGACGGATTCATCGACCATTGGCGTGATATGACGTTCTCTTATGCTGCCGTAAAACAATTAGAAGGTAAGTATTTAGTTCAAAACCGTGTGACGGGAGAAATCTACGAATCAGCACAATTCCTTTATTTACTCGTTGCCGCTAGTTTATTCTCTAAATATCCAAAAGAAACGCGTTTGGATTATGTAAAACGTTTCTACGATGCAACATCTACCTTCAAAATTTCCTTACCAACGCCAATTATGGCTGGAGTTCGCACACCAACTCGTCAGTTCAGCTCTTGCGTATTAATTCAATGTGATGACAGCTTAGATTCAATCAATGCAACCGCATCAGCTATTGTGAAATATGTTTCACAACGTGCGGGGATTGGTATTAATGCAGGTGCAATTCGTGCATTAGGTAGTGAAATTCGTGGCGGTGAAGCATTCCATACGGGTTGTATTCCATTCTATAAATATTTCCAAACCGCGGTGAAATCTTGCTCACAAGGTGGCGTTCGTGGCGGTGCGGCGACACTTTATTACCCTATTTGGCACTTAGAAGCAGAAAGCTTGCTTGTGTTAAAAAATAACCGTGGTGTAGAAGACAACCGCGTTCGTCATATGGATTATGGCGTTCAATTAAATAAATTAATGTATCAACGTTTAATTAAAGGTGGCGAGATTACTCTATTTAGTCCATCGGATGTACCTGGACTTTATGAAGCATTCTTTGCGGATCAAGATAAATTTGAAGAACTCTACGTAAAATACGAACAAGATCCAACTATCCGCAAACGTACTGTCAAAGCCGTTGAGATTTTCTCTTTATTAATGCAAGAACGTGCATCAACAGGCCGTATCTACATTCAAAACGTAGACCACTGTAATACTCACTCTCCGTTTGATCCACAAGTGGCACCGGTTCGCCAATCTAACCTATGTTTAGAAATCGCGTTACCTACGAAGCCGCTTGAGCACATTAATGATGAAAATGGAGAAATCGCACTTTGTACCCTCTCTGCATTTAACTTAGGTAAGATTGAAAACTTAGATGAATTAGAAGAACTTGCCGATCTTGCAGTGCGTTCACTTGATGCATTATTAGATTATCAAGATTACCCTGTTGTGGCGGCAAAACGTAGTTCACTTGCTCGTCGTGCATTAGGTATCGGTGTCATTAACTATGCTTATTACCTTGCGAAAAATGGTGTTCGTTATTCTGATGGTTCAGCTAACGATTTAACTCATCGCACTTTTGAAGCCATTCAATATTATTTATTGAAAGCCTCTATGAACTTAGCAAAAGAGCAAGGTGCTTGCGAATACTTCAATGAAACCACTTATGCAAAAGGCATTTTACCTATTGATACCTATAAGAAAGATTTAGATGCCTTAACACAAGAGCCATTACATTATGATTGGGAAAGCTTGCGTAAAGATATTCAAGAATTTGGTTTACGTAACTCAACATTAACCGCCTTAATGCCATCGGAAACCTCATCGCAAATTTCCAATGCGACGAATGGTATCGAGCCACCACGTGGTCATGTAAGTATTAAAGCGTCAAAAGATGGCATCCTAAAACAGGTTGTACCTGAATACGAAAACTTAAGCGATAACTACGAATTACTTTGGGATATCCCAAGCAATGACGGCTACTTACACCTAGTCGGTATTATGCAAAAATTCGTAGACCAAGCGATCTCCGCCAACACCAACTACGATCCAAAACGTTTTGAAGATGGAAAAGTACCTATGAAAGTGTTGTTAAAAGATCTTTTAACCGCTTATAAATATGGCTTAAAAACCCTTTACTATCAAAACACCCGCGATGGCGCTGAAGATGCTCAAGAAGATCTTGATGACGGCTGTGCTGGTGGCGCGTGTAAGATTTAATTAATTTTGTCGTCCTACTTATTACTGTAGGATATACAAATTAGTTAGTTCTAATACCTCCAGTAATATGTGGGAATAATTTGTAAATCCTTAACAAAAGGAAAATATGATGAAAAATCATCAAAACACAAATACTACAAATAATTCTCATATTACTAATAACTACTATGTTAATGGTTCTTTAGTAATAAATAATGCTGAAAAGAATGTTAAAGAAAAGCAAGGATTTTTCCCAAAAATTCTTTCTTCTCTAGCTCCCTGGATTAGCATTTTTAAATAGGATAAACAAAAATGGCATACACCACTTTCTCACAAAACAAAAACGACCAATTAAAAGAACCAATGTTCTTTGGTCAAAACGTTAACGTTGCACGTTATGATCAACAAAAATATGAGACGTTTGAAAAGCTCATTGAAAAACAACTTTCTTTCTTCTGGCGTCCAGAAGAAGTGGATGTATCTCAAGACCGTATTGATTATGCTGCGTTACCTGAGCATGAAAAACACATTTTCATCAGCAACTTAAAATATCAAACCTTGTTAGATTCTATTCAAGGCCGTAGCCCGAACGTTGCATTATTGCCGTTAGTGTCTATTCCTGAATTAGAAACTTGGATCGAGACTTGGACATTCTCAGAAACCATCCACTCTCGTTCTTACACACACATCATTCGTAACATTGTGAACGATCCATCTATCGTGTTTGATGACATCGTAACGAACGAAGAAATCATCAAACGTGCACGTGACATTTCTTCTTACTACGATGATTTAATCCGTGATAGCCAACTTTACAGTCTATACGGCGAAGGTACTTACACGGTAGATGGTAAAGAATGTGTCGTCACATTACGTAATTTGAAAAAACAACTTTATCTTTGCTTAATGAGTGTGAACGCGCTTGAAGCCATTCGTTTCTATGTATCCTTCGCTTGCTCATTTGCTTTTGCTGAACGTCAATTAATGGAAGGTAATGCGAAAATTATTAAATTTATCGCTCGTGATGAAGCCCTACACTTAACTGGTACGCAGCACATTTTAAACATTATGGCCGCAGGTCAAGATGACCCAGAAATGGCAGAAATTGCGGAAGAATGTAAACAAGAAGCTTATGATCTATTCTTAGCCGCTGCAGAACAAGAAAAAGACTGGGCTGATTATTTGTTCAAAGATGGTTCAATGATTGGTTTAAACAAAGATATTTTGGTGCAATACGTGGAATACATCACCAATATCCGTATGCAAGCTGTTGGTCTTCCATTACCATTTGGTGCACGTTCTAACCCAATTCCATGGATTAACGCATGGCTTGTTTCTGACAACGTTCAAGTAGCGCCACAAGAAGTGGAAGTGAGTTCTTACCTTGTTGGTCAAATTGACTCAAAAGTTGATACGAATGATTTTGGCGATTTCGATCTCTAATTAAAAACACATAAGAAAATAACCGCACTTTGGGATATTCTTTTTAAATATTTAATTTTTTATTCATTTTAAAAGGCTTTCTAATACAGAAAGCCTTTTATTTCTTAGATTTCCAATAATAATCTTGTTGGGTCTTCCAATAATTCTTTAATCGTTACCAAGAAACCAACAGATTCACGGCCGTCAATTAAACGATGATCGTAAGATAAAGCAAGATACATCATCGGGCGAATCACCACTTGACCATTAAGCGCAATCGGGCGTTCTTTAATAGCATGCATCCCTAAAATTGCACTTTGTGGTGGATTGATAATTGGTGTGGACATAAGAGAGCCAAACACGCCGCCATTTGTAATAGTAAAATTACCGCCAGTAAGATCTTCTACTGTCAATTTACCATCACGACCTTTTTCAGCTAATGCTTTAATTTGTTTTTCGATCTCTGCCATACTGAGCTTATCGCAATCGCGGAGCACTGGTGTGACTAATCCACGCGGAGTTGAAACTGCAATACTAATATCAAAATAGTTATGGTAAACAACATCATCGCCATCGATAGAAGCATTCACTTCAGGATAACGTTTTAATGCTTCCACAACTGCTTTTATGTAGAAAGACATAAAACCTAAACGGACACCATGCTGTTTTTCAAATTTTTCACCGTAGGTTTTACGCAAAGTCATTATCGGCTGCATATCCACTTCATTGAAAGTAGTAAGCATTGCTGTACTATTTTTGGCTTCCAGTAAACGTTCAGCAATACGTTTACGCAAACGGGTCATTGGCACACGTTTTTCAGAACGTGCACTATAAGCTACCGTACTAATTGTATTTTGCTCAGTGGCAGCTTCTTGTTTTGCTTGCAGTGCTTGTCGTTTTGCGATTTCACGTTCAATATCTTCACGTGTTAAACGGCCGCCCACGCCCGAACCTTGAATTTGATCTGCTTGTAAATCATGTTCTGCTAATAAACGACGAATCGCAGGGCCCTGATCCGCATTATGATTATGACTATTTTCAATCGCAGCATGTTGACGATCAGATGGAGTGGCTTCATTCATTGCTTTTAACGTCGCAGAACTGACATCCCCTTCTTGAGCCGTAGAAATTTTGCCTAGCAGCTGTTTACTCACCACAGTTTCACCCTCATCTTGAACAACTTCTGCCAGTACGCCATCAGAAAGTGCGGGCACTTCTAGCACAACTTTATCCGTTTCAATTTCAACAATAACTTCATCTCGTTTAACGGTATCACCTACTTTTTTATGCCAAGTAGCCACGGTTGCATCCGCAACTGATTCAGGTAGGTCTGGAACAAGAATTTCAATGGTCATTTTATTTTTCCTTATCTCTTAGAGTGCAACTTATTGCACTGAATTACTCTTTTACTTTTATCCAGGATGCAACAAGTACACCTGTAAATTTATAAAAATATCTTAATTTCTAACCGCACTTTATAGGGTCAACGCATCTTCCACTAACTGTTTTTGCTGCTTAGTGTGAAGCGACATATAACCCACAGCAGGCGAAGCTGAAGCTGGACGCCCCGCATATTTAAGTTTAACGGATTCTGGAATTGCTGATTCAAAATTATGTTTGCTACAATACCAAGCCCCTTGGTTAAGTGGTTCTTCTTGGCACCATACATAATCCGTGACATGTGCATAAGGCTCGAGCGCTTTCTTCACATCCTCATGTGGGAATGGATAAAGCTGCTCAATGCGGATAATCGCGACATCTTTCTGATTATTCGCACGACGTTGTTCAAGTAAATCGTAATAAACTTTGCCTGAACACATTACCACACGTTTTACATCTTTAGGATCAAGCTCGTCAATTTCTCCAATTACCGTTTGGAAAGCCCCATTAATCAACTCATCTAAACTGGACACAGCCAATGGATGTCGTAACAAAGATTTTGGAGAAATGGCAATCAATGGACGGCGCATTTTACGTAAAGATTGACGGCGCAACATGTGATACACCTGTGCTGGCGTTGACGGCACGCAGACCTGCATATTTTGTTCAGCACAAAGTTGCAAATAACGTTCAAGACGAGCAGAAGAATGTTCTGGGCCTTGTCCCTCATAGCCATGAGGCAATAACATAACTAAACCACACATTCTGCCCCATTTTTGTTCGCCAGAGCTAATAAATTGGTCGATAACAATTTGTGCACCATTAGCAAAATCGCCAAATTGCGCTTCCCAAATGGTTAAAGTTTTTGGATCTGTTGTTGCATAGCCATATTCAAAAGCAAGTACGGACTCTTCTGAAAGTACAGAATCCCATACTTCAAAACGACCTTGATTAGCATGCAAATGTGTTAATGGTACATACCCCGTACCATCATTTTGATTATGCACAACGGCATGACGATGGAAAAAGGTTCCCCGCCCCGCATCTTCACCTGATAAACGGACATTAACACCTTCATCAAGCAAGGTTGCATAAGCCATGGTTTCAGCCATACCCCAGTCGAGCAATTTTTCGCCTTGATACATTACTTTACGATCATTATAGATTTTTTCTACACGAGGATGCGCACGTAAACTTTCTGGATATTCACACACACGTTTAGCAAGTGTTAAAAAACGTTCCTGTGAAAATTTGCTTTCATACGGCGCAGTCCAATCATAGTTGAGATATTGCAACCAATCCATTTTTGCCGTATCCATTTCTCGCCATTCTGATACGACTCGATCACCATTATCTAGCGCATCGCGATAATCATTCGCCATCTCGGTAACTTGTTCTTCAGTCATCACGCCTTCTGAAACTAAACGATCCGCATAAACTTTACGAGGGGTAGGATGTTTTTTGATGATGCTATACATCATTGGTTGAGTAGCTAATGGCTCATCGGCTTCGTTATGACCATGACGACGATAAGAAATTAAATCGATAAAAATATCTCGTTTGAATAAATTACGATATTCCACCGCCATACGCGCAGCAAAAGCAACCGTTTCAGGATCATCACCATTAACGTGAATAATCGGCGCTTGAATCATTTTCGCGATATCAGTGCAATACTCGGTGGAACGCGTGTCATTCGGGTTAGATGTCGTAAAACCAATTTGGTTATTAATCACAATACGAATAGTACCGCCCACACTGTAACCACGAGCATTTGACATATTCAATGTTTCTTGAACAACCCCCTGCCCTGCTACAGCGGAATCACCATGTACTGTAATCGCTAAAACTTGACTACGCGTTGTATCATTAATGCGAGTCTGTCTTGAACGCACAGAGCCTACAACTACTGGACTCACAATTTCCAAATGAGATGGATTAAATGCCAAAGTTAAGTGAACTCGCTTATCATCCACTGCGAAATCAGAAGAAAAACCTTGATGATATTTCACATCTCCCGTACGTTCACTCGAATGTTTACCTGCAAATTCATCAAATAAATCCTCAGGCTTTTTACCTAATACATTCACGAGCATATTCAAACGCCCACGGTGTGCCATTCCCATCACCACATCATTTACCCCTTGACGACTGGCATGACGGATAATTTCTTTCATCAATGGAATAAAGGCGTCACTTCCTTCTAAAGAAAAGCGTTTTGCTCCCGGGAATTTTGCACCGAGATAGCGCTCTAAACCGTCTGCCGCGGTAAGTTCACGAAGAAAATTAACACGTTCTTCAGATGTAAAAAGCGGTTTATCTAACACACTTTCCATTTTACTCTGGAGCCAAGTTTTCTGTGCCATATCTTGCACATGCATAAACTCCAAACCAATTGAGCCACAATATGTCTCTTTCAACATTTGAGCTAACTCACCAAGCTTAATGGTATCGCGTTTGTAAACGTAATGATTAATATTGAAGGTTTCGTTGAGATCTTGTTCGGTAAAACCGTGATGACGATAATCTAGTTCAGGAACGGAAGATACTTTCCAACGATAATAATTGAGGGGATCGAGATTAGCCTCTAAATGGCCACGAAAACGATAAGCATTGATAAATTGTAGAACTTTCACCAATTTTGCACCAGCAGCAGGATCTATTACTGTCACCGCTTCATTATGATTTTCTCGTGCTAAGCGACGAAAATAATCTCGCACTGGTGTATGAGGCTGTTCAAGTGCGGTCGTTTTTGGTAAAGAATCAAAAGTGGCTCGCCAACTTTCCTCCACCGACTGCGGATCTCTCAAATAGATTTCATAAAGTTCTTCTATATAAGATTGATTTGCACCGCCTAATGCTGTGCTGGCTAACCAATCATCAAATGCCTTGTTTTGCTGCATAATTACCCTCTTTATTATGATTATTTGGAACGATAGTTTTCGCTCCATTTTTTATGCATTATACATAGGATTGAAAAGGAAATAAGCCTCTTATCAGAAATTGTTACAGATTTGTGATCTGGCTCAAATATTTAATTAATGACTTGGTTTAGTTAAATGAATATAACAAAATTTTCTTATTCAATATTCTTAAAAAACCAATAATTCGAATAACTCTATAACAAAAAAGATACTTGGGGATAAAGAAGAACATACTTATGATAGATAGAAAAAAGGCGGGTAATTCCCGCCTCATAATGTAAAAGGTTGTTGCTAGCTAACTAGCCAAAACTTTAACTAAATACTTAGAAAGTTAAGAATGGTGCTATTTTTTCAATAGTGGTTGAACCTAAACCATCAATTTTTGATAACTCTGCGATGTCTTTAATTTTGCCAACTTTATTACGATAGTCGATGATTGCTTGCGCTTTTTTCTCACCGATACCAGAAAGTTGTTGTAATGTGTTAGCATCCGCTTTATTAATATTAATCTTAGCAGAATCTACAACAGATTTAACGTTATCTTTTGCACTATTCATTTTTTCTGCTGCTTTTTCTTTCGTTTCTTTCACTTTGTCCGCAGCTTTGTGTTTTAAAGCTTTGTGACTATATTCTGATGAAGAATCTTTTAATGCTTTTGCTTTATCTTTTACTGAATCAACCTTTTCTTTCGTTGCAGCCATTTTTTCTTTCACAGAAGAAACGCCTTCAGTCGCTTTTTCTTTTGTTGAAGAAACTTTTTCTAAAACATTTCCTTTCGCAGCTGACGCAGAATCTTTTACTGATTTCACGTTTTCTGAAACAGTTGTTTTAACATTATCTTTCGCCACATCTTTTAATGTAGCCAATGGATTTTCATTTGCTAATGCAGAACCTGAAATAGCAAGGGTAAGTGCGGTAACACTTAAAAGAGATTTTAAAGATTTCATATAAACTCCTATTATAAAATTTGCCTGAGGCATACTTAAGACTCCCCCTATGGCAATAGGTTCAAAATACCATAAAAAATTCACCGCACTTTTAACGATTTAAAAATGGGTTTGTCTGTTTTTCTCGGCCAATGGTTGTATAAGGTCCATGCCCAGCAATAATAATCAGATCATCATTCAACGGTAATAGTTTTGTTCGAATAGAAGAAATCAATGTTTCATAATCCCCGCGAGGGAAATCGGTACGACCAATTCCACCTTGAAATAATACATCGCCTGTAAATGCCACTTTTTTCTCATGTTCAATAAAACCAATATGCCCTGGCGTATGCCCTGGTAAATGTAAAATCTCGAAATTAAAGCCATCTAATTTTAAAATTTCACCTTCTTGATTAAACCAACGATCAGGTAAAAAAGCTTCTATATTTGGTAAACCAAAACGTTGCGCTTGTTCTGGCAAACTCTCAAATAAAAATTTATCTTCTTCATGAGAGCCCCAAATTTCGACGCCAAAATGTTGTTTCAACTGCATGGCTGCGCCAACATGATCTAAATGACCGTGGGTAAGCAAAATCACTTTAAGATTTAAATCTAGTTCTTCAATACGCTGAATTAGGCGTTCGGCTTCACCACCCGGATCAATGATTGCTGCATTTTTGTCGTCATCCCAAATCAAAGAACAGTTTTGTTGAAATGCGGTGACTGGGATAATTTCGATATTCATGTTTGCTCCTTATAATCGATAAAATTGTTGAGTATTCAAAAGCATTTGCTCTTGAACATAATGTAATGGCAAAAATTTTAATTCAGCTACTTTCTTCACTACTGCGAATAATTGCTCAGAAATTACCGCACTTTCAAATCCTTCATGTGGCCAAGGACTATCCGTTTCAATCATCAAACGGTTTAACGACAAATGTTGAGCAACATTCTGAGTTTTAGGATTCCATAAAATATCAGGTGTGAGGCTAGCAAAATATGCTGTAGATAAAAATTTCTGAAAAGATTTTTCATCTGTCTTAAACCAATGAAAATGAGCACGTTGAATATTATGTTTCTGCAATAATTCAAGGGCAATATCCACATCATTATGCACAATATGTAAATTTAACGGCAAATCCCATTTTTTCGCTATCAGAATAAATCGTTCCAGTAATTCAATGTAAGGTGCGTAATCCAAATTTGGATTTTCACGTTTAGAATAATGTGGCAACCCCACCTCGCCAATCGCAGAAATCGATGAATGATGTTCATCAATCCATTGAAATAATTCTTCTTGCTCTTCTAAATTCAGCAAGGGCTGTTCAGGATGAAAACCAGCTGCAATATAAAGTTTCTCGGGATAAACCTGTTTTAAATTCAATAGTTTTTTAGCACTTTTTAGATTCGTACTTACTACAAGCATACCTGTAATCTTTGAATCAGCGAGTGTTTTCTGGATATTCTCATCAGAGAGTTGATCTAAATGAAGATGACTGTCAAATAGCATAGTATTTTCCAATGAAAAACCGCACAAAAGTGCGGTCAATTTTAAATTTATTTTATACCCCTTTCCAGGTTCTAACAGGGCCAGTATCCACATGAATAAAATTACTTGTTGGATAATAACCTACACCACCATTTCGAAGACTTT
Organism: Haemophilus haemolyticus; assembly: GCF_001008205.1. Lineage (GTDB taxonomy): Bacteria > Pseudomonadota > Gammaproteobacteria > Enterobacterales > Pasteurellaceae > Haemophilus > Haemophilus haemolyticus_Q. The sequence goes on along the minus strand of NZ_LCTK01000016.1, from coordinate 23,843 downwards.
CTGCGGAAGATTTCACTTTAATCAAAGGTACACCAGCAATACGGAAATCAATGGCCTTTCCTTTAATATGATAGCTATTACTTGCTACGCCTTTGCTTTGACGATGACGCATTGCATTAGTCGCTGCAGAACGATACCCACAAATTACTTCAATTTCAGCATTGCGTAACCCTAAATTGCTTTGAATGTTATAAAACTTGTGGAATAAATTTGGATCCATTCTACGAACTTGGTTTGTTCGTTTATCGCGCATAAAATGGTCCAATTTTTTTAATGTGGCACTAGAGAAACCTTTTTGTGCAGAAAATTCACCACTTAATCGCTCTCCCGTATTAATGTTACGGAACATCAAAATACGAGGCTTAGGTGTTGAAACCATTGCTAATACAGAATTAGGTAAAACTGATGCACCTAAAACAATGCCTCCGAGCGACAGCCATTTACGTTTCTGTTTATCAATCTTCATCATCTCTCCTTCCTATTTTTTGATGGATTATTAGAGATATTTTTTGACGACATTCCAGTTAATTCCACTGAAACTCATCAATCCATCATATTTATAAATATCTGGCAATGCCTGAATTTTTCCATTCTCAACCCAAGATGTCACATAGTATATAAATACTGGGTTTTCTGAACGAATTGGGGCAGAAACCGTTTTTTTACTCTCTAAAACATTCTTTTTACGTTCATCAGACCACCCTGCTTCTTTTAATAAAATGCTAGCAAGTTGATCGGATTTTTCCACACGCACACAACCAGAACTTAATGCGCGATCTTTACGGCTAAACAGCCCATGATTTGGCGTGTCATGTAAATAAATGGCATCTGAGCTTGGCATATTAAATTTATAATTACCCAATGCACTATCGCCCGCAGCTTGTCGAACTCGGTAAGGGAATTTATTACCAATAGATGCCCAATCAATAGAAGCTGGATCAACAATATTGCCTTGATTATCTAAAATTGAATAATTATGTTCCGTAATATAATTTGGATCCGCTTTCATTTTTGGCAATAAATCTTCATTGATCAAACGAGTTGGCGCATTCCAAGGTGGATTAACAACAACATTACTCAATTTGCTATACATCACTGGCGTACGTCGTTGATCCTTACCAACAATAACACGAGACTCCAAAGTTAAATTACCATCACGATAATACTGCAATTTATAACTTGGAATATTTACAAAGATGCCATTATGAAAATCAGGAATTACTCGCAAACGCTGTGCATTAATTGCAAGTTTCTGCCCAACCTCTGATAAGCCTGATGCAGATACCATTGATGATAACGCTTTAACAGTTTGATGATATAAGTGATTATCACCCGATAAACCTTGTACAAAACCTAAAAGTTGGCCATTTTCTACCGCACTTAACCAACGTTGAATATGTTCATCTGCAGGTTGTTGAACTTGATAAGCACTAGGCGAATACAGCCAGCGTTGAGCTTGAACTCCAACATTTTGAGTATAATACAAATAATCTAGCAATATATCGCTCAATAAAACATCATAAGCTAATCCGCCTTCTTGCTCGATTAATTCAAAGGATTCTAAGGATTTTGCTGAACGTTTAGAAATACCGCTAGCGACCATAGCGGCATAATCCTGTAATAATTGGCGAGCCGCAGCATTATCTTTCCATAATGGTGTATATTTACGTTCTGCATATAAACGAGCTAACAAAGCCTTAAACTGTAAAGCATGCTCGCCTATTTCATGGGTTAGCGACATCTCTAAAATCGATTGCTTTTCCTGTGATAAGCGCGCTTGATCTAATTTAATTTCTTCTTCTAGTTTTTGTTTTTCTTCTGGAGATAAATGCGAAACATCAATTCCATGAGTTTGCGCAGATTTCCCATTGTTTGCAAAATCTGCTAGAGCGCATCCTGATGTCATCATTGACAATGACAACACAAATACTGAGAGCTTTGCAGTGCTTTTAAACATAGCCATTCCTTAAATATTTCCTAAAAACAACCGCACTTTATCTAAGTTCTAAAACAAAGTGCGGTTAAAATAATTTTATTTTTTCTCTTCTACTTTTTCCGTTGGTTTCTGAGCTTCTTTACCAACATCTTGCGCACTTGAATTCAACATGACAAAATCCGCAGCCATTTTTTCTGCTTCTTTTAAGAAGAAATCTGGCGCTTCATAATCTTTCGGTAAATCATCAATATCATTTAATGCTTTTTTACCTTCTCGTTTAAAACGCTCATTAATATCTTTTAAACGTCTTGCATCATCTTTATCGTTTTCAGCTTTACGTGTTTGATAATTCAACGATAAGAATTTGCGATCACGGCGCTCATTACGAATTTTTAAATCTTCATTCAATGCAACAAATTCAGGATCTTTGGCAATACGCTCAAGATGTTTTTGATTTAATACATCAACATCTTTGCGCGCATTACCAACTTCTTTATAAGTTGCAGATGGAATTTTATCCCACGGCAATGCATTATCTTCTTTATCTTCACCGTATTCTTTCGCATCGATAATTTCAGGGAAATTAATATCTGCCGCCACACCTTTTAATTGTGTTGAACCGCCATTAATTCGATAGAATTTTTGGATAGTATATTGCAATAAACCTAACGGTGTCTGATCCAAATCATACACAAAATTCAAAGGGCGACTTTGCTGAACGGTACCTTTACCGTAAGTATTTTGTCCAATAACAATACCGCGATTGTAATCCTGCATTGCCGCTGCAAAAATTTCTGATGCAGAAGCGCTGTAACGGTTAATCATGACCAACAAAGGGCCTTTATATTGTTGCTCAGCATCATCATCTTCATGTACACGAATTCGTTGATAAGCATCACGTACTTGCACAACAGGACCATTAGTAATAAACAAACCGCTTAAAGCAACCGCTTCTGTTAATGCTCCACCACCGTTCTCACGCAAATCAATAATCAACGCATCAGCTTTTTGTTTTTCTGCTTTAACCAATAATTTTTTCACATCATCAGTTAAACCAATATAGAAACTTGGCACTTTGATTACCGCAATATTTTTACCATCGGCTTTATCCATGGTTAATTTTGCGGCTTGATCTTCAATACGCACTTTATCGCGCACTAAAGTAATAATACGGGATTTTCCCCCTTTAGACGGTTCAATTTCTAACCGCACTTTTGTGCCTTTTTTACCTTTGATTTTCTCAACGATATCTTCTAAACGCCAGCCAACGATATCTTCAATCTCGCCTGTAGCTTGTCCCACACCAATAATTTTATCTCCGGGATGTAATTTTTTACTTTTCTCCGCTGGTGCACCAGGAACAAGTGACTTAATACTTGTTTCATCATCTTCTGATTGTAACGTTGCCCCAATCCCCTCAAGAGAAAGATTCATGCTTTCGTTAAAACTTTTCGCTGTTCTTGGTGCAAGATAGCTGGTATGTGGATCAATTTCGCGAGCAAATGCATTCAAATAAGTTTGAAGAATATCATCAGCCTTAGTTTGAGTTAAACGGCGAATTGCCAAATTATAACGTTTGGTAAGTTTTGACTTAATTTCTGACCATTTTTTATCTTTTAATTTAAGATTGATAATGTCATTTTTTACTCGTTCTTCCCAAAGTTTGTTGGCTTCCTCTTCGTTTTTCGGAAATGCCGCTTTTTCACGATCAATTTCAATTTGATCCTGACCATTCAAATTAGGTTCTTTATCTAATAAAGACAATGCATAAGCATAACGTTCATAACGACGCTTCATCATTACATCATAAATATCAAAAGCAGCAGAAAGATCACCTTGATTTAACTGGTCATCCAACTTAGCGCCATATTTTTGACGAAGTTCATCTACATCAGATTGCAAAAAGGTGTTATGGCTAAAATCAATATTTTTGATATAACGATCAAAAATCTTCTCAGAAAAAGCATCATCCAATGAGATCTTTCGATAATGCGATTGGGTTAATCGAGTCGTTGCACGCTTAGTCGCCAACTGATTCGCTTCGCTTGCTGTTGGAATAGTAATATCGCTCAGTTTTAATTTAGGCTGCACAGCAAAAGCAGGCATAGAGCCGATTAACAATGCCGATAACAATGCGCGAGTAATCACATTTTTTGAAATATTAGATCTCATAACCTTTCCCGAGTAGAATTAAATCATTATGCAAATAAACGATCTGCAGCTACGCTCATAACCAAACCGTTTTCAAGTTGAACACGTGCTGAATCTTTTAGGACTTCCACTACTGTTGCTTTTTTCGCATGATCACCAGCTTTCACTTTCACCACAGAACCAACAGAAATTTGTGAAAAATCAACCGCACTTAATGACGGCTTATTGAAGTGTTTAGCATTTTTATTTGCAGGTTTACGTGGGCGTTGTTTTTGTTGGGCTTTTTTCGCTGCAGCCTCAGCTTTACGTTTTTCAGCAACACGCGCTTTAGCATCTGCAAGCTGTTGAGCTGCATGGGCTACATGTTCAGCTTCTAACACGCCAGCTGGATTACCTTGTAAATCTACACGCACTGCACCTTCGCGACAACCATGTAAATAACGCCAATTTGATGTGTATTGACGAAGAGCCTGACGCAACTGAGTTTTGCTTACACGCTCATCATCTTGTAATGCATCCGCTAAATCTTGGAACAGGCCAATTTTTAATGGTTTTGCTTCGCCTTCTAAAATAAAGCAAAGTGGGAATTTTTCAGCCAAATACGCAATAATATCTTTTGTATTGGTTAATTTTTGTGAATTTACTTGTGCATCAGTGGTCTGAACGCCAGATTGAGAATCAGTCATGTTAGTTATCCTAGGGTAAATATAAACCGACCTAGTTTATCGCACTTTTTACAAAATTTACAATGAATCAAAACATTGTGAATAAATTTCGCACAAAAATAGTCAATATCACTTCCCATATATACTTAAACAAGGCTAAAATGCGCCGTTTTTAACAATCGAATAAAAGATAATCTTTCGTGCAACAATCAAACCTCACAAAAAAATCATTTCAAATTATAAAATGCGAAGAATGTGATGCTAGCGTAGAAACACCTTTAATATTAAATAAAGATGAACAAGCTGAATGTCCACGTTGCCATCATCACTTAGCGACAGATGGGCGTTGGTCTGTTCATCGTTGCGCTATGGTTGCTTTATCGATCCTTATTTTGATGCCATTTGCCTTGGGTTATCCCCTATTAAGTCTTCATTTATTAGGTGTCAAAATTGACGCATCTATTTGGGAAGGTATTTGGAAAATGTCAGTGGCAGGCTATGAATATACTGCCTTTATGGTGTTTATCTGTGCCGTTGTGATGCCTATTACCTTTGCAATTTTAGTCATCATGCTCTGGATTGCAAAAATTTTGCATATTAAACCACGTAGTGTTTTGCTTTTTTTAGGTTATATAAAACCTTGGGTTATGTTTGATGTTTATTTAGTCGCGCTAGGCGTGACGATGTTCAAAGTGCGTGAATATGCAACACTGGAAATTAATGTTTACTTAATTCCCTTTATTTTTACCGCACTTTTGACAACCCTACTTTTTATCAAATTAAACCTTAAAGCATTATGGAAAGAGTTTTATCCAGAAAATGAACCAGCTTATGATGCAAATAACATTGAATTATGTGATGCTTGTAACTATACATTTTCAGAAAATAGCATTCATTACGATAAAAAGAACAACCCACGATGTCCGCGCTGCTTATCGCCTGTTCATATTTCAGATAATATTAAGTTACAACGCACTTGGGCAAGTTTAATTGCTGGGATTATTATGCTTTTACCAGCAAATTTATTACCCATATCAGGCATTTATTTAACAGGTGCGCTCTCTGAAGATACATTAATATCTGGTGTCATTTCTTTTGTTAACATGGGCAGTTATTTTGTTGCTTTCGTGGTATTCTTTGCGAGTATTTTTGTCCCAATCAGTAAAGCTGTAATTTTACTTTATTTACTAAGTTGTGTTCATTTTAAATGGCGACACTCTATAAAATGGCAAATACGTTTATTGCATATTGTGCATTTCGTTGGGCGCTGGTCTATGCTCGATTTATTTGTATTAGCCTTAATGATGTCGCTAGTAACTCGGGGTGAAATTATTAATTTTACCGTTGGTCCCGGCGCATTTTACTTCGGCGCTGCCGTATTCTGCAGCATGATTTCAACCTCACAATTTGATAGTCGATTAATTTGGAAAATTTATGACAGAGAAAAATAGTTCTTCAATGAAAGATCAACATACAGAAATGACAGCGACAGTACGAAAAACTCGTCGTATTTCTCCATTTTGGTTACTTCCCTTTATTGCATTATGTATTGGGGCAATTTTATTCTTCCAAATTGTTAAGGAACGCGGCACAAGCATCACGATTACCTTTACCAATGGTTCCGGTATCGTTGCGGATAAAACACAAGTTCGCTACCAAGGGTTGCAAATTGGTGTGGTGAAAAAAGTAAATTTCACAGATAACATGCAAAAAGTGGAAGTTGTTGCCAATATCAATCCTGAAGCGTCAAGTATTTTGCGTGAAAATACAAAATTCTGGCTTGTTCAACCAAATGTTTCACTTGCAGGCATTTCAGGTTTAGATTCTCTCGTATCAGGCAATTATATCACTCTTCAACCGGGTGATGGCGATCGCGAAGATGAATTTATTGCAGAAGAACAAGGCCCCATTGCCCAAGTTTCGCCTGGAGATTTATTGATTCACTTAATTTCTGATGATTTAGGCTCAATTTCTATTGGTGCATCCGTATATTTTAAAAAACTACCTGTAGGAAAAATTTACGATTACCGCATTAATAAAGACAATAAAGTACAAATAGACGTGGTGATTGATAAAGCCTATGCACAGTTTGTGAAAAAAGATTCACGTTTTTGGAACATAAGCGGCATTAACGCCAACATTAGCCCATCAGGCTTAAATCTAAATGTAGAAAGTTTAAATGCGGTTGTACAAGGTGCCGTTTCTTTTGACTCTCCAGATGACAGCCCAAAAGCAGATGCAAATAGTCATTTCACGCTCTATACCAATTTAAAAGCGGCAAAACGTGGAATTGAAGTCAACGTAAATATCCCCGCATCTGCTGGTCTCGTTGCAGGACAGACCGAAGTTTATTCTCAAGATAATCCTATCGGTATTCTTTCTAAAATAAGTGCGGTTGAAAATAACGATGAAATTTTAGAAGGCAGTTTATTGATAGATCCAAATCAAGCCTCTTTATTCAAAGCGAATAGCAAAATCGTACTTCGCAATAAAAAAACGGATCTTGGTAATTTAGCAGATCCCAAAAAATTCTTTCGTGGCGAATATTTTGATGTCATTGCTGGAGATGGTGAAACTAAGCTTCAATTTGATGTCATTAAAGAAAATGAGTTATTACTCAATGCACCTAATACATTGGTTTTAACACTCACTGCACCAGAAAATTATGGTGTAAGTGAAGGTCAAAATGTGTTTTACAACAACATGCCAATCGGACAAATTGTTTCACAAAAAGTCGACGTAAATGGTGTACAATTTAAGGCAGCAATTGCATCTGAATATCGTAATTTAATTCACGAAAACACACAATTTGTCGCCGCAACAAATTTTGATATAAGCGTTGGATTAGATGGATTGCGTTTTGAATCCGCAACACCAGAAAAATGGTTACAAGGTGGCGTACGAGTATTAATGAAACAAGGTCAGGGAAAAGCTAAAGATAGCTATCCGCTTTATCAAAATATCAGCAATGCTGAACATGGCATCACAGGAAATATTCTTACGCCAACGATAACCTTACATACCAAAACGTTACCAAGCATTGATAAAGGCTCTCTCGTACTATATCGTCAATTTGAAGTGGGAAAAGTGTTAAATGTCAAACCTCAAACTAATAGCTTTGATGTAGACGTTTATATTTACCCTGCCTATCAACATTTGTTGACAGATAAAAGCCGATTTTGGGTAGAAAGTGCGGCGAAAATTGATATCACACCTAAAGGAATTAGCATTCAAGCAATGCCACTTGTGCGTTCCTTAAAAGGTGCGATTAGCTTTGATAATAGTGGTTCGGGCAATAATCGAATACTTTACGCAAATGAAAGTTATGCTAAATCCATCGGACTTGCCATCACCTTAACAGCAGATGATGCAACCAATCTGAGTAAAGGAATGAGTCTGCGCTATTTGGGTCTAGATGTGGGGCAAATTGACAGTATTCAGCTTGATGCAAAATCTAAACGCATCACTGCAAAAGCGTTAATCAACCCTAATTATATGAATATGATTGCAAAAGAAGGTTCTAACTTTACAATTATCTCACCACAAATTTCAGCAGGTGGAATAGATAACCTTGATAGCTTATTACAGCCTTATATCGATATTGAGATTGGGAATGGTAAACCAAAAACACTATTCAATTTAGCGCAAACAGCTCCACAACGTAATAAATTTAGTAATGGTACGCCATTTATTTTAGAAACACGTGATGCAATGAATTTAAGTGAAGGTTCACCAATTCTTTATCGAGGCGTAGAAGTGGGTACCGTGAAAAAATTTGAACTTAACAGTCTTGGTGATCGCGTCTTAATTCATATCGCAATCATGCCGAAATATAGTCATCTTGTTCGGCAAAATACAGAATTTTGGATTGCATCGGGCTATGACTTTACCTTAGGCTGGAAAGGTGCAGCATTTAATACAGGAAGTGTTCAACAGTTGCTAAAAGGTGGTATTTCTTTCTCCACACCAGCAGAAAAAGAAATTCAACCACAGGCGCAGCCAAACAAACGTTTCTTACTTCAGATAAAACGCCCTGAAGAAGTACAAACTTGGGGAAGCGGGGCGTTACCACAATAAATAAAAAATGGATTAAACTGTAAAAGGTTTAATCGATTTTTTATTATCAATTTAAATAGTCCAATAAGTTTTTCCACTGTAATTGCATATCTTTCACACCAAGTTCATACATTGCCTGCAATTTATTGGGATCTTTTTCAATACGCTTAATCTTCAAATCAACAGAAGGTCGAATAACAAAAATATCGCCTTTTTCTGCTAGTTTAATCACATTTTCAACTTGTCGATTATACATGGCATAACGCTGATTTACGGCATCTGCAAAATGTGGATAACGTCGATAAAACCATTTGGCAATCCAAATCATTGACTTAGATTTTCGATAATCTAAAGTGCGGGTAAGAATGACAATGATTTTATCGTATCCTAACTTCTGCATTTTTTCGACAGGAATAGAATCCGCAATGGCACCATCCAAATAAGGAATACCGTCTATTTCAACTGGCCGAGAAACATAAGGCATAGCGGAAGTAGCACGCAACACCTCCATTTGCGCCAAAGGATCTATTAATTTGACATATTCCGCTTGGGCAGTTTGTAAATTAGTCACAGCCACATAAAAATCGATATCTGATTCTTTAAACGTTTTATTATCAAACACATCATATTTGAAAGGTACTTCATAAAAAGCAAAATCTTTATTCACGATATTGCCCGTACTCACCAAACTTTTAAAACTGATATAACGCTTATCTGATATAAATTTCTTGTTATAACGAATTGCCCGCCCTTTTTGCCTAGAAGGATAATTAACACCAAACAATGCACCTGCTGAAACGGAAATAATTCCATCCACCCAAAAATCTTTATCTAAGAAGGTATCTAGTACACCCGCGGTGTACATGCCTCGCATCGCTCCACCTTCTAATACCAAGCCAATTTTCATTGATTTTTTAACTTCTTCCATTTGAAAACAACACATAAAAATATTGCGTGCCATTTCTGAACACGCAATTATTTGAACAATCTGGATTAATCCCGTTTCCGACTCAGCAACCACCAAATCATCGCGATAAATAGTAAACTTGGCATTAATGCACCAAAAACAGCAGGCATGTTATAAACAACGCTCATTTGCCCGAAAATTTCATTTACAACATAGAACAAAAAGCCAAAACAGATGCCCGTTACAATTCTTGCCCCCGCCGTCACACTGCGTAGTGATCCAAAAATAAAAGATAATGCCAATAACATCATCACACCAACAGACACTGGTTGGAAAATTTTTCGCCAGAATGTGAGTTCAAAACGACTCACATCCTGACCTGTTTCACGTAAAAATGAAATGTAATTATACAAACCTGAAATAGACAGTGATGTAGGACGTAAAGAAACAGCGCCTAATTTATCTGGCGTTAAATTTGTTTCCCATTTTTCCGATAAGCGATTACTTGTCTTGATTTCATCTTTGCTAATCATAGAATGGTTCACTTGACGTAAAGTCCATTTACTTTCATCTTCCGAATAACTTGCTTGGTTAGCATGTTTCAACTCTGTCAAATTACGATGCTGATCAAAAGTATAAATATAAATATCGTTTAATTTTGCGTCATCCGTCACACGTCGAACAAACACAAAATTATTACCATCTTTTGCCCAAACCCCATTTTTCATGGAAAGCATGGAACCACCAGAAAGCGCTCGAGCACGCATATCACGTGCGAACTGTTCAGTTTGTGGAATCCCCCATTCACCAATCACCATGGTTAACAATACTAATGGTAATGCGGTTTTCATCACTGCCATACCAATTTTAAAACGAGAAAATCCAGCAGCTTGCATCACGACGAGTTCGCTTCGACTCGCAAGGTTGCCCAAAGCCATTAGCGCACCAAGCAATGCGGCCATGGGAAAGAAAGTTTCGATATCTTTTGGAATAGTTAAGCCAGTAAAAGCCACCGCTTGCCAAATATCATAAGTACCTTTACCTACGCTACGAAATTGTTCCACAAATTTAATAATGGCAGAAAGTCCAACCAATGTAAGCAAAGTAGCAAAAATTGATCCAAGAATACTTTTTCCAATATAACGATCGAGGGTATTCATCATTTTGCTTATCCTTTTTTACTGAATAAATGGCGGAATTTATACATCGCAGCGCTATCCCAACCGTTTAACACGATACCAAGCAACAAAAAGCCAATATTAACAAGAGGCATAAAAATAGCAGCATCTAATTTTCCTGCAGCCCCCGCAGATTTAAAGGAACTTTGTAATAAAAAATAAATTAAATAGAGTAAAAGTGCGGGTAAAATTTTGGCAAATCTACCTTGTCGAGGATTTACACGACTTAATGGCACAGCAATTAACGCCATGAGTGGAACAGCTAGGATTAATGTAATACGCCAATGCAATTCAGATTTAGCAGAAGATGAATCTAAACCGATAAGTTGAGACAATGTTAATTCAGCCACTTCATCATTCGTATTTTCTGTTTCCTGATGACCTAAATAAGCTTGATATTCATCAAAATGCGTAATGCGGAAATCAGGCAAAACAGACGTGCCTTCAACTCGTTGCGTATTTTGTAAATTCAGAATTTGATCGCCATTTGGCAGCGCTTTTAATTCGCCTTTTTCAGCAGTCACGACGGATGGCTTTGTTTGTCCTTTTGGGGCAGTTTGGAACAAATACACGTCATTAATTTGATTTCCCTTGATACTATCAATAAATAAAACAAAATTGTTGTTATTTGTTGATATAAACTGACCAGAAGCAAGCACCCCCATTGTTGGATTCGCTTTGGCATCTTCTACGATTGCCGCTTGTTTTTGAATTGACCACGGCGAAAGCCACAAGACGTTATAAGCAGCAAGTCCCGCAGTAATCAATGAAAGCATTAACGCCACACGCACTAAAACACGTTGCCCTACACCACAAGCACGCATCACCGTTATTTCACTTTCAGCGTAAAGACGACCAAAAGTGAGTAAAATCGCAATAAACAAACATAATGGCAACATTAATTGCGCCATAGCGGGCATGCCTAGCCCTAGCAAGGAAAATACCAAGTCAGCCGGCACTTTACCATTAGCCGCAGATCCCAGTACGCGCACTAACTGCTGAGAGAAAAATATCAGCAATAAAATGAACAAAATGGCGACCTGGCTCTTAAATACTTCTTTCGTTAAATATCGAATTAAAATCATCTTATTTTGTTTGTTTTTCTAAATCTAAAGCGGGGGAAAACTGGATAAAATCGGTCGCGTATGATACCTTATTTTCGCTGAATTAAACAGAAATTTAAGGACATCAAATGAAATATCAAGCAAAAAACACCGCACTTTCTCAAGCTGGTGATTGTATTGTTTTAGGCGTATATGAGAACAATGAATTTTCAAAAAGTTTCCATGAAGTCAATCAATTAACCCAAGGCTATTTAAACGATTTAGTGAAATCAGGTGAGCTAACTGGCAAATTAGCCCAAACCGTTTTACTTCGTGACCTTCAAGATTTATCTGCTAAACGCGTATTAATCGTTGGCTGTGGCAAAAAAGGAGAACTCACGGAGCGTCAATATAAACAAATCATCCAAGCTGTATTAAAAACCCTAAAAGAAACCAACACACGTGAAGTCGCTTCTTATTTAACTGAAATTGAATTAAAAGATCGCGATCTTTATTGGAATATCCGTTTTGCCATTGAAACGATTGAACACACCAATTATCAATTTGATCATTTCAAATCTCAAAAAGCAGAAATCTCTGTTTTAGAATCTTTCATCTTCAATACGGATTGTGCTCAAGCCCAACAAGCTATTTCTCACGCCAATGCGATTAGCTCAGGCATAAAAGCAGCACGCGACATCGCAAATATGCCACCAAATATATGCAACCCAGCTTATCTTGCTGAGCAAGCAAAAAATTTGGCACAAAATTCTACCGCACTTTCATTAAAAGTTGTGGATGAAGAAGAAATGTCAAAACTTGGAATGAACGCTTATCTTGCCGTCTCAAAAGGCTCTGAAAACCGTGCTTACATGTCTATTTTGACATTCAATAATGCACCAGATAAAAACGTAAAACCCATTGTACTTGTCGGCAAAGGATTAACCTTTGATGCAGGCGGTATTTCACTTAAACCTGCCGCTGACATGGATGAAATGAAATATGATATGTGCGGTGCAGCTTCTGTTTTCGGCACAATGAAAGCCATTGCAGAGTTGAACTTGCCATTAAACGTTATTGGTGTTTTAGCTGGTTGTGAAAATCTGCCTGATGGTAATGCTTATCGCCCAGGCGATATTCTTACCACTATGAACGGTTTAACCGTAGAAGTGCTCAATACCGATGCGGAAGGTCGCTTAGTCCTTTGTGATGCCCTTACTTATGTTGAGCGTTTTGAACCTGAGCTTGTTATTGATGTTGCAACCTTAACTGGTGCTTGTGTGGTTGCCCTTGGTCAACACAATAGCGGCTTAGTTTCTACAGATAACGATCTTGCCAATGCACTGCTCCAAGCGGCAACAGAAACCACTGACAAAGCGTGGCGTTTACCATTAAGCGAAGAATATCAAGAGCAACTTAAATCACCTTTCGCCGATCTTGCAAATATTGGCGGTCGCTGGGGTGGCGCAATTACAGCGGGTGCATTTTTGTCTAACTTCACGAAAAAATATCGCTGGGCACATTTAGACATTGCAGGTACAGCTTGGCTACAAGGCGCAAATAAAGGCGCAACTGGCCGCCCTGTTTCTCTATTAACACAATTTTTGATTAATCAAGTTAAATAGCCACAAAGCAGGCACATGTTGCACCTTTAAATCGATTACTCTGCTAGTTCGGTTTGCTCATGTGCCATTAACTCTTGCCCCACATCATCAAGCAAACTTAGATAACGTTCATATTGTTTCAACATATCGGCAATCAATTCATCTTGATCCATATATTGAACATCGTAACCGACTCGTCCATCAAAGAAATAAGTGTAAGGCTCGTAAGTAACGCTATGCTGAATGTGCGGTAGATTTTCATCGTTAATTAATTGCTCTGACACTTCGCGCCCAACAGATTTAATACCATACATAAAATCTCGCATTGATTCTTTATGAATTACCAATTCCAAAGCTGGCTCTTCTTGTTCAAATAATGTGTTGATTTCTACACTTAAATTATATTTTCCTGCTAATTCTTGACGTAATTCTCGCATAGCAGGTAACGCTGTATTTTTAAGAAAACGTAAAATATCTTTCTCTTGTGTTTGGTTCATCATTTGCTCTAAATGTGATTTCCATTTATCGCCGCTCCAGAAAATGCTAGTTGGATTGACTTTAGTAGAAAAATATTTTTTATCCGCAATTAAGCCTTTCCATAAACTCAAACACATTACCAACATCAATAAAGCAAAAGGCAAGGCAACAATTAATGTCATTGTTTGTAAATTAGCTAGTCCACCAGATTGCATAAGAACAATCGCGACAACTGACATCAAAGTTCCCCACATTATCGCTTGCCATGCAGGCGAAACTAAACTTTTATCACGAGATGCAATGTTATTTAACACATAAATGCCTGAATCTGCTGAAGTGATAAAAAACAATGAAATCACTAATAAACTCACAAAGCCCGTTACTGTTGGCAAAGGCAGATAATTTAAAAATTTAAATAATAAAATTTCTGGAGAAGAAATAAATTCGCCAAGCTCGCCCGCAGCAATGCCATCATTTAGCCATACTGCTGTATTACCAAAAACAGTAAACCATAAAATACCAAATAAACTTGGAATAACTAATACGCCAAAAATAAATTCACGGATAGTTCGTCCTTTAGAAATACGGGCAATAAATAACCCCACAAACGGAGCCCAAGAACACCACCAAGCCCAATAAAGCACAGTCCATCCACTAAACCAGCTAGTATGTTCTTGTTCATAAGCATAAGTTTTAAAGCTAAGCTGTACTAAATTGCTGAAATAATTACCCATATTGTCGCTAAATGCAGATAAAAGGTGTAACGTAGGGCCTGCAATTAAAACAAAAAGAAGTAAACAAAATGCTAAAGTTAAGTTAATTTCACTTAATATTTTCACGCCTTTTCCAACACCAGAAATGGCAGAAAACATCGCTAAACACATCACTACAACAATAACGCCAACTTGTAAAGCAAAGCTGTTCTGACTTATCCAACCTATTTGTTCAAGCCCTGCACCAAGCTGTGATGAACCGAAACCTAATGTGGTAATAATCCCAAATAATGTGGCAAGTAACGCCATAACATCAATTACATCACCGATTTTGCCATTAATACGATCTTTTAATAAAGGATAAAAACAAGAGCGCAACGCTAAAGGTAATTTATAACGAAACCCAAAATAAGCTAATGCTAAAGCAATGGTGCCATATACTGCCCAAGCGTGAATGCCCCAGTGGAACAGGGTGTGAAGTAAAGCTTCTTGTTGTTTATGTTCGGCTGAACCCGTTGTAATGTCAGAAAGATAATGGGTTAATGGTTCTGCTACGCCAAAAAACATCAGCCCAACCCCCATTCCAGCGGCAAATAACATCGCAAGCCAAGATAAGAAACTAAATTCAGGTTCTTCTTCATCCTGCCCTAGTTTTATATTGCCAAGACTACTTACTGATAAAATTAATAAAAATACTAAAAACACTGAAAAAGTGAGAACATAAAACCAACTAAAATTGGCAAAAATGCTAGTTTTAGCTTGATTCAATAATGCTTGAGTTTGTGCTGGGGCAATTAAAATCATCGCCATAAGTAACAACACAAAAAATAATGTAACGCCAATTACAAAAGGATTAAATGACGTTCGCTTTTTCATAAATTGAAATAAAAACAAACTTTTCTCCTTAAAAATTAAGTGATTAAATTAAAAATTAGATTTTATACATGTTGCCTAAAGGCAAAAGTGTGTAATGGAACCACTACAAATGACAGCACATAGAAGTGCGATTTTGAAGGAAACGTTCAGTAGGAATTGAAGGTTTGTTTCCTAAAAGCTAATACATAATAACAAAATGTAGTTATTATTTCAAATTAGTGAAGATTTATTTAAAAGTGCGGTGAACAATCAAATATTTTTCTTTATATAATTTTCTAAAATAAATCTTGATAAAGAGAAGGTAGGGATGAACTTTATTATTAATAAAAAACCGCACTTGGAGAAAAACAAAGTGCGGTCATTTTTACTACATCACCGACACCGCTTTAATTTGAACATAGACATCTTGCCCAATAGAAAAACGCAGTTCATTTTGCGCCCATTTACTGATACTTGCCCAAATCTTATGTCCATCCACCAGCACCGCAATATCCACTCGAGAATCTTGTATCTCAATTTGTGCAACTTGACCACGTAAAATATTACGAATACTTGTTTGTTCTGGCTTTTGCAGAGTGATAGAAACATCTGAACTATAAATACAAACTCGCACTCGCTCGCCTACATTCGCGGGCACTTGATGAATCCAAAGTGCTTGTTCGCCTAAGGAAAGTGCGGTCATTTTATAAGGAGGATTATGCAAATGAACGGGCAAGGCAAGTACACTACTCTGTTCGCTTTCTCCTTTCCAAGGGGCAAAAATAGCACTATTCCAAATTTTTTCTACGCTGTCATATGCTTTCACGATGCCGTTTTCCATCAGTACGACCCGATCAGCTAAACGTAACAATTCGTCCAAGCTATGTGTAACATATAAAATCGGGATATTAATTTCTTTAGAAAGACGTTCCAAATATTGCATTAGCTCGCGTTTGCGGGGAACATCAAGGGCAGAAAGTGGTTCGTCCATCAGTAAAATGTCGGGCTCAGCCAACAATGCTCGACCGATTGCTACACGCTGCTTCTCACCACCTGAAAGCGTGAGGGGATAACGCTTTAATAAATGAGTAATACCGAGAAGATCGACAATATAGTTAAAATCATCTTGCGAGACATTTTTCATGCCATAGCGCAAATTTCCTTTTACGGTATAGTGAGGAAATAAACGCGCATCTTGGAACACATAGCCAATTTTACGCAAATGAGTCGGCAATGATTCTTGGGTTTCCATATCCACTAAAGTACGGTCATTTAAACATATAAATCCTTCGTCTGGTTGTATCAAGCCACTGACGAGATTAATCAGCGATGTTTTGCCTGAACCAGACAAACCGAAAATGGCGGTCACCCCTTGATCTGGCACTTGTATATTAGCTTGCAAGGCAAGTTGCCCAAGCTGTTTTTTCACATTAATCTGCAACATTTCCTTGTCCTAATTTTTTCTGCATTCGCTTACTCAACCACTCTGACAATAGCAAAGAAATCAATGAAAGAATGATAGCAAATAAACATAAGCGAGCGGTTTGTTCTTCGGCTCCCGGTGTTTGAATAAAAGAATACATCGCAAGTGGAATCGTTTGAGTTTCACCTGCAATATTCGATACAAAGGTTATAGTCGCGCCAAATTCCCCCAATGATCGTGCAAAACCAAGAACGAGCCCAGCTAAAACTCCAGGTAAAGAAAGTGGCAAGGTTATTGTAAAAAATACACGCCAAGCGGAAGCGCCTAATGTTTGTGCAGCTTGCTCCAATTTAATATCAATATTTTCTAAAGAAAGTTGAATCGCACGAACAACCAATGGAAAAGCAACCACAGCAGAGGAAAGCACCGCCCCCTTCCAACTAAAACCAAAAGATAAGCCAAACCACTGATATAAATACTTACCAATGAAACCATTTCGCCCCATTGCCACAAGCAATAGATAACCGATAACCACAGGTGGCAACACTAAAGGTAAATGAATCACGCCGGTGATAAGTGATTTGCCATAGAAATTTTTGCGTGCTAAAAGCCATGCGACAAAAATAGCTAACGGCAAACTCCAAAGCATGGAACTAACAGCGACACTCAAACTTAAATTAATCGCTGAGATTTCCATTGGAGTCAGATTGAAAAATGAAAAAAATTGGGTAAGCAAAATGAATCCTTATCTGAATAGCCTCTCTTTAAATCCCTTGTTTATGGGAATATCCCAGATTAATGAGAGGTAAGATGCTCTATAATAACAAAAGGGCAGAAATATCCGCCCTTAGTGACTATTAAGATTCTATCTTATTTTGCAGAGAAACCATACCCTACAAGCACTTTCTTCGCAGCATCTGATTCTAAATATTTCAAGAAATCGCGAGAATCCGCATTATCATGACCTTTTACAATAGAAACGGGATAAACAACCGGTTTATGGCTATCTGCAGGGAACACTGCAACCGTTTTAACTTGTTGGCTAACTTTTGCATCAGTGCTGTACACAATACCGTAAGGTGCTTCTGCACGTTCAACTAAAGCTAATGCGCCACGAACATCTTTTGCTCGCGCTAAACGATCTTGCACTTTATCCCATAAATTTAATTTGGTTAATGCTTCTTCTGCATATTGACCCGCTGGTACGTGCGCAGGATCGCCAACAGATAAATAGCTATCTTTTAATGCATTGATCCATTCACCTTTAGCAATATCCACAGAATTTACCGCACTTTTTACTGGTGCGATTAATACTAAATCATTACCCACTAAAACTTTTTCGGTTTCTTTTACGGTTAAATCTTTTTCAGAAAGATATTTCATCCATTTATTGCTTGCAGAAACAAAAATATCTGCTGGCGCACCTTCTTCGACTTGTTTTGCTAAAGTTGAAGAAGAAGCGAAAGAAAACACTATTTCATTTTTCGGATTTTGTTTTGCGTAATCTTTTGCAACTTGTTGTAAAGCATCTGTCATTGAAGCAGCTGCAAATACAGTCACTTTAGCGGATGCTGCAAAAGAAAAACCTAATCCTGCGATTAAAAGCGCGGTTGAAATTTTAGTTAATTTTTTCATGAATCATCTCCTATGACATAACGTTATTTATTTTATTATATATCAATAAAAGTATATAAAGGAAGTGTGAAATATAAAAAACACCTACTCATTTTTAGTAAAAAACCTATTAAACAATAGGATGATTTTGCTTTTAAAAGATCGTCGTAGCGAATCTTAAGATTAGTTCCAGAAGAAATTTTATCTCATTCTATTTTTCCAGTAGAATACTCTAATCATCACCGGGGAGAACCGAAATGAAAAACACCGAAATTTTACTCACCATTAAACTTCAACAAGCACTTTTTATCGATCCAAAACGAGTGCGTTTACTCAAAGAAATTCAACAATGCGGTTCGATTAATCAAGCAGCGAAAAATGCAAAAGTGAGCTATAAAAGTGCGTGGGATCATTTAGAAGCCATGAATAAAATTAGCCCTCGCCCATTGCTTGAACGAAATACAGGTGGAAAAAATGGCGGAGGTACGGCTCTTACCACTTATGCCGAGCGTTTGTTACAGCTTTATGATTTATTAGAACGTACGCAAGAACACGCTTTTCATATCCTACAAGATGAATCCGTACCATTAGATAGTTTGCTCACGGCAACTGCACGTTTTTCTTTACAAAGTAGCGCACGCAATCAATTTTTTGGGCGAGTGGCACAACAACGAATCATTGACTCTCGTTGTGTTGTGGATGTGAATGTGCAAGGATTACCAACGCCGTTGCAAGTTTCTATTACCACAAAAAGCTCGGCTCGTTTGAAACTGATTACAGAAAAAGAAGTGATGCTGATGTTCAAAGCACCTTGGGTGAAGATTAGTGAAAAACCACTGGATAATCAATCTAATCAGTTCCCTGTAAATATCAAATCACTAAATGAAGAAGAAGCCATCCTTCAATTTGCAGAAAGTGATATTGAATTTTGTGCCACAGTCCACCAGCCGAATCAATGGCAAATCGGACAACAAGTTTGGATTCACATTGATCAAGAGCAAATTATTTTAGCAACGCTGGGCTAATCCCAAAGTGCGATAAATATTGGAAGAAGATTTTAATCTCATAAAAAAACAGGCTTGATGTCTGTTTTTTCTTATCAAATAAAACCAAAAACTAATTAGAAAGATTTTTTACAATCAGCGTAATGCCATCCACACGTTCAACTTCAATCAATGCACCAACCGTGAGATTATCGCCTTGAATACGCCAAGTTGTATCACCAAAAGCGCCCCGACCAATTCCATTCGCGCCAAGTTCTTGAACAACGCCTTGTTTACCAAGTAAGGCATGATCTCGCTGATTTAATGTTGAATGAGATTGATCATGGCGATCTTTACCATGTTGATATTTCCACCAAATCACAGAAAGTATACAAGCTAATAGCGCATAAAAAATAGCAAGTGAGGCAAGAGAAAGGCTTGGAAAAAGAAATTGTACAAATGCCGTCACTAAAGCTGCTAATCCCCACCATAGCAAAAATATCCCTGGTGTAAGCACTTCACCAATAAGCAAAATAAAGCCTAAAATCAGCCAATGCCAAAGCGTCCAATTTATTAACCAATCCGCCATAGATTCTCCTATTTGTTGTAAGAGCTTTTTATTACAAAAGTGCGGTGATAAACGACTAAAAAAATCACCGCACTTTATCTAAATTAAGATTTTTTATCGCCCTTTAATAACTCAGCAATACCTGCAACAGAACCAATTAAATTGCCTGCTTCTAATGGCATAAGCACGACTTTACTGTTTCCTGAACTACCGATTTCTTTCAATGCTTCCGTGTATTTTTGAGCGATAAAGTAGTTAATCGCTTTGGTATCACCGCTGGTAATTGCTTCTGATACCATTTGCGTTGCTTTTGCTTCAGCTTCCGCGGCACGCTCTCGAGCTTCAGCTTGTAAAAAGGCTTCTTGTCGCTCCCCTTCCGCTTTTAAAATTCGAGCTTGTTT
Source organism: Haemophilus haemolyticus (assembly GCF_001008205.1). Classification (GTDB taxonomy): domain Bacteria; phylum Pseudomonadota; class Gammaproteobacteria; order Enterobacterales; family Pasteurellaceae; genus Haemophilus; species Haemophilus haemolyticus_Q. The sequence goes on along the minus strand of NZ_LCTK01000016.1, from coordinate 3,269 downwards.
TTCACCTTCAGCACGGAGAATCTGAGCTTGGCGAATCCCCTCAGCCTCTAATACTTCAGCACGTTTATTTCGTTCCGCTTTCATTTGAGCATTCATAGAATCAATCAATTCACGAGGCGGACGAACATCACGAATTTCAATACGCGTTACTTTAATCCCCCATGGATTTGTCGCTTCATCCACAATAGCCAATAATCGACTATTAATAGAATCACGCTGGGAAAGCATTTCATCAAGCTCCATCGAGCCAAGCACGGTTCGAATATTTGTCATCGTTAAATTGATGATAGCTTGTTCCAAATGATTCACTTCATAAGCCGCACTTCGGGCATCAATCACTTGCACAAAACAAACCGCATCAATAGAAACATTGGCGTTATCTTTAGAAATCACTTCTTGGGAAGGAATGTCTAAAACTTGTTCCATCATATTAATTTTACGACCAATACGATCAACAAAAGGCACCACTAAATTTAGCCCAGGCATTAATGTTCTTGTGTAACGACCGAAACGTTCAATTGTCCAGTTATAGCCTTGTGGTACGGTTTTCACTGTAGAAAACAAAATTAATGCGACTAATATCACAAAAATTAGTGTGGAAATAGCGAATCCATCAAGCATATTTTTCTCCTTTATTGGATAGATTGAATAAAAAGTCTATCAAATCCACCCGCACTTTTATAGCCTATTTTGTATAAAATTAAGGCAATTTTGCCACCACTGCATAGCCTTCAATTAAACCTTCCACCTCATAAGAAGCATTCGCGGTAATGAAAGCTGCCTCACCTTGTTTCAAAGAAAGTGCGGTCGTTTCTGAGCGTAAATTTAACTGACCATTCATCACTAATAAAATACTCGCACTTTGTGCTTTTAAATGATGAGTTTCACCACATTCATATTGAATATTTTGCAAAGCGAAATCTTTTGCTGGCGTAGCATAAGTAAATATACGCGTGTCTTGAGGTGCCGACGGGATAATTTTAGGCTCCACTTCACGACAATCGACAATTTTAAGCAATTCTGGAATATCCACATATTTAGGCGTCAAACCACCTCGAATCACATTATCTGAACAAGCCATCAGTTCAATATTTTGCCCACGTAAATAAGCATGCGGAATACCTGCATCTTGGTAAATTCCCTCGCCTTTTTTGAGGTGCACAATATTAAACAAATAGAAACAAATTAAACCTGCATCTAATTTATCTAGAGAAATATTCATCGCATCAATGGTGTAAAGTACCCAATAATCTGGATTAGTTAAATCCAGATTATTAGCCTCATAAGCAACTTGACTCTCCAACAGAATTGGGGAAAGCCATTGATATAGCTGCGCTTGTTCTGCTTGCATAATATCGGCATAGAAAGCATGTAAATCTTGTTCATGCAATTTTTTTGCAAGCGGGACTAAAGATGATCGAGCCTCTAAAGTTTTGATAATATCCGATTTATTTTTAAAACCATGCAACAACCAGAAATCAGATAAAGCAATCATCATTTCAGGTTTATGATTGTTATCCTTATAAGTTCGTGTTGATGCTTTTAAATCAATGCCTTTCGCATTTTCTTCCGAGAAGCCTATTTCAGCTTGCGTTTTTGTTGGATGAAGTTGAATAGAAAGAGGTTGGGCGACATCAAGAATTTTTAATAAATAGGGTAATTCATCACCAAAACTTGCTCGGCTTTGAGCACCAAGTGCGGTAGGATTTTTCTGTAAAAATTCAGTAAGTAATACATTTTTACCATCGACTTCAATAGTTGAAGGCGAAGAATTATGAGCGCCTAACCACCATTCAGCATAATATTGATTTTCTTCCGCAGGAATATTTAGTAATTGAGGAATATATTGATGCCCTCCCCATACGTAATTTTGGAGTGAGCCAGTAAGTTTATAGATCATTTTTAATTTTTCCGTTTAATCCTATCTACACCACAGTTTTATTTACATAAATAAAAAATCCGCACAAAGGCGGACTTTTTTATCGTAAAGAAATTATTTAGTTAAGCTTAATACCACTGACTCTCCAGCTACGACTTCACCTAATTTTTTCACGATGCAAGAAATTTCATCCATATTGGAAATAACAACTGGCGTTAACACAGATTTTGCTTTTGATTCTAATAAAGGAAGATCAAATTCAATCACGGTGTCACCGCGCTTAACAGATTGACCTTCTTGCGCAATACGAGTAAAGCCTTCACCTTTCAGCTCAACGGTATCAATACCAAAGTGTACAAATAATTCTACACCTTCTTTTGATTCCATTGAGAAAGCGTGGTTGGTTTCAAAAATTTTACCAATCACACCATCCACTGGCGCAACGATTTTGTTACCGGTAGGACGAATAGCAACACCATCACCCACGATTTTTTCAGAGAAAACTACATCGGGAACATCTTCAATATTTACAATCTCACCAGAGATAGGTGCATAAATTTCAACTTCCACAGATTTGTTTTCTTTTGAACCGAATAACTTGTCAAATAAGCCCATTTTAATCTCCTATCAATTCATAGATGGCTGTTATTTTAACGTAAAATCAAACAATTTTGTTTAATTTAATGCATTTTCCGCCAAAAATTCTTCGATTAACTGCTCAATTTCCGAAGCGGTCGGTTTTTGTAATGCGGCATTAGCAAGGGCTTTTGCATCTTGGAAATTCACATTACGGATTAATTTTTTAATTCGAGGTACAGAAATAGCACTCATACTAAATTCATCTAATCCCATACCAAGTAACAATAAGGTTGCACGTTCATCACCGGCTAATTCACCGCACATTCCCGTCCATTTGCCCTCTGCGTGAGAAGCATTAATTACTTGTTTTATTAAACCAAGCACAGATGGCTGCATCGGATTATAAAGATGTGAAATTAACTCATTGCCTCGATCCACCGCCAAAGTATATTGGGTTAAATCGTTAGTACCGATACTGAAGAAATCTACTTCTTTTGCTAAGAATTTTGCATTTACGGCAGCGGATGGTGTTTCAACCATAACACCCACTTGGATATGCTCATCAAAAGCTTTGCCTTCTGCACGTAATTCCGCTTTTAATGTTTCAATAACCGCTTTTAATTCTCGAATTTCTTCTACAGAAATAATCATCGGGAACATCACCGCCAGTTTACCAAACGCTGAAGCACGCAACACCGCGCGTAATTGTGCATTTAAAATTTCACGACGATCTAACACAATGCGAATCGCACGCCATCCCAAGAATGGATTCATTTCTTTTGGTAAATCTAAATATGGAAGCTCTTTATCA
>NZ_LCTK01000015.1:0-49673 GCF_001008205.1 Haemophilus haemolyticus | reverse complement strand
TTAGGTCGTGTCAATACTATGGTCGATGGTATCACACAAACTTTTTATTCTACCTCAATGGATTCAGGACAATCTGGTGGTAGCTCTCAATTTGGAGCAGCGATAGAGCCCAATTTTATTGCTGGTGTAGATGTTAATAAAAGTAATTTTTCCGGTTCTAATGGTATAAATACCTTGTCTGGTAGTGCTAATTTTAGAACACTAAGTGTTAATGATGTTATTACTGATGACAAACCTTTTGGGCTCATCGTAAAAGGAATGACGGGAAGTAATGCAACTAAATCCAATTTTATGACGATGGCTGCAGGCAGAAAATGGCTTGATAATGGTGGCTATGTAGGCGTGGCATATGGTTATAGCCAACGTGAAGTTTCACAAGATTATCGTATTGGTGGAGGAGAACGATTGTCTTCGCTAGGGCAAGATATTCTTGCTAAAGAGAAAGAAGCCTATTTCCGCAATGCAGGTTATGTTTTAAATTCAGCTGGACAATGGACACCTGATTTAAACAAAAACCATTGGTCTTGCAATGCCCCCTCTCCAACATTTCATGGAAGTACAGAAAAAACGACAAGCTCTAATGATTTAACAGGAGAAACAGAAACAATATGGACCGATTCAAATTGTATTACTCATATTGAAAAATCCAATATATACGATCCTGAAGAAACAGAGACCAGTGTAAAAAATATTTATAAAAATCAGGCTAGAAAAAACATTCTACAACAATTAGGAGCTGGAAAAAAACCTGAGGATATTGAAGAGCTCCAGAAAGGTGATGATGGAATTGAAAAAACTGACAAATCATTTGAACGTAATAAAGATCAATATAGCGTCGCCCCTATTGAACCTGGCAGTTTGCAATCTCGTTCTCGTAGCCATTTATTAAAATTTGAGTATGGGGATGATCACCATACTCTAGGGGCGCAACTACGTACATTAGATAATAAAATTGGTTCTCGCAAAATTGAGAATCAAAATTACCAAGTCAATTATAATTTTAATAATAACAGTTATCTCGATCTTAACTTAATGGTGGCACATAACCTTGGAAAAACAATTTATCCTAAGGGAGGATTTTTTTCTGGCTGGCGAGTCACAGATAAACTTATCACAAAAAATGTAGCAAATATCATTGATATTAATAACAGCTACACATTCTTATTACCAAAAGAAATTGATTTAAAAGCTACGTTAGGTTTTAACTATATTACCAATGAATATAGCAAAAATCGTTTTCCAGACGAATTAAGTTTATTTTCCAAAGAAGCATCGCACGATCCTGGTCGTTACAATTATTTAGGAAAATTTGAGGGTACTAGAACTTTACTCCCCCAACGTTCAGTAATCTTACAACCTTCTGGTAAACAAAAATTTAAAACTGTTTATTTTGATACCGCACTTTCTAAAGGTATTTACCATTTAGACTATAGTGTCAATTTTACGCATTATGCATTTAACGGTGAGTATGTAGGTTACGAAAATACACCAACACAAATTAATGAACCGATTTTGCATAAATCAGGACATAAAACAGCGATAAATCACTCGGCAACACTTAGCGCGGATATCAATGATTATTTTATGCCGTTTTTCACCTATTCGCGCACACATAGAATGCCAAATATTCAAGAAATGTTCTTCTCTCAAGTATCTGATGTTGGCGTAAATACGGCATTAAAACCTGAGCGAGCTGAAACTTATCAACTTGGTTTTAATACCTACAAAAAAGGCGTTTTCACTAAAGAAGATGTATTAGGTTTAAAATTAGTGGGCTATCGTAGTTTTATCAAAAATTATATTCATAATGTATATGGTGTATGGTGGAGAGATGGCGTTGTTCCTGACTGGGCTTCTGAGAATAGATTTAGATTTACCATTGCTCATCAAAATTATAAGCCGATTGTGAAAAAGAGCGGCGTTGAGTTAGAAATTAACTATGACATGGGACGTTTCTTTGCAAATCTGTCTTATGCATATCAACGAACAAATCAACCAACCAATTATGCAGATGCAAGTCCACGTCCTAATAATGCGTCAAAAGAGGATATTCTAAAACAAGGTTATGGTCTATCTCGTATCTCAATGTTACCGAAAGATTATGGAAGATTAGAACTAGGATCTCGCTGGTTTGATCAAAAATTAACTCTTGGTATCGCAGCACGTTACTATGGGAAAAGTAAACGAGCAACCATTCAAGAAGATTATATTAACGGTTCTCAATTTGAATTAAATACGAGCCATGAACGAACTTATTATGCAATTAAGAAAACAGAGGAAATTAATAAACAACCGATTATTTTAGATTTGCATGTAAGTTATGAACCTGTTAAAGATTTAATTATCAAAGCTGAAATACAAAACCTACTAGATAAACGTTATGTTGATCCTTTAGACTCAGGCAATGATGCTGCTTCACAGCGCTATTATTCAAGCTTAAATGATTCAATTTGTAGTAAAAATAATACTTGTGAAGATGGAGGAAAAGATAAATCTGTACTTTATAACTTTGCACGAGGAAGAACTTATATTCTGAGTTTAAACTATAAATTCTAATAGGCTCATATAAAAAGGCATAGCTAATAAGCTATGCCTTTTTAAATAATGTTTATAATTCAATTTTAGAATTTATTATCTTATTAAAAGATTATTACTACAGTCTGTCTATCATCCCTAATACTAATGCCGAAGACTGTTTTGCAGCTAACGGTAAGAACTCTTCAAATGACATACTCGCTTCGCCATCACCTGCATCAGAAATAGCTCGAACAACCACAAAAGGTACGTTAAAGGCATGACAAACTTGCGCAATCGCTGTTGCTTCCATTTCAACACCTGTCACATTCGGGAAATCAGCTTTTATTTGTGCAATTTTGTCTTCACTATTAATAAAACTATCGCCAGAGCAAATTAAGCCACGTTTTACTGATTGTCCTTGCTTTTCTGCGATTTCTTGAGCAAGGTCAGCTAGTTTTTTGTCCGATAAAAATGCTGCGGGATTAGCGGGCAACTGCCCTTTTTCATAACCAAAAGCTGTCACATCCGCATCGTGGTAGCGTGTCTCATCAGAAATTACAATATCCCCAACTTTCAAGCCCTTTGCTACCCCACCCGCAGAACCAGTATTGATCACAAAATCTGGCTTGGCTAATTGCAACAATGCCGTAGTGCCAATGGCAGCGGCCACTTTGCCAATGCCTGATTGTAATAATGCAATATCTTTACCATTAATTTTACCTTCAAAAATTACCGCACTTGCTACTCGAGTTTCAGTTCTCTCTGCCATTAAATTTTTTAAAATTTCTACTTCTTGCGCCATTGCGCCAACAATTCCAATTTTCATCACTTTTGTTCCTGTTCTATTTTATTTACCAAAAAATCTAGCACTGCAACGCTATAATCATCGTTATAAAGCGTGCTCGCCGTGAGTACATATTTTCCCCCAATGACAACGTAAGGATAGGTAAACACACCATATTCTTGCGTCAATTCAATCGCATCTTGAATTTGTTCTTTTATTCTTTCTGAATTTTCAGTTTGAATAAATAACGGCTTATCTAGCCCTTGTTCTTCTGCCCATTGTTGAATTTTATTTGTAACAGATAACTCTGCATAACGGGATTTTTCTGAAGTTTCAAATAGCAAAACATTAGATAATTCACCCGCACTTAATGCTTGCAAGGTATAAAAAATGCGTGCGCTAAACTGACTATCCGCAGTTGCAATAGGATATTGTTCCAACGCAACTTTATTTGTACGCATTTGACTATAAAGCTCCAAAATATCTTGCGCTGACGAACATACGCGGCAATCGTAATCAAAAAAGAATTGAATACGTATTTTTTTATCCGCTCTAGGCGCTTGTTCAATAGGGTCTTGATAAGAAAAATAATCTCGGCCATCTTCAAAATGCATGACATCAGAAGATGGTAAGTGCGGTGAATTTTGAGTAGAAAATTCTTTTTGATTTACTTCAGCTAGAACCGATGATGTAAACCCAAATAAACCTAATACGAATAATCCATAAAATTTCAAAACATTACTCATCAATCGCTTCAATATATTCCACTAAAAGCTGTACATTTCGGTTACCACGAAACTCATTAACATCCAATTTATATGCAAATCTCGCCTGTTTAATTGAAAGATCGGGATACAATCTTGTATCAATATTAAACGCAACTGCATCTAATAAAGGTCCACCTTGTTTTGGCTCTACTAACATTTTGAGATGGTTTTGATTTTGTCCAATTGCACGCTGATCTAAAATTTTAAATTCGCCATCAAAACAAGGCTCTGGGAAAGCTTGTCCCCAAGGGCCTACTGATTTTATCAGTTCCGCCGTTTCAAGATTAAATTCATTTGAATTTAATTCACCATCGGTCCAGATTACACCTTGTAAATGTTCTTCATCAAGCCAATCGGCAACGGTTTGATTAAAAACATGTTGGAAATCATCAAAGTGTTCTTCTCGGAGGCTTAATCCCGCAGCCATCGCATGGCCACCAAATTTTAAAATCATATTAGGATGTTGCGAATGAATACGTTCTAAAACATCACGCATATGCAAACCTTCGATAGAACGCGCAGAACCTTTCAAAATTCCCTCACTATCTTTCGCGAAGGCAACCACAGGGCGATGATATTGCTCTTTAATCCGAGATGACACAATGCCCAACACACCTTGATGCCAATCTGGTTGATAAAGTGTAATCCCCGAAGGTAACTCTTTAAAAAGTGCGGTGAGATTTTGGCAAATTTCTAGCGCCTCAAGCTTCATGCCTGCTTCAATTTCTTTACGCGTTTGGTTGAGTTGATCAAGATCTAACGCTAATTCTCTGGCTTTTAGCATATCGTCCACCAGTAAAAGCTCTACCCCAATCGACATATTGTCTAAGCGCCCCGCTGCATTTAAACGAGGTCCGATACAAAAACCGAGATCACTTGAAGTAAACTGTTCAATATTACGGTTAGCCACTTCTGCTAATGCAACAATACCGGGACGGCAACGCCGTGCACGAATCCGCATTAAACCTTGATAAGCAAGGATACGATTATTTTGATCTAAAGGCACCACATCTGCGACAGTACCCAATGCCACTAAATCGAGCAAGTCAGTAAAATTAGGTTGTGTTTCTGCAGTAAAAATACCGAGCTCACGAAATTTTGCTCGTACGGCTAACATCAAATAAAACGCAACACCAACGCCCGCTAAGGATTTTGAAGGAAAACCACACTGACTTAAATTAGGATTAACAATAGCATCAGCTGGCGGCAAAGTTTCGGAAGGTAAATGATGATCCGTGACTAAAACTCGAATACCTTTTTCTTTTAAAAATGCAACGCCTTCAAAAGATGAAACGCCGTTATCCACCGTCATTAACATCTGTACACCCTTTTCAATCGCCATTTCAGCCACAGGAATACTCAAACCATAACCCTGTTCAAATCGATTTGGTACAAGGTAATCTACATCAGAAAAACCAAGTTGTCTTAAAGCAAGCACACTCAATGCTGTACTAGTTGCACCATCAGCATCAAAATCCCCAACAATCACTATTTTTTGCTGTTGTTGGTAAGCTTCTACTAATAAATTTACCGCTTGTTCAATACCATATAGCTGATTTGGATTCAGCATTGATTTTAAAGTGCGGTCTAATTCTTCGGTGTTTTGAATATGGCGTGCGCGATAAAGGCGATCTAATAACGGATGGTTTGAAACAGAATTTCCAATTGGAATTTCACGGCGTTTGATAAGTTTTTTCACTGGATATTAATTCATATCTAAAAGCAAAAAGCTGTTGAAATCAACAGCTCTTTTATCTATACTTTTTCCTGTCGGTCAGGGCTTTTAACCCTGAATGCTGACAGGGGTTAAAAGCTCTACTGACCATTAGTCTAACTATTGTGTCAGCTAAGGATTTTAATAATGCCTAAATTATGTATTTATATCATAGTCTTAGTATTGTTAATGCTTTTAAGCTCCCCAGCATATTAAGCATAACCGACTAAATACAAGGGGTAGGCATCTGCCCCTTGCTTTTCATTATAAAATTATTTCGCTGTTTCTTCAAGTGCGCTCAATAAATCAGCTGGTTTTAAATAACCGCCAATAAGCTCACCAGTTGAGGTAACAATACTCGGCGTGCCATTTACGCCAAATTGCGCGCCTAATTCATAATGCTTTTTCACAACATTTGGGGTTTTAACTTCTTTCGGTAAATTGCCTTTTTCAGCTTCGTTTAAAGCAAAAACAGGATCTTTTGCCGTCCAAATTGCTTCCATTTGTTTTGCAGTTTGGTTATTCATGCCCGCACGAGGGAAAGCTAAATAACGCACGGTAATACCAAGATCGTTATATTCTTTTAATTGCTGATGTAATAAATGGCAATAATGGCAAGTAATATCCATAAATACCGTCACAACATGCTTTTCATTTTTAGCGGGATAAACAATCATCTCATTTTTATAAGAATTAAGTTTATCCACTAAAATTTTACCCGCCACATCAACAGGGCCATTATTTGTGAGTTCGTAAAGTTTACCTTGGAAAGCATATTTTCCATCTTCCGTCACATAAAGTACGCCTTGATCTGTTACGGCAGTTTTGATGCCTGAAATTGGCGAGGATTTCACATCAATATTTGATGCGCCAAGAGACTGTAATTTGCTTTTAATCGTGGCATCGTTTGCCATTGCATTAGCCGCAGCCACGCACAAAAGTGCGGTAAGAATTTTCTTCATTTTTTGTTCCTAAATTAGCTTGAGTAAGAAAGTCTGAAATTATAGAGAGATTGCTAATTTCTGCAAGGTCAAACTATCCAAAAATAAGAAAATAGCATATAATTCCACACTTTATCACACAGTGAATTTATTATGTTTGAAATCAATCCTGTAAAAAATAAAATCACCGACTTATCCGACCGCACTTCGGTGCTTCGGGGGTATCTTTGACTTCGATGCCAAAGTTGAGCGTTTAGAAGAAGTCAATGCGGAATTAGAACAGCCGGATGTTTGGAATGATCCAGATAAAGCCCAAGCGCTTGGTAAAGAACGCGTTTCTTTAGAACAAGTTGTAAATACCATCAAAAATTTAGAACAAGGTTTAGAAGATGTTGATGGATTATTAGAACTTGCCATCGAAGCAGAAGACGAAGACACCTTCAATGAAGCAGTTGCTGAATTAGATGAACTCGAACTACAACTCGAAAAATTAGAGTTCCGTCGAATGTTTAGTGGCGAACATGATGCTTGTGATTGCTATGTAGACTTACAAGCTGGTTCTGGCGGTACGGAAGCTCAAGATTGGACAGAAATGTTGCTCCGTATGTATCTCCGTTGGGCTGAAAGCAAAGGTTTTAAAACTGAACTGATGGAAGTCTCTGACGGTGATGTAGCTGGATTGAAATCGGCAACGATTAAAGTGAGCGGTGAATATGCTTTTGGTTGGTTACGAACAGAAACCGGTATTCATCGTTTGGTGCGCAAAAGTCCATTTGATTCCAATAACCGTCGTCACACATCATTCAGCGCGGCATTTGTCTACCCTGAAATTGATGACGATATTGATATTGAAATCAATCCTGCTGATTTACGTATTGATGTTTATCGTGCATCAGGGGCCGGTGGTCAGCACGTAAACAAAACTGAAAGTGCGGTGCGAATTACCCATATGCCAAGTGGTATTGTGGTGCAATGTCAAAACGACCGTTCACAGCACAAGAACAAAGATCAAGCGATGAAACAATTAAAAGCGAAATTGTATGAGCTTGAATTACAGAAGAAAAATGCAGATAAGCAAGCAATGGAAGATAATAAATCCGACATTGGTTGGGGAAGCCAAATTCGCTCTTATGTATTAGACGATTCACGCATTAAAGATTTGCGTACTGGCGTGGAAAACCGTAATACGCAAGCCGTATTAGACGGTGATTTAGATCGATTTATTGAAGCGAGTTTAAAAGCTGGGCTTTAAGCATAATTTGTAGGATAAGTAAAGACGCGTTACTTATCCCATCATAAGAAATAACCCAAAAGCGCGGTTATTTTTGAAGGTATTTTTAAAGTTAAAATTAAAGGTAAACAACATGTCAGAACAAGAAGTTAAAGAATTAGATCTCAATGGCGAAATGCTCGTTCGTCGTGAAAAATTAGCCGCACTACGTGCAAAAGGTAATGCATTTCCAAACAAATTTCGTCGTGATGCGCTCGCACAAGATTTACACAATCAATATGATGCAGAAGACGGTGAAATCTTAAAAGAGAAAAGCGTTGAAGTACAAGTTGCTGGCCGTATTATGACTCGCCGCGCAATGGGTAAAGCGACGTTTATCACCATTCAAGATATGAGCGGTAAAATCCAGCTTTATGTTGCACGAGATAATTTGCCTGAAGGCGTTTATAAAGATGACGTTGGCACTTGGGATTTAGGTGACATCGTTGGCGTTAAAGGCACTTTATTTAAAACAAAAACAGATGAACTCACAGTGAAAACCACAGAAGTTCAACTTTTAACTAAAGCACTTCGCCCATTACCAGACAAATTCCATGGCTTAACCGACCAAGAAGTTCGCTATCGCCAACGTTATTTAGATTTAATTTCTAACGAAGAATCTCGCCGCACTTTTATTATTCGTTCTAAAGTTGTCGCAGGTATTCGTGAATATTTCATTTCTAAAGGCTTTATGGAAGTGGAAACGCCAATGTTACAAGTGATTCCAGGCGGCGCATCTGCGCGTCCTTTCGTAACTCATCACAATGCATTAGATGTGGATATGTATTTGCGTATCGCACCTGAACTTTATTTAAAACGCCTAGTAGTGGGTGGCTTCGAACGAGTATTTGAATTAAACCGTAACTTCCGTAATGAAGGGGTTTCTGTTCGCCATAATCCAGAATTTACCATGCTTGAATACTACCAAGCTTATGCGGATTACCATGATTTAATGGATAACACTGAAGAACTTCTTCGTAAATTAGCGATTGATATTCTTGGTACTACCATTGTGAAATACGGCGAATACGAATTTGATTTTGGTAAACCATTCGAACGTATTACGTTACACGATGCAACGATTAAATATGGTGCAGACAAAGGTATCGTAAAAGAAGATTTATATGACTTTGATCGTGCAAAAGCCACGGCAGAACGCTTAGGTATTGAAGTACAAAAATCTTGGGGCTTAGGCAGCATTGTGAACGCAATCTTTGAAGAAGTGGCTGAACATCACTTAATTCAACCAACATTCTTAATGGCTCACCCTGCGGAAATTTCACCACTTGCACGTCGTAATGATGAAAATCCTGATGTAACAGATCGTTTTGAGCTCTTTATCGGTGGTCGTGAAATCGGTAATGGTTTCTCAGAATTAAATGACGCGGAAGATCAAAATGAACGTTTTGATGCACAAGTCGCTGCGAAAGAAGCTGGCGATGATGAAGCGATGTTTAAAGATGAAGACTTTGTTGTTGCGCTAGAACACGGTTTACCACCAACAGCAGGTGAAGGTTTAGGTATCGACCGTCTAGCAATGCTTTATGCAAATGCACCATCAATTCGTGATGTTATCTTATTCCCTGCAATGCGTCAGAAATAATAAAGACACAAATAAAAGCCACCATTTGGTGGCTTTTTTATCGAAACATGAAAAAGGGAGCTAATGCTCCCCTTACTTTTTAATAATTAACCATTAATAAATTTTTCACCTAATTCAATATCAGCACGTAAAGTCGGCAACATATTTTCTAAGGCTTGTTGTTCAAAATTGCTCAATAGGCCAATTGGTAAAATTTCTTCTACACCATCTTTGCCTAAACGAACTGGTTGAGAGAAGAAACGAGCATATTTGCCGTCACCTTCAACATAAGTACATTCAACAACTGTTTCGCCACTCAATCCTTTCACTAAAGAACGAGCAAAACGTGCTGCAGCTTGCGCCATTGAAAGCGTTGCAGAACCACCACCCGCTTTTGCATTGACCACTTCTGTACCTGCATTTTGGATACGTTTTGTTAATGGTTCGATTTCATCTTCATTCCATTTAGCATATTGAACTTGAGAAAGTAATGGAAGAATAGTCACACCTGAGTGACCACCAATAACAGGAACGCTTGTACGAGAAACATTTAAACCTTTTAATTCAGCCACAAAGGTTTCAGAACGTAACACGTCTAAAGTTGTCACACCAAATAATTTACGTTTGTCGTAAACACCTGCTTTTTTCAATACTTCGGCCGCAATCGCAACGGTAGTATTTACTGGGTTAGTGATGATACCAACACAAGCTTTCGGGCAAGTGACCGCGACTTTTTCAATTAAACCACAAATAATGCCTGCATTAATATTGAATAAATCTGAACGATCCATACCAGGTTTACGTGCAACACCAGCAGAAATTAATACAACATCTGCACCTTCAAGTGCTGGTGTTGGATCTTCACCAGAAAAACCTTTCACATTCACTGCAGTTGGAATATGGCTCACATCCACTGCAACACCTGGGGTCACAGGGGCAATATCATATAATGCTAAATCTGAACCAGCAGGCAACTGAAGTTTTAGTAATAACGCTAATGCTTGACCAATACCGCCTGCGGCGCCTAATACTGCAACTTTCATAAATACTCCTTATGTGTTAGTTAATTTAAGATGAGCTGATTTTAAAATTTTCATCTCACAATTACAAACAGAGAAATATCATTCTATGATCTAGTTCACATTTCTGAGGTAATTTTTTCCTTCTCTTAGCTTTTATTTACATTCAAGTTGATGAAAATGAATTTTTATGCAATTCTTATGCAAATTTTTGACTATTGAAAAATAAAATGACTGACAATTTAACTCGCGCTTTTAAAGAATTACTCAATCAAGAACGCTTTGGCTCTCAAAGTGAGATTGTCGATGCCTTAAAAAAACAAGGCTTTACAGGCATTAATCAATCAAAAATATCCAGAATGCTCACCAAATTTGGCGCTGTTCGTACCCGTAATACCAAAATGGAAATGGTCTATTGCTTACCAGGTGAATTAAGTGTTCCTAATACTAGTAGTCCATTAAAAAATCTTGTATTAGACGTTGATTACAATGATATGTTAATTGTCATTAAGACTTCTCCAGGTGCGGCACAACTCATCGCTCGCTTGCTCGATTCAATTGGAAAATCAGAAGGCATCTTAGGCACTATCGCAGGTGATGATACAATTTTTATCACACCAACCCGTGGTACAAAAATTGTTGACTTACTCACAAATGTTCAACGTTTATTTGAAAACGCGTTGTAATGAACATTTTATTAACTGGAGGCACGGGACTTATTGGCAAAGCACTTGTCGAACAACTCTGCTTACGCAATGAACAAGTGACGATCTTAACGCGCTCAAGTACGCCGTACACTATCTCAAAGCAAAAAAATATCAAATTTATTACCGCACTTTCAGAACTCGATTTACAAGAACAGTTCGATGCGATCATCAATCTTGCTGGCGAGCCGATTTTTCATAAAGCTTGGACGACAAAGCAAAAATCTATTTTACGAGAAAGTCGTTTAAGCCTCACCACTCAACTGGTTGAATTCATTAACCAATATCAGCAATACCCTATTTTTATTTCAGGTTCAGCGACTGGAATTTACGGAGATCAAGACGAACAAAAAATTACCGAAACAAGCAAAACAACAAAAACCTTCAGCGCACAATTATGCCAAGATTGGGAAAATATTGCGAGACAAGCTGATGCAAGAGTTTGTTTGATTCGAACAGGCATGGTCTTTTCTAAGAAAGAGGGTGCCCTTGCTCAAATGTTGCCTTTATATAAATGGGGACTTGGTGGCAAACTGGGCAATGGAGAGCAATATTTTCCCTGGATTGCTTTGGAAGATATGGTCAATGGCATTTTATTTTTACTCGATCATTCAGAATGCCAAGGCTCATTTAACTTCACCGCCCCTAATCCCATAAAACAGTATAAATTTAACCACACTTTGGCTCGAATATTAAAACGTCCTGCCTTTGCAACCATTCCAAAATGGATATTACATTTCATTCTTGGCGAACGAGCGAATCTATTACTAGAAAGCCAAAATGTTGTGCCTGAAAAATTACTCAACGCTGGATTCCAATTTCAATATTCTGATTGCGAAAACTATCTAAAAGATATCCTAAAAAACAAATAAAAAAATCACCGCACTTTTTTAATGCGGTGATTTTTATCGGACTAAATATCTCGCCTTATCGCCATTTATTGTTCATTATAAATTTCAAGATTAGATGCTTGTTTTTCACGTTTTTTCTTTGCACTATCGTTCCGTTGACTTGCGATTTTGTCCAAATATTCTGGCGTGATGTCACCTGTAATATATTCGCCAGTGAACACTGAACAATCAAACCCTCGAATAGACGGATTTTCTAATTGAACTGATTCGGTAAGTGCGGTCAGATCTTGGAAAATTAATTTGTCCACACCAATTAAATGCGCAATTTCATCAACATCTCGACCGTAAGCGATCAGTTCATCGCGACTCGGCATATCAATACCATATACATTCGGATAACGAATTTCTGGAGCAGCAGAGGCAAAGTAAATTTTCTTCGCGCCAGCTGAGCGAGCCATTTCAACAATTTGCTCAGAGGTTGTACCTCGAACGATAGAATCGTCCACCAATAAGACGTTTTTATCTTTAAATTCAGCTTTAATGGTATTCAATTTGCGACGAACAGAACTAATACGCTGTGCTTGTCCTGGCATAATAAACGTACGACCAACATAGCGATTTTTCACAAATCCTTGTCGGTAAGGTTTCCCTAGTACTCGAGCTATTTGTAACGCAATATCTGTGGAGGTTTCAGGAACGGGAATCACCACATCAATATTATCAATTTCATCCGTCCATTCTTTTGCAATTTTTTGTCCTAGTTTTTCGCCCATGTGAACACGTGCAGCATAAACAGAGACGCCATCAATCGTTGAATCTGGACGTGCAAAATAAACATACTCAAAAATACAAGGATTTAACACCGCACTTTCGGCACATTGTTGCGAATAAAGCTCACCATCAAACGTCACATAAACGGCTTCACCTGGTGCAATATCGCGAACAAAGTCAAAACCCACAATATCTAAAGCTACAGTTTCAGAGGCAAACATATAATCGGTTTTGCCATTTTCTTCGCGTTTACCCAACACCAAAGGACGAATACCAAAAGGATCACGAAACGCAACCATGCCATGCCCAATAATCATCGCTAAACAAGCATAAGCACCACGAACATCGTTGTGAGTTTTACGAACAGCATAGAAAATATCTTGTGGATCGAGATGGTTTTTAGGAATATGATCAAGATGATTAGCTAGAATATTAAGAAGAAGTTCGGAATCTGAATTAGTGTTTACATGGCGGCGAGCTGTTTTAAAGACTTTTTCTTTTAATTCCACTGAATTGGTTAAATTGCCGTTATGCACTAAAGTGACACCATAGGGAGAATTCACATAAAAAGGCTGCGCCTCTGAGACACTAGAACTTCCTGCCGTAGGATAGCGAACATGACCCAATCCAGCATTTCCTTGCAAGCGTAGCATATGCTCTTGATGGAACACATCGCTCACTAAACCATTAGCTTTACGTAAGCGGAAACGGTTTTCATCATCAACCGTTACAATACCTGCCGCATCTTGTCCACGATGTTGCAAAAGAGTTAATGCTGCATAAATAGATTCATTAACCGGACTTTGGCTAACAATACCGACAATACCACACATTTTGTGTTCCTTATTGATTAAGCGTTGGATTTAAAAAACTTGAACTAGCCTGAAGTTGTTGAAAGAACCATTCAATAATAAAACCAAAGTGCGGTATTAATTGAGATTCTTTCCACCAATCAGTTTGTTCAAAATTGGTGAAGGTATCCATAAAAAATAATAACGCAGCGACAATCAGCGCACCGCGTACTAAACCAAAAATCGCACCTAACACACGATCTGTGCCACTTAAACCCGTCTTATCTACTAATTGACTAATCACATAATTTACTATAGCGCCCACAATTAAAGTCAGTACAAATAAAATCCCGATTGCGGTTCCATTACGAACATACATTGATTCAATTTGCGTAAGATAAGCGGCAAGATAAGGATAGAACTGACTTGCTACAATAAATGCCACAACCCAGCTACCGAGTGAAAGCACTTCGCGCACAAAACCGCGTAATAAACTGACAAGAATGGAAAAAGCGATAATGCCAATAATAATGTAATCGATCATTAAAAAATCTCTCAATGAAAAACGGCCGTTTAAAACGACCGAGGTATTCTACAAAAATAAAGCCAAAAAGAAAACGTTTGCGTAAACTAAATTTCCTGCCAAAAAGCTCGTTCAAATTTGCTTTGAGCTTTCTTTAAGACTTCTGCTAAATGTTGGTATGTCGGTTGATCTTGCACAAAAGGCAAGGGTTCATGTAGTTGTTTTAAGCGTTCGCAAATATCATAAAACCACACCGCACTTTGATTTTCTAATGGCGAATTCGCACGCTTGCCAAGCCAATAAAGACCTTGAAAAGGAATAAGCAAGGCAAAAAGTGCGGTCAAAATTGCAATAGAAAAGGCCATCAAATCATTTTTTGCATAAATCTGTTGCCACACCACTGCAAATACAGCAACAAAGGGCATGAATTTTTGTGCAAAACTCGTGGCTTTCATAATGCGGTTTTCTGGGAAAATAATCCCTAATTTAGCCTCCTGTGGCCAAGTATTAAGATAAATCTGTCCCTGTTTTAAAATGGAAAAAAATGCCATAAAAACACCTTTAAAAAACAACCGCACTTATCATACCCCAGTTTGCCTGAAATTGTCACCTTACTGAAAAAGTTTAATTTTTCAAAAAGTTCCATAAATCGTTGTCTTTTTATGCTGGGATGAATTTATTTTGTTTATCAAAAGGTGTATCCTATGCCAGATTTTTTCAGTCCATCAGCAAGGTGGATTTCCATTAACTTTAATCAAATATAGGGTTCCCATGTCAAAACTTGTTCTTATCCTTAACTGTGGTAGTTCTTCACTAAAATTTGCAATTCTTGATCCTGCAACAGGTGAAGAAAAATTATCCGGCTTAGCGGAAGCATTTTTCTTACCAGAAGCTCGTATCAAATGGAAACTCAATGGTGAGAAAGGTAACGCAGATTTAGGCGCAGGCGCAGCTCATACTGAAGCACTTAACTTTATCGCGTCTAATATCATGACAGATGAGCTTAAAAACTCTATCGCGGCAATTGGTCACCGTATCGTACATGGCGGTGAAAAATACACCCAATCTGTTATCGTAACTGATGAAGTCGTTAAAGGTATTGAAGATGCTGCACAATTTGCGCCACTTCACAATCCAGCGCACTTAATCGGTATTCGCGAAGCATTCAACGCATTCCCGCACTTAAAAGATAAAAACGTAGTAGTTTTTGATACGGCATTCCACCAAACCATGCCTGAAGAAGCATACCTTTATGCCCTTCCATACTCTTTATATAAAGAACATGGCGTTCGTCGCTACGGTGCACACGGTACCAGCCACTACTTCGTTTCTCGTGAAGTCGCTGAATATGTAGGTAAACCAGCAGACCAAGTCAATACGATTATTTGTCACTTAGGTAATGGTGGTTCTGTTTCTGTTGTGCGTAACGGTAAATGTATCGATACATCAATGGGCTTAACTCCGTTAGAAGGTTTAGTCATGGGCACTCGTTGTGGTGATATCGACCCTGCAATCGTATTCTACCTATACAAAACTTTAGGTATGTCTATGGAACAAATCGAAGAGACTTTAGTGAAAAAATCTGGTCTTTTAGGTTTAACTGAAGTAACAAGCGACTGCCGTTATGCTGAAGATAACTACGATGACGCATCTAAACCAGAAGCAAAACGCGCTTTAGACGTATACAGCTATCGTTTAGCGAAATACATCGGTGCTTATATGGCTGTATTAGGTGATGATCATTTAGATGCGATTGCTTTCACTGGTGGTATTGGTGAGAACTCAGCACACGTTCGTGAATTAGCATTAAATCACTTAAAATTATTTGGTATTAAAGTAGATAACGAACGCAATCTAGCGGCACGTTTCGGTAAAGATGGCGTAATCACCACTGATGATTCCGCATTTAAAGCGATTGTTCTTCCAACTAACGAAGAATTAGTTATCGCACAAGATACCGCTAAACTTTGTTTCTAATTTAACAACAAGCTGCCGAATTTTTCGGCAGTTTTTATTTATAACATATACACATTAAGGTTTAACTATGTCTCGCACGATTATCCTTATCCCTGTAAGCACAGGCGTGGGTTTAACTAGCATTAGTCTGGGATTAATCCATTCTCTTGAACAAAAAGGCGCAAAAGTTGGTTTTATGAAACCTGTTTCTCAACCAAGCACAGGTGAAGATAAACTGGATCGTACAACCTCTATCATTCGCACCAGCACTACCCTTGAAACGTCTGAACCGTTTATGTTAAGCGTTGCGGAATCATTGATTGGGCAAAATCAGTCTGATGTATTACTAGAAAAAATTGTGGCAAATCACCAACAATTAACTAAAAACAACGATATCGTTGTGGTTGAAGGCTTAATTCCCACAAGAAAACACGGTTACGCAAATAGCATCAACTATGAAATTGCACAAGCATTAGATGCAGAAATCGTATTAGTTGCAGCACCTGCAACTGAAACCCCAACTGAATTAAAAGATCGCGTAGAAGCAGCAGCCTCTCTATTTGGTGGTAAAAACAATCCGAATCTTTTAGGCGTAGTTGTAAACAAATTTAATGCACCCGTTGATGAATCTGGTCGTACACGCCCTGATCTTGCTGAAATCTTTGATTCGTTCCAACACAGCCATGCATGTGAAGCAGAAGTGAGCAAATTATTTGCAAATAGCTCAATCAAATTATTAGCTTGTGTGCCTTGGTCAGCAGATTTAATCGCAACACGTGCGATCGATTTAGTGAAATACTTAGGCGCATCAATTATCACTGAAGGAGATATTAACCGTCGTATCCGTGGTATCACTTTCTGTGCAAGAAGTTTACCAAATATGGTTGAGCATTTCCGTGCAGGTAGCTTATTAGTCGCTTCAGCAGATCGTCCAGATGTACTTGTTGCAGCCGCTCTCGCAGCGTCAAATGGTATTGAAATCGGCGGTCTCTTATTAACTGGCGGTTACAAAATTGATGCTCAAATCAATAAACTTTGCCAACCAGCTTTTGAAAAAGCAAAATTGCCAATCTTCCGTATTGAAGGTAACACCTGGCAAACAGCATTAAATTTACAAAACTTTAATCTTGAAGTGCCCGTTGATGATAAAGAGCGTATCGAAAACATCAAACAATACACTAGCCAACACTTTAATGGTGACTTTATCAATAACTTAGTTGCAGATTCTACTCGTTTACGTCGTTTATCCCCGCCAGCATTCCGTTTCCAATTGACTGAACTTGCTCGTGCTGCGAAAAAACGCATTGTGCTTCCTGAAGGTGATGAACCTCGTACAATCAAAGCTGCCGTACTTTGTGCAGAACGTGGCATTGCGGAATGTGTGCTTTTAGCAGATCCAGCATCTGTTCAACGTGTAGCTGAAGCACAAGGTGTTAAACTAGGTAAAGGCATTACAATCATTAACCCAGCAGATGTTCGTGAAAACTATGTTGCTCGTT
Organism: Haemophilus haemolyticus; assembly: GCF_001008205.1. Lineage (GTDB taxonomy): Bacteria > Pseudomonadota > Gammaproteobacteria > Enterobacterales > Pasteurellaceae > Haemophilus > Haemophilus haemolyticus_Q. Next base: position 31,984 of record NZ_LCTK01000015.1, on the reverse strand, counting down.
TAGTTGAATTACGTAAAGCAAAAGGTATGACAGAAACTGCAGCTCGTGAACAATTAGAAGATACCGTAGTGCTTGGCACCATGATGTTAGAAGCAAATGAAGTAGATGGTTTAGTATCTGGAGCCGTTCACACGACTGCAAACACCATTCGTCCACCAATGCAAATCATCAAAACTGCACCGGGTAGTTCAATTGTTTCTTCTATCTTCTTTATGTTATTACCAGATCAAGTACTTGTTTACGGTGACTGTGCGGTAAACCCTGATCCTACAGCAGAACAACTTGCTGAAATCGCAATTCAATCTGCGGATTCTGCGAAAGCATTTGGTATTGATCCAAAAGTCGCAATGATTTCTTACTCAACAGGTACATCTGGTAGCGGTGCTGATGTAGAAAAAGTGAAAGAAGCAACTCGTATTGCAAAAGAAAAACGCCCTGATTTATTAATCGATGGCCCATTACAATACGATGCGGCTGTGATGGAAGATGTGGCTCGCTCTAAAGCACCAAATTCACCAGTAGCAGGTAAAGCAACGGTATTCGTATTCCCTGACTTAAATACGGGTAACACGACTTACAAAGCAGTACAACGTTCTGCAGATTTAGTGTCTATTGGCCCAATGCTTCAAGGTATGCGCAAACCAGTCAATGACTTATCTCGCGGTGCCTTAGTTGATGATATTGTGTACACAATTGCCTTAACTGCAATTCAAGCGACACAATAGTTCAAGTAAAAACATAAAAGAAAATACCGCACTTTGCCCTAGGCAGTAAAAGTGCGGTATTTTTTATAACGTTTTTTACAAATCAACCAAAATCAAAATTGCGGCTTCACCGCCCCATTCTCTTGGCGCTTGATGTAATGCCCGCACTTTAGGATGTTGTACTAACCAACGTGGAATTTGCTTTTTCAAGGTAAAGGTGCCATAGCCCGTCATTATACTGGCACAATCAACATGCTCATTTTCACAAGCCAGTAAAAGTGCGGCTAATTCTTGTTTAGCTTGTTCACGGGTTAAACCATGTAAATCTAAAAACAATTCTGGCGAAAAATCTCCGCGACGAAGTTGTTTTAATAAATGGGAATCTTCCCCATCACGTAAATATTTCACAACACCATCATTGTCATTCAGTAACGGCTCATATTCATCAGAAAAATAGAACAATGTATCTTCTTTCGCTCGTAATTCTTTCAATTCTATTTTTTTCTGATCACGTTTTTGGCGAGGGGGAACAAAAGTATCTTGTTTAATTAGTTTAATGCCTTTGGTTTCCGCACGGAATAAATCAAATTCGTCTTGCATTTTTTCTCATTAATTTCAAATTTTGCGTATCATATCATAGTTCTACATTCTCATCTGTGGTATAACTACGCCAAATTTTCATACGGAATTTTATGCTAACTTTTCTACTCACTTTTATGGAGAAATGCGATGGAAACCTCACATAACCAAGAATTAGTTGCAACTATCTTGGAAGATAATGTTGCAAACGAACTGCAAACCATCCAAGATTTTCTGCGTTGGACGTATAGTATTCTCAATCGATCTGATATTTACTTCGGGCAAGGGCACGATAATCCTTGGGATGAAAGCCTGCAACTCGTTTTAAGTGGCTTACATTTACCCATTGATTTACCTACCGAATTATTTAACAGTCGATTAACCCCATCTGAAAAAGAAACCTTAGTTCAACTTGTATTAACCCGAATCGAACAACGCGTACCAGTGGCATATTTAACAAATAGTGCTTGGTTCTGCGGTCACGAATTTTATGTGGATGAACGAACCATTATTCCACGTTCTCCAATTAGTGCGTTAATTCAAGATCGCTTTGAAGATTTAATTTCACAAGAGCCGAATCATATTCTCGATCTATGCACAGGTAGCGGTTGTATTGCCATTGCTTGTGCTTATGCTTTCCAGAATGCGGAAGTGGATGCAGTCGATTTATCAGTTGATGCACTTAATGTCGCGGAGATCAATATTTCACGTCATCAATTAGAGCATCGCGTATTCCCGATTCAATCAAACTTATTTGAAAATATTTTAGGACAAAAATACGATCTTATCGTGACCAATCCACCTTATGTGGATGAAGAAGATCTCGCCGATATGTCAGAAGAATTCCATTTTGAACCAGAGTTAGCCTTAGGTTCTGGTCATGATGGCTTAAACATTACCAAACAAATTTTGAAACAAGCGCCAGATTACTTAACTGAAAATGGCTTGTTGGTGTGTGAAGTGGGCAATAGCATGGTGAGCTTAATTGAGCAATATCCAGAGGTACCATTTGAATGGGTAGAACTTAAAAATGGCGGACTAGGCGTATTTGCTATTCAGCGTAAAGATTTAGTGAAATATCACAATCTGTTTTAATCTTTCAAGTGCGGTAAAATTTTAATATCAATTTTAACCGCACTTATAAAACTCATGGCGCGCGTTATTCAACGCGTGCTTTTCTTTTTATCATTTGACTCTATGAATTTACAAAAACTTTTACTTACTCGGCGTTTCTTTTCCACCCTTGCCTTTTTTTCTGTGCAAACGGTATTTCTGATTTATCTACAAAGTAAAGGATTGAGCAACAGCGAAATCGCCTTTTCCTTATCACTACTCTTTTTCTCAAACCAAGCTCTTTCCATTCTTGCTGGTATTTGGGGCGATCGCTATGGTTTAGCCAAAATGATGTTGCTCGGCTGTTTTTTAGATGTGATAGCTTATATTTTCTTTCTCGCGGCAGATAATTATTTATTGCTTCTTATTGCGACCACTGGTTTTGGTTTAGGCAGTTGCTTATTTGGAACCAATGCCAAAGCATGTTTGCTTGTGCTGGCTGGGGATGAATACAAAGAAAAAACGCGCTTGCAAGGGAAATATCTAAAAGTGACCTCCATGTCATCCATGTTTGCGCCGCTTTTAGTCATCCCATTTATTACATACGAACATATCGACTTGCTCATTTGGGTCTGTTTTTCAATGGAAGCCGTATTATTCGCCTTAATGGTGAAGCCTTTCTATCAAATTCAAACCTTACAAACGTTAGTAAAATTTCGCTTTACACAAATCAAAGAAATTATTACAAAAGAATTCCTCATGGTGCATTTAATGCTCTTTTTACCTCTTGCTATTGCGAGCTCTTTCTTTGTCATTTTTCCTTTTTTATTTAACAATAAACTTGGCATGCCTGAACATTCACCGATAGCGTTATTTGGCAACGGCTTACTCACTGTACTATTACAAAGCTATTTTTCCAGAAAAATTAATTTAACAATCAAACAAGCGGCATGGGTTGCCCCTCTGTTGGCTATTGGAATTATCGTGCCTTGGTTTATAACTTTACGTTATCTTTCCGTATTTTCAGCCTATGCCTATCTTGTCATTTTTACAGTCATTGAAGTGTATGCCCTCACGGCGATGGCAAACTTATTAGTGAAATTTGATAATGGCACTAATCGTGGTTTTATTTTTGGCGCATCAAGATTATTACTTTCTATCGCGACAGTTGGTGTGATGAACCTTGTTCCAGTTCTATTTTTAGTATAAAAAAGTGCGGTTGAAATTCTTATTAAATTTCAACCGCACTTCATTTATACATTATTATTTGGTTTCCAATTCAATGCCTTCAAATAATTTTTTCACTGAATTGTTATCACGCAAACGCTCGGCTTTTTCCACGACGCTACGAGTTAAGTGCGGTGAAAAATATTCCATGAAATCGTACATATAATTGCGTAAGAACGTGCTATGTTTAAATGCAATATTCGTCATACTCGGGCGGAACAAATGACTTGCATCAATCGCCACAAGATCTGTATCTAATGGCGTATGAGCCATAGATGCCATAATGCCCACCCCTAAGCCTAAGCGTACATAAGTCTTAATGATATCGGCATCAGTAGCGGTAAAGACTATATTCGGCAAAATGCCTGCGCTATTAAATGCGTAATCTAAATCAGAAACACCTGTAAAACCAAAAGTGTAGGTCACAAGCGGATATTTACCTAATTCCTCAATCGTCAATTCTTTCACTTTGGCAAGCGGATGTTCTGGCGTAACAATCACTGCGCGATTCCACCAATAGCATGGAATCTGAACCAAATCATCAAATAAATAAGGCGCTTCGGTAGTAATCGCCAAATCCACCTCTCCCGACATTAATGCATCATGAATTTGTGTTGGCGAACCTTGGTGAATATGCAAACTCACATCAGGATATTTTTTGGAAAAACGTTCAATCACGCTTGGCAGCATATAACGCGCCTGAGTATTTGTCGTCGCAATGCGTAATACACCGTGATTTGGTTGAGTATATTCATCAGCAACGGCACGGATACCTTGCGCTTTAACAAGTAACTCGCGTGCAATCGAAATAATCTTTTTCCCTGCTGGTGTAATTGATTTTATATGCTTGCCATGACGTTCAAAAATTTCTAGACCTAATTCATCTTCCAGCAACCGCACTTGCTTACTAATTCCAGGCTGTGATGTATAAAGCGCATTAGCCGCTTCAGTTACATTTAAATTATGGTTAGCAATTTCAACAATATACCGCAGTTGCTGCATTTTCATAAAAAAAGTCCTTATTTTTTATAACGTTTGCTCAGTTCAGAATAACGTTTTACCGCTTTACGAATTTGTCCAGATTTTGGACGACGACGTGGCTGTGTAACATCTAATTTCGTTTCGGTTTCAGCCGGTAATCCCACAAGTTCACGCAAGTAGTTGACGCTTTCAAGATCCATTTCTTCCCAGCCACCACGAGGCAAACCTTTCATCAGTTTGATATTGCCGTAACGAATACGAATCAATCGGCTAACTTGAATCCCTTGGGATTCCCACAAACGGCGAACCTCACGGTTACGTCCTTCCATCAAGGTTACGTCATACCATTGGTTAATACCCACACCGCCTGTAAATTTAATTTCTTTAAAGTTGGCAGGTCCATCTTCAAGCTGAACGCCTTTGCGTAAACGCGCTAACATCGCATCATCAACTTGACCAAATACTCGCACCGAATATTCACGTTCCACTTCACGGCTTGGGTGCATTAAGCGATTTGCTAATTCACCATCAGTAGTGAAAAGCAATAAACCTGATGTATTAATATCTAAACGCCCCACCGCAATCCAACGAGAACCTGTTAAACGTGGCAAACGATCAAACACTGTGGCACGCCCTTCTGGGTCGCTACGAGTACAAAGTTCACCTTCAGGTTTGTAATACATTAACACGCGGCAAATTTCTTTTTGTGCGTGGCTAAGATTAATAATTTGACCATCAATACGCACTTTCACGCCAGAATGTACGTCAATACGATCGCCTAAAGTCGCAATTTTACCCTCTACGCTCACTCTGCATGCGGCAATCATTGTTTCAATTTCACGACGAGAGCCTTGTCCAGCACGCGCTAAAACTTTCTGTAATTTTTCACCCTCTACTTTAGGTTGATTCGAGGCTTTTACAACGGGTTTCGCTTTTGGCTTAGATAAAAATTTGTTGTCAGAATTAACCGCACTTTTTTTCGTATTTACCATTTCTACGCGAGCAGTACGAGACACTGAACGTCTATCATTTTTAGCTGAAAAATCACTTTTCTTTGCTGAATCTTTGGAAAAGTACGGTTGTCTTTGAGTTTGTTTTTGACTAGGTTTCATTGTTTTCCTTAAATAATGGAAAGGTCGCTTTCACAAGCGTCTATAAGTTAAATAAAAGGAGCAGTACTTCCACTTCCTTCGCGCAAAATCACTGGCGATTCTTCCGTTAAATCCACCACTGTTGTAGGCTCTTGCCCTAAATATCCACCATGAATAATTAAATCAACTTGGTGCTCCAAACGATCTCGAATTTCCTCAGGATCAGATTGCGTGGTATGTTCTTCACCTGGCAACATTAACGAACAAGATAAAATCGGCTCATCTAAGGCTGAAAGTAAATCTAAAGCGATCTTATTATCTGGTACGCGTAAACCTATGGTTTTACGTTTTGATGTCATTAAACGGCGCGGTAATTCTTTCGTTGCAGTAAGAATAAAAGTATAACTCCCAGGCGTATTATTTTTAATCAAACGATACGCAGTATTGCTCACCGTTGCGTAAGTTGAAAGCTCCGATAAATCACTACACACCAACGTAAAATTATGTCCTTCAGGCAATTTACGAATCGCTACAATGCGATCCATTGCATGTTTATCGCCCATCATACAGCCCAAGGCATATCCAGAATCCGTCGGATACACAATCACACCGCCTTTTTGTAAAATCTCTACGGCTTGATTAATCAAGCGCGCTTGTGGATTTTCAGGGTGGATATAAAAAAATTGGCTCATCTGTTTCTTCCTTAAAAAGTGTGTGCTGATTATAGCAGTTTTGCGCTCACTTTATAATGGCGAATATATAAAAATAAAGGCGTAGAGAGTCAATCTACGCCTTATCAAACTAAAGTGCGGTTAATTTTATGAAATTATTTTAATATCTTTCTCAAGGCTGCACCAATTTCAGCGAGGCTTTTTACACAGGTCACACCTGCGGCCTCAAGCGCAGCAATTTTTTCTGCGGCAGTGCCTTTTCCGCCACTAATAATAGCCCCCGCATGTCCCATCCGTTTACCTTTTGGCGCAGTGATACCCGCAATATAGGCAACCACTGGTTTAGTGACCTTATCTTTAATGAAGGTTGCGGCTTCTTCCTCAGCGGAACCGCCGATCTCGCCAATCATCACAATGGCTTCTGTTTCGGGATCTTGTTGAAATCTTTCGAGAATATCAATAAAACTAGAGCCTGGAATGGGATCGCCACCGATACCCACACAAGTCGATTGACCAAAACCTTCATCTGTAGTTTGTTTTACCGCTTCATACGTTAAAGTACCAGAACGAGAAACAATCCCCACTTTGCCTTTTTTATGTATATGTCCCGGCATGATGCCTATTTTACATTCATCAGGTGTAATCACACCCGGGCAATTTGGCCCAATCATCACAACGCCTGTTTCATTTAATTTTTGTTTCACCTTAAGCATATCCAATGTAGGGATGCCCTCAGTAATGCAGACAATTAACTTAATCCCTGCATCAATAGCTTCAATTATGGCATCTTTACAAAATGGTGCTGGCACATAAATGACTGTCGCGGTTGCCCCCGTATTTTCGACAGCTTCACGAACTGTATTAAAAACAGGCAAACCAAGATGGGTAGTTCCACCTTTATTTGGAGATACGCCACCAACTAATTGCGTTCCGTAGGCTAATGCTTGTTCAGAATGAAAAGTCCCCTGTCCACCAGTAAAACCTTGGCAAATCACTTTCGTATTTTTATCAATTAAAATCGCCATTAGTGTTCTCCTTTTGCTGCATTCACGGCTAATTCTGCGGCTTGTTGTAAACTCTGTGCGGTAAGAATATTAACGTCGCTTTCCGCTAAAATTTGGCGACCTATTTCAGCATTAGTCCCTTCTAATCGTACAACCACAGGCACTCTCACGCCCACTTCATTTACTGCAGCAATCACGCCTTCAGCAATCAAATCACAACGAACAATGCCACCAAAAATATTCACTAAAATCACCTTCACTGAAGGATCGGTTAAAATGATTTTGAACGCTTCAGCAACCCGCTCTTTCGTTGTACCACCACCCACATCAAGAAAATTCGCAGGCTTACCACCATAGAGTTTCACAATATCCATGGTTCCCATTGCAAGCCCAGCCCCGTTTACCATACAACCAATATCGCCCTCTAAAGCCACATAGTTTAACTGGAATTTTTCAGCTTCTGCTTCACGAGCATCATTTTGAGTTAAATCTTGCAGTGCTAAGAGATCTTTATGGCGAAATAAAGCGTTATCATCAACAGATATTTTGGCGTCTAGACAAACCAAATTGCCTTGTTTAGTCAGAACAAGTGGATTAACTTCCACTAAAGATAAATCTTTTTCTAAAAACAAACGAGACAATCCCATAAAGATATCGGTAAACTGTTTGTTTTGCGTACCACTTAACCCTAATTTAAACGCCAATTCACGGCCTTGATAAGGCAATCCTCCAAATAAAGGATCAATGGTGACTTTGTGGAGTAAGTGCGGTGAATTTTGCGCGACTTCTTCAATATCCATACCACCCGCAGGAGAAGCAATAAACACCACTTTTTGAGAGGCGCGATCAACAACCGCACTTAAGTAAAATTCTTTATCAATATCGCAAGTTTCTTCAAAATAAATCTGGTTTACTGGCTGACCCGATTTATCCGTTTGAAAAGTGACTAAACGTTGTCCTAGCCATTTTTCTGAAAAAGATCTTGCTTCCTCTACATCGTGCACTAATTTAACGCCACCCGCTTTACCACGCCCACCCGCATGAACTTGGCATTTCGCTGCCCACTTATCGCCTGAAAGTTGAGCCAGTACCAAATCTACTTCATCAACAGATTGACAGACCGCCCCATTTTTTACGGGTAATCCATAATGCTCAAATAGTTGTTTTGCTTGGTATTCGTGTAAATTCATTCGCGACGTCCTTTTTGGTTATGAAAACAATTCACTCAAGATTTTAATGCTATATGTACCGTGATTTCTTCACGATCGTGATATAAATGTTTTGCTTGAATCTCAAAATTCAAATTCTGCTCAGCCAACATCACAGCCAAGTTTTCTAAACATAATACAACTTCCTGATAACGTTTTTTCATGGGTAATTTTAAATTGAAGATCGTTTCTCGGCACCAACCATTCAACAACCATTTACCAATCAATAAAGAAATACGACTTGGTTGTTCCACCATATCACAGACTAACCAATCCACTTTTTTCCTTTTTGGGGGCTGAAATTTAAAACCATCTTCCGCACAATGTTCAATGCGCCCCGTATCATGCAAACTCGCAGCCATTTTTCCGTGATCAACTGCATAAACAAATAAACCTCGTTTGACTAGTTGATACGTCCAACCGCCAGGGCAAGCCCCTAAATCAACACCAATCATATTTTCATTTAAACGTTTATTCTCTTCTTTACGTGGAATAAAAGTCAAAATAGCTTCTTCCAGTTTTAACGTAGATCGACTCGGCGCATCTGCCGGAAATTTTAAACGAGGGATTCCCATAAAATGGGGGGAATGATTATCCACATAAGAATATCCGACATAACAGCAATTCGGTTTCACAAAAAAACAATGTAAAAATTGACCGCTCTTTTGAGTCGCTTTTGCCGAAAGCCAGCCTTGTTTTTTTAATGTCTGACGTAAAGGCACGGTAAATTTACGACAAAAAGTGGAAAGCTCCTTTGCTTCATTTGTGTCTGCAGTTTCGACAAAAAGCTCGCTAGATTGAGCAAAATTAATTTGTTGTGATAATTCTTCAAACGCCGCCACGATGGGACTAATACGATCAGCGGGATCTAAATCTTCCAATAAATCGGAAACCACAATCATCTGACGAGCAAAAATCAAACGATTAAAAGGAATGTCTCGGGCAAGGCGATTAGCCTCATCAGGTTGATAACATTCAAAAATGACATAGCCCGAATTATCTTGTACTCGAGCAAAACCAAATACACCTAAATTACTTGCTTGATCAGTGATCTCTGCGGCAACTTCTTTCTCAAAACCTGGGCGACAATATAATACGAGTTTATTCATTTTCTTCTTGTTTAATTGAGTTAATAATCCACTGACGGAATGCTTGAATTTTTTGATCATCAAGGCGATCAAGATGATTGACCACATAAAATGATTTCGGATCAGGTAAATTGGTTGGCAATACTACTTTTAATGAGCTATTTTCAATTTCTTGCAAGGCTAATAACCGATTAGCTAATACAATGCCTTGTCCATGAATAGCAGCCTGTAACGCCATAAATGTATGGCTAAATAACGGCCCTTGCTGAATATTTAAATCATCTAACTGTAAATGATTTGCCATCGCTTGCCAATTATCGCGCGTATGAATGTGAATTAATGTGTGTTTTTTTAAATCTTCAGGCTGAATAATTGGATTTTCGGCTAACAATTCAGGTGAGGCTAAAATCAATAAATTTTCTTCACCAAGACGATCCACTTGAAGATTCTGCCAATGTCCTAAACCATAATAAATGGCAAGATCAATTTCTTTATTTAACAAGCCTTCATCTTGATCCACGCCCGTTAAACGCACCTCAATTTGCGGATAAAGCTGATTAAATTCACTTAAATGTGGCACGAGCCATTGAATACCAAAAGTTTGTGGCACACTAATATTTAAATGCGGATCCGTTTTTAACGTTAATAATCGCTCTGTTGCTTCATTTAAGCGACGCAGAATTTTATTAATATCAACAAAATATGCTTTTCCAAGCTCTGTTAATTCTAAAGAACGATTCTTTCGCTTAAATAATTCAATTCCTAAGAACTCTTCTAATAATTTAATTTGATGACTAACTGCCGCTTGTGTGACACAAAGCTCATCTGCCGCTTTAGTAAAACTTAAATGGCGAGCAGCTGACTCAAAAGATTTTAGCGAATTCAATGGTGGCAAACGTTTATACATAAGTATTTCCATTCATAAAATTTTTGTCTATAATAGACAAGATTTAATTCGAATTAGTTTTTCTAATACTTCAAATAAAAAAACGTCATTTGTCCTTTCCTACCCTTTTCCTTACAATACAACCATACTTAATGATTGGTAATTCCTTACTAGTTAATGAGTTTCGGACTTAAGTATGATGTTGTGTTTGCATATAGTTCGGGTAACCGAACTTGAGTAACAAATATGTTACTCATTTACTTCCTGTATATTATTAAACCGATTTGGTTAAACGCTGCTCTCATTGAGTGGCGTTTTTTTCATCCCGATTTTAGCATAACTATATCTTTATTTCCTGCCCTGTTTCCAAAATTTCATTATTCCTTTTTAATTGGCTAAAAATTGCATAATTTCGAGAATTTATTATTTAAATCACCTCGGGAATGGTGTAGATTAAACGGCATTTCATTCAAAAAAATAATATTAAGGAAGTAAAATGAAAGATTTAGACTGGAATAACCTTGGTTTTAGTTATATTAAAACAGATTACCGTTTCATCGCACACTGGAAAGATGGCAAATGGGACGAAGGCAAACTCACCACAGACAATACTTTACATATTCACGAAGGTTCTACCGCACTTCACTACGGTCAACAATGCTTTGAAGGCTTAAAAGCTTACCGTTGCAAAGACGGCTCAATCAACTTATTCCGTCCACAAGAAAATGCAAAACGTATGCAACATACTTCAGATCGTTTACTCATGCCACAAGTACCCACTGAATTATTTATCCGTGCATGTAAAGAAGTGGTAAAAGCAAACGAAGAATGGGTCGGCCCTTACGGCTCTGGCGCAACCTTATACTTACGTCCATTTTTAATTGGTGTGGGTGAAAACATCGGTGTGAAAGCTGCGCCAGAATTTATTTTCTCTGTATTCTGCTGCCCAGTGGGTGCCTATTTCAAAGGTGGTTTAACACCATCTAACTTTATTACCACAGAATACGATCGTGCTGCACCAATGGGAACAGGCGGCGTAAAAGTGGGTGGTAACTACGCTGCAAGCCTTCTGCCACATGTATTAGCGGCAGAACAAGGTACGCCAGAACGTAAATTCGCTGATGCTATTTATTTAGATCCAAAAACGCACACTAAAATTGAAGAAGTCGGTGCGGCAAACTTCTTTGGAATCACAAAAGACAATAAATTCATCACACCAAAATCAGAATCTATTTTACCAAGTATCACCAAATACTCTCTTTTACATATCGCAAAAGAGCGTTTGGGTATGGAAGCAATTGAAGGCGATGTTTATATCGATCAGCTAGATCAATTTGCTGAAGCGGGTGCTTGTGGTACTGCTGCGGTCATTTCACCTGTTGGCGGAATCCAGCATAAAGGCAAATTCCATGTATTCTATTCTGAAACTGAAGTGGGTCCAGTAACACGTCGCCTTTATGAAGAGCTCACAGGCATCCAGTTCGGTGATATCGAAGCACCTGAAGGCTGGATTGTGAAAGTAGAATAATCTCTACCAATAGAAAAACGAAAGTGCGGTTAAAAATCAACCGCACTTTTTTATTGATTCAATCCCCATTGGCGAGAATCTTTATCAAATTTAACACCTGAATGAGAACCTTCTGCGCCGTTAAAATACACATCTTTATTTGCGCAAGCTGAAATAATCAATGCGCCTGCGATAATCAACAACCATTTTTTCATAAGTAAACCTTTTGCTAAATTAAAAAACCTGCGAATTGTAGCACAACGGCTGCACATCCCAACGAAATATTTTGCTTTCCTTACCATCATTAACACCTTTCACCAAAGCCAAGCTCCCCTTCTTTACTGATAAATTTGACTTATTGAACTATTAAAAAACGTAAGAAATTTAAACCGCACTTTAAATAAAATAAAAAATTTCTTATTTCCTCTTGATCGCTATAAATTTATGTATACAATGAATCCTGTTTTAGATACTAGATAGTAATTTAATAGTAATGAAACTTGGCTAGTGCATTCCCCCACTCCTTCGCACTAGCCATTTTTTTTGGAATTTTGTACCATATCTCAACTTTTTCCAATCAACGATCCATTATGAATAATCTCGAACTTGAACAACTCATTAATCAAAAACTTTCTTCCGATAAAATCAATGACTATGCGCCCAACGGCTTACAAGTCGAAGGTAAAACAGAAATCAAAAAAATCATTACTGGCGTAACGGCGAGTCAGGCTTTGATTGATTACGCAATCAGACAAAATGCCGATGCGATTTTGGTTCATCACGGCTATTTTTGGAAAAGTGAAAACCCTTGTATTCTAGGAATGAAAGGCAAGAGAATTAAAGCCCTTTTAGTGAATGACATGAATTTATATGGCTATCATTTGCCATTAGATGTGCACCCAGAATTAGGCAATAATGCACAATTAGCCAAACTGCTCGATATTGAAAATTTACAACCATTAGAAAAAGGCGCTGTGAGTATTCCCGTTTGGGGCGAATTAAAAGAACCGATGACAGGTGAAAACTTTGCAGAAAAAATAGAAAAAGTGTTAAATCGAAAACCGTTAATTTGCATTGAAAACGGACCGCACTTAATCCGAAAAATTGGTATCTGCACTGGTGGCGGACAAGGTTATATTGATCTTGCTGCAGAACAAGGCTGCGATGCATTTATTACTGGTGAAGTGTCAGAACAAACAATTCATTCTGCCCGTGAGCAAGGATTACATTTCTTCTCTGCAGGTCATCACGCAACAGAACGATATGGTATCAAGGCATTAGGCGAATGGTTGGCGAAAGAATATGGCTTTGATGTAGAATTTAAAGATATAGATAATCCAGCGTAAAATGCAAAAGTGCGGTAAAAATATTTCTTTTTTACCGCACTTTTATCTTCTGAAATTATCGTTTAAACATTCCGCCTAAACCGCCAAGACCGCCTAAGCCTCCGCCCAAGCCTTGCATTCCACGCATCATTTTAGCCATGCCGCCTTTACGCATTTTCTTCATCATGCGTTGCATTTCATCGAATTGTTTAAGTAATTTATTCACATCTTGCACTTGAGTACCAGAGCCTAATGCAATACGACGACGGCGAGATCCTTTGATAATATCTGGGTTGGCACGTTCTTTTAGGGTCATAGAATTAATGATCGCTTCCATTTTGATAAACATTTTGTCATCCACTTGATTTTTAACGTGATCAGGTAAATTTTTTGCACCCGGTAATTTCTCAAGCATAGACATCATGCCGCCCATTTTTTTCATCTCGATAAGCTGCTCGCGGAAATCATCTAAAGTGAAATCATCGCCTTTCTTGAATTTCTGCGCCATTTTTTCTGCTTTTTCACGGTCAACAGAACGTTCAAGATCCTCAATCAATGAAAGCACATCGCCCATGCCCAAAATACGAGACGCAACGCGATCAGGATGGAACGGCTCAAGTGCTTCCGTTTTCTCGCCCACACCCAAGAATTTGATTGGTTTACCTGTGATTTGACGAATCGATAACGCCGCACCACCGCGCGCATCACCGTCCACTTTTGTCAAAATAACACCTGTAAGTGGCAATGCTTCATTAAAAGCTTTTGCCGTATTGGCCGCATCTTGACCAGTCATCGCATCAACAGTGAAAAGGGTTTCGATTGGATTTAACGCTGCATGGACTTGCTTGATTTCGTCCATCATTTCTGTATCAACGTGCAAACGACCTGCCGTATCCACAATCAACACATCATAGAATTTCAGTTTTGCATCAGCAAGCGCCGCTTTAGCAATATCAACTGGATTTTGTTTGACATCCGATGGGAAAAAATCCACGCCAACGGATTGAGCCAAGGTTTCAAGTTGCTTAATCGCAGCTGGGCGATATACGTCGGCAGACACTACTAACACTTTCTTTTTATGGCGTTCACGCAAGAATTTTGCCAATTTACCCACACTGGTGGTTTTACCCGCACCTTGTAAACCTGCCATTAAGATAACCGCTGGTGGTTGGGTTGCAAGGTTTAAACTCTCATTCGCTTCGCCCATAGCTTTTTCAAGCTCACGCTGAACGATTTTTAAGAACTCTTGCCCCGGCGTTAAGCTTTTATTGACTTCTTCCCCAAGCGCGCTTTCTTTTACTTTTGCGATGAATTCACGCACTACAGGCAAGGCAACATCTGCCTCAAGTAATGCCATACGCACTTCGCGCAAGGTTTCTTTAATATTATCTTCCGTTAAACGGCCTTTTCCAGTGATATTACGTAAAGTTTTGGAAAGGCGATCCGATAAATTCTCAAACATGGCTAACAATCCTGTTTTTCTTAAAAAATTGCGCTGATTATACCGAAATTTAGGCGTTTTTCATCATTTCAAATGAAAATGGCTTTTTGAGTAGGCGATTTCATGAAGAAAGCATAGGAGATAAGGAAAAAGAATGATTATTTAGCCAATTTCGGGTATCATTCTCTCCACTCTTGGCTATTTGAGTAGCCATTTGATTTTGCAAAATCAAATAACAGGTAAAAAGTGCGGTGAAAAATGACCGCACTTTTTGTTGATTAACAAACAAAAGGATTTTCCCTTGGACAGTATTCCCCTTAGTACTTTATTTATTATTCTCATTATCTGTTTAGTGTTATCTGCATATTTTTCTGGTTCAGAAACTGGACTACTCTCTCTCAATAAATATCGTCTTCGTTTTCTATCCGAACAAGGCAATAAAGGCGCACAAAAAGCAGAAAAACTGCTAGAAAAGCCAGATACCTTGTTAAGCTTTATTCTTATTTTTAATAACCTTGTGAATATCAGCGCATCAGCGATTGCGACCATGATTGGTATGCGTTTATATGGAGATGCTGGTGTGGCGATTGCAACGGGTTTACTCACTTTCGTGATGCTTGTATTTTCTGAAATTTTCCCCAAAACTGTAGCAGCGATGCACGCGGAAAAAGTCGGTTTCATTTCCAGCCATATTTTGACGGTATTACTTAAAATCTTCTATCCGCTAGTTTGGTTGATGAATATTTTTACCAAATCATTAATGCATTTGGTGGGATTAAAACCCGATATGCAAAAACAAGTAATTAGCCGTGAGGAACTTCGTAGTATTGTATCAGAAGCAGGCGAAGCCACACCTGACGAACAACATCCACAAATGTTGCTTTCTATTTTAGATATGGAAACCGTCACCGTTGATGACATTATGGTTCCGCGCAACGAAATCGGCGGCATTGATATTGATGATGACTGGAAAGCCATTATGCGCCAGCTCAATCACGCAGCACACAACCGCGTTGTACTTTACAAAGGTAGCCTTGATGAACAAGTGCTTGGCATTTTGCGCGTGCGTGAAGCATTCCGCTTACTGCTTGAAAAAAATGAATTTACCAAAGAAACCTTAATTCGTGCGGCTGATGAAGTGTATTTCATTCCTGAAAGCACGCCATTAAAAACGCAACTTGCAAATTTCCGTGCAAATAAAGAACGCATTGGCTTAGTTGTGGACGAATACGGCGATATTAAAGGGCTTGTAACTTTGGAAGATATTTTGGAAGAAATCGTTGGTGATTTTACCACTTCCACCGCCCCAAGCATTGACGAGGAAGTAACTCAACAATCCGACGGTTCCATGATTATTGATGGCTCTGCCAACCTACGCGATCTCAACAAAATGTTTAACTGGGAATTGGATACAGAAGATGCCCGCACGTTTAATGGTTTAATCCTAGAACACTTAGAAGAAATTCCCGATGAAGGTACGGTTTGCGAAATTGATGGCTTGCAAATTACCATTCTTGAAGTGGGCGATAATATGATTAAACAAGCGAAAGTCGTCAAACTTTAATCATAAAAACTCAGACAAATTAAACCGCACTTAGAGTTAAATATCTCTCAAAGTGCGGTTTGTTTTTAAAAGTTTTTTTCAAATTTCAATACCACTTCATTCTGTTTATAGCGATATAACATTTCTACGTTACTCCGATGATTTGTATGAATAAAATTGATACTAGGTACAATATCGTAAAATTTGAATTTAGGAATGGCAAAGGTAAACAGATATTTTTGTTCATTGTCTTTTCTTGTTTTTCCTAAAAGTGCATTATAATCTTGATAATCTATTTTTCTAAAAATACCTTGCGCAGTAATATCAATTCCGCTTTCAAAACTTTTATTAATACCTATTCTTAACCCCTTTCTAGCATATTGATCAATTTTTGATTCTGTTGAAAACTTTTTCGCATAATCCAATCCACCAAATAAAATCCAATCATTTGGTAAGCTATAAACTAAAGTAGAAAAGAAAGAGAGAATTTTTCCATCTTGATAAGATAAATTACGATCTTGATATTTTTCCCATTTATATTCTGTTTGCAAAGAAAAGTATAAATTCGGATTTAAAATCGTTGAATAGGAGATATTAAACCCTTTTCTTTCGCTATACCAATGATGATAGGCTCTTGTTTTTTCAATTAAAGGATAAAGATCTAATTGATTTTCTTGATCTTTAAAACGGTATCCTAATCCAAGTGAAATATTATGTTCAGTAAATTCTGATTTTTTCGGATAAAACTCACCATAAGCTAATCCTTTAAAAATAATACCTTGATTATTTAATATTTCAGTATATTTATTTAATACCGCTTCATAACTAAATCCTGTGCTTTTTTGAATAGTTGGTCTAGTTCGTGTAAATTCTAATGTACCAAGATAAGGATTTTCGACAATTTCTTTACTGATTTCATTACCAGATTGATTTAAATTAGAATTATAAATTGTGCCAAAAGAAAAGGAACCCTGCCAAGATTCACGATAATCAAGTTGTGATAAATATTGGTTTACACGTGCCATTACATTTGGTTGTTGTGGCAATGCTATCTGATTAAAAAGAATTTTAGATTGATTGTTTTGCCAGTTTAGAAAATAGAGTTTAGCTAAATCTAATTTTCCGCGTGTGAAATCGGGTTCTTGTTGAACAAGTTGCTCGTAAAGTTGAATGGATTTTTTGGTATTTCCTTGATTAAATGCAATATTCGCTTCTGCAAATAAAATCATTCCTCGTTCTGCTTGCGGAAATTGTTTATAACGGATTAATAAATGTTGAATATCATTCGTTTGTTTGTGATTAATTGCGAGAAAAAGAGCGGTCATTATTTCCTCTATATTATCACTCACCTTAAATTCTTGGTTGTTTATTGTTAATGTAGTAAAGAATTTATCTTGTTGAATAAATTGTTGTTCTTGTCGTTGTTGATTTAATTGGGATTGTTGCTGTAAGCGGAAATCTTTTTCTTGATTTTTAGCAAGTACCAAAAAAGGAATAAAAAGAAAGATAAAAGGGAATTTCGACATAAAACATCCTGTTTACAATAAGGCTTGCTTTCGCAAGCCTTTTGTTTATTAAACTTAATTTTTAGTACCGCCAAAGGCTGTGTTGTATTCAGGTTTTGAAGCAAATGTTGCCATGCCTGCTAAGCCTTCTGCTTTCGCACCATAGAAACGACCTTCTGATTTACCAGTTACTCCTTCTACTTTAGCTATTCCCTCAAAAGTTGCATTTGTTTTATCAATTTTACTCTCAATAGAAAGAGATAAATTAGGTTTGCTTAAATAACCACTAATACTAGCTCTTTCAAAATCAACATCAAATGTCCCCTTCATTAATCGACTATTAAAGTTTCCGTACTTATTAATACCTTCCACTGTATAAGTGGCTTTACCACTTGGTAAGGTTTTTGTTGGATCTGAACCAGCATAATAAACACTAACATTTTTAGCCGCACTTGTTGCTGCATCTACATTTTCCCATTCACCAAAATAAGTATCTTGATTTCCTACTTGCTTAAAGGATAAACGACCTAAGCCACGATGATCTGGCATAATAAGTGTTAGATTTGGCATTTTATTCATTTTAGCCACAATTACACCATTTTTATCTTTTTTCGCTACCCCTGTAAGGTGTGAAATCCATTTATCGGCACGTTCTGCCATTTTTTCAAAGGACTGTCCTTTATTATTTGCTGTTTTACTTAAGACAGCGGGATCATTAGGAATACTACTGTCATATATCTCAACGCCAGCCTTTCCATCTTTTTCTCCTGCCTTGATTTTTATATATCGAGTTTGATTTGTATCAGTTGATACATTTCCCACTACCTGTGCTTGCGCAACGCTTACTACACCACATACTACCACTGCTAAAATTGTCTTATTAATTACAGACATAGTTTTTCTCCTATTTGAGATGTTGATGTAAATGAAATTCTTTTGAATTTCACGGTTTAGAAATAATTAAAATCTTGCGGTCATACCTAATTTTATAGTTCTTCCTGGAGCTGGCATTGTTGAACGAGTAATAGGGTCAAGATAATATCGATCAGTTAAATTTGTTCCAACTAATTCAATTGTGAAATTATCATTCACCCGATAATTAATATAAGCATCAACAACTAATACTGGATTCCAGCGATTAGTTTCTCCACTTGCCCACGTAATTCCTGCCTTTCTTAATGACTTAGCGCGAGTATCCTTTACTTGAGAATGATATAACCAGCGTGATCCAAGTTCTAATTTTTCATCTAAAAAACGTAATCCTAAATTAGCTGTAATTGAATATTTTGGCAGTATAGTATTCTTTAAATACCCACTTCCATTTCCTCCATTAACACAATAAGGTATTTTTTTAGAGACTCCTTGATTTTCATCATAATTAAATATTTCAAAACTATTATCACAAAATTTATTTTTTAAATTATAAACTACGCCTAAAGTTGCGAATAAATTGCCTTGATCGTAGCGAGATTGAAATTCTATTCCTGACAAAATTCGCTTATCAAACTGTTGCAAAGTATAATTTGAATCTCTATCAAAAATATTTTTTGTCAAATTATGAAAATAGTTTAAACGAACATCAGCACGTCTAGCGTTAGGTAGAAAACCTTTTAAATCATGGACATATCCAATTTCAATATTTTTACTATGCTCAGGTTTTCTTTTATATAATGGAGTAATTGCATCAAGAGAATATCCTATAGTATCCTCAAAAATACTTGGCATACGTTTTGTTTCAGTATAGCGAGTATATAAACGAATATTATCTGTAATAAATGCAGTTATTCCAAAAGATGTAGACCAAGCGTGAGCTGTACGTTGTGCCTTTTTCATTTTTTCCCATTGCTCTAGTGTAGGTGTAATCTTGTTAATTTCTGAATTTACTCTTTTAATAACTTTTTCCATTTTTCCTGTATATGCGTTATATTGCTCTTCAGTTAATTTATCTTGAATCAATTGTTTAGCCGCTTGATTACTTTCTAAATCAAATTTACCATACGCATTTCTCTTTATAGAAAATGTTTCTTTCTTTTCTTTGTTATTATCTATAATATCTAATATCATTGAATCAATATTAACATCTTTAGGTTCCTCAGGTTTCGTTATATTATTTTCCTTTAGTTTATTTTCAACATATTCTTTTTCTTTTTTCCGATAAATCTCATAATCCTCATAATATTTGTCATTAAGAGCAAAGCCACCTTCATCATTAATATCACAGGTTCCATCTTCTTCAAGTTCACAATATTTAGTAGAATCCTTATCATCTGGCTGATTTGGTCGATACTCCTTAGTAAATTCGTATTCTTTTTTATTATAATAATCGAGAGCTTTATTATATTCTTTTCTTGATTTTTTATATTTATTATACTCATCAACCATTTCTTGTGTTATTTTATGTCTTTTTACTACTTCTAATAATATCTCTCCGCCATATTTCACATCTTCTCTCATCTTATCCTGTAATAACTTAATTAACCCATCATCTCGAGATTTATAATGAGTATATTTTGCTCCAGCATCTAAAATTAACCAATCTACTGGGTTATACTGAAAATTAAATCCTATATTTAATTCTTTTCGTTTCCCCATCCGTTCTCCACTAACATAATTTTCTATGCTATTACAATAAATTTGACTATGCTCCTTTGAACCATTTCCAAACCCACCTTCGTTAGCATTACAAAGTTTTTTTACATCCCCCAATTTTTGGGCATAAACATTAGTTGAATTTAAAT
This sequence comes from Haemophilus haemolyticus, assembly GCF_001008205.1. GTDB lineage: Bacteria > Pseudomonadota > Gammaproteobacteria > Enterobacterales > Pasteurellaceae > Haemophilus > Haemophilus haemolyticus_Q. Next base: position 11,433 of record NZ_LCTK01000015.1, on the reverse strand, counting down.
CTTCCCATTTATAAGCTGCCATCACATCTAAATTTAATTTTTTATGCAACTCAAAACGGTTACTGGCATTTACACCATAATGGTTATCTTTCGCCCATTGCGCTTGGGCTTCTTGGGTATTAAATAAGCCATAAAGATTTGGCGTTTTTGTATTAGATGTATAATATTTTCTCCATTCTTCTTGTACTCGTTTCATATACTCTGATACCGCGCGTAAATAGTTTTCATTGTAGCAGGCTTCTCCAGGGTAGCAGGGGGCAGGCTTACCACTAATATTCAAACCTTTACTATTAAAATCGTTGTCCCTTGCTAAGACATCAGCTGGGGAAGCACCAGAAGTATTGGTTTTTGCTTTGTTAAACACCGCATAAGCACCAAAAGCAAAATTAATCCAGCGGTTATTTTGTGGGTTGTATTCAAAGTGAGTATCCACGGCAGTTTGTTTTACATTGGCAAGTGGCCATTGCAACACCGTGCCTTGTTGGTAACCAGTTTGCCATAAACGTGAAGGCATAATTTCTCCGTAAGTCATATCGCTATGACGCACACCGAATTTAAGTTTGGTTTCATCATTAAATTTGAATGTGGCTTTACCTAAGTAAGATTTGGATTCAAAAGAAGTATTCGGCACTTCTTTTTTCGGTGTGTATACGGTAGCAATCCAAGGAATATAAGGATCATCAGTAGTGTAATTTGAACCGAAGTTATGGATTTTGTCATAGTCCCAAATTGTCATCCCCTCACCATAATTATGCCCACCATGACCACCAGAAAAATAATTGCCTTTACTGCGATAGGCATAAGATAATAATCCTTCAAAGTGTTCATCTTTGGTCGCGACAGCTAAACGATAAGCATTGTCTTTGAAAAATTTATTACGACCTTGAGATCGTGCAGGATAGCGATCCGACGTTTTAAAATATGCTGCATATTCTCCCGCAGTTACATCTTCTGGATGTTCTAAACTCCGGTAATCGACACCAATAGAAATAGGATAACCACGTTGCTTAATAGAATTATTAGCTGTTTCAGCTTTAAATTCGATACCAAATTTTTCACCTTTTTTAATAATGTCATCAGGTTCTAATGTGCTTAAACGAATAGTGCCCGCTGCGCCACTATCTAAAGTGCGGTTCAAATTTGGGCCTTTTTCAACAGAGACACTACTAATTAAGAAAGGATCAAGATAGTTACGGTTGCTCACACCCGCAAAACCACGCCAAACAGTGATAGCTTGTTCTGTGCCATCAACTAAAACAGGAATTCTACCCTGCCCCTGTACACCACGAATATTAGGATCCAACGCACCACTATTGCGTGCATCACCACTATATACGCCCGTTGTACCTGTCAATAAATCCGCTACAGAATGTCCTTTGTAAGTTTCAATTTCTTTCTTGCTTTTATATTCGGTTACTTGGTTTTCTGAAAACATTTTATCTTTACCTGCTTCGGCTTTACTTTCAGAAGTCCCTAAAACAGAGATCGTATCAAGCTGATTTATTTGTGGGGAAGCATAGATACTTTGATGAATAAGCAAGGTGAGTGGACAGAGCATAAAGGAAAATTTATGTTTCATTTTTTAATCTCCATATCAAACAATAACAATTATCATTTAAATGTTAGTCCTGTTTTTTTGTATCAGCAAAGAAAAATTGTTTATTTTGTGATCGATGTAACAAAATTTTTCACTAAAAATTTTTTGACTTAAATCACAAGTGCGGTTCTTTTTTGCGCATTTTTCAGAAAAGATTTTTATAATTCTTTCTAGGTATATTTTGATAGAGAAGAAAGATATGGAACACGAATATCAACGGGCGGTGACTCGCGTGTGCGTACAAACGGCACTGCTCTTGTTACAACATGGGGCAGAAAGCACTGTGGTAGTGCAAATGGCGCAGCGTTTAGGCATAGCACTTGGCGTAGAAAGTGTAGAATGTGCGCTCACGGCAAATGCAGTTGTGCTAACGACCTTATCAGATAATCATTGCATTACCACCGCACGAAAAAATACAGATAAAGGCATTAATATGCAAATGGTAACAGATGTTCAGCGCATTGTGATTGCCGTTGAACATCATTTGTATGACTTAGAAATCGCACAAAGAAAATTGGACCAATTAAAACCGCTTAAATATAACCGCTGGTTAGTAGTGTTTATGATTGGCTTATCTTGTGCGGCATTCGCCCATTTATCGGGTGGCGATTGGATAATTTGTGGCATTACCTTTATTGCAGCAATCATTGCAATGTTTGTGCGACAAGAATTTTCTAAACGGCACTATAATCCCCTTATCGTCTTTTCTATCACCTCTTTTGTCGCCTCGCTGATTTCTGGAATGAGCTTAAAATATAACTTAGGTAACGATCCTCAAATTGCCTTAGCATCTAGTGTGTTATTACTTGTGCCAGGATTTCCGCTGATTAATTCTTTGGCAGATATATTAAAAGGTTATGTCAATATGGGATTAGGCCGTTGGACAATTGCGACTATTCTCACTTTTGGCGCATGTCTTGGTATTGTATTCGCTTTAAGCGTATTACATATTACAACTTGGGGGCATTAAAATGTTATTAGATATCACAATATTTATCTTGAAATTACTTGATGATATGTTATTTGCCGCAATTCCAGCTGTAGGCTTTGCTTTAGTATTTAATGTGCCACCCAAAGCCTTAAAATATTGCGCAATTTTAGCCGCACTAGGGCATGTTACACGCACATTATTACTGCATATTAATATGCCTATTGTATTTGCCACCTTCTTTGCCACTTGCGTAATTGGATTTTTAGGCGTGCATCTTTCCCATCGTTATTTAGCCCATCCCAAAGCCTTCACCGTTGCCGCAATTATCCCCATGATCCCCGGTGTTCATGCCTATAAAGCAATGATTTCAATGGTACAAATCCACCATTTCGGCTTTTCCGATGCTTTATTTGAACAAATGATTAGTTCCTTTATTAATACCAGTTTTATCCTAGGCGCAATAGTATTTGGACTAGCTTTACCGGGCTTATTGTTTTATCGACAAAAACCCGTGGTGTAAGCTAAAACAGTGCAACAAAAAAAACCGGCATCAGCCGGTTTTTTACTATTCTTGTGATTTTTTCTTGAGATATTCATAAAGCTCATCTTTAATCCGTAATTTCTCTTTTTTCAAAGCCTCAATTTCCATATGAGTGGCGAGCTGAATGTTTTCCTGCATATTCTTAATTTCATGATCTAATTCGTTATGCTTTTCAAAAAGACGATCGAAATAAGCATCATTACTTTTAAGTTTGGTGATTAATTCTCGGTATTCGGGAAACATAGCGTTGCTCCTATAGTGGTTTTAACTGGTTTCAGTTTACTACATTCGCCCCAAATAAACAGAAGACGATCTTAAAAATTTGACAATGATCACAAAAATTTATTTCTCGCAAATTATCCTTTACTCTTTTGCTTTTTTATTTCTTCCAGCACCTAAAATCAGCATAGCTAACAAACTAAGAATAATTCCAAAACCAGCACCAATACCCGTTGAGATAACATAAGGTTTCTCTGACATCACAAAATTAGGCTGTTGAACAAAATGGAATGCCACCAAATTATTATCTAACGGTTGAACAGATTGCATCATTTTCAATTTGTTTTCCCAAGAAACGTCAATTTTAGCGTCTGCAGCATTTTTCACTTATTCGAATAACGATTTCCATTTTGTAATCAATCCATTATTTAATGTTTGAGGCGATGTATTTTTCTCTATTTTCAGAATCTTGCTTTTCCTTCAGCTTTTAACTGGTTTATTTCAATAACGTGCGATAGAATAAAACCGTTTTCATTTCAACGAAAAAAGTAAGGAAATACCATGATCGATCCAAATTTACTCCGTAATAATTTAGCGGAAGTCGCAGAAAAATTAAAAGTAAAACGTAACTTTATTCTTGATACAGCAAAACTCACCTCATTAGAAGAACAACGCAAGAACTTACAAGTCACTACAGAAAACTTACAAGCTGAACGTAATACTCGCTCCAAAGCCATTGGCGCAGCCAAAGCGCGTGGTGAAGATATCGAACCATTATTGGCTGAAGTGGATAATATGGGCAACCAATTGACTGAAGCAAAAGCACAATTAGATGCGGTACTTGCGGAAATCAATCAAATTGCATTAAGTATTCCAAATCTACCAGCAGATGAAGTGCCATTAGGCAAAGATGACTCTGAAAATAAAGAAATCTTACGTTGGGGCACTCCGCGTGCATTTGATTTTGAAGTGAAAGATCATGTCACTTTGGGTGAAGAAGCAAATGGCTTAGATTTTGCCGCAGGGGCTAAATTGGCTGGTGCACGTTTTGCCGTGATGAAAGGTCAAATCGCCAAAATGCACCGTGCATTAGCGCAATTCATGTTAGATCTTCATACTGAACAACACGGCTATTTAGAAACCTATGTGCCTTATTTAGTGAATCACGCAACACTTTACGGAACAGGTCAATTACCAAAATTCGGTGAAGATTTATTCCATACTTTAGCCTTAGAAGGCGAACAACCTTATGCATTAATTCCAACCGCAGAAGTGCCCGTCACTAATTTAGTGCGTGACGTGATTATTGATGAAGCAGAATTACCAATAAAAATGACCGCACATACGCCATGTTTCCGTTCTGAAGCAGGTTCTTACGGTCGTGATACTCGCGGTTTAATTCGTATGCACCAATTTGATAAAGTGGAAATGGTACAAATCGTTGATCCAGATAAATCTATGGAAGCGCTTGAAGAATTAACTGGTCACGCAGAAAAAGTATTGCAATTATTAAATCTTCCGTATCGTAAAGTTTTACTTTGCACATGCGATATGGGCTTTGGTTCTTGCAAAACTTACGACTTAGAAGTGTGGGTGCCTGCACAAAATACTTATCGCGAAATTTCTTCTTGCTCAAATATGTGGGATTTCCAAGCTCGCCGTATGCAAGCACGTTGTAAAGCGAAAGGTGATAAGAAAACGCGCTTAGTGCACACCTTAAATGGTTCTGGCTTGGCTGTTGGCCGTACTTTAGTGGCAGTGCTTGAAAACTATCAAAATGCGGATGGTTCAATCACTGTGCCAGAAGTGCTACGTCCATATATGGGCGGATTAGACGTTATCGGCAAATAATCCTTGTATAAAATAAAAAAGCGTGGATTTTAAAATCTCCACGCTTTTTTATTAAGCTATTTCAACGACGACATCGGATTCTGATTTAGGGTTTAATTCACCCACTTCATATAAATCAATGCCCGCATCTTTGGCTATTTCAATGACCGTTTGAACGCTATTAGGCTCAACTGCCACCAATAAACCACCTGATGTTTGAGGATCACACAAAATCGCTTTTTGTTCTTCCGTCAATACCCCAACTTTATGTCCATAACTATCAAAATTACGCCCTGTTCCACCAGGTACGCAACCTTGTGCAATATAATCTTTGACTCCGTCCAAGGTTTTAATTTTATCCGAAAAAACTACCGCACTTAGATTTGAACCTTCACAGATTTCAATTAAATGACCAAGTAAACCAAATCCTGTGACATCCGTCATTGCTGTGACGCCATCCACTTGGGAAAATTGACTGCCAATAGAATTCATTTGACACATGGCGGCAGTGGCTAAACCTTGATGTTCTGGCTTAAGTTTTCCTTTTTTCTCCGCCGTCGTCAAAATACCAATACCAAGCGGTTTAGTCATATAAAGCTTACAACCTGATTTTGCAGAAGCATTACGTTTCACTTTTTCAGTGTCAATCACACCTGTCACGGCTAAACCAAAAATAGGTTCAGGCGAATCAATGGAATGCCCTCCCGCCAAAGCAATCCCCGCTTGATGGCAAGCAAAGCGACCGCCATCAACAATTTTCTGTGCAACTTCTGCAGGTAATACATTGGTTGGAAAACCTAAAATGGCGATTCCCATAATCGGCTTACCGCCCATAGCAAAAATATCACTAATGGCATTGGTCGCGGCAATTCGTCCGAAATCAAAAGGATCATCCACAATCGGCATGAAAAAGTCGGTGGTACTGATAATTGCAGTTCCATTACCAAGATCATACACCGCTGCATCGTCAGCAGTTTCATTGCCAACGAGCAAATTTGGATCATAAAATTTTTCCAGTTCTGAATGTAAAATTGTCCCTAACACCTTAGGCGAAATTTTACAACCTCAACCCGCACCATGGCTGTATTGCGTCAGCCGAATTTTTTCTTCCATTTTTTATTTACCTTATTGAATATCCGTTTTCGAGAATATGACTTTCAAACCCTATTCTTAATCATAAAGATCTTCGCCATCTTTCCTTGTACGCAATAATTGCAAAATCCAAACATATTGCTCTGGCGCTGGCGTAACAAAAGATTCTATTTCTTCGTTCATTGCTCGAGCTGATTGTTCAGGATCATCACTTAAATTCATTGCTGGATGAATTTCCATTTCATATTTGCCAGCCTCAGCGTTATAACGAGGAAACATTGGAATGACAACAGCTTTAGAAAGTTTTGCCATTTTATTTAATCCCGGCAATGTCGCTTTATAAGTTCCAAAGAAATCAACAAATACGCTTTGCTCCGCACCAAAATCTTCATCTGGTAAGTAATAACCCATTTCGCCTTTACGAACATGATTTAAAAAAGGTTTAATTCCATTTTGGCGAGCATGCATTTTTCCACCGAAACGTTGGCGTGTAATCGTCCAAAGCCAATCCACCAATGGATTACGGTGTGGATTATACATAGAAGTCATTGGCATGCCTTGAGTGTGCAAAATAATACCCGAGGCATCAATCGCCCAGCCATGTGGTACCATAAGAATAATATTCTTGCCCTCAGCTTTTGCCTGTTCAATATGTTCAAGACCGATAAATTCGCTGCGTTTTTGTAAATGTTTCTTTGAATGGATAGCAATCTCACCAATACCAAACATAACTTGAGCTACGACCGCAAACATTTTATCAATTATTTGCTCACGTTGTTGTTCAGTCCAGTGAGGGAAACAATATTGCAAGTTAGTTTGCGCGCGCGTACGCTGTTTCTTTGCTTTATGCCCAATCCAAATACCTAATTTTCCCGCCAATTTATCGCGCAGACGAAAAGGTACAAATGCTAACAACAATAAAAAGAAAATACCGAGCCAAATTCCCCAATATTGAGGCTTTAAATACGACCATGAAAAGTGCGCTTCATAGCCCACTCTCGCCGTCAAACGTAAATTTTGTTGATTATCCGACATAATAAAATGTAATTAATTTTAACCGCACTTTTGCGCGCTTTCCGAACTAAAAATGAAACCAACCCTGATCGTAAACCATTTTAGCCGTCATCATAAAAGACATGATAACAACCGTCGGTCGAATCAAGGTTTTACCTTTCGTCATCACCATTTTGGCACCTAAATTCGCTCCTAAAATGCTCCCTGCCATCATCACGAAACCCACTTTCCAAAGAATTTGCCCCCCCAATAAAAAAAGCGCAAAAGAAGCAAGGTTCGAAGTGAAATTCATCACTTTTGCATGTGCTGTCGCTTTCGGGAGATTAAATCCTAGCAAAGTAACACAGGCTAAACTCATAATTGAGCCAGTCCCAGGTCCAAAGAAGCCATCATAAAAACCTAAAAATGGACTAACTAAAAGACCAAATAACAGATAACTTACTCGTTGTTTCCGATCTTCATCACCTAATTTAGGGGTAAACAAAAAATATAGACCAATGGCTAAAATCAAAAAAGGTAGAATTTTTTTGAAAATCGCCACATCAATTGATTGAATCAATAATGTACCGAGGGATGAACCTAAGAAAACCCAAATCAAAATAAACCAAATATCGCGTAAATTGACCGCTCTTTTTCGCAAGAAATAAAGGCTTGCAGATAATGCGCCCCCCATAGCTTGCAATTTGTTGGTGCCTAACGCCATTGCAGGTGGCATACCTGTCATGAGCAACGCTGGAATAGTGATTAATCCACCACCGCCAGCAATCGCATCGATAAATGATGCAACAAAACCAACACAAAACAATATTGCTAAAAGATCAATTCCGATATCCATATTGATTTACCTTAATGCTATTCTAACCATTCACTCCGATTCGGTGAGTTCAAAATTTGTTGGCACAAAAACGGCTCTGGTGGTGTAACTTTAGGTTTGCTCACTGAAGCGCCTGGTTTTGGCGGTTCAAACCAAGAATATAATTCGTCTCCACAACCATCACCAGCAGGAACGGGGGCTTGATTTTCACAATAAGGCGCATCTGCTGGGCAAGTTAAACGAACATGAAAATGAGAGTCGTGACCATACCAAGGACGAACTTTGTGTAGCCAACCTCGATCATTGCCAGCGGTTTGACATAATTTTACCTTAATCGCAGGATTAACAAAAATACGCGTCACATTTGGATCTTGCGCGGCTAACTTGATTAACGTCGCATGATTGCCATTCCATACGCGTTCATCCACTCGTTGCGCCTTTCTATCTACAACTAATAAACCTTTACCATCAGAATTCAGTGCATCGGCATCTGACATTTCGCCCATTCTTAACCAAATATCCGCATCTAATCCCATCTGATGGCTAGCATGACCAGTTAAAAATCGTCCGCCACCTGGCATGGCAATATCGCCTACTAACATCGTTGGCAACCCAGCCGCTTTAACACGTTGTCCCAAACGTTCAAGATACTGAATCATATTTGGGTGGCCATAATAGCGATTGCGATTCATACGAATCACTTGGTAACCTTCACCTTTCGGCGGTAGTGCTTGCGCCCCTATAATACACCCATTGGTATAACTACCAATAGGTTTTGCTTTCCCATCGTCACTTGGAATAGGACGTTTCACTTTTTGCCAATCTAGAGGAGAGGCAACAACATTTATAGAGAAAAGTGCGGTAAAAATTATGGTTGTTTTTAATAAAATTTTATTCATTCTAAAGTTTTACCGTAGGTAAGTATACCCTAGGTTTTGCCGTGGGTAAGTATATCCTATGTCTTGCCGTGGGTAAGTATACCCACGGTTAGAAAAATAGTTCCCCTTTGGGGAACTTTACACCCACCCCAAAAGGGTAGTATCAAACTAACCTAGGGTATACCTACCCTAGGCACAGACTCCCATCTTATACTAAGATTATTTACACTGTGCCTTAAAACGTAATAGATGATCTAATAAGACAATCGCCATCATGGCTTCTGCGATGGGTACAGCACGAATACCCACACAAGGATCGTGACGACCTTTTGTTACAACTTCTACGGGTTCACCATTAAGATTGATTGAACGGCCAGGAATCGTAATACTTGAAGTCGGTTTTAGCGCAATAGTGGCGATAATCGGTTGACCAGAACTAATTCCGCCTAAAATGCCACCTGCATGATTGCTTGCAAATCCATCTGGTGTCATTTCATCACGATGTTCACTTCCACGTTGCTCAACCACAGCAAAACCATCACCAATTTCGACGCCTTTTACTGCATTAATTCCCATTAATGCATGAGCAAGATCCGCATCTAAACGGTCAAATACTGGCTCACCTAATCCTACTGGAACATTTTCAGCGATAACAGTAAGTTTAGCGCCAATAGAATCCCCTTCTTTTTTAAGTTCACGGATCAATTCATCGAATTTTTCTACCGCACTTTCATCAGGACAAAAGAATGGATTACTGTTTACCTTTTTCCAATCAATGTCTCCGATGGTTTGCGGCGCAATTTTCACATGGCCAATTTGACTTAAAAAACCGCGGACTTCAATACCAAAATGTTCGCGTAAATATTTTTTTGCAATCGCTCCCGCTGCAACTCGCATTGCTGTTTCACGCGCTGACGAACGCCCTCCACCACGGTAATCACGGATGCCATACTTTTGCTGATAGGTAAAATCCGCATGTCCTGGACGAAAACGATCTTTAATCTCTCCATAATCTTGCGAACGCTGATCACCATTTTTAATGATCATTCCAATACTTGTGCCTGTCGTTTTTCCCTCAAACACACCAGATAAAATTTGAACTTCATCATCCTCACGACGCGGCGTGGTATATCGTGATGTCCCAGGTTTACGACGATCTAAATCTGGTTGAATATCGTTCTCTGATAATTCAAGATTTGGCGGTACCCCATCAACGATACAGCCTAATGCAATACCATGTGACTCCCCAAAGGTTGTCACACGAAAAAGTTGTCCAATTGTGTTACCCGCCATATTATTTCTCTTTAATTAGTTTTAGTTAATTTTTCCATATTAATAAAAGGAATCTCTTCACCCGTGTCTTTATTTTTAATAAAAATATCCAATTGATTGAAAGCAATGTCTATATTATTTTCTTTAAACAATTGATTTACACGACGATTTAATAAATCAAGCGTATCATTACGATCTGAAACCTGTCCAACATAAACTCGTAACTCATGGTCTAAAGTGCTTGCACCAAAATTTAAAAACAACGCTCTTGGCTCAGGCTCTTTTAAAACACTTGGCAATTCATTAGCCGCTTGTAACAACAAACGTTTTACTAATTCTAAATCGGAGTTATAAGCAACTCCCACAGAGATGACTAAACGAGTAATGGTATTTGATAATGCCCAGTTGGTCACTTGCCCTGTTACAAACGATTTATTAGGTACAATCACTTCTTTTCTATCTGGATCAATCATCGTAATAGCACGAATACGGATTTTTGCTACCGTACCTGTGACACCGTTTATAGTAACGGTATCGCCCACTCGAATTGGGCGTTCAAACAATAAAATAATCCCAGATACAAAGTTTGCAAAGATTTCTTGCATACCAAAGCCCAAACCAACTGAAAGGGCAGCAAACAACCATTGCAATTTAGACCACGACATGCCTAATGTAGCAAATGCCCAGGCACCACCAACCGCAACTAAAACATAAGTTAACAATGTAGTAATAGTATAAGGTGTGCCTTGTGAAAGTTTAATCCGTGAGAAAATTAATACTTCTAAAATACCTGAGATATTGCGTACTAACACATAAGTAATCCCTACAATAACCAAAGCAACGAGAAGATTAAATAAAGTGATACTTTCCATCACTGTGCCCGCTTCAGTAGTCGTCGTTTGCTGCCATAAGGTCACTTCACGCAAATAACTAGCCACCGTGACAAGATCTGACCAAACATAATAGAAAATACCGAACAAAGCAGTCCAAATGAAAAGATCCGCAAAACGCAATAATTGACTACGCACTTCATTTAACGCTAAACCTTCTTCTTTTTCATTCAGAACAACAACATCATCGGATGTCGAACCATCATTAAAGCCTGCTTGTTTTTGACGGAGTTTTTCTTCTAAACGACGATGAGCCAAGCGACGAGAAGATACAGTAATACCACGATAAATAACTTGACGAATTAACCACCACACACACCATGCGATATAAGAATTAATCAGATGCTGTATTAAA
>NZ_LCTK01000014.1:0-35932 GCF_001008205.1 Haemophilus haemolyticus | reverse complement strand
AATGTGCTTTGCGCTTGGGTAAAGGCAAAGTAGTTGGTATCCACATTATTGAGAGCGGTGGTAATACGTTGTTCATAATTTAAACGTGCGGTTTCATAGTCAGCTTCAGAAATTTTAACGTTCCATTTTACGGTGTTCCAATTTAAGAATGGCAAGCTAATTCCTACTGTGCCAGCAGCCACAGGATTGTGTAATGCCGTGCCAACAGTGCTTGCTGTTGAAGATAGACTTCCACCTAAATTAACTTCAGGGAACCAGCTTTTTTGGGTTGCTTTTGCATTTTTGAATGCACTGCTTAAACGGAATTGTGCTGCTTTTACATCAGGACGATTTGCAATCACAGAGACTGGTACATTTAAGTTCACCCCTGCAGTTTTCACATTCATAATATGAGGGAATGTGATATTTAACGCATCGTTTGGTTTTAAGTTCAGCAGATTGCGTAAGGTTTGTTCTGCTGTTTTGCGCTGGGTTTCAAAATTTAATTTGTTATTACGTGCCGTTAATACTGCTTGTTGTGCTTGATCAACACTGACCGCATCAGCTACACCTTGCGCTAAACGAGTTTGCATAATATTACCAATGTCAGTGTAATATTTGATCGTTTCGTTGGTTGTGCTAATTGCATCATTTAAATAAGCGATTTGATAATAAGTCGTGACCACAGAATTTATTAATGATAAACGAGCAGATTCCATGTCTTCTGCGGTTGCTTTGTGCGACCATTCCGCAGCATCAGCGGCATTGGCTAAACGTTGCCACAGATCCAATGTATAGCTCACATTTAAAGAACCTTTGTGCGAAATGGCTGAGTTTGCACTTGTGTCAACTCTGCGTTGTGCTGCAGATGAAGTTGAACCATTAAATGCAGGCACTAAATTTGCGCCCACTAAATTTGCACTGTAAAGCGCACGGTTTACTGCCACAGCTGCTTTAGCTAAATCTTTGTTGTTTATTAAAGCTTGTTCTACGACGCGATTTAATTGCGCATCATTATATAATGACCACCAATTTTCTTTTACATTATATTGCTTGGTAATTTCTTCATATTGCTTGTAATCTTCAAGGCTAGCTTGATAAGAATCGCCAATATTGGCACATCCCACTAATGCAGCAGACATCAACAAAGCAAGCGTGATATTTTTCATTTTAAACATTGAGTTTTCCTTCTTACGAAAATGAGTGGAAAGTGCGGATGATTTTAACCGCACTTTTGTGTTTTACAAAATTTCTTTATTCTCGAGCAAGAGCGGTAATTGGATCTAATTGTGCTGCGCGTTTTGCCGGCATATAACCGAAGATCACACCAATCAAAGTTGAGAAGACCACTGCGGCAACGATTGAGCCAGTTGAGAATGCCATCGTAAAGTCAGTCATAAATACGTTAAAGAGCAGACCGATTAAACCCGAAAGCAGAATACCCGTCACGCCGCCAATTAAACAAATCAGCACTGCTTCAATTAAAAATTGTTGCAGAATATTAAATTGTCTCGCCCCAATCGCCATGCGCACACCAATTTCTTTGGTTCGCTCTGTCACGGAAACCAACATAATATTCATTACCCCAATCCCACCAACGATTAATGAAATAAAGGCGATAGAGGAAATGAGCAATTTCATCGTGCCTGTTGTGCTTTCAATAGTTTGTTTAATAGTATCGCTATTCATGATGAAGAAATCTTTTTTACCATGACGCATGGTGAGCAATTCAGTAATTCCTTTTTCAGCGACAGTCGTATTCACGGAACCATCCACTTTTACGGTAATTGAAGCAATTTTTTTGCTGCCCGAAATACGATTCATCACGGTAGTGTAAGGCGCATAGAGATTAAGTGAACTGCTTGCCCCGCCCATTCGTTTATCAGATACTACGCCAATAATGCGTAATGGACGTTTATTAAACATTACGATTTTGCCGATAGGATTTTCATCAGGGAAAATGGATTTTTTCGCACTTTCATCGATTAAGGCTACTTGATTGTTATCAGCAACATCTTGAGCAGAAAATAAATTACCGGATTTTAGTTTTAATCCATCTACATCAAAATATTGTTCGCCTACACCTTTTAAACTGGTTGAGGAGAAAGTCTGGTTACCATAAATTAATGTGCCACTTGATGAGCTATTTGGCGTGACGCTTTGTACATAGCTTTGTTGGTTTAAGGCTGTGGCATCATTAATTGTCAGATTTTGCATTTGTTCAGCACGACGATCACCAAAGCCCGTACCATTAAAAATCGTCATGGTACTTGTACCAATACCTTTAATGTTTGCCAAGATTTTTTGTTGTGAACCGTTTCCCAATGCCACAACGGAAACCACGGAGGTAATCCCGATAATAATCCCAAGCATGGTTAAAAGAGAACGCATTTTGTGGGCAATAATCGCACTCACTGACATACGAAAGGCTTCAACAAATTGATCTTTGCTGAACCCAAAGTGCGGTTTAGATTTGGTTGGATTTTCGACCGCACTTTTTACCGCTTCTTTTTGCGTATCGCCAATGATTTCGCCATCTTTAATTTCAATCACGCGATTCGCACTGGCGGCAATTTCTCGGTCGTGGGTTACCATAATAATAGTGTGGCCTTCTGCGTGTAATTGGCGCAGAATTTCCATCACATTTTGACCGCTTTGCGAATCCAATGCACCAGTGGGTTCATCGGCTAAAATAATTTCACCGCCATTTATCAACGCACGCGCAATACTCACACGTTGTTGCTGACCACCAGAAAGTTGGCTTGGTTTATTTTGCCATTTATCGCCTAAACCTAATTTTTCTAAAAGTTGTTTCGCACGAGAAAGACGTTTTTCTTGCGACATCCCCACATAAATTGCAGGCAAGGCGACGTTTTCTGCAGCGGTCAAGCTCGACAATAAGTTATAGCGTTGGAAAATAAAGCCGAATTTTTGGCTACGTAAATCTGAAAGCTGATCTTTGCTTAATTCAATGGTTTCTTTGCCATTGATTTTGTAAGAACCACTGGTTGCCGTATCCAAACACCCGATGATGTTCATCAAGGTCGATTTACCCGAACCCGATTGCCCAATAATCGCGACGAAATCGCCTTTTTCTATATTTAAAGAGACATTCTTCAAAATATGAACACGATTTTCGCCTTCACCGAAGTAACGGTTGAGATCCTTAATTTCAATGATATTCATTAATTTTCTACCGCACTTTTAGAACATTCTTGGACCACGAGGCATCGAGCCAACTTGTTCACCATTCGCAACTTGCGACACAATGACTTTTTCACCTTCCTTTAAACCCGATTTGATTTCAGTTTTGAAATCATTTTGAACACCGACTTCAACTTCACGCTGTTCAGGCTGATTTTTGTCACTTAATACATTAACAAAGCTTTTACCATCACGTTTTTGAATGGCCATATTGGAAATCAATAAGACATCTTTCGCGTTGGCAATTTTGATGTTGTTTTCTGTCGTCATTCCGATACGTAAAGTACGATCAGGGTTATCAATCAAAACATTGGCGTAATAGTAGATTGCACTGGTCGTTGAGCTGCTACTTGAGCTACTAGAAGTTGAGGTTGAAGAACTATCACTTGTCGTGGTATTTGCCGGATCAACCGAATCAATGACAGAGTGATACAGGGTTTGGCTATCCGATAAAATCGTAAAACTCACTTCTTGACCGGCTTTGACTTTGGTAATGTCGCCTTCTGAAATTTCAGGCTTAATTTTCATTTTGCTTAAATCGGCAATGGTTACAATTGTTGGCGTCGTTTGGTTGGCATTAACGGTTTGACCTTCTGAAACAGGCACAGAAATCACGGTACCGTCCATTGGAGCGGTGATTTTGGTGTAGCCCACATTGGTTTCAGCGGTATTCACTTCAATTTCAGCTTGTTTGATATTGGCTTCAATGGCTTCCATTTCTGCTTTTGCATTATCAAGGGTGCTTTTTGCCGTATTTACACTATCTAAAGATGTCGCTTTTTGCGTATAAAGTTTTGATAAGCGGTTATAGCTTGAAAGGGCAACATCATAAGCGGTTTTCTTTGCTTTTAATTGTGCTTGATAGCTAACCAATGCCGCCTTTTTGGTATTTAAGGTATTAATTTGGGTTGTGGAATCAATATCAGCGATCATTTCCCCTTTTTTGATTTCTTGCCCTAACTTGACATACAGTTTGGTGATTTTACCCGAAGCTTGGGCGCCGACATCGACTTCATTCACGCTTTCAACTGAACCAGAAGCGACAACGGTTTTTTCAACATTGCCACGGGCAACTGATTCAGTCAGATAGGTCGTTTCTTGTTTGCTATTGTTAGAGAAAAAATAATAAGCCGCACCAGCAGAGACGAGTAATCCGAGTAAAATAAAAAAGCGTTTTTTCATAAAGACTTTATCATCCTAAATAAAAAATGAACGTTTGTTCAGTGAAAGTATATTCTAAAGGTAAACTTTTCAGTTTGCACGAAAAATCTTCAAATTAGACTTAAAAATCCTCAAAAATTCAGTCTTAATTTAATGAAAGTGCGGTTAGTTTTGTGATCAAATTCACAAAGCCTTGCTTTTCGTATAGAATGACAAAATTATTTTTTCTATTTATGAGAAAGTTATGAGCAATACAGAAATTCTAGAAAGTGCAGAAAATATTCGCACGCACAATTTTATTACCCAAATTATTGATGAAGATTTAGCTTCAGGTAAACACAAAAGTGTTCACACTCGTTTTCCGCCTGAGCCAAACGGTTATTTGCACATCGGCCACGCAAAATCGATTTGCTTAAACTTCGGCTTGGCAAAAGAATATAACGGTTTATGTAACCTACGTTTTGATGATACCAACCCGGTGAAAGAAGATGTGGAATATGTGGATTCCATCAAAGCGGATGTGGAATGGTTAGGCTTTAAATGGGAAGGCGAACCGCGTTATGCGTCTGATTACTTCGATGCACTTTATGGCTATGCGATTGAGTTGATCGAAAAAGGTTTAGCCTATGTGGATGAACTTTCTCCAGACCAAATGCGTGAATATCGCGGTACGTTAACTGAGCCGGGCAAAAACAGTCCGTATCGTGATCGTAGTGTCGAAGAAAACTTAGCGTTATTCGAGAGAATGAAAAATGGCGAATTTGCGGAAGGTACATTAAGTCTTCGTGCGAAAATCGACATGGCTTCACCATTTATGGTCATGCGTGATCCTGTGCTTTATCGTATTAAATTTGCAAGCCATCACCAAACAGGTGACAAATGGTGTATTTACCCAATGTACGATTTTACTCATTGTATCTCTGATGCAATCGAGCGTATTACTCATTCGATCTGTACATTAGAATTCCAAGATAACCGTCGTTTATATGACTGGGTATTGGAAAATATCAGTATTGAGCGTCCATTACCGCATCAGTATGAATTCTCACGTTTAAATTTAGAAGGTACGCTAACTTCTAAACGTAAGTTATTGAAATTAGTAAACGACGGCATTGTGGATGGTTGGAACGATCCGCGTATGCCAACAATTTCAGGTTTACGTCGTCGCGGTTATACACCGGCTTCGTTACGTGAATTCTGTCGTCGTATCGGTGTTACTAAACAAGATAACGTCGTAGAGTATTCTGCACTTGAAGCCTGCATTCGTGAAGATTTAAACGAAAATGCACCACGCGCAATGGCGGTGATTGATCCTGTTAGTGTCGTGGTTGAAAACTTTGAAGGTGAAGAAACCTTAACGGCACCAAATCACCCGAATCGTCCTGAATTAGGGGAGCGTCAATTACCGTTTACGAAAGAGCTTTATATTGATCGCGCAGATTTCCGTGAAGAAGCAAACAAACAATATAAACGCTTAGTATTGGGTAAAGAAGTACGTTTACGTAACGCCTATGTTATTAAAGCTGAACGTGTAGAAAAAGATGCAAATGGTGAAATCACCACGATCTTCTGTACTTACGATCCTGAAACTTTAGGTAAAAATCCAGCAGATGGTCGTAAAGTGAAAGGGGTAATCCACTGGGTTTCTGCTGTGCATAATCATCCGGCTGAATTCCGTTTGTATGATCGCTTATTTACCGTGCCAAATCCAGGTGCTGAAGATGATATTGAAAGCGTGTTAAATCCACATTCTCTCGTGGTAAAACATGGTTTTGTTGAACAAAGCTTGGCTGCTGCAGAAGCAGAGAAAGGTTATCAATTTGAACGTGAAGGTTATTTCTGTGCGGATAGTAAAGATAGCCGTCCCGAACATTTGGTATTTAACTTAACAGTAAGCTTAAAAGAAGGCTTTTAATTTTAATCAACCAAGTGCGGTCAAAATAAATGCGATTTTGACCGCACTTTTTATTTGTATCAACTATGCAACTTGAACCTAATTTTTGGCAAACAAAATCCCTGCTTGAAATGACCGAATCTGAATGGGAAGCCTTATGTGATGGCTGCGGCAAATGCTGTTATCGCAAATATATTCAAGGGCGAGGCAAACGCCAAAAACTTTATTACACTCGAATTGCTTGTAACCTTTTAGATGTAGAAACAGGAAAGTGCGGTAATTATTCAGAGCGTTTTAAAATTGAAACTGACTGCACCAAACTCACCAAAAAGAATTTACCTGATTTTCATTGGTTGCCTGACACTTGCGCTTATCGTTTGCTTTATGAAGGAAAAACCTTACCTGAATGGCATCCACTCATTTCTGGCCATTCAAATTCCTTGAAAAATGCTGATGTTTTAATCAAAAATGGTGTACATGAACGCGATGTGATTGATTGGTTTGAATTTATTATTGACGAAGATCACACTTTTAAATAAAGCCAGTTGTCATCACTTTCAGCTTAGTTATAATCCCTAACAAGAGTTATACAGTTGTCATGTGGTATCTATGCAAATCTCGGATTCTCTCAAACAAAAAGCAGAAAAATGCGGTATAGCGCTTTCTCATTATGATATTGATGGACATCTTATTTTCGCAGATGAAAAGACGGTTTCAACTTTTGTTGAGCTTTTGCAGCCTCCGCTAAAAGCGAAAGGACAGTTTGACGATGTACTGGCTGCATTTGAAAATGAACCGATTGATTATCGACTCAATCGTCTAGATTTGCCCGCTGCCGATGAATATCGTTATCAGCTGATTGATGAATCTAATGTCATTCTGTTAGAAAAAACACTTTCAAATTTATCCGCACTTTCCTTGTCTCCACTTCCTTTTGGCTATTATCAATTATCTATTTTTTCTGATACTGAACAGTACCGCGTTCGTTTACTTATTTCTCCTAAAACGGCTTTTCAACCACCCGTATTAAAAAATAAAAAAGTGTGGGGTGTGAATGTGCAACTTTACAGTTTACGCTCTGAACAAAACTGGGGCATTGGCGATTTTGGTGATTTAGCTTATTTAATCGAACAAAGTGCAAAACAAGGTGCAGATTATGTGGGAATTAATCCATTACATTTGCCGTATCCTGCTGTGCCAAACTGGGCCAGTCCTTATAGTTCATCCTCTCGTCGTTGGTTGAATTTTTTATATTTAGCGATTACAGAGTTACCAGAGTTTAAGCGTTGCCGTTCAGTGCAAAATTGGTTTAAGCGTGAAGATATTCAAGCAAAAATTGCTGCTTTACGTGAAAGTGATTGCGTCGATTATTCTTCAATATTGGCTTTAAAATTAACCGCACTTGAGTCCCTGTTTGATTTCTTTCAGCGTAGTCAATCCGCTGAAATTGTGACACGTCGAACAATCTTTGCTGAGTATTTAAAAAACAAAGGTGAACCTTTGTTGTTACAGGGGCTATTTAATGTATTAGATTTACAAGAACACGCCGACCATCAAGCAGAAGAAAATACCATCGGTTGGCTTGGCTGGCGTAAGGAATGGCAACATTTAAGTGCGGCAAAAAGAAAAGCCCTATTAAAAACACATAATGAGCAAATCCAATTTTTTGCTTGGTTGCAATGGCTTACAGAAGAACAACTTTCCGCATTACAAAATCTTTGTAAACAGTCTGGTATGAAGTTGGGTATTTATGGCGATTTAGCGGTGAATAGTTCTCGTGGCAGTGCTGATGTATGGAGCGATCCTGATTTATATTGTGTAAATGCCTCTATTGGCGCGCCACCTGATCCGTTAGGCCCCGTCGGGCAAAATTGGAATTTGCCACCTTATAATCCAACAGTGCTAAAAGCACGTGGCTTTGCACCATTTATCGATATGCTACGTGCCAATATGCAATATTTCGGTGTGCTACGTATCGATCATGTTATGGGCTTATTCCGTTTGTGGTGGATTCCAGAAGGAAAAACCGCGGCTGATGGTGCTTATGTGCATTATCCTTTTGATGAATTAATGGCGATTCTTGCCATTGAAAGTGTGCGCAATGAATGTTTGATTATTGGTGAAGATCTCGGCACCGTGCCTGATGAAGTGCGGTGGAAATTAAACGAGTTTCAAATTTTCTCTTATTTTGTATTGTATTTTGCCCAACGAAATGACGAATTTCCTCGTATATCTGATTATCCTCGAAATGCTTATGCCACCATTGGCACGCATGATGTTCCCTCATTACAAAGTTTTTGGCATTGCCGTGATTTAGAATTATTTAATCAACTTGGTATTCTAAATGGGGAAGTGCTCAAGCAAAAATACGATCAACGCGTTGTTGATAAACAAGCCTTATTAAATCGTTTACATCGTGATAATTATTTACCTCCGCATTATGAAGGCGATGCGCTTTCTATGGCGATGCACGATCATTTAAACAGAATGATCCATCATTATTTAGCGGAAAGTAACAGCCGATTGATTGGTGTGCAATTAGAAAATTTACTTAGCCAAGAAATCAGTTTTAATTTGCCAGGCACCTCAAATGAATACCCAAACTGGTGCAAGAAACTTGCTCAACCGTTAGCGTTTATTTTTAGCAATGAAGCTTTAAAAACGTTCTTTGTGCAAATTAACCAAGGGCGAAATGTATAAGGAGTAAATATGACAACCGCAGTAACACAAGCAATTATTGATGGTTTTTTTGATGCGAGCAATGGCGATCCTTTTGCTACGCTTGGTATGCACGAAACTGAGCGCGGAATTGAAATTCGTACGTTATTGCCAGATGCCAATCGAGTGGTGGTGATTGAGCGTGAAAGTGGTAAAGAAATAACGGAACTGGATTGTGTCGATGAGCGTGGCTTTTTTGTTGGTGTGATTCCAAATTGTCGTCACTTTTTTGCTTATCAATTACAGGTTTTTTGGGGCAATGAATCGCAAATAGTCGAAGATCCTTATTGTTTTCATCCTATGATTGATGATTTAGAACAATGGCTACTTTCTGAAGGTTCTATGCTTCGCCCATATGAAATACTTGGTGCGCATTTTATGGAATGTGATGGTGTGAGCGGGGTGAATTTCCGCTTGTGGGCACCTAATGCAAGACGCGTTTCTATTGTAGGTGATTTCAACTATTGGGATGGTCGCCGTCATCCTATGCGTTTTCATCTAAAAAGTGGTGTGTGGGAGCTCTTTTTACCAAAAGCCAGTTTAGGACAACTCTATAAGTTTGAATTAATTGATTGTCATGGCAATCTTCGTTTGAAAGCCGATCCATTTGCCTTTAGTTCGCAACTTCGCCCTGATACAGCATCGCAAGTGAGTGCATTACCAAATGTTGTCGAAATGACGGAACAACGTCGTCAAGCCAATCAAGCAAATCAACCGATTTCCATTTATGAAGTGCATTTAGGATCTTGGCGTCGTAATTTAGAAAACAATTTTTGGCTAGATTACGATCAAATTGCTGATGAACTCATTCCTTATGTAAAAGATATGGGCTTCACCCATATAGAATTTTTACCGCTTTCTGAATTTCCATTTGATGGTTCTTGGGGCTATCAACCACTCGGACTTTATTCGCCAACCAGTCGCTTTGGCTCACCTGAGGCATTCCGTCGTTTAATAAAACGTGCACATGAAGCAGGAATTAATGTGATTTTAGATTGGGTGCCAGGTCATTTCCCAAGTGATACGCATGGTTTAGTCTCATTTGATGGTACGGCTTTGTATGAGCATGAAGATCCTCGCGAAGGCTATCATCAAGACTGGAATACCTTAATTTATAACTATGGGCGTAATGAGGTCAAAAATTTCTTATCCAGTAATGCCCTGTATTGGCTTGAACGTTTCGGTGTAGATGGTATTCGCGTGGATGCCGTGGCTTCCATGATTTACCGAGATTACAGCCGTGCGGAAGGTGAGTGGATTCCAAATCAATATGGCGGACGTGAAAACTTAGAAGCCATTGAATTTTTAAAACATACCAACTGGAAAATTTACAGCGAAATGGCGGGGGCAATTTCTATTGCGGAGGAATCTACCTCTTTTGCTGGTGTGACTCACTCGAGTGAAAACGGTGGATTGGGCTTTAACTTTAAATGGAATATGGGCTGGATGAACGATACGCTCGCCTATATGCAGCTTGATCCAATTTACCGCCAATATCATCACAATAAAATGACTTTTGGGATGATGTATCAATACAGTGAAAATTTTGTGTTACCGCTTTCACATGATGAGGTGGTGCATGGCAAATATTCGCTCCTCGATAAAATGCCAGGAGACGCATGGCAAAAATTCGCGAACTTACGTGCTTATTACGGCTATATGTGGGGGCACCCGGGTAAAAAATTGCTCTTTATGGGCAATGAATTTGCTCAAGGTCGTGAGTGGAATTACGAAGAAAGTTTGGACTGGTTCTTGCTTGATGAAAATATCGGTGGTGGCTGGCATAAAGGCGTTTTGAAATTAGTAAAAGATTTGAATCATATTTACCGAGAAAACTCACCGCTCTTTGAACTGGATTATTCACCTGAAGGCTTTGATTGGCTTGTCGTTGATGATGCGGCAAATTCTGTATTTGCTTTTGAGCGTCGCAGCTCAAATGGAGAGCGCATTATTGTCATCAGTAACTTCACCCCTGTGCCTCGCCATAATTACCGTATTGGGGTAAATGTTGCAGGTACTTATGAAGAAATTTTGAATACTGACTCTATGTATTATCAAGGCTCTAACGTGGGCAATTTTGGCTATGTGATAAGTGAAGAAATTGAAAGCCATGGACGAGAAAATTCTATTTCGATTTCTATTCCACCATTGGCGACAGTTTATTTGAAATACAATTTGTAAGATATGTTTACGATTTATAACAACGGCAAACCAGCGCCAATGGGCTATTCAATATTTACCGAGAATGGCGTGAAAGTGACTAATTTTGCACTGTTCTCTGCTGCAGCGAGTGGTGTTGAACTTTGCCTGTTTGATGGGGATAAGGAAACGCGCTTTCCTATGGTTCGCACAAATAATATATGGCATTTAGCTGTAGAAGGCGTTGAGGTTGGGACAGAATATGGATTCCGCATTCACGGTGAATATGCTAATCCAAATAAATTAATGCTCGATCCTTATGCGAAAGAGGTGAATGGTAAACCAGATTTAACTACCGAAGAAAGTCGTTCTTGGTTTTTAATGAATGATCATCGAGATAATGCTCATATTGCGCCAAGAGCGGTGATTATTTCAGAAGATTTTGATTGGGAAAATGATTCCGCACCCAATACGCCTTGGGCGGAAACCATTGTGTATGAATTGCACGTCAAAGGTTTTAGCCAACTTAACGACAAGATTCCCACTGAATTACGGGGTACCTATGCGGGATTAAGTCATCCTATCAATTTAGCTTATTTAAAAGAATTAGGCGTGACTGCTGTGGAAGTGCTGCCTGTAAATTTCCATATAAATGAGCCGCACTTACAAGCCCGAGGCTTACAAAATTATTGGGGATACAATCCCTTAGCTATGTTTGCGGTGGAACCTAAATATGCGGCAACAAATAATTCATTAGCTGAATTTAAAGCGATGGTGAAGGCGTTTCACAAAGCGGGCATTGAAGTTATTTTAGACGTGGTATTTAACCATTCCGCAGAATCAGAGCAAACTTACCCAACATTCTGCCAGCGTGGTATTGATGATCAAACTTACTATTGGCGCAACGATCAAGGGCGTTATATCAATTGGACAGGCTGCGGCAATATGCTCAATTTATCCTCCGATGTAGGGCGAAAATGGGTCGTAGATTGTTTACGTTATTGGGCTGAACAGTGTCATGTTGATGGTTTTCGATTTGATTTAGCCTCCGTGCTCGGGCGTGATACACCAGATTTTAATGCACAAGCTCAGCTTTTTACTGACATAAAAAATGAGCCAAGTTTACAAAATATTAAATTGATTGCAGAGCCTTGGGATATCGGACATTACGGTTATCAAGTAGGAAATTTCCCAAATTACTTTGCAGAATGGAATGATCGTTTTCGTGATGATCTTTGCCGTTTTTGGTTATGGAAAAGTGGTGAAATCGGCGCATTTGCAGAACGCTTTGCAGGTTCTAGCGATTTATTTAAGAAAAATGATCGCTTGCCACACACAACGCTTAATTTTATTACCGCTCATGATGGTTTCGTCATGCAAGATTTGGTGAGTTATAACCAAAAACATAACGAAGCGAATGGCGAAGAAAATCGTGATGGACGCAATGAAAATTACAGTTATAACCATGGGGTAGAAGGTTCTACTGAATCCCTTTCTGAACCGCAAAAAAGTGCGGTGGAAAATAACCGCACTTTTGCACAAAGCGGATTATTAATGAGTTTATTACTGGCGAATGGCACGCCTATGCTTTTGGCGGGCGATGAGTTCGGCAACACTCAATATGGTAACAATAATGCCTATTGCCAAGATAACGAAATTACTTGGCTGAAATGGGCAAATTTTAACAAGGAATTATTTCAACTTACCAAGCAAACGATTGCAGCGCGTAAGCAAATTGGTAGTTTAAATCGGAATCAATGGTGGTCAGGTGACAATGTGCAATGGCTTAACATTCACGGTAACCAGATGACAGTTGACGATTGGCAAAATCAACAAACCAAAGCATTACAAGTAGTTTTAGATAAGCATTGTCTTTTATTGATTAATGCCAAAGCCGAAGGGCAGGTTTTTCACTTACCCGATGGAAAATGGAAACCTCAAATCGGCACACATAATTTAACCCTCGATGCACAACAAACAGAGCTTAGCTCAATGGGCTTTTGTATGCTGAGTGATGAATAACTATAAGACTATGGAGATCCTTATGAAAGCTGGCGACCTTAACAAATATGATTTAGTTAAAAATACTTTGGTGCTTATTCTTGCGGGTGGACGTGGTTCACGCTTGCATGAACTTACGGATAAACGCGCAAAACCTGCCCTGTATTTTGGTGGTAACCGCCGTATTATTGACTTTGCACTTTCTAATTGTATTAACTCTGGTTTGAACCGAATTGGTGTAGTGACTCAATACGCTGCACACTCTTTACTTCGTCATTTGCAAACTGGTTGGTCTTTCTTACCACAAGAAAAAGGGGAGTTTGTTGATATGCTTCCTGCTCGTCAACAAATTGATGATTCAACTTGGTATCGTGGTACGGCAGATGCTGTTTATCAAAATATGGCGATTATTCGTGATCACTATCGCCCTAAATATGTTTTAATCTTGGCGGGTGACCATATTTACAAACAAGACTATAGCGTCATGTTGATGGACCATGTGAACAGCGGTGCAAAATGTACGGTAGGTTGTATTGAAGTACCACGCTCTGAAGCACATGAATTTGGTGTCATGGCGGTAAACGAAAATTTAAAAGTCAAAGCCTTTGTTGAAAAACCAAAAGATCCGCCAGCAATGGTAGGTAAACCAGATGTTTCACTCGCATCAATGGGGATTTATGTGTTTGATGCGGATTATCTTTACAAAATGTTGGAGAGAGAGGTCAATACACCACAAACTAGCCACGACTTCGGTAAAGATGTGTTGCCAAAATGTTTAGCGGAAGAGACTCTTTATGCTCACCCATTCAGCCGCTCTTGCATGGGGCGTAACACCGAAGGCGAAATTTACTGGCGTGATGTGGGTACGCTTGATAGCTTCTGGCAATCCAATATCGACTTAGTCTCTGAAAATCCACAATTAGATATTTACGATCAAAGCTGGCCAATTCGCGGTAATCCAATTCAAGCTTACCCGTCAAAATTCTTCTACAAAAATTCAAATGTTCATCCAGTCGATAATTCTTTAATTGGCGGTGGTTGTGTGATTACTGATGCCTCTATCAGTAATTCCGTGCTATTCGATCGCGTTAAAATTGATGCTTTCTCAAAAGTGGATCATTGCGTGGTATTGCCACAAGTTAAAATCGGTAAGAATTGTATATTGAAAAACTGTATTCTCGACCGTGAATGTATTATTCCAGATGGCATGGAAATTGGTGTGAATATGGAAGAAGATAAAAAACGATTCCGTATCAGTTCAACCGGTAAAGTGATTCTAGTTACCCCGAAAATGCTGAAAAAATTAGAAGGGGAAGAAGTCGTCTCTGAAGAGCATTTAGATTAATAATGAAAAAAGTGCGGTAAATTTTGACCGCACTTTATACCCCCCCTCTTTTCTAAAGAGGGGAGTTGATCGAGCATTATTTATGTTTTATAGGGAAAATAAAAATTAAATGAAAGTTTTACACGTTTGCTCAGAATTTTATCCGCTCCTCAAAACTGGCGGTTTAGCTGATGTTTTAGGGGCATTACCGCAAGCCCAAAATCAAATAGGGCTTGATGCACGTATTCTATTGCCTACGTATCCAGCGATTTCTGCAGGTATTTCTAATACACAAGTTGTGGCTGAATTTGATAATTTTGCGGGACATGTTGTGTTGCGCTACGGTGAATATAATGGCGTAGGCGTTTATTTAATCGATGCGCCACATTTATATGCGCGTGAGGGGAATCCATATCACGATTGTTACTATAATGATTATGGTGATAACTATAAACGCTTTGCCTTACTTGGTTGGGTTGGTGCTGAATTATCTACTGGTTTAGATAGCTGGTGGCGTGCGGATGTGGTTCACGCTCATGATTGGCATGCAGGTTTATGTGCCGCTTATTTATTTAATAAAGGTCGTCCAGCAAAATCGGTATTTACAATCCACAATTTAGCGTATCAAGGGCAATTTCATTATCAGCATTTGTTTGAAATTGGCTTGCCTGCAGGCATGTTTAATGTTGATGGTTTAGAGTTCTTTGGACAGATTTCCTATTTAAAAGCAGGCTTATTTTATTCCGATGTCAGCACTGCAGTGAGCCCGACGTATGCCAAAGAGATTACAACACCTGAATTTGCCTATGGCTTAGAAGGTTTACTTTCTGGTTTAAAATCTCAAGGGCGTTTAGTGGGGATTCTTAATGGTGTAGATGAAAATATTTGGCATCCAAATGCCGATCAATATATTCAGCATCATTACAAATTGAAATATATGGCAGGTAAAAAACAGAATAAGGCTGAACTGCAAGCTTATTTTAATTTACCGCAAGATGAAAATGCATTGGCATTTGTGATGGTAACCCGCTTAACCGAGCAAAAAGGCGTAGATTTATTGATTGAAAGTGCGGATGAAATTGTAAAACAAGGCGGCCAGTTGATGATTTTAGGTTCTGGCGCACCGCACTTTGAGCAAGGTATTCGTGAGCTTGCTGAACGTTATCCCCAAAATGTTGCAGTCAAAATTGGTTATGATGAAACACTGTCACATTTATTAGTGGCAGGTGGTGATGTGATTTTAGTGCCAAGCCGTTTTGAGCCTTGTGGCTTAACCCAACTTTATGGTTTGCAATATGGCACACTTCCTCTTGTTCGTAAAACGGGTGGTTTAGCCGATACGGTGGTGGATAGCTCACCGGAAAATATTAAAGATCGCACGGCAACTGGTTTTGTGTTTGAGCAAGCTACCGCTGAAGATTTACGTAGAAGTATCCAACAAGCGTTTGATATTTGGCAAAAACCGAGAGTCTGGTCAGCCTTGCGAGCGAATGCGATGGCACAAGATTTCAGCTGGCGTAAAGCAGCAGAACAATATCGTGCACTTTATGAACGTTTATAGTTTTATTTATAAACGTTAAGAGCAACAGTCTGTTTGTAGATTATTGTTGCAAGCTCTGTGATTATGCTTGTTTTTCGACAAAATAAGCATAAAATTCGAACGAATTTATTAGAGGTATAAAGGTTCTCGGATACAAATAGCGGTCTATTTCGATTGATTTTTTGAAATGTGCGTGAATTTTTAAATCAACATCTCTTTTATTATAGATAATTTTTTAACATTCAAACCGAGGTTTTACTTATGATAATGGATAATTTTGATTCTCCATTCCTATACAATCGCCCACAAATGACTGTTGAGGCAATCAAAAAATCAATTGTTTATAAGCTTATTTTTTTAATTGGTCGCTCACCGCGTGAAGCGAGCCAACGCGACTGGTTAAATGCGACTTTGCATGCTGTTCGAGATTTAGTGACAGAAGGTTGGATTACCACAGCTCGCCAAACTCGAGCAGAAGATTCTCGCCGTGTTTACTACCTTTCAATGGAATTCTTAATTGGACGTACCCTTTCTAATGCCATGATCGCAGAAGGTATTTATGGATTAGCACAAGAAGCCTTATCTGAATTAAATGTGGATTTAGAAGAAGTTTTAGAAAAAGAAGTTGATCCGGGCTTAGGCAATGGCGGTTTAGGTCGTTTAGCTGCTTGCTTTATGGATTCTATTGCGACCCTTGGTTTACCAGGTATGGGCTACGGTATTCGTTATGAATATGGTATGTTCCGCCAAAAAATTGAAAATGGTCAGCAAGTAGAACGCCCTGATGCGTGGCTTGAAAAAGGGGCACCTTGGGAGTTTATTCGCCCATCTAAACGCTTTACCGTAGAATTTGGCGGTAACATTCACTTTGAAGGCAAAAAATGTATTTGGCAAGATACCGAAAAAGTGACCGCACTTGCTTACGACCAAATGATACCAGGTTATCAAAATAATTCTGCAGCAACATTACGCTTATGGTCTGCTCATGCAGGTGAAGTATTTAATCTTGCAGACTTTAACCGCGGTGAACACCTAGCTGCATTAGAAGAGCACTCCGCAAATAAAAACTTATCACGCGTACTTTATCCTGATGATTCTACTTGGAATGGTCGCGAATTGCGTTTACGTCAAGAGTATTTCTTAGTATCTGCATCACTTCAAGATATTTTACGCCGTCACAAACGCACCCACGATAGCCTTGAAAACTTGGCGGATAAAGTGGCGATCCATTTGAACGATACCCACCCAGCGTTAGCAATTCCTGAATTAATGCGAATTTTAGTGGATGATGAAGGTTTTGAATGGAAAAAAGCTTGGGAGATGACGCGTAATATTTTCTCTTATACTTGCCATACCCTTATGTCTGAAGCATTAGAAACTTGGCCAGTGGAAATGATGGCAAAAATCTTACCACGTCATTTACAGATGATTTTTGAAATCAATGATCATTTCTTAGAGTATGTTCGTTCTTACGTCACCACGGATAACGATTTTATTCGTCGTGTTTCATTGATTGAAGAAGGTTATCAACGTAAAGTGCGTATGGGCTGGTTGTCTGTTGTAGGTTCACACAAAATCAACGGGGTTGCCGAAATCCATTCCGATTTAATGGTAACATCCACTTTCGCAGATTTCGCTCGTATTTTCCCAGAACGCTTTACCAATGTAACAAACGGTATCACACCGCGTCGTTGGTTAGCCGTTGCGAATCCACAATTAGCCGCATTGTTTGATAAATATATCGGCTCAGAATGGCGTTGCGATTTAAGCCAAATCGAAAAACTCAAACCGTTCGCACAAGAAAAAGCATTTAAAGAGGCTGTTGCTGACATTAAATTTGCTAATAAAGTGAAATTAGCGGAATACGTAAAATGCGAGTTAGGGGTAGAGCTTGATCCGCACGCCTTATTTGACGTGCAAGTAAAACGTATTCACGAATATAAACGCCAAATGTTGAACGTATTACATATTATCGCTCGCTACAATGAAATGCTTACCAACCCTGAAAAAGATTGGCAACCTCGCGTATTTATTTTAGCAGGTAAAGCGGCTTCGGCTTATTATGCTGCGAAACAAACGATCCATTTAATTAATGATGTTGCTAATGTCATCAATAATGATGAGCGTTTGAAAGGCCGTTTAAAAGTTGTATTTATTCCAAATTACAGCGTAAGCCTTGCCCAGTTAATTATTCCAGCAGCGGATATTTCAGAGCAAATTTCACTTGCAGGCACAGAGGCTTCTGGCACCAGTAATATGAAGTTTGCCTTAAATGGTGCATTGACACTCGGTACACTTGACGGTGCGAACGTGGAGATCTTGGAAAACGTGGGTGAAGATAACATCTTTATTTTCGGTAACACTGTGGAACAAGTTGAGCAACTTCGTCGAGAAGGGTATAGATCATTTGAATACTACCAGAATGATGCTCAATTACGCACAGTCGTGGATCAAATTATTGAGGGTAAATTCTCACCAGAAGATCCTCAACGTTATCATCAACTATTACAAGGCTTGCAATACCACGATTATTATCAAGCTTTCGCTGATTTCCGTAGTTATGTAGAAACTCAAAAAGCCGTAGATGAAAAATACAAACAACGCGACCAATGGATTGAAAGCACTATTCAAAATATCGTGAATATGGGCTTCTTCTCATCTGACCGCACTATTAAAGAGTACGCAGAGAGAATTTGGAAAGTTGAGCCTGTTCAATTAGGTGATTAATTTTATATTCATAGCCAATAAATAAATTATCTGCATCAAGCCCGAGTTTGATGCAGATTTTTTTATATTTAAACTAATGAAAAATAATAGAAATTACTGATGTAAACTTTATGGTCTTTTTAAATAGATTTTGATATCTTATCAACCATAATTTATTAATAACTTTATCTTTAGGGTAACAATGAAAAAATCCTCACACTTTTTTCTTTCTAGTTTATTATTTATTTCACCTTTTGGTTTTTCAGCGCCAAGTTCACCCAATGCCAATTTAGAAAAACAAATCGATGCCAAACAACAGAGGCAACAAGCGGAACAAGATGCAGCGATTTTAGCCCAGCAAACACAATCCCCAAATGTGCGTTTAGAGGGTGAAAAAGAAGCCTCTCGAGGCTTTCCGCAGAATGAAGCGCAATGTTTTCCTATCAATCAATTGGTGCTGACCGATTACCAAGCTGAAGAAAGTTCATCAGCATCTTCCCTTAAATTAATCCAACCAAGCCGATTCTCTTGGGCATTAAAGTCAGTTTATGCTGGACGTGATTTTGCTCTGCCTGCTTGTATTGGCTCTGAGGGGATTAATGTATTACTTCGTCGTATTCAAAATCGTTTAATTGATTTGGGATATGTCACTACACGCGTAGTGGTCGAGCCACAGGATTTGCGTTCAGGTATGCTCGTGTTAACCGTGATTCCGGGTAAAGTAGGTCGTATTCAATTACAAGACCAAAGTGCGATTCCGTTTGCCACCCGTGGTACCTTATGGTTTGCCATGCCAATGGCGCAGGGGGATATATTAAATATTCGCAATATTGAACAAGGTTTAGAAAACTTAAAACGCGTACCGAGTGCTGATGCGAATATGGAGCTTGTGCCAACGGATGCAGTCGGTGAAACAGATGTGGTGATTGCTTATAAGCAACGCTTACCTTTTCATTTAACCTTGGGATTAGATGATTCAGGCAGTAAAGCTACGGGGCGTTTACAAGGTTCAGCCACGTTTTCTTGGGATAACGTGCTAACCCTCAATGATATGTTCTATATCAGTGGTACGCGTAGCTTTAAGCGTGATAGTGATGATGCGGAAGGCGATTATGGTAGTAAAAATATTAGTCTCTATTATTCTATTCCTTGGAAGAACTATCTCTTAACCCTTTCTGGTTCAAAATATTCTTATCACCAAACGGTAGCGGGCGCATTTGAGTCTTATACCTATTCAGGTGAAAGCCAACAAATGAAAGCGAACTTAAGTCGCTTATTATCTCGTGGAAGTCTTTATAAAACCTATGTGAATACTGCGTTATGGACGAAAAAATCGCATAACTACATCAATGACACCGAAATTGAAGTGCAACGTCGTCGAACAGCTGGTTGGGAAGTGGGGCTTAATCACACCCAATACATTGGTGAAACAGTGTTACAACTGTTTGCGAACTACAAACGTGGTACGGGTAGGAATAAATCCCTACCAGCTCCGGAAGAAGCGTTTGGTGAAGGGACTTCCCGCATGCAGATTTTTACTGCAGGCGTTGATTTTACCTATCCTTTCACTATCGGCAATCAACCTTTCCGCTTTAACACCAGCTGGAATGGGCAATGGAATGGCACACCTTTAACACAACAAGATAAATTTAGTATTGGTGGCCGTTATACCGTGCGAGGGTTTGATGGCGAGCTATCGCTTTCCGGTGAAAAAGGTTGGTTATGGCGAAATGAGCTAGGTTGGAATATCGTCAATAAGGGACATGAGCTTTATTTAGGGATTGACCGCGGTAAAGTGCACTCTAGCCAAGAAGAGCTTCAAATCGGTGACAGCCTAATGGGTGGTGCAATTGGACTTCGTGGCAAACTATGGGGCATTAACTATGATTATTTCGTAGGTGTTCCAATTAAAAAACCGGAAGGATTTAGAACCAGTCATGTGACAACCGGATTTAATGTGAGCTACCGTTTTTAATGCTCACGCTTTTAGATGAATAAATTGATTAAAACCAAACAGAATTTAAAACTTTAAAGGAAATTAAAAAATGAATAAACGTCATTATAAAGTGATTTTTAGCCGTGTATTAAATCAGTTTGTGGTGGTCTCTGAGTTAGCAAAATCTCAAGGTAAAGCACAAAGCGAAAATGTGAGTCCAGAACAAGAAAAAACAGGATTATTTTCAACCGCACTTTCACTTAATCCTATTCATTTCAGCTTAATGTTAGCATTAGGCTTTGTCTTCTTATCGCCTTCTGCTCATGCACAAGATATGGCGATTCGTGCAGATAAATCAGCACCGGGTAATCAACAACCAACGGTGCTTCAAACAGCGAATGGTTTACCGCAAGTGAATATTCAAACACCAAGTGCAGGTGGGGTATCACGTAACCAATATTCGCAATTTGATGTGGCAGAAAAAGGCGCTGTGTTAAACAATGCTCGTAAAGCAGCACAAACGCAAATAGCGGGTTGGGTACAAGGTAACCCGAATCTTGCTCGTGGTGAAGCGAAAGTCATTCTTAACGAGGTAAATTCAGCTAATCCAAGCCGTTTAAAAGGCTATGTGGAAGTAGCGGGTAAAAAAGCGGATGTGGTGATTGCGAACCCAAGCGGTATCCAATGTGATGGCTGTGGTGTGATTAATGCGGGGCGAACAACGCTAACAACCGGTAAAGCAGAAGTAGAAAATGGCGAGTTGAAAGGCTATCGCGTAAAAGGCGGTAAGGTGACTGTTGGCCAAAAAGGGATAGATAACAGCCAATCTGATTACACCGATATTATCGCTGATAAAGCAGAAATCAAAGGTGGGGTTTGGTCGAAAAAAGACATTAAAGTTACTACAGGAAAAAATAAAGTCGATAGCACGAATGATTCGGTGGTTTACGTGGGTGATGAGAACACCGATAAAACCGACCGCACTTCTGATACCCAAGGCGAAAACCAAAGCTACAGCGTGGATGTAAGCCAATTGGGCGGGATGTATGCAGAGAAAATCCATTTAGTGGATAACGGCCAAGGCCTTGGTGTACGCAATGCGGGGCATATTGGTGCCTCTATCGGTGAGGTGAAAATTGATAGTCAAGGGCGTATTGTTAATGAAGGGGTGATTAGCGGTAAACAAGATGTCCAAATCAAAACCAAGTCTGATTTTGTTCAAAAGGGTAAAGTTGAAACAGCACGAGGGGATGTTCTAGTTGATGCTAAAAATAAAATTACTCAGATGGGCTCGACTATTTCAGGTGGGCATATTCGTTATCAAGCGGATTCTGTCGAAGCGGGCAAATCTTCTGTATTAGCTGCGGGTGTTGAGGAAAATGGTAAAGTCCGCGAAGTTGATGAGGTTGGTGAGACTAAAAACCTTGAAATAAAAACAGCAAAAACAACTGTGGCGAAAGGGAAAAATATCGCCTCTGGTAAGGTTGATGTTCAAGCTCAAACAGTTGATGTCAGCGAGAGTCAGACAAGTGGCCAAGATGTTCATATTGTGGCTCATCAAGGTGAAATTAATGCAAATCAAGCGACGCTCGTTGCAAAAAACGAGATCGGATTGCGTACACCTTCTCAACTTTTGACGCAGCATGCTAATTTAAAAGCGGATTGGATTAATGCAACCGCGCAAAGGGTGGAGAATCAACATGGTCGATGGGCAAGCCAAGGTGCGCGTGATTTCTCATTAAACCTAGAACAAGGGTTAAATAATGAAAAAGGCTTAATACTTTCTAGTGGAAATATGAGTCTTACACAGCATAATCAATTCTTAAATAATCGAGAAGGGCGTTTGCTAAGTGGTAAAGACTTAACTTTAACCGCATTATCCGTGGATAACCGAGCCGGAATGATTGTTGCTGACGGTTCTTCAACGTTAAATATTGCAAGGGATATTAATAACCAAAAAGTAGGCAATGCAGGTTCACTCATTCAAGCACAGGGTGATTTAACGGTTAATACCACGAATCTAAATAACCAAAATACTAAAGGTAATGCGCAATCAGTACCAACACAGGGTATTCTTGCGGGTAAGGCTGAGGTGAATGCTCAGCAATTGGATAATAAACAAGGTGGGATTTATTCGGTTTCTTCTCAGGTATTGAATATTGTTAATCAATTAGACAACACGCAAGGTGAATTATTCTCTACAGGGGATATTCGTATTCAGGGTAAAGGCGCTTCCATAAAAAATAGCCAAGGTTCAATTCAGGCAGCAGAAAAACTGAATATTCAGGTTAATGCACTTTCTGGTAATGGCGATATTGAGGCTAACCATACAAATATCCAACTTGTTCAGGATTTTGATAGTCAACGCGATTTAGTTGGTCGTTCTTCATTAAGTTTAACAACTCAAGGACATTTGATTAATCAAGCAGGGTTACTTTCTGAAGGTCATACCCAAGTTAATGCGAAGAATATTGAAAATACAGAGAATGCTGAAATTCAAGGAAAACAAACCGCACTTACAAGTGAGCAGAATATAACCAACCGAGGATTGATTAAAGGGACAGTAGAAAATGTTATCAAGACTGGTGATACATTAACTAATATCGGTACTGGTCGTATTTATGGTAGTCATGTTGCTTTACAGGCTGGTCAAAAAATAGTGAATACAGATGAATTACAATCCGATGGAACGATTAAATCAGCGGTTGTTGCGGCAAAAGAACGTCTAGATGTTGCGGCGCCTTTTGTTGAGAACAGTAAAACAATCTTTACTCAAAATTGGGCATTTAACGGTATTGGCGGTACCTTATCCTCTGAAGGAAAAGTTGTATTTGGTCGCGTTTTAGATGAAAACAATCAATCAAAAGATTTAGGCGATAAATTATTAAATAGCGGTAGTTTGATTGAGGGACGTGGTGTTGTCCTTGGTATGCATCAAACTTTAAACAAAAATGCCCGTATTAATACAAGGTTAGAGGAAGTCAAACGTGAAACGGTAGAGGAACATTACTTAGTTGAGGGCAGAAATCCAAATGCTAATGAGCGGATTAATTTTAACCTGTTGAAATGGGTCTCATTTAGCCGCGCAGGCAAGGTTGCTTATAAAACAGACAATCCAGTAATGGCAACAGATGCGAATATTGATGGCAAAATTATTGCTCAGCCAGGAGAGAATATTTGTGTGAATGAGTCAAATTGCTCTACTGTTGAATATAACAAAAACGATCCGATTTGGGCTGCTTTAGGTGTGGCACCACCAAAAACTGAGGCGCCAAACGTCACCGTTCCTAAAGAACTTTTAATCAAGCCTGAAGAGCCTGAAATGCCAGCGCGTATGTATTTTGGAAATGCTCGATTCCATAAGAAAAAAATGCAGGAATATGAGCTTAAATTAGCAGAGTATAAAGTAGCAATGAAGGCATATGAGGAAAAATTAGAACCTTATAAAGAGCAGTTGGCACCATATTTCAAATGGCAATTAGAGAATGAGCCCGTTTTTAAGGCTTTAAGTGATGCGATTGAAGCTCATAATAGAAAGATAGAGGGTAAGCGTTTTACCAATTTCTGGGATATTAATGTGAAAGAACGTATAACCAGCGAAACTAAGGTGAAAGAAACGCATCCTGGTAAGATTTTAAGTCAAGGCGATGTTGAATTTAACGGTAATGTGGAAAATAACCGCAGCCAAATAATTGCGGCAGGTAAGATTTATAACCCTAATAACCCTTCTGAGGGGGTAAACAATGTACCCGAAATGGGGATTACTCGAGTTGTTGATAATGGGAATCAAGAGTGGACTTACTCTCGTTGGCGAGGCGGAGTTAAACGATATCATCAGCGAGACTGGGCTGGCCGTCATGACTACCAAAAAATCACTGATACAGAATTGGATTTAAAACAAGTGCGTACGGAAGCCTATACGACAGTGACGCCTGAAGGTGAAAAAGCCAATCTTTCGATGGAAACTATCGCACTTGCGAACAATATTAATGTTGCCAATGGCGTGAATCAATCGAATGCTAAAGCTGAACTGAGTGAAATTCGTACGATTGGTGCGGATGTTTCTTTGCCTACCTCTAGCCTTTATCGAACAAATCCCGAGGCAACGAATCGCCCATTAATTGAAACGGATCCACAGTTTACCGATCGTAAACAATGGCTCAGTGGTGACTATATGTTTAAAGCACTTCGCAGTGATCCACAAAATATCTTAAGACGCTTAGGGGATGGCTATTACGAGCAGCGTTTAGTGCGAGATCAAGTTAATCAGTTGACGGGACGTATGTTCTTAACAGGTTATCAAGATTTAGAGGCGCAATATAAAGGGTTAATGGATAATGGTATCACCTTTGCTAAACGCTTTAACTTAACCCCGGGTGTGGCTTTAAGCCCTGCTCAGGTCGCACAACTTACGTCAGATATTGTCTGGTTTGAAGAAAAAGAAGTGACGCTACCAAGCGGAAAACAAGTCAAAGTGATGGCACCTCGTGTCTATGCCATGGCGCAGAAAGGAGACTTAAATGGCGAAGGTGCGTTGATTTCAGCGGATGTGATTGATTTACGGAGTAACCGTTTAACCAATAGTGGCACGATTGCAGGCCGTAAGCTTACGTTATTAAATACCGAAAGCTTATTAAACGAAGGCACTATTACAGGTGATAAAGTAGACATCAAAACCACGAATAACTTCGATAATATCGGCGGTAAAGTGGAAGCTGAGCGCGCCCTCTTAGTGGATGTGGGCGGTAATTTAAATCACGAAAGTACCACGATGACGACAAATGTGGACTTATCTCATTTCCAACGTAGTGAAACGACATTGGCTCGTAAAGCGCTTTTCCATGTAAAAGGAGAAGATGGCCAGTTAGAACTCTCATCAAATAATCTGAACGCTAAAGGTGCAGATATTATTAACGATGGCAATGGCAATACGCTTGTTCAAAGTAAAAATAACATGAATCTGACCGCACTTTCAGTGGGCTTTGATGAGAAAATGGGCGCAGGCAATCATTACCGTCATGAGAAAGTGGAAGAAGCGGTAGTCAGCCGCATAAAAGGCAAAGGTGATGTTGAGCTAACCGGTAAAAATATTTTATCCGAA
This sequence comes from Haemophilus haemolyticus, assembly GCF_001008205.1. Lineage (GTDB taxonomy): Bacteria > Pseudomonadota > Gammaproteobacteria > Enterobacterales > Pasteurellaceae > Haemophilus > Haemophilus haemolyticus_Q. The sequence goes on along the minus strand of NZ_LCTK01000014.1, from coordinate 10,229 downwards.
GGGGCACAGTTGGATAGCGAAGCGAAGTTAATGGCTATTGCTAAAAATGACCTTGTGCTGAATGGTGCAAAAGAAAGCCGAGATTTTGAGGAGTTTCACAAAACGAAAAGTGGCAGCCTTGCTAGAACGACCAAAACCAGTCTTGACAAACAACACTCCGTTACTCAAGTCGGCACTCAGGTGAGCGGTAAAGAGGTGGTGCTTTCAGCAGGTCATGACGTGAAGGCGAAAGGTATGCAGGCTATTGCGGATAATGATCTGCATATTCAGGCTGGACATGATGTTGATATTGCAGCGGATACCAATCATTTCAAAAATAAGCGCGTGGAAACCAAGAAAACCAGAGGTGTGTTCACAGACGGCGGTATTGGTTTTACCGTTGGTTCGAAATCAGAAAAACATGATTATGAAACGGAAGGTTGGACACAATCAGATGCACGTAGCACGCTGGGTTCAATGAATGGCAATATCACAGTGAGTGCGGGCAACCATTCGAATGTCATGGGAACGGATATGATTACGCCAAACACGAATCGCATTGATATTAAAGGTGCAAGCGTGAAGGTCGAAGCCGGAAAAGATATTATTGAACGTAAAGAGGGGCATGAGTATAAACAATCTGGCGTGACAATTGCCTTGAGTACACCAGTGACTGATATGGCGCAAGCGGCTTATAACAGTGTGAATCGCAGCCAACAAGTCACCAATGGAAAACTCAAGGCACTTTATGCAGTGAAAGCCGCGGAAGAAGCGACAATGGCGGCTCAAAATGTGGGTAAGGTGGCAGAAACCTTAGATGCCTTAAGAGCTGGTAATATGCAGAATACAGGGACGACATCCAGCCCAAGTATGAAGGTGAGTATTGGTTATGGCAGCCAAAAACAAACACAAAGTAGCGAAAGCCAGAGTATTAGTCATCAAAAATCAACGGTGAGCACTGGTACGCTTAATATAAAAGCCCGCGATGAAAAACTCACCTTTGAAGGCGTGGATGCGAATGCGAAATTGATGGAATTATCAGGCAAAAAAGGGATTGAGATAAAAGGTGTAAAAGATGAGGAGCACCAACGCACAGAAAATAAATCAGCAGGGGGCAGTGTAGGCGTCTTTGTTGGAACCAATGGTAATAGTTACGGATTTGGTATAGAGGGTTCGGTCAATGCTGCTAAGGGCAAATCTAACTCGGATAGTGAACGTTGGCAAAATAGTCATTTCACAGCGGATAAAATCATCACGAACAGTGAAGAAGGCGGCTTAACCCTTGATGCAGCGAATCTTAAAGCGAAACGTTGGGAAGCGAATATTCAAAATCTGACGATAACGAGCCGTCAAGATACAGAGAAATACGAATCCAAACAAACGAGTGCGAGTGCAAGTGGCTCGGTAGCGTATGGTTCAGGTGGCGGAGCTTCGGTGAGTGCCTCCTATAACAAAGCTAAGGTAGATTATGCTCAAGTGAATGAACAAACCGGTATTCGTGTGGGTGAGGATGGCATGGATGCCCATATCCACAACCATACCCAACTGAATGGTGCCATCATCGAAAGTGATGCTGATGCAAGTAAAAACCGCTTTAAAACAAAATCGCTCACGCATACCGATATTGAAAATAAAAGCGAGATTAAAACCGAAAGTGCGAGCATGAGTGCGGGCAGTGGCGGAGTGAATCCAATGCAGGCGCTTAGTAGTGCCTTGAGCTTATTGGGCAATACCAATGAAAGCGCGCGCAGCACCACCCAATCAGCTATCAGCGACAATATTCAGATAGAGACTGAAACACCGGAAAAACTGACCGCACTTTCACGTGACACCAAAAATGCGAATCAACGTGTTGAAAAGCAAGATTTACAAAAAGTGCAAGAACGCCAAGAAATGGCGAAAGTGATAGGTGACATCAGCAACAACGCGATAAGCATCGCCACGTATAATGAGCGTGAGAAAATTAACAAGCTAGGGCTTGAGAAGTTTAAGCTGGAAGAGCAAGCAAAAGCGTTGAAGGGACAAGCGGGTAATGAACAACAGCTTGCCGCCATTAAGCAACAGCTGACAAGTGTTCAAGCCGAAATCACGAAAACGCAAGGTGAAATCGACCGCACTTACGGCATAGGTAGTGAAAAAGGCATGGCAATTCGTGCCGTGACAGCGGCATTACAAGCGGCGGCACAAAACGATACCGCAGGCAGTCTTGTCGCATTAGCTTCACCTTATCTCAACAAAACCATCCACGAGATGACGGCAGGAGACACCGCAAAAGACAAAGCGACTAACCTTATGGCACATGCCCTTCTTTCCGCGGTGGAGTTTCAAGTAACAGGCAAAGACCCATTGACGGGTGCAGTGGCAGGGGTGACGGGTGAGGCAACCGCTGAAATCATCGCGAGAGCTTATGGCAAACCGGTCAGTGAATTAACAGCCAATGAGAAGGAGAACATTAGCACGTTAAGTCAACTGGCAGGCGGATTAGCTGCAGCATTGACGGCGAAAGCGAATGGCGCCACAGCGGAACAAGGGGGGAATTTCCTTGCTGCCACCTCTGGGGCTGGAACGGCTAAAAGGGCGGTAGAAAATAATTACCTAAGTGTTGCAGATGTTGAGAATCTCATTCGAGAACTGAGCAAAGCACAAAAAGAAGGCCGTGATACTAAACCGATTTTAGAGAAATATAAAGGGATTAGTGAGGAAAACCGCCAGCAACTCATAGCGTGTAAGGGGAATGTGGCTTGTGAAACAGCACATTTACATGAAATGAACACAGGGGGTGAAGAGCTTGAGAGAAATTTGGGGTTCTTTAGTCGTATGACGGTGTATTATCCAAATGATTTAAATACAGCAAATCGTATTGCATTATCTAATTTAGTTGAAAGTGAAAATGCAGAAAGTTTTAGCAAGCTTTCGGATACCACAAAATTTGGTTTGAATTTGATGGAAGCTAGTACAGCAATGGGTTTTGGTGCTGCGGCAGGCTATGCAAAAGTTGGATTTAGCAAAGTTAAGAGCTTAATTAGTGGAAAAAATGAAGCTTATCCGACTTCGGGAATGGATGGGTATAAGCGTACTAATGTTGGGGATGAGGATTATCGTTCAAGTGGTGCTGAGAACGCAGCATTGTATCCTAAATTAAAAGAGGAGTTAGCAATGAAGCAGAAAGCTGGGTTTGAAAAAGTTGTTAAAGATTTAAGTAAAAAACCTACCGGTAGTGTTTTAATGATACCTGATTATCGTCATCAATTGTCAGAGGCTAGATCAACTTTATCACCTAAGTTGCAGAGAAGTGGGAATGCAGCCGTTGCTCAAATTAATATTGATGGATTAACCACTAGAAAATTAGTTAGTCATAGTCAAATAGATAAAGCACAAGGTAGTTTTGTTGGGCAAGGAGAAACAAAATTTGAATCTCTAAAATTACCTAATAAAAAGGGAGATTTGATAGATAGAAGAGTTGATTCTGAGTATAAGATTTTATCTAATTTAGCTGATCAATTAGGTTCTAATAGACAAGCAAAAGGTCAAGTCACAATATTTACTGAGCGTCCAGCTTGCTTAAGTTGTTTAGGTGTAGTAGACCAATTTACCAAACGCTATCCAAATATAAAGGTAAATGTTTTTGACAATAACGGAAAAGCAATTAAACATAATGGAGAAAAATAATGGCAAAACGAGTTAATTATGAAACTTTAAAACAATGGTTTTTTGACGATGCCTACATTTGGTGTCAACGTAAATTTACTGAAGGGAAAATAAAGAATTGGCATGGAGAATTTAATGAATGGGGAGGAGCTTTAGATAGTTTTGATGGGCATTTTGATTTGTTAATTGAGAAGTTAATGCTAAATGTAATTTTTATTATAACTAATGGAGCAAGGCATATATTGAGTCATCAAATAGTTTTTAATGAAATACAAGAGATTTTATTGAATAATAACCTTGATGAGCTAATTTCTATTTTAGAAGAAGATGAAAAAGAGGATTTTCTTTATGATTTAAATTTGATTTTAAATAATAGGGAGATTGAAGAATAGCAAGTAGTATAATGATGTTTACTCAGATATCTCCACCTAAATAGAGAGCATGTTCTGAGGCATATTTTTATTTATCTAAAAATAAACAAAAAGAAGGTGGTAAATGATGAAATATTTTATTGTTTATTCTCTTGCTTATTATGTTTTATTGTTTTTGAATTGATTCTAGGTGTGCTTGATTATTTTATTTATGGGCTGTTTACAGGGGATTTTATACGGACTGCAATCGCATCTATCATTGTTTCTGTTATAGCTATGGTTATTCATTTGATTTTTGGTATGAAGAAGTAAATTATTATCTTTTGATAAAACAAGGTTGAACATCAATGATGTGTTATTTATTCCTGTATATAAAATAAAGGTTTACGTACTTACGTTGGTTAGTAAACCACTATCTAAGGATGAAAAAATAATGAAAAAATTATGCTATCTAATATATGCAAGTTTAATATTTTCTTTGTCGACAACACTATTGATTTTTCTTTTTGTTTTATTGGATTATATGAATGAGGGTGTTTTCGACTATGACAAACTTATTAAAGTCTTTAGCTTTTCATTCATTTCTTCTTTTATTATTATGATTCTGTATTTATATAGAAAATAAAATTTTTATATTCATGTTACCCCCAGGTGGCGCGTGTTTCCTAACGCGCGCTTGTATCAGATACACATATTAATAGTAGAACATATGGGGGGAAAATACAAAAGCTCAAATAGTTAATGATGCTAGTAATTTATGCTACGCACAAGATTGTGATATTAATCATATGAGAAAATCTTTAATAGATAAAGGTTATGATTCTTTGGCGGTTGAAGAGGCAATAAAGGAAATTATTATAAGAAATAAAAGTAGAGGAATTAAATGAAAAATTTTGTGGGCGATATAAATATTTTTTTAAATGCTTTGGGTGAAAAACAAGGTAGTAACTTAATATTAAAAGCTATTTCTATTGTGGCTACGGATTTTGAAGTGGAGTATTTTGAATGCGATAATATTCGACATACTTATTTTCACTTTTTTAAAAGAGGAGTTGATTTTGTTTTTTCTAAAAATAATGATAGTGAGTTTTTGGAATCTATATTTTTTTATGTAAATAAATATAACAATGAGTATTATGATCACCCTTTTTTAGAACAGCTTTTTGGGGAATTAAATAATAAATTTAGTCAAAATGATCTAATGGTAAAATTTGGAAAGCTGGAAGCTTATTCTGATAATTGGATTAGGTATAGTATTAATAATAAGTATATTCATTTTGAATTTAATGAGTTAAAGGAACTTTCTCAAATAACATTGTTTATTAAATGAGACACTCAATAGCTCAGATCTCCTGATGCGTGCTTGTATCTAACTAAAAATAAACAAACTGAAATTAACCGATATGGCACAGGCGGCTTATAACAGTGTGAATCGCAGCCAACAAGTCACCAATGGAAAACTCAAGGCACTTTATGCAGTGAAAGCCGCGGAAGAAGCGACAATGGCGGCTCAAAATGTGGGTAAGGTGGCAGAAACCTTAGATGCCTTACGAGCTGGTAATATGCAGAATACAGGGACGACATCCAGCCCAAGTATGAAGGTGAGTATTGGTTATGGCAGCCAAAAACAAACACAAAGTAGCGAAAGCCAGAGTATTAGTCATCAAAAATCAACGGTGAGCACTGGTACGTTTAATGTAAAAGCCCGTGATGAAAAACTCACCTTTGAAGGCGTGGATGCGAATGCGAAATTGATGGAATTATCAGGCAAAAAAGGGATTGAGATAAAAGGTGTAAAAGACGAGGAGCATCAACGCACAGAAAATAAATCTGTAGGGGGAAGTGTAGGCGTCTTTGTTGGAACCAATGGCAATAGTTATGGAATTGGTATTGAGGGTTCGGTGAATGTGGCGAGGGGCAAGTCGAATTCGGATAGCGAACGTTGGCAAAACAGTCACTTGCAAGCGGATAAGCTCATCACAAATAGCGAAGCAGGAAACCTCAGCCTTGATACTGCGAATCTCAAAGCAAAACGTTGGGAAGCGGATATTCAAAATCTGACGATAACGAGCCGTCAAGATACAGAGAAATACGAATCCAAACAAACGAGTGCGAGTGCAAGCGGCTCGATGGCACAGGGGGCAGGAGGTGGTGCTTCGGTGAGTGCCTCCTATAACAAGGCGAAAGTGGATTATGCGCAAGTCAATGAACAAACCGGTATTCGTGTGGGTGAGGATGGCATGGATGCCCATATCCACAACCATACCCAACTGAATGGTGCCATCATCGAAAGTGATGCTGATGCAAGTAAAAACCGTTTTAAAACAAAATCGCTTACGTATACCGATATTGAAAATCGCAGTGAGATTAAAACCGAAAGTGCGAGCATGGGGGCAGGCACGGGAGGCATTAACCCGATGCAAGCTATCAGCTCCACCCTCAGTTTATTAGGTAACACCAATGAAAGCGCGCGCAGCACCACCCAATCAGCTATCAGCGACAATATTCAGATAGAGACTGAAACACCGGAAAAACTGACCGCACTTTCACGTGACACCAAAAATGCGAATCAACGTGTTGAAAAGCAAGATTTACAAAAAGTGCAAGAACGCCAAGAAATGGCGAAAGTGATAGGTGACATCAGCAACAACGCGATAAGCATCGCCACGTATAATGAGCGTGAGAAAATTAACAAGCTAGGGCTTGAGAAGTTTAAGCTGGAAGAGCAAGCAAAAGCGTTGAAGGGACAAGCGGGTAATGAACAACAGCTTGCCGCCATTAAGCAACAACTGACAAACGTTCAAACAGAAATCACGAAAACGCAAGGTGAAATCGACCGCACTTATGGAATTGGTAGTGAAAAAGGGATGGCGATTCGAGCGGTGACAGCGGCATTACAAGCGGCAGCACAAAACGATACCGCAGGCAGTCTTGTCGCATTAGCTTCACCTTATCTCAACAAAACCATCCACGAGATGACGGCAGGCGATACGGCAAAAGACAAAGCCGCGAATCTGATGGCGCATGCGCTGCTTTCTGCGGTGGAATTCCAAGTGACAGGCAAAGACCCATTGACGGGGGCAATTGCCGGGGTAACTGGTGAGGCAACAGCTGAAATCATCGCGAGAGCTTATGGCAAACCGGTCAGTGAATTAACGGCAAATGAGAAGGAAAACATTAGTACGTTAAGTCAATTGGCGGGTGGATTGGCTGCGGCATTGACAGCGAAAGCGAATGGCACCACAACAGAGCAAGGTGGGAGTTTCATCGCTGCGACTTCTGGGACTGAGACGGCTAAAAGGGCGGTGGAGAATAATAATTTTGTTGCTTTAGCTGCTGAGGGCTTCACACTTGTTTGTTCAAGAACTTGTTTGCAAGCCCTTTCAGGGATAGCGGGTGTTTCAATTGGTATAGGTTTATCGCCTAATGAAAAAGAAGTTGCTATTGTGGCTGCTGCGATGAGAGATCCTGAGGCTATGTCCAAATTAACAAAGGAACAGGTTTCTTATATAAATGAGCAAATCTTGACAGATGGTGGTTTTGTTAATAATAAAGAGCTTTTCGGTGATAAGGTTTGGGTTCCGAATGCAGATGGCGGATATATGCCAGTCGATCCAAGTTTAGTGACAACAACATATGGTGGTAAACCTGTAGTTGATCCAAGAATTTTTGTTAATCATACAGGAGGTATTGAGTATCCAGCAGATTATAATTTGCCAACAAATACAGGCGGAAATCAAATACTAAATAATGATAAGGGGAGTCATATTCTAGTTGGAGGTGAAAGTCAGGTTGGGGATTGGAAAGATGGGGTGCTATTAAATCAAAAATACCATCCAAATCCTAAATTAGTAGATATAACAGGCATTTCAGGATTAAAACCAGCTAAACCTAAGACACCAGTTCAAGGCGGGGGAAAATTAAGAGCAAGATGGAAAGATCCAGATGGAAAAATATATGAATGGGACTCTCAGCATGGAGAATTAGAAAAATATGATAGGAGAGGAAAGCATCTAGGTGCTTTTGATTATAAAACTGGGGAGCAGATTAAACCTGCAGAACCTAAAAGGAAGATAGAACCATAGTATAGAGATAATATGATGCAAAAAGTTAGAAGATATATTGAAATATATAGTAATGTTACTGATGAAATCCTTTTAAGAATAGAAATAAAAATAGGAGCAAATCAGATAAAAGAATTTATATCTATTGATTCAGATGATCCTGATGTATTGGGAGTTTATTCATTAAATGATAATGACTTAAAGAAATTTGGGATCACTAATTATGATGAAACTTCTATAAGTTTTTTCATAACTTCTGAGTTGTAGATCATAATGGTAATTTACCCATGGAAGCTTTTCATATGATACTATAATAGTATTGTTATTACATTATTTTTAGATTGACACTTAAATGTACGAATAATACTAGGGTATAAATCTATAACTAGCTAAGAAAAAGATGATTATCGGAAATCCAGGGATATATGATAGCAAAGGGAATTTTAATAGCTTTGCTATTCAAATAGATAATATTGTAGATACAGATTATTTTTCAGTTAACCTATGTATCGATATGAATATTTATCCACCCCAATTGGCTTCTAATAAAGCAAGCTATCTTATTGATTACTTTAATCCTGAATTGGAAATTTTCTCCAATATAAATGATGATTTATTTTATTTGGATGATAGGGATTTAATGATTAATCTAATGGCAAAGGGATTTGGATATACATATGCTATTGAGGAATTAATAAAAGAAAATAAAATTGATTATCAAGAGTTTATAGATAATGAAGATATTTTTTTCGAAAAATTGAATCTAGTTAAACAGAGTGGAGAGGTAAACCCATATTTATGGGAGATAGACTATATGGAGTATGTAAACAAAGGGTTTTATCCTTTTGTAATAAATAGTTCTAGTGGGTTATCTAAAGTAATAGTTGTTTTTAATAAGAATAGAAGTTATGACTTAGATTATATTGAGGATAGATTATTACTTTCTAATATAAGAGCAAGTAAGAGTGTGGGTTTCTTTGACGAGCAATTTTGGGGAGTGAAAGTGTCTTGTATTAAGACTGATGAGTTAAGTCTAATAATTAATAAGATTCAATCTGTGTTGAGTGCTTTTAAATAAAATATAATGTGTTATATATAAAAAGATTTCATAAATCTTATAATTTCACATCCAACTTCGCATAAGCAAGATCTACTTTTTCTAATGCTTTTTCCACAGAAATTACATTGAAAGGGATTGTTAAAGATAATAAAGACCCTGTTGAATCTGGAGTTAGGGCAGCTAGATCTGGGAGTGTTGCAATAATTTTCTTGATCAGAGAGAAGAGAAAATGAAAAGTAAGGATAAAGAATGAAATTTATTATAGAACTATTTAAATTATCTATCGCTGTTTTATCTGGTGTTATTATTTTATATATAACCGAGTTGGTTCGGTATGGACGTGTAGAAAATTTTGTAGATTTTCTAGAAGATGTTTATCCTTATGCTTTTGTTATTGCAGTGTTTGCGATTTTAGCAAAAGAGAAGATAGACCATTGAGTTTTATAGGATAAATATTTCAGAAAATATCAAGTTTTCTAACGTTAGGTTTTAGTGGATTGTAAACTTTTAGCTATCTGAAAGGTATATAATTTAAAATATCTAGATATAAAGTGCGGTCAATTTTAAAAGAGTTTTAAAACTTCTCAAAATTGACCGCACTTTTTGTATTGTGAAGATTAGTATTGGTTATGGTAGTCAAAAACAAACTCAAACCAGCGAAAGCCGGAGTATTAGTCATCAAAAATCAATGGTGAACACCGGTACGTTTAATGCGAAAGCACGCGATGAAAAACTCACCTTTGAAGGCGTCGATGCGAATGCGAAATTAATGGCATTATCAGGCAAAAAAGGGATTGAGATAAAAGGCGTGAAAGACGAAGAGCATCAACGCACAGAAAATAAATCTGTAGGAGGAAGTGTAGGCGTCTTTGTTGGAACCAATGGTAATAGTTACGGATTTGGTATAGAGGGTTCGGTCAATGCTGCTAAGGGCAAATCTAACTCGGATAGTGAACGTTGGCAAAATAGTCATTTCACAGCGGATAAAATCATCACGAACAGTGAAGAAGGCGGCTTAACCCTTGATGCAGCGAATCTTAAAGCGAAACGTTGGGAAGCTGGCATTCAAAATCTCACTGTTACGAGCCGTCAAGATACGGAAAAATA
>NZ_LCTK01000013.1:0-59318 GCF_001008205.1 Haemophilus haemolyticus | reverse complement strand
GCTTTTTTTATAGAAGAGTTTTAACCGTTATAACGTTTAAAAATTAATGTCGCATTTGTACCACCAAAACCGAAGCTATTGGACATCACAGTTTGTAAGCCAGCATTTTCTTTTGTTTCAGTCACGATATTGCAACCTTCAGCTGCTTCGTCTAATGTTTCGATATTAATGCTTGGTGCAATGAAGTCATTGTGTAACATTAATAAGGTATAGATTGCTTCGTGTGCACCTGCTGCACCTAAAGAGTGACCGGTCATTGATTTGGTTGAAGAAATCGCAGGGATTTTGTCACCAAATACATTTTTGATTGCACCTAATTCTTTCACATCACCAACTGGTGTTGATGTACCGTGTACGTTGATGTAATCAATTGGAGTATCTACCGTTGCCATTGCTTGTTTCATACAACGCTCAGCACCTTCACCGCTTGGTGCTACCATGTCGTAACCATCAGAGGTTGCACCGTAGCCCACGATTTCTGCGTAGATTTTTGCACCACGTGCTAATGCGTGTTCTAATTCTTCAACCACTACAACAGCACCACCACCTGCGATAACAAAACCATCACGGTTTGCATCGTAAGCACGAGAAGCTTTTTCTGGGGTATCATTGTATTTAGTTGAAACCGCACCCATTGCATCGAATTCAGTTGCACATTCCCAAGATAATTCTTCTGCACCACCCGCAAAAACGACATCTTGTTTACCTAATTGGATTAATTCAACTGCGTGACCGATACAGTGTGCAGAGGTTGCACAAGCAGAGCTGATTGAGTAGTTCACACCACGGATTTTATAAGGGGTGGCTAAACAAGCGGAAACACTTGAAGCCATAGTTTTCGTTACTGCATAAGGTCCAATTGCTTTTACACCGCGAGGACCACGAGCCGCATCACACGCCACTAATTGATTATGTGCAGACCCCGTGCCAGCACCAATCACTAAACCAGTACGATCATTAGAAACCTGATCTTCTGTTAAACCTGCATCCTCAATCGCTTCACGCATAGAAAGATAAGCATAAGCCGCTGCATCACCCATAAAACGGAACACTTTACGATCAATGTGCTCGCTTGGGTTTAATTTGATTGTTCCGGCAACATGGCTACGCATATTCATCTCTACAAACTCAGGCACAACTTCAATACCTGATTTCCCTGCTTTTAATGAAGCCAATACTTCTTCTTTGTTGTTACCGATACTTGAAATAATCCCAAAGCCTGTAATTACAGCTCTTCTCATTGCTTCTTCCTTATTGTTTTATATGTAAAAATAACGGCTCAAAATTACTACGAAATAAAAATATTTCAAGCAATAATTCATTTGTTCGACCAGTTTAGAAAATCGCGTTATTATACGCAAATTTCATTAGGCAAGGAAGGAATAAAAAATGACCTTTAGCGTGCAACATGCTGAGATTCACTTCAATCAAAACCATATTCCCGTCTCCGATCAATTCGATGATGTCTATTTTTCTAACGAAAATGGATTGGCAGAAACAGATTATATTTTTCTACAAGGTAATCAACTTTGGGAACGTTGGATAAGCCACAACGAGGCTAATTTTGTCATCGCTGAAACAGGATTTGGTACAGGATTAAATTTCTTTGCGGTAACCAAATTGTTCCGTGAATTTCGCCAGCAACACGAGAATCATCCTTTAAAACGCCTTAATTTTATTTCCTTTGAAAAATATCCGCTAAAAATCACCGCACTTTCGCAATCGCATCTTGCCTATCCGCAGTTTGAAAATTTAAGCGCTCATTTGCAACGTTATTGGCCTTCATTGATTCTAGGTTGTCATCGTATTCATTTTGAAGAGACCACGTTAGATTTATGGCTGGGTGATGTATCAGAAAACTTGCCACAACTTGGCGATTATATGAATGAACGTATTGATGCTTGGTTTTTAGATGGCTTTGCGCCAAACAAAAATCCCGAAATGTGGAATGATGATCTATATAACTTGATGTTTCGTTTCACAAAACCCAATGGTTCTTTTGCCACCTTTACCGCAGCAAGCGCGGTCAGAAAAGGACTTGAATCCGCAGGCTTTAATGTGACAAAACGTAAAGGCTTCGGCAAAAAACGAGAATGTTTAAGTGGGCTAAAAATACAATCAAAATCTACCGCACTTTCTACACCTTGGTATCTTGCTCAGCCTACGAAAATGGAAAAACAAGATGTCGCTATTATCGGCGGTGGTATTGCATCTCTTTGTGCTACCATTTCCTTAGTAAAACGTGGGGCAAAAGTCACCATTTATTGTGAGGATGAAGCGCTCGCACTCAATGCCTCAGGCAATAAACAAGGGGCATTTTATCCGCAACTTAGTGATGATAATGCGCTCACCGTTGATTTTTATCTACACGCTTTCAGTTACGGTCGTCAATTACTTGATTGGGCAATCGCACAAAACATAGCGTTTGAGCACGAATTTTGTGGCGTGGCACTATGTGCTTACAACGAAAAAAGTGCGGTTAAATTAACAAAGATTTCTCAACTTGGTTTACCGAACGAAATCTTCCAAATGCTGAATGCTGAACAACTCAGTGAAAAAGTGGGATTACCGCTTAATTGCGAAGGCGGTTGGATTGAACAAGGGGCTTGGCTTGCACCAAGACAATTTGTTCAAAATGCCTTTTCATTTCTTGAAAAGCAGGGGGTCGTCATTAAAACCTCACAAAAAATTACCGCACTTTCTCAACAAGAAAAAGGTTGGGAACTAGAAAATACGCAAGGTCAAAAATACCGCCATGAAGTCGTCATTCTTGCGAACGGATATAAAATTACTGATTTTGTTCAAACAAAAAAGCTACCGCTCTACCCTATCCGCGGGCAAGTCAGCCAAATTCCAACATCAGAAAACTTACTCAAACTGAAATCTGTACTTTGTTATGATGGTTATCTCACCCCAGCCGATCAATTAAAAACCTCACATTGCATCGGCGCAAGCCATGTTCGTGATAACGTTGATCGCCATTTTAGCGAACAGGAACAACAAGAAAATCAACAAAAAATCCAACAAAATATCGCCCAACCTTGGACTCAAGATGTGGATACATCAGGCAATCTTGCTCGTATAGGCATCCGCTGCTCTGTAAGAGATCTTGCCCCAATGGTTGGAAACGTACCTAATTTTGAACAGCAACAAGCGAATTATTACAATTTATTCAACCTCCGCCGCCGCAAACAACCTATTCAAAGTGCGGCAAATTTTCAGAATCTTTTTTTAACGGCAGCCTTAGGTTCTCGCGGGCTGACCTCCGCCCCACTCTTAGGCGATACCTTAGCTTCAATCATTTATGACGAGCCATTACCAATAAGCGAGGCCATATTACATAACCTTTCAGCTAATCGAGCTTGGGTGAGAAAGTGGTTGAAAGGTTCAAAAGTTGAATAAATTGATAAGATTCAATATCTTACAAAAATAACTTTGAAGTATTAAAATTAAATAAAGCGTAAATATAAGAATGAATACAAAAATGCCATGCAATCAATCAATCAATCAATCAATCAATCAAATTATAGAATTTGTTAAAACTTGCTATAAACCAGAAAAACTGTTTGATTTTCTTAATCAACATTCCATTCCTTTTTCTTATATTGGGGGAATGACCAATCAAAATGTTCTACTTGATATTTCAGGGATGAAGTTTGTATTGCGGATCCCTAACGCTGTTAATTTATCACTTATTAATCGAGAATATGAGGCATTCAATAATGCACAGGCATATCGTGCTGGTTTAAATGTAGAAACTCCCGTATTGGATGCAAAAAGTGGGGTAAAACTGACTCGTTATTTAGACAATAGCAAGCCTTTAAGTCAAACGCAATTAAACGAACAAAGTTGTTTGTCTCTAGTTGCGAATAATTTATATCGTTTACACAACAGTGAATTTATTTTCCGCAATGTGTTTAGTGTATTTGATGAGTTTCGCCAGTATTTTTCATTGTTAGAAAACAAATCCGCTTTTTTTCAAGCAAATCCTAGAATGAATAAACTTTCAACTGTATTCTGGCAGTTTGAAAATATCAATAAAGGCTTAATTTTACGTCCATGTCATAATGATTTAGTCCCTGAAAATATGCTATTGCAAGACAACCAGTTATTTTTTATCGACTGGGAATATTCAGGCTTAAATGATCCGTTATTTGATATAGCGACGATCATTGAGGAAGGTAATTTATCAATAGAAGCTGCTGATTTTCTATTAGAAGTCTATTGCAATCATACAAATAAATACAATTCGACAGAACTTCAAACAGCCCATAACCGATTAAAAATTCATCGTTTTTGCCAAAATGTACTATGGTTTTTATGGACAAAAGTAAAAGAAGAACATGGTGAAGATTTTGGCGATTATGCAATAAAACGCTTGGATGCTGCATTTAAACTTTTAGAGGAATTACTGTGATGCACGGTTATCTATTTGGAATACTATCCGCTATATTTTGGGCATTATCTGGACTTCTGTATAACGAATTACCATTAAGTGGATTCTCTGCGCTGGGAAAAGTAATTTCATTACTCTTTTTAATTGATTTTTTTTCATTGCTTGCAATAGGCATAACATTGTGGCGAAGAGGAGCGGTTAATTTTCAAAAGATTTTTTGGTCCCCCGTATTATCGGGAGTATTCGGCGGGCCATTGGGGATGTCGGCATATTTATTAAGCATCCACTATTTAACAATATATTATGCAGCACCGCTTTCTTCTCTATTCCCAGTTTTAGCCGCACTGATGTCTTATTGGATTCTAAAAGAAAAAATTACCAAAACAGCCCAATTCGGGTTTGCTTTGGCTATTATTTCTTCTTCGTTGCTTGCTATTGAAGTAGGACAAGAAATAACCTTTAATACCATCGGTTTTATTTTTTTAATAATTTGTATATTAGGGTGGTCATCCGAAATAGTAATATCCTCCTATACAATGCGTTCTCTCTCTGGACTTCAAGTGTATTTTTTAAGACTATGTGGTTCAACTATTGGTTATTTATTGATTCTATTTATTCTTTCCTTGAAAGATTTCTCACTAGATATACTTAGTTTTAATTATGTACAAATTGCTGGTGTAATAATCTTTGGTGCATTATCTTACTACTGCTATTACCAAGCGATTTATATGTTAAAACCAATCAAAGCAATGGCATTAAATATCACATATTCTGTATGGGCAATTGGACTTGGTTATCTGCTCTATAAACAGCCAATTAAGCCCATTACCTTACTACTCACCTTATTATTAAGTGCAGGAGTGATCGTTACACTTTATTACAAAGGGGAACAAAAATGAATGCAATCATTTTAGCCGCAGGCCTAGGCAGCCGCTTTAAAGAAATCACACAAACCACTCATAAAGCTCTATTAGATATTCATGGAACACCTAACTTAGAACGGACACTCACTTTTCTACGTAAAGCAAATATCGACAATATTGTCATTGTTACAGGGTATTTACATGAACAATTCAATTATCTACAAGAAAAATATAGTTGCACTCTAATTCATAATGAAAAATATAGAGAATACAATAGTATTTATTCCTTCTCTCTAGCTCGAGACTTCTTTAATGATTGTTATGTGATTGATGCGGATGTTGTACTTAATCGAAATATTTTTCTAACTAAGCCATCACACAGCACATATTTCACGGTTATCCGTTCTAAAACGCATAATGAGTGGCTACCGATTTTAAATAGCAATGGGCAAGTAATACGTATTGATATTGGTTCACTGAATCAACCCAGTTTGTCAGGAATATCATTCTGGACTACACAGGATTGCAATACCATTCTAAATTTAATCAAAGATTACTTAAATGAAGTGCGGTTAAAAAATCCAAAACTTTATTGGGACACAATTCCAATGGAATATATAGAGAAATTGAATATCTATACGGAACAACTTAACAGTGATGATATATTTGAAATGGATAACCTTGATGATTATCGTCATATTTTACAAAAACTTACACCAAACAAGGAAAAATAATGAAAAAATTGACACTTAGAGAACAACAACTCGTTTGTCTAGACATCTTAGATTATTTCCACGCTCTGTGTGAACGATATAAAATTAGCTATTCTCTTGGTGGTGGAACATTAATCGGTGCAATACGCCACAAAGGTTTTATCCCTTGGGATGATGACATTGATGTTTATATGCACCGCGATGAATATCAAAGGTTCGTTGATGTTTGGTTTCAAGAAACTCACGAATACTACAATATTGAAACGGCAGAAGACATACT
Source organism: Haemophilus haemolyticus (assembly GCF_001008205.1). Taxonomy (GTDB): domain Bacteria; phylum Pseudomonadota; class Gammaproteobacteria; order Enterobacterales; family Pasteurellaceae; genus Haemophilus; species Haemophilus haemolyticus_Q. Next base: position 53,066 of record NZ_LCTK01000013.1, on the reverse strand, counting down.
TGCTCAAAAGACTGGAGAAATGGCAAAAATCTTTGATTGTCGTACTCAAATAACCGAAATTGATGGAAAAAAAAGCGCAATGTTTATAGATATATTCATCTATGATGGGGTGCCAAATGATCCAAAGATCATCTGCTCTTTTATGAAAAAATATAGAAGAACTCATCGCCGTTTCTATTCTTGCAAGAAAAGATGGTTAAGAGAAAAAGAAAATACCTTATGGAAAGCAATACTTAATAAATTGAGCCATTTAATATTTTCCAAAATGCAAAAAAATCTAGAGCAATTTCAAATAACATATCCGATAAAACAATGCGATTATATTGGTCTTGTATTATCTGATTATGACGATTGCGGAGGATGGCAAAAATCTTATATGCCAAAGGAATATTTTAATCACGTTATTTATAAAGAATTTGAAGGACGACAATTTCAAGTAATGAATGGATATCACGAACACTTAACGCAATATTATGGAGAATATATGAAACTTCCACCAGAAGAAGAGCAAAAACCACATCATATTCAAGAAGCGTATATTTTATAAGCGAAAGGGCAGATTTAATTCTGCCCTTTTTCAATTATTACTTAACCTTCCCGCAATTCAAACAATACAAATATTGACCTTTAGGATCATTAAATTTAGTTAATACATTCAATTCTTTTTGTAATTTTTGAATTGGATCCGGCAGACCAAGCCATTTAACTAACTGCTCTTGCGCCCCTTTTTTCGTGTCGCGCAATAAAGTGCTAATTAAACTAACGTTATCATCTGTAAACCATTCCACACTAAAATCTTGCACGGCAGTATCTTGGCGTTGATTCACTAATTGTTCTGCTTTATTGACCGCTTCATTAAAAGAACCAATTTCATCCACTAAACCATTTTGGAATGCATCACTGCCTAACCAAACCTGACCTTGAGCCAGTTTATCTACTTGTGTTTTAGAAAGCTGGCGGCCTTTGCTGACAATCTCTAAAAATCTGTCATAACCATGCTCAATTTCTGTTTGATAAATATCTTGCACTGGTTTTACTAACGGAGAAAATGCGGATGTATTAGCTAATTCAGTGGTTGAAACACCGTCTGCATTCACGCCTATTTTCTTAATGCTATTTTCAAAAGTCGGGAACATCGCGAAAATACCGATAGAGCCCGTAATGGTGTTTGCATCGGCAATAATATAATCCGCAATGGATGAAATCCAATAACCACCAGATGCGGCCATAGCCCCCATAGAAACAATCACTGGCTTACCGATTTTCTGTAAATTTTCAGTCTCTTGTCGGATAATTTCTGAAGCAAAAGCACTACCGCCCGGTGAGTTGACTCGTAAAACAACGGCTTTTACTGAGTTGTCATCGTAAGCTTTACGGAGAATTCGTGCAATAGTATCACCACCAGCATTTTCTTCATCGCTTTCACCATCTACAATCGTTCCCTCAACATTCACGACTGCAATTTTATTCGGTACATTGTAATGTTCTAAACGATCAGGCAGTTGAGTCAAATAATCATCAAGTTCAATGAGATTCGCTTTCCCGTCACTCCCTTTCCCAAAAAGTGCGGTAAGTTTTTTATCTAAATCCAAACGAGTTACAACATCGGTTACTAATCCACGTTGTTGGGCATAAGCGGTACTATTGCCTTTTAATGCTTTAAGATCCGATAAATATTGTTTCGCATTCGGCAAAACGTTATCTTTCTTAATCTTACGATTTTCGCTGACGGATAAAACATAATTATTCCACATTTCACCTAACCAACGCTGCATATTTGCTTTTGCCTCAAGAGACATGTCGTTGCGTAAAAATGGTTCAACTGCTGATTTATACGTTCCCACGCGGAAAATATGTGGTGTAACGGCTAATTTGTCGAGCATTTCTTTGAAATACAAATTCTCTTGCGATAAACCGTGAATATCCACACTTCCAATTGAATTTAAATAAATTTCATCAGCAAAGCTCGCTAAATAATATTGTCCTTGAGAATAATTATCCGCATAGGCGATCACTGGTTTTCCTGCATTTTTAAACTGGCTGATAGCGCCACCAATAAAATCTAATGCGGGTAAATCTGCCCCTTCAAAATAATTAAGATAGAGTACTAATCCTTTAATTTTAGGATCATCTTCCGCTTGTTTAATGGCAAATACCACATCAAACGTCGAAATTTTTCGAGGGACGTGCTCGCCATTCAATTCGCTTAACGCATCTTGCCAACGAAGTGTTTCATTTCGGTTGTCCGCTAGATAGCCATCTAAATTCAGTAATAACGCGCCTTCCCCTGTTAATGTTGTAGATTTTTTTCCTCCGCTTGAAAAGCTAATAATCACCACTAGCAATAGTACAAAGCCTAAAAACACAACATTCATCACAAGATCACGAATGAAACATAGCACTTTCCAACATAATTTTAATACTCGAAACATACAAATTACCTTTAAAAAATTTGCGCTAGCGTATCACAAAGCTTTGTCAAAAACTATGCTATAATGACCCGCACTTTTACTTATAAGGGATAATAAAATGGATGCGTTAACTCTTTTAACAACAAGAAAATCAAACAAAAAATTGACCGCACCTGCGCCTAATACAGAACAACTTGAACTTATTCTCCAAGCAGCAATGCACGTACCAGATCATGGGAAATTACATCCTTATCATTTTGTTGTAATGGAAAATGATGGATTAAATAAATTGGAAACGCTACTTAAAGCAGCCGTTGTGGAATTTGATTTGGGTGAAGAAAAATTAAATAAAGCTGAAAATTTAGCACATCGAGCGCCTATGGTCATTGGTGTCGTAGCAAAGATAGATCCAACTATTGCTAAAGTACCTGGATGGGAACAAATGTTGAGTGCAGGCTGTGCAACTTATGGATTACAACTGGCTGCACAATCACAAGGGTTTGATAATGTGTGGATTTCAGGGAAATGGGTTAATGGCACTGCATTACGAGAAGCTTTCGGATGTCGTGAACAAGATCGTGTGATTGCGTTAGTCATGATTGGCATAGGCATGGAAAAAGCCGAACGTGAATGTCGTGTTATCGATACAAAAGATTTTGTAACCTATCTATAAAATATTTCTTGCTTTCCTCAAGACTTAGAGGAAAGCAAAATATTGCCTACTCTTCTTCCAATTCATCCGCCATTGCCGCCAATATTTCTCGTGTAAGAAGGGCCAATGCACGATAAAAAGGCAAAGTTGCTTGATTTTCTACTTGAGTTAAAAACTTCGCTGCACAAGGTAATAAAAAAGTTTCAAAGAATTCTTGTTGAGCCACTAAAGAATCCGAATTATCTTCAAGCCAAGAAGCTGTAAGCAATAATAAGGCAAAATGATCCGCACTTTCCACCTCTGGCATATTGCGTACAAGGCGAAAATTCATAAATTCTTCAACATCAATGTCATAAGCTGAAATAGCAGTCATAACTTTACCACTGGTACCAAATAATTTTTGATACTCTTGATTCAATAAATTGAGATCAATTTTAACTTGTAAGCTATTCAGCGCTAATTCACTCTCTTTATCAGTATCTAACGCCCAAACTTGACTCAAACCTTTTTGTTGCAACCAAGTGAACGCGCCTGCAAGTACTTCATCGGTAGGAGAACGATAAAAAAGATTACCGAATAATCGACTAATTAATGAAAAATTATTAATTTGTTTTTCAGACATTACGCTTTTTCCTTTAAAAATGCGGTCAATTTTTCTTGTGTTTTTTGAGCGGCAAGTTCAATCATTGCTTTACGCGCCTCATCATCAATTAAATGAATATCACCGAATAATTCAAACTCAACATTTTCAATGCCACAGTAATTAAACAGTCCATTAATCAAACAATGATTGAGGGACTTATCTACACCAAATTCTTTATATTTATCAACATTACTGCCAATCGTAATAAATTGCTGCATTTGCTTATTTTTGAGCAATCCCACTGATTCGCCGTTTTCCGTTTTATAGGCAAAGCCATGACTTAATACGCGATCTAAATAACCTTTCAATATTGCTGGAAAGCCCATCCACCAAAGGGGATAAACCAACGTAATTAAATCCGCTTGAAGAATAAAATCATGCTCTTGCTGAATATCTTCTGGAATAATACCTTTGTTAGCATTCTGCAATTCTTCATGAGATAAAATTGGATTGAAATTCATTTCATAAAGATCACGAAAAAATACATTTACACCATTTTCTTGACTAATTTGCTCAATACGATTAGCAATCGCTCGCCCAAAACTACGCTTAGAATTAGGATGAGCAAAAATAATTAAGTGGTTCATTTTTCTTACCTATTTGTAGGGAAATAAAACGTGGCAAAAGTCTATCAAAATAGACCGCACTTTGCATATAGAATCACATAAAAAAAGCGGGCATAGCCCGCTCTTTTATTTGCATCATCATTATGCTGCGTTTTTACGTTCTTCTTCCATACATACTGCCGCAGTAAATAATACGTCAGTTGATGAGTTTAATGCGGTTTCAGTTGAGTCTTGTAAAATACCGATAATGAAACCTACACCGATCATTTGTGCTGCTACATCATCAGAAATACCAAATAAGCTACATGCTAATGGGATTAATAATAATGAACCACCTGCCACACCAGATGCACCGCAAGCACAAAGAGAAGCCACGATACTTAATAAAATCGCACTAACAAAAGATACTTCCACACCTAATGTGTGTACTGCAGCTAACGTTAAAATTGTGATCGTGATTGCAGCACCTGCCATATTGATGTTCGCACCCAATGGAATAGAAACAGAATAAGTTTCTTCATCAAGGTTTAAACGTTTTGCTAATTCAATATTTACTGGGATATTTGCCGCAGAACTACGTGTGAAGAATGCAGTTACACCACTTTCGCGTACACAAGTCCATACTAATGGGTACGGATTACGACGAATTTTCCAATAAACTAATGCTGGGTTAATAACAAAAGCAGTAAATAACATTGTACCGATTAATACTGCAAGTAATTGCACATAACCCCCTAATGCGACTAATCCTTTATCAGATAAGGTTTCAGCCACTAAACCGAATACACCAAATGGCGCAAAAGAAATAATGACGTGAACAATTTTTGATACGCCTTCAGCGAAATCAGATAATACGTTCTTAGTTGCATCAGATGCATGACGTAACGCTAAACCTAAACCGATAGACCATGCTAATACACCAATAAAGTTTGCTTTGAAAATTGCATTTAATGGATTGTCCACCACGTTTAAGATAAGGGTAAATAAAACTTGACCAACAGCTTGTGGCGCTGAGCTTGCATCTTCTTTGGTTGCAAGTACAACTTCCGTTGGGAATACGAACCCTACAATAACTGCGACAATCGCCGCTAAGAAGGTGCCTAAAAGGTAAAGCACGATGATTTCTTTCATATTGCTTTTCGTACCAATCTTACGGTTTGCAAGCGCAGCCATAACAAGGAAGAAAATCAAAATTGGCGCAACAGCACGCAATGCTTTAACAAAGATGCTACCTAAAACGCCTACTTTTTCCGCAATATTAAAACCCAAAGCACCTTCAAGTGCAGGTCCAACAAGCGCAATAATGATCCCTAGAACTAAACCAGTTGCAATTCTTTTTACTAAATTGCCCTGGAATAACAGACGAAATAAACGAGATGTGTTCATACTTTTATCTTTCTTTTCAATAAATTTAACTTCAGATTGTTACCAATCCACCTACAAGGGAATTAAAGATAGCGTAAATTCTTATCGAAAGAAAATATTTTTTGTTATTTTTTATCCAATAAGTGAACTTTTTTCTAAATTTGTTAGATATTTTCTAAAAACATACTTATAAAAAAAATTTTTATTTAACCTATTGACACCCTGTATGAAATACCAGTAAACTTTAACTGTACAAAAAAACAAGGTAAAAGGTTATTTATCCATATTATTTAACAGGAGATAAGAGAATGAGCAACCAAACTTTGACTTCACAATATGAAATGGATTTTTCTTATAATCCACTCCCTTTTTTCAGTGATATGGATGACAGCCTTAAATTCAATAAAAAACTAGACTTGAATCTTTATTGCATTAAGCGTCCAAAGCAGACCTGTTTTATTCATGTAACTAATCCAAATATGTTAGCTTGGGGAATTGAAACTGGAGATATGCTAGTCGTCGAAAAAAATGACGATCTTTATTCAGGTGATCTTGTTGTGCTAGAAGAAAATAACGAATTTCATGTCTATGAATTTATGGCGCATAGCGGCAATTACCTTTTCATGGCATTGGATTCCACTACACCAAATATAAATACAAAAGATTGGTCAAATTTACCTATTGTCGGCACAGTAACCAATACGATTCATCAAATGAAACGTCGCGATAAAATGAAATGGGCAGCGTAGTTAAAGGCGAATAAAAAAGTGCCCTAAAATGATCTGCACCTCAAAAGCAGGAGTAAACAAACCCGTAATTAAGGTGCTGATTTTATTATGGATAAACACTACACAATCGCATTTAAATAACAGTTTCTCTAACCAATAACCGTCTAAGATTTAAGTGAGATAAAATTTAATTTTACTTATTTATTACCACTTCTCTAACGCTTCTTTATCGCTTTCTCTTGCTTCAATCCAACGTTCACCTTGATGGGTTTGTTCTTTCTTCCAGAATGGGGCTTTGGATTTTAAGAAGTCCATAATGAATTCATTGGAGTGATAAGCATCACCTCGGTGAGCTGAACTGATACCAACTAAAACAATTTCATCACCAGTATGTAAAAGTCCCACACGATGAATTACAGATACTCGCTGGATATCCCAACGGACTTTCGCCTGTTCTACAATTTCACGTAAGGCTTTTTCTGTCATTGCGGGATAATGTTCCAAATATAAGCTGGATACCTCATCGCCTAAATTAAGATCGCGTACTTTACCCACGAAAATAACCGTTGCGCCAACCGAATGTTGCTCAGAAAGCCATTGGTAAACGACATTTTGATCAAAAGGTTGTTCTTGTACTGAAATTTGAATATCCGTCATTTAGCCTCCTGTTACAGGTGGGAAAAACGCAATTTCATCACCATTTTTGACCGCACTTTCTAATGGCATCAAGGTTTGATTAATGGCGACTAAAAGCTTTCCTTTTTCTAACGCTAACGCCCATCTATCACCTTTTTGAGCAAGATGTTCACGCACCGCTTCTGCTGTCGCAAAATCGCCTTCAAGCTGAATAGAATCTTCCCCGATTAATTCTCGAGTTTGAGCAAAAAATAAAACATTTAACATCTTATTTTTCCTCCGCAATAAAATGACCGGATTTTCCACCACTCTTTTCTAACAGGCGAACGTGCTCAATCACCATGTCTTTTTGTACGGCTTTACACATATCGTAAATGGTTAAGGCAGCCACACTTGCAGCGGTTAATGCTTCCATTTCTACGCCGGTTTTACCGGTTAATTTGCAAAGAGATTGAATACGAACTTGATTGGTTTCAAGTAACGGTTCTAAATTCACTTCTACTTTAGAAAGTAACAATGGATGGCAAAGCGGGATAAGTTCCCAAGTACGTTTTGCCGCTTGAATACCTGCAATACGTGCTGTAGCAAATACATCGCCTTTGTGATGTTTGCCTTCCACGATCATAGCAAGGGTTTCTTTTGACATAGTAACGATGGCTTCAGCACGAGCTTCACGAACGGTCTCTGCTTTTGCAGAAACATCCACCATATTGGCTTCGCCTTGAGAATTGATATGCGTAAATGTAGTCATAATAAAATAAAAGTGCGGTTAAAATATTGAATGTTTTACATGTGTGATGAAAGCAAAATAAGTGAACAGTAAAAGTCACCTATTTTCTTTTAGCCACCGATAGAAGCTAAATGATTTCTTACGCCACTATCACCGATATGCAAATAATGATGTTCACGTTTACCTTGCAATGCAGAAAAAATACGTGCTTGCAAAATATCTTGCTGTTCATGGGATTGCAATAAATCACGTAATTCAATGCCTTCTTCGCCGAATAAACAGAGATGAAGTTTGCCCTTCGCTGACACTCTGAGACGATTACAGCTTGCGCAGAAATTCTTCTCATAAGGCATAATTAAGCCAATTTCGCCAGCATAATCAGGATGCGTGAAGACTTTTGCAGGGCCATCTGTATGGGATTTATGCTGTAATGTCCAACCATTTTTCAACAATTTATCAGCTAAGACTTGTCCAGAAAGATGGTGTTTATCAAAGAAACTATCCATTTCACCCGTTTGCATCAGTTCGATAAAGCGCATTTGAATTGGGCGATCTTTGACCCAAACAAGGAATTGTTCAAACTCTTTGTCATTCAAATTTTTCATCAAAACTGAATTAACTTTGACTTTGTTGTAGCCCACTTCAAACGCACGATCGATACCACGCATCACGTCATCAAATTTATTGATACCCGTAATTTGGTGGAACATTTTTGGATCTAAGCTATCAACACTGACGTTAATAGACGTAATTCCTGCTTTCTTCCAATCAGCCACATCTTTTGCCATGCGATAGCCATTTGTCGTGACAGCTAATTGACGGATTCCATCAATATTAGCAATGCTTTCAGCAATAGAAATAAAATCTTTGCGTAAAGTCGGTTCGCCACCCGTTAAACGGATTTTCTCTGTGCCCATTTCAGCAAACGCTTGAGCAAGGTGGGTAATTTCTTTTAAAGTTAAGAAACTTGGTTTGTTGGCTTCGGGTTGATAACCATCAGGTAAACAATAGGTACAACGAAAGTTACACTGATCGGTAATCGACAGTCGTAGATAATAATATTGGCGTTGGAAAGGATCGACTAAGCGAGACTCTCCTACGTTCTTGATAGGAATGGATTGCATTTTACACCTTTCTAAATACGGAGAGGATAAACCGTTTCCAGCGTATCCCTGAATAACACACGGCGTTATTGGCTTGTCGCCGTATTTCTTGTGAAACTTAGGCTAAACAAGCTCGGAGTTATGCGTTAAATTTAATTTGTCGTCATTCTAAAAGATTTCACTTCATAAAAACAATCAATAATATTGATGAAAATCAGTATTTTCCTAAATTATTAAAAATCAATTATATAAAAAAATACATAATGAATTTAAAGCTGCCTCATTAGTGATAATTAATCTTATTTATGTAAATAACCATAAATTTTGACCTGATTATTATGAGGTATTTTTATTGATTTAAATCATAATTTAATCAATAAATAAATCTCTCTACTTTTCATAATCAGAAAAATATCCTACCATTTTTATCGGATTTATTTTTACTTAATCAATATAGGAGTGATTTATGTCTTTTGCCCAACAAAAACTTAGCGAGCTTGCTGTTTCAATTCCAGGTGCAACTAAAATTTTTCGTGAATATGATTTAGATTTTTGCTGCGGAGGTTCTGTATTATTAGAAGTCGCAGCACAACAAAAGAATCTTAATCTTGCTGAAATTGAAAAACGTTTAACTGATTTACAACAAAGTAAAGCAGAAAATAATGATAAAGATTGGACTACGGCATCTTATGCAGAAATGATCGATCACATTATTACTCGTTTTCATAATCGCCACCGTGAACAACTCCCTGAACTAATTACATTGGCGGAGAAAGTAGAAAATGTACATGGTGATCGTGATGACTGCCCTATCGGCGTAGCCGCACAATTAGAAAAAATTTATGCTGAACTTAGCCAGCATTTAATGAAAGAAGAACAAATTTTGTTCCCAATGATCAAAATGGGGAATTATGCTATGGCCTCAATGCCAATTCGTGTAATGGAAATGGAACACGATGAAGCGGGACAAGATGTGGAAGTGATCAAATCACTTACTAATAACTGCACACCACCAGCAGATGCTTGTTTCAGTTGGAAAGCCTTATATAGTGGTATTAATGAATTTATTGATGATTTAATGCACCATATTCATTTGGAAAATAATATTTTATTTCCACGTGTATTAAACGAAAAATAATTTAATATTCGTCAAAAAATAACCGCACTTTAATCTATTCTGAAAAACAAACTAAAGTGCGGTCATTTCTATAAAAATTTTGAGTTGGTCGATAAGCCGAGTTCTGTCGTGGACAATCATTCCTCTAGGCGACAAATTACTCTGCCGCTCAAGCAACCTACCCGAATCCTGAGCGGGCCACTCATTGGATTCCTATTTGGTCTTGCTACGAGTGGAGTTTACCCTGCTGCCAACCGTTACCGGAGGCACGGTGCGCTCTTACCGCACCCTTTCACCCTTACCGTTTACACGGCGGTCTGCTCTCTGTTGCACTGGTCGTCGGCTCACGCCGCCCGGACGTTATCCGGCACTCTGCCCTGTGTAGCTCGGACTTTCCTCTCGTTTACTTGTCCCACTAGGTCGTATAAATACGGTTAAGGGCTTCAATAAACCAGCGATTGTCTAACCAACTCGGCGCGTAGTATAGGGGCAATCATTAGTGCGGTCAATAAAATCCCCAATTTTTAGATATTGCTCATCAATCTTATAAACAATAATGCCTCTCTCACATCGAATTTTTCATTCGTATTTTTTTATGATTCCGCTAAAATAGCGCCAATTTCAACCGCTCTTTTAGGAAGAAGAATGAACTATCTACAAATTGCACAGGATTCCCTTTCTGTGGAAAGCAACGCACTTTTGCAACTCAGCCAACATTTAGGCGAGGATTTTAATCAAGTCGTGGATTTAATCCTTGCTTGCGAAGGACGATTAGTCATCGGCGGGATAGGGAAATCCGGTTTAATTGGGAAAAAAATGGTGGCTACCTTTGCCTCTACTGGCACACCAAGTTTCTTTTTACATCCGACAGAAGCCTTTCACGGCGATTTAGGTATGTTGAAACCAATAGATATCGTGATGTTAATTTCCTATAGCGGCGAAACCGATGATGTCAATAAACTAATTCCAAGTTTAAAAAATTTCGGTAATAAAATTATTGCTGTGACGAGTAACAAAAATTCCACGCTCGCACGCCATGCAGATTATGTTCTAGATATAACTGTTGAACGTGAAGTTTGTCCGAATAATCTTGCGCCAACAACATCCGCACTTGTAACGCTGGCACTTGGCGATGCTCTCGCCGTATCACTCATTACTGCTCGCAACTTTCAACCAGCTGACTTTGCTAAATTCCATCCAGGTGGCAGTCTTGGTCGTCGTTTATTATGTAAAGTGAAAGATCAAATGCAAACTCGCCTACCAACAATTTTACCGACCACTAATTTTACTGACTGCCTCACAGTCATGAATGAAGGGCGAATGGGTGTTGCCTTAGTGATGGAAAACGAGCAACTTAAAGGTATTATCACGGATGGCGATATTCGCCGTGCGCTTACAGCCAATGGTGCAGAAACGCTGAATAAAACAGCCAAAGACTTTATGACAAGTTCACCAAAAACTATTCATCAAAACGAATTTTTATCAAAAGCAGAAGACTTTATGAAAGCGAAAAAAATTCACTCGCTAGTCGTTGTTAATGATGAAAATCACGTAGTGGGTTTAGTGGAATTTTCAAGCTGAGGAATCCCAATGCAACAAAAATTAGAAAATATTAAATTTGTCATTACTGATGTAGACGGCGTACTCACCGATGGACAACTTCATTATGATGTCAATGGTGAAGCTATCAAAAGTTTTCACGTGCGTGATGGTTTAGGCATAAAAATGCTGATGGATGCAGGTATTCAAGTGGCTGTGCTTTCTGGCCGCGACTCCCCTATTTTACGTCGTCGCATTGCCGATCTTGGTATTGAATTATTCTTTCTTGGCAAACTTGAAAAAGAAACGGCCTGTTTTGATCTCATGAAACAAGCAGGCGTCACAGCCGAGCAGACCGCTTATATTGGCGATGATAGTGTAGATCTCCCTGCCTTTGCAGCGTGTGGAACTTCTTTTGCTGTGGCTGATGCCCCTATTTATGTGAAGAATGCTGTTGATCATGTACTTTCTATCAATGGCGGCAAAGGTGCCTTCCGAGAAATGTCCGATATGATTTTACAGGCACAGGGAAAATCTTCTGTGTTTGATAGCGCCCAAGGTTTCCTAAAATCAGTGAAAAACATGGGACAGTAATAACTCATTCGTCAATGTTATTGCTCAATAAAAAATAAAGTGCGGTAAATTTTCAAGGAGTTTTAAAATCTCTCAAAAATCAACCGCACTTTTATATTTATAACGATCCTATACTTTGATAGCTTATTCTTTTAACAAGACTCTTTCCTAAAATACTCATAGAACTGCGGTAATAGTTGCGTAATCAAATTTAATTGCTGATACGGTAAACTAAAGACGGCTCGTTCTTCGGTCGTCATGTCTTGTTTTTCCAATTCTTTTAAATGTGTTTCAATACGTTCTTGCTGTTGGTTAAAAATAGCTTCGGGTATTTCTTCAATGTGTTCTAAAGTATAGATAATTTTTTTTGCCACAGGATAAAAACCAGATAAAAATTGTGCGGTCTGTTGCAAATTTTTCATTCTGTCTCGATAAGCGCCAAGGGCCGAAATATAGCTTAATAGAGAATAATTAAGCTTGAGCAAATCAAAACCTTTCTGTAAATATGCCTTGTATTTTACTGGCTCATTATTCATATTAGAAAGTGTGGTACTCAGTGCGGCTGCATATTGATGCGCATTACGACGTGCTATGCGATATTTAAGATCGTCGCTTTTACCAAATTGCAATTGGCTAATAATATGCAATAAATACACCGCATCACTACGCAATGCTTGATGGCTCACTTTATCAAGTTGCAAATATTTCCAATCCGGCCATAAGTAAGATACGGCAAACCATGAAATCGCGGCACCAAGCAAAGTATCGAGTAAACGAGGCATCAACGCAGCTGCCGTATCGAATCCCATGACATCAAAACTCAGCAATACTTGTAGTGTGATGAAAAAGGTCGAGAAACTGTAATTATTACTGCGGAAGAAAAAGAACAACGTACTTGTAAGCACCACAAGACCTAATTTTAATTCTAAGGTTGGATTTAAATAAGGTAATATAGATCCCACCACTACGCCTAATATCGTGCCAATAATGCGCTGACGTAAACGGACTTTAGTTGCTGAATAGTTTGGCTGACACACAAATACAGTGGTCAATAAAATCCAATAACCAAGATTAAATTGGAAAAACTCAACAATGGCACAACATAAAAATACCACAATAGATAAGCGGACTGCATGACGGAACAACGGCGACTCAAAAGTAAAATGACTAAAAATCACCGCACTGATATTTTTTAACCCTGTGATTTGTTCCGTATGAATTTGAGCTAATTGTTCTGTATCCGTCGTTTCTTGTGCCAATTGGCTAAGTTGCCAGTTAATACTTTGTAAATTATCTAACAAGGTTTGAATATCAATCAGTTCATCTTGATCATTGAGATGTTGTGCTTTATATAGTTCAAAGGAATGCAACGTGCCTAAAAGTGCACGTGCGACACGTTCATTAAAATAATAGGGTTTATTTTCACGCAAACTCGCCGTGATTTCTTTACAGGATTGTGCTTGTAGCTCTAACAAACGTTGAACACGGAAAATCAAATCTGTATTTTTTAGTTTTTCCGTTATTTGTTGATAATCAAAATGCGTAGAATTGGTGCGTTCATGAATGTCTTGCGCGGCAAAATAATAACGTAACATTCTTTGGGTGCGAGGATGGCGATGTTGCCCTCGAATACGATAAAAAAGTCCGGTACGAACAATATTAAATGCCGTGACAACATTCGCATTTTTCATTGCAAAATTGAGGTATTTTTTTTCAATCTCAGCTACTTCGTCAGGATCAAAAAAACAGGATTTGGTATCTAAATATTCACCTAAAGCACAAAACGCTTTGGCGACACTTTCTTGTACGGGACGATTTGGGAAAAACAGGTAAACAATCAGAGTTACCACACTATACAGCAAGGTACCACATAAAATCATTACGGGATTAATAAACCATACATTTCCTTCAGGCACATAAGTCAGCGTGGTATAAAGAGCAACCACTAATGAACCAAAAGCAATCGTGCTATAACGCTGCCCTACGGCGCCAATCATGGTAAAAATAAATGTCAGCACCGTCATTAACACAATATATTGGATAGGCTTACCTATATGTAACTGCACAATAAAGGATGAAATAGAAAAGGCAATGAGCGTGAAAAATACGTTTTTCAATCGTCCAGTTAAACGGTTATCCAAATCCACCAAACCACCTGCAATAATCCCTAGAATCAAAGGCATTGATTGCGAAGAAATATCAAAAGCCCATATTCCCACTGCCGCAATATTTACGGCAATAAAAACAGGAATCGCAGCGATTACTTTGGCATTTAACCGAATATTCATTTCAAATCCTTATCAAAATAGAAAAGTGAGCAACAAGGCTCACTTTTTATTGTATGAAGTGCGGTAATTATTTATGGGATTTTGCCCAATTTAAGAAACGTGTTTGAGTTTCTTTATCAGCTTGTTGGAACCAATATTGAAGCTGTTGCTCTGCAACGTTTTCACCTTGAACAACCACTTTACCTTTATTCGCTTTTGCATTACTTGCTGGAGTAGCGACCATTGGGCTAGCAGCTGTGGTTGCAGCAAATGCAGCAACAGATGCGGTTGCACCAGACGCATTATATTCAGCAAGATCATTCACCACATTAGCACTTGGGAATAAACCTTCTTGTTTTAACACATCCACTTTTGCTGAAAGCGTATTACCAGATTTTGTTTTTACGCTAATGCTTGGCATTTCATTGAATTTATCACCTTCTGAACGACCACGAATAGCTGGTGCCGAAATAACAAGATCCTCTGCATTGCCTTGGAATGTCACGATTACTGGGTTAGATTCAAAAAGGGTTTGGCTAGATCCAGAACCAATAATTTCACTTAAACGAACAACAACCTGATGGTTTTGGGTGTCATTCACAGCAAAAGTTTTAGCATCCTTCGCAAGAGATTTAGATGCCTTTTGACCATCAATGGCTAAAAACTCAAGGTTAGATGAAGTAGAAACCATGCCAGCAAAAGTCGCTGTGCTAGCACATAATGTTGCAAGACCTAATACAACAGCACGTAATTTCATAATTACTCCTTTTTATAAATGAAAATGAAATCGTTCCTTATGCTATGCTAAATCAGCAGAAATGAAAATAAAAAAAGTGAGAATTAGTTTAAAAAATCTTTGTTGTAATAGCACAAATAATCACAATATTTTATCATGTTGGTGTCTAGACTAGTCACGACTAGTAGAAAGCACAATGTAATCTATAAAATATCAATAGGAGTAACAATGTTAAACGATATTTTAACTGGCTATGGAATTTTCATTCTGGAAATACTAACAATTTTATTACTCATTCTTGCTATTGTTGGTTTGGTGATTTCTTATCGTCAACATAACAAATCTAAAATAGGAGAATTAGAAATTAAAGACTTATCTGAAGAATTTGATCATCAAGTTCGTGTTTTGCGTGATTTTAATCTTTCAGAAGAAGAGCTAAAACAGCAAGCTAAAGCAGAGAAAAAAGCTGAAAAACAAAAGGCTAAAAAACGTAAAGAAAAATTAAAAAAAGGTGAAACCTTAGATGACAAAAAGAAAAGCTGTGTGTATGTCTTGGATTTTCATGGTGATATTTCAGCATCAGAAACGACCGCACTTCGAGAAGAAATTTCAGCAATCTTAAATGTAGCAACACCAGAAGACGAAGTATTATTACGTTTAGAAAGCCCGGGCGGTATTGTTCATGATTATGGGTTTGCAGCCTCTCAGTTGTGTCGTTTGAAACAAAAATGCATAAAATTAACCATCGCTGTAGATAAGGTTGCAGCAAGTGGCGGTTATATGATGGCTTGTGTAGCAGATAAAATTGTATCCGCGCCTTTTGCTGTTATTGGTTCTATTGGCGTCGTAGCACAAATTCCAAACGTTCATCGTTTATTAAAAAAATATGATGTTGATGTAGATGTGATGACAGCTGGTGAGTTTAAACGCACAGTAACTGTATTAGGTGAGAATACCGAAAAAGGCAAACAAAAATTTCAGCAAGAGTTGGAAGAAACACATCAATTATTTAAACAATTCGTCTCACAAAATCGTCCTTGTGTAGATATTGATAAAATTGCTACTGGGGAACATTGGTTTGGCCAACAAGCAATCGACTTGAAATTAGTCGATGAAATTTTAACCAGTGATGATTTAATTTTGGAAAAAATGAAAGAAAAACATGTAGTAAGTGTGAAGTATCGATTGAAAAAATCCTTGATAAAAAAATTAGGTCGTCAAGCTGAAGAAAGTGCGGTAAATATTATCCATCGTTATACTACAAAGCGAGCAAATGATTTTATACATTAAAAATAGATATCTTTACACTCCTTTACAAAAAAGAGGGATAATTCACTGATTTTATTATTTACAAGACAATTTTTTGCCTTTACTATGTACAGCGGAAGCTTTTACAGTTTTATAATATTTAATTCATGAGTTTCATTATTCTCTTTCCGAAGAGGTATTGACAAATAAAAGGTAAAAAAAATGAAATTATCCCGCATTTTATTATCAACTGTTGCCATCGCAACTGCTGCAGCTTGTGGTAACTTGAGTAAGGTGACTGACGCAGGTAAACCAGAATATAAAGACGTAAATGGTGAACAAGTACCTCAATTAGTGTGGCCTAAAATTGATTCTGCGACGTTTAACCACGATGGTAGCCAATTTGGTACCTGGCCAAATTGGGACAATGTTCGCATAATTGAAGCTGGAATGAATAAAGATCAAATTCGCCAATTAATTGGTAATCCACATTTTACTGAAGGATTATATGGCGTGTCTGAATGGGATTATGTATTCAATTATCGTGAAAATGGCATTCATAAGATTTGTCAATATAAAGTATTATTTGACAAAAATCATAATGCGCAAAGTTTCTTCTGGTATCCAAACAGTTGTAATGGAAATTCAGCATTTAATTTGAGTGGTGACTTTTTATTTGATTTTAACAAGGATACTTTAACAGCTCAGGGTAAAAAGGTAGTTGATAATGTTGCATCTCAATTAAAATCTACTGGTGCTAAAAAAGTTAAAGTTGCAGGTTATACAGATCGTTTAGGTTCTGAAACTTACAACTTGGAGCTTTCCCAACATCGTGCAGACAGAGTTAAAACTCGTTTGATTGAAGATGGAATTACAGCTGAAATCACCGCTGTAGGCTATGGTAAAAACCCTCAAATAAAAGCTTGTGATGGTGTTAATGGACAAGCACTAAAAGATTGCTTACGCCCTAACCGTCGTGTTGAGATCACTGCTTCTGGTTCTGTATTAAAATTACAAGAAGGTGGTCAATCTAACGGTGGTACTCAAGGTCCAGCAAAACTATATCAAAAATAATTGATATTGAGCTTCAAAAATACTTCACTAACATAAATCAAGTAGAGTATTATTAATTTCGAGACTTGCGCATCTAATGGTTTAAATGATTAGATGCGCTTTTATTCACCTCTCACAAAACGAGAAAATCTCAATTTTCTCTTTATCCTACCCCAAATTTTCTATTGTTATCGCGCCTATAAATGAGGATAATAGCCGACCTATACACAAGGCAGAAAGCAATGACACACTATATTTTATTAATTATCGGTACTGCGCTGATTAACAACTTTGTATTGGTGAAATTCTTAGGACTTTGTCCTTTTATGGGCGTATCCAAAAAAATTGAAACCGCAGTGGGAATGGGGTTAGCAACAATGTTTGTATTAACAGTCGCCTCCCTTTGCGCATATTTAGTTGATCATTATATTCTTGTTCCCTTGAATGCTACTTTTTTACGCACATTAGTATTTATTTTGGTTATTGCCGTAGTTGTACAATTTACCGAAATGGTAATAAATAAAACTAGCCCAACGCTATATCGTTTACTTGGAATTTTCTTGCCTTTAATAACCACAAACTGTGCAGTTCTCGGTGTTGCATTATTAAACGTAAATCTTGCTCATAATTTAACGGAATCTGTCGTTTATGGTTTTGGTGCATCTCTTGGGTTTTCACTTGTATTAGTGCTTTTTGCTGCGCTTCGTGAACGTCTTGTCGCAGCCGATGTACCTTTAACTTTCAAAGGTTCATCTATCGCACTTATCACCGCTGGTTTAATGTCTCTCGCATTTATGGGATTTACAGGACTAGTGAAGTAATAAAATGATCTATCTTTTAATGGCTATTACCATTTTGATTTTATTTATTGGGTTCTCTCAGTATTTTTCAGGAAAAAGAAAGAAATAATGACCCTTCTATTCATCATAATCACTTTACTCGCTTTAATTTTCGGTGCGATTTTAGGCTTTGCTTCACTTAAACTCAAAGTCGAAGCTGATCCCATTGTGGAAAAAATCGATTCTATTTTGCCACAAAGCCAATGCGGACAATGTGGTTATCCAGGCTGCAAACCATACGCTGAAGCTATTTGCAATGGAGATGAAATCACAAAATGTATTCCTGGTGGTCAACCTACCATCGTAAAAATTGCAGAGATTTTAGGTGTTGATGTGCCTGCAATGGACGGCGTAGAAGAACCTATCGAGAAAGTCGCTTTTATTGATGAAAATATGTGTATTGGCTGCACGAAATGTATCCAAGCCTGTCCTGTTGATGCCATTATTGGTACAAATAAATTCATGCATACGATCATTCCTGATCTCTGTACAGGTTGTGAACTTTGCGTAGCACCCTGCCCGACAGATTGTATATCAATGATTCCCGTGAAAAAAAATATCGATAATTGGGATTGGAAGTTTGATGCAAAATTAGTCATTCCAGTAATGAATGTAAATGGTACTGAGAAAAAATTGGTTGTGGGGGAATAAATGGCGGACGTATTATCTCGTTTCAATTCCGGTAAATTATGGGATTTCAAAGGCGGCATTCATCCGCCTGAAATGAAATCACAATCTAATTCACAACCATTACGTCATCACCCTTTAGTTACGGATTTTTACATTCCTCTTAAACAGCACGCAGGAACAATAGGTAACCTTTTAGTAAAAGAAGGCGATTATGTATTAAAAGGTCAACCTTTAACGCAAGGTGATGGCTTGCGTATGCTACCCGTTCATGCGCCAACTTCTGGCATAATTAAATTGATTAAATCTTATGTCGCTGCACATCCGTCTGGTCTTGATGAACCTACAATTCATTTGCAAGCAGATGGATTAGATCAATGTCTAGAGCGTAATCCTATTGATGACTTTTTAACACTCTCGCCAGAACAACTCATTAACAAAATCTATCAAGCTGGTATAGCTGGCTTGGGCGGCGCAGTGTTTCCGACTGCCGCTAAAATTCAATCAGCAGAGAAAAAAGTTAAACTCTTAATTATCAATGGTGCAGAATGTGAGCCTTATATCACTTGTGATGATCGTCTTATGCGTGAACGCGCTGATGAAATCATAGAAGGCATTCGTATTTTGCGTTATATTCTACGACCTGAGAACGTAGTCATCGCCATTGAAGATAACAAACCTGAAGCAATAGAGGCAATTTGTAAAGCGCTACAAGGAGCAAATGACATTAGCGTTCGCGTGATTCCAACAAAATATCCTTCGGGTGCCGCAAAACAGCTTATTTATTTACTTACAGGAATGGAAGTGCCAAGTGGCGCGCGTTCTTCTAGTATTGGCGTACTGATGCATAATGTTGGTACAGCCTTTGCAATTAAAAGAGCAGTTATAAATGACGAACCTTTAATTGAACGTGTTGTCACCCTTACTGGTGATAAAATTCCTGAAAAAGGTAATTATTGGGTCCGACTTGGTACACCAATTTCTCAAGTATTGACGCACGCTGGCTATCAGTTTGATGAACGTTATCCAGTATTTGCGGGGGGCCCAATGATGGGATTGGAACTTTCCAACCTCAATGCACCGGTGACAAAAATTGTCAACTGCTTGCTTGCACCAGACTATTTTGAATATGCAGAACCAGAGCCTGAACAAGCTTGTATTCGCTGTTCTAGCTGTTCTGATGCCTGCCCAGTCAACTTGATGCCACAGCAACTCTACTGGTTTGCGCGTAGTGAAGATCACAAAAAATCGGAAGAATACGCTCTCAAAGATTGTATTGAATGTGGGATTTGCGCCTACGTATGCCCAAGCCATATTCCGCTGATTCAGTATTTCCGCCAAGAAAAAGCAAAAATTTGGCAAATAAAAGAAAAACAGAAAAAATCAGATGAAGCCAAAATTCGCTTTGAAGCGAAACAAGCGCGAATGGAACGTGAAGAACAAGAGCGTAAAGCACGTTCACAACGTGCAGCAGAAGCACGTCGAGAAGAATTAGCGCAAACCAAAGGTGAAGATCCTGTTAAAGCGGCGTTAGAACGCTTGAAAGCGAAAAAAGCCAATGAAACAGAATCAATACAAGTTAAAACGATTACCTCAGAAAAAGGGGAAGTTTTACCTGATAACGCTGATTTAATGGCACAACGTAAAGCTCGTCGTCTGGCTCGTCAGCAAGCGGAATCTCAAGTCGAAAACCAAGAACAACAAACTCAGCCAATCGACGAGAAAAAAGCAGCGGTTGCAGCCGCACTTGCTCGAGCAAAAGCGAAAAAACTTGCACAAGCGAATGGAACCAACGAATCAGTTCCAAGCACTCAATCCATAGAAAGTGCGGTAGAAAAAACAGAAGAAAATTCAACCGCACTCGATCCGAAAAAAGCTGCGGTAGCTGCAGCGATTGCGCGTGCAAAAGCGAAAAAACTTGCGCAAGCGGGAACTACAGAATCAGTTCCAAGCACTCAAGCCATAGAAAGTGTGGTAGAAAAAACAGAAGAAAATTCAACCGCACTTGACCCGAAAAAAGCAGCCGTAGCCGCTGCTATTGCTCGTGCAAAGTAAAAAAACTTAGCTCAAGTGAATGGAACTACAGAATCAGTTCCAAGCACTCGAGCCATAGAAAGTGTGGTAGAAAAGACAGAAGAAAATTCAACCGCACTTGATCCGAAAAAAGCGGCGATAGCTGCAGCTATTGCTCGTGCAAAAGCAAAGAAATTGACAAAAACACAAGCAACATTAGAAAATAATCAGGAATAAAATAATGTTTAAAATGGTTAGCTCTCCTCATACTCATTCGGGGAAACTCACAGCGCGTATTATGCTTTGGGTAATGTTGGCAATGATGCCAGCTTTTTTTACGCAAATTTATTATTTTGGATTTGGCGTGGTGCTTCAATCCGCATTAGCCATTGCTACAGCAATCATTGCGGAATTTATTGCAATAAAATTACGCGGTAAAAAGCCGTTAAATTATCTTTCAGATTTCAGCGTATCCCTGACAGCTTTAATTTTGGCGATGGCTATTCCACCTTATGCACCTTATTGGGTTATCATCATTGGAACACTCTGTGCAGTTTTATTAGGTAAACAGATTTATGGTGGTTTAGGGCAAAATCCATTCAACCCTGCGATGATTGGCTATGTAATTCTCTTGATTTCATTCCCGTTACAAATGACAACGTGGATGCCACCAATTAATTTATTACAGGAACCACCAACTTTTTCAGATGCATTTTCATTAATATTTTCAGGTTTAACCACTGATGGATTTACCCTTTCACAACTTACACATAATATTGATGGTATCACCCAAGCAACGCCTTTGGATAGCGCAAAAATTTTCTATAAAAGTCACACTCAATTAAATGATTTTTATGAATTGGTTAAACTCCCGATTTTTATGGGTAATGGAACTGACTTTGCTCAAGGCTGGTGGCAAGTCAACGTGGCTTTCTTAGCAGGCGGAATTTTCCTTATTTTAAAACGTGTCATTCACTGGCAAATTCCAGTGGCGATGCTTGTCACCTTTTTCTGTTTAGCCACCGCGACCGCTTTTACTGGCTTCACGCATTTAAGTGCAATTAGCCAACTCGTGAGTGGAGCAATGATGTTTGGCGCATTTTTTATTGCGACAGATCCTGTCACAGCCTCGATTACACCACGAGGAAAAATTATTTTTGGCGCATTAGTGGGGTTATTTGTCTATCTCATTCGCTATCATGGAAACTTTCCAGATGGTGTAGCATTCGCAATTTTATTAAGTAATATTTGCGTTCCACTTATCGATCATTACACACGTCCTCGAGTATCTGGCTATCCAACAAAAGGGAAAAAATAATGGGCACAGTAAAAATCACATCGCGTTACGGGATATTGTTAGGCTTTGTCGCCCTACTCTGCACAGCAATTTCTGCGGGTATTTTTTTCCTAACAAAAGATAAAATTGACGCGGCGATGGCGGCACAACAACGAGAATTACTTTTACAGGTCATTCCACAAGATTATTTCAATAATAATCTGTTAGAAAGTGCGGTTATTCCTCAAGATAAAAATTTGGTGGGCATTCAGAAAATTTATTTTGCGAAAAAAGATGGAAATGTTTCTGCCTATGCCTATGAAACCACCGCGCCTGATGGGTATTCTGGCGATATTCGCTTACTTGTAGGATTAGATCCGAAAGGTGAAGTGTTAGGCGTGCGAGTCATTGAACACCATGAAACCCCAGGCCTAGGCGATAAAATTGAACTTCGTATTTCCAACTGGATTTTAAATTTCACTCATCAATCGATTAATGAGTATAA
Source organism: Haemophilus haemolyticus (assembly GCF_001008205.1). GTDB lineage: Bacteria > Pseudomonadota > Gammaproteobacteria > Enterobacterales > Pasteurellaceae > Haemophilus > Haemophilus haemolyticus_Q. The sequence goes on along the minus strand of NZ_LCTK01000013.1, from coordinate 30,439 downwards.
TTTAAACGAATGGGCGGTAAAAAAAGATGGCGGAAAATTTGATCAATTTTCTGGTGCAACCATTACACCTCGCGCAGTGGTGAATCAAACTAAACGCTCAGCATTAATCATGCTAAATAACCAAACCTTGTTACAACAGCTTTCAACACAAGTGAAATAATATGACAGATTTAACTGAAAAAAATACCGCACTTGAAGAAGAACAGATAGAAAGTGCGGTTGAAAATCAACAAAAATCCATGTGGAAAGAAATCTTTGCTCAAGGAATTTGGAAAAATAATCCAGCGGTTGTCCAACTTCTCGGGCTTTGTCCGCTTTTAGCGGTGTCTAGCACCACCACCAATGCACTTGGTTTAGGTTTAGCGACAATGCTTGTGCTCACTTGCACAAATACGGTCATTTCGCTTTTCCGTAAATATATTCCGAATGAAATCCGCATTCCAATCTACGTGATGATCATTGCCACGACAGTAACTGTCGTTCAACTTTTAATGAATGCTTATACCTATACGCTTTATCAATCACTTGGGATTTTTATTCCACTTATCGTTACCAACTGTATTGTGATTGGTCGAGCAGAAGCATTCGCCTCAAAAAACAGCTTACTCCATTCAGTTTGGGATGGTTTCTCAATGGGATTAGGGATGGCGCTTAGCTTGACAGTACTTGGCGCATTGCGTGAAATCATTGGACAAGGTACAGTTTTTGATGGAATCGAAAATCTATTCGGCGAACAAGCGAAATTTTTAACGCTCCATATTTACCATACAGACAGTAGCTTTTTACTTTTCATTTTGCCTCCAGGTGCATTTATAGGATTAGGCTTGCTCCTTGCAATAAAAAATCGAATTGATAAATAAGATGAATAAATTAAAAAGAATCGAAATATTAACCCGATTAAGAGATCAAAATCCCCACCCGACCACAGAATTACAGTATAATTCGCCCTTCGAATTATTAATTGCGGTAATTCTATCGGCGCAAGCAACCGATAAAGGCGTGAATAAAGCGACAGAAAAACTATTTCCTGTTGCAAACACGCCACAAGCGATTTTAGATTTAGGATTAGATGGTTTAAAAAGCTATATTAAAACCATCGGGCTTTTTAATAGCAAAGCAGAAAATATTATCAAAACCTGCCGTGATTTAATTGAAAAGCACAACGGTGAAGTGCCCGAAAATCGCGAAGCCTTAGAGGCATTAGCAGGTGTGGGTAGAAAAACAGCCAATGTTGTACTAAATACGGCATTTGGTCATCCAACCATTGCAGTGGATACCCATATTTTCCGTGTATGCAATCGAACTAATTTTGCACCAGGTAAAGATGTTGTAAAAGTGGAAGAAAAACTGCTTAAAGTCGTACCTGATGAATTTAAAGTGGATGTTCACCATTGGTTAATTTTACACGGGCGCTACACTTGTATCGCACGTAAACCTCGTTGTGGCTCATGCATTATTGAAGATCTGTGTGAATATAAAGAAAAAATTGAGTTTTAATTTTTGCGGTAAAACACCCTAATTATTTACCGCACTTTTTATTAAAAATAGGAAAACAAATGACAACAAACAACAAACAACGACAAACTTGGTCAAACCGACTCACCTATGTCATGACTGTCGCAGGCGCAACTGTCGGTTTCGGTGCAACTTGGCGCTTCCCTTATCTTGTGGGTGAAAATGGTGGTGGAGCCTACGTTCTACTTTTCTGTATCGCAATGATTGTAATCGGTATTCCGATGATTCTCGTTGAAAACGTGATCGGCCGTCGCTTACGTGTAAACTCTATTGATGCCTTTGGCGATAAAATTCTGGATAAAGGAAAAGGCATTTCCAAATATTGGAAAATCCTTGGCTACATGGGCTTACTCGGTTCATTCGGTATCATGGCGTATTATATGGTGCTTGGTGGCTGGGTTATTTCTTATATCATTAGCCTAATCAGCGGTACCTTAGATATCTCAGCCCCCATTACTAAAGATATCGCCAAAGATTTCTATGAGCTGCATATTGGCAATAGCCCTTATGAAATTATGCTATACACCTTCTTATTTGTTATGGTGAATTACATTATTTTAGCGAAAGGTATCATTGGTGGGATTGAGCGCTCTGTAAAATATTTAATGCCATTGCTATTCATCTTCCTCATTGGAATGGTTATTCGCAACGTAACATTACCAGGCGCAATGGAAGGAATTACATTCTATTTAAAACCAGATTTCAGCAAAATTACACCACAATTATTTATCTTTGTTTTAGGTCAAGTATTCTTCGCATTGAGTCTTGGTTTTGGCGTATTAATTACGCTTTCAAGCTACTTAAATAAAGAAGAAGACTTAATACAAACTGCAGTTATTACTGGTTTTACCAATACAATTATTGCTGTACTTGCTGGCTTTATGATCTTCCCATCACTTTTCACCTTTGGGATTGAACCAAACGCAGGTCCAACTTTAGTATTCCAAAGTTTGCCTATCGTATTCTCTCACTTATGGGCGGGTAAATTCTTTGCAATTATTTTCTTCGGCTTATTATTAATTGCTGCGCTAACTACTTCTATCACAATTTATGAAGTAATCATTACCGCATTACAAGAAAAACTCAGAATGCGTCGTGGCAAAGCGATTGTATTAACTCTTGGTGGGATTTTTATCTTAGGTAATATTCCAGCAATTTTAGGTGATAATCTATGGAAAGATATCACCATTTTCGGCAAAAGCATTTTTGATTTCTATGATTATGTCAGTGGAAATATTCTCTTTATGCTGACCGCACTTGGTTGTGCTATTTTCGTTGGTTTCGTGTTAAAAGATGAGGCGAAAAAAGAACTTTCTCCAACACCTGAATCAATATTTACTAAAATCTGGTTTAACTATGTAAAATTCGTTGTGCCAGTGATTATTTTAGTCATCTTTATCAGCAACCTATTCTAAAAAGAAAAACCGAGTCTTTACTCGGTTTTCTTTTTTTAAAGGAGATGTCTATAAAAATATTTGTGCTTTTAAGCCAATTCGCTGTCCTTCTTTTATAACGTTTTCTAACCGCACTTTGAATCCGTGTAATTCCGCAATTCGCATGACAATAGAAAGCCCCAATCCACTGCCCTTTTCATTTTGCCCAGCTGGACGATAAAAACGCTGACCAAGTTTTTTCAAATCCTCAGGTTCAACGCCACCACCATTATCTTCAACAATAATCTGAGAAGATGCGATTTTCACTGAAACGGTTGTGTCTTCAGAACAATATTTAATGGCATTATCGAGTAAATTTCTAAGCATCAATGAAACTAAAATTGGTTGCCCTTGTTTTGGCTTTGGTTCAGATTCTTTCTCAAAAGCCAACGTAATTTTACGTTTTTCTGCCACAAAATAACGCTCTGCGATCAGCGACTGAATGATGTCTTCCCAATCAATAGGCTGTAATTCTTCCAATTCTTGTAAATTATCCAGTTTTGAAAGCGTCAACAGTTGCTCAATTAACTGCGATGCACGATCAATCCCTTGGGTTAAATGCAAAAGTGCTTGTTCTCGTAATTCCCCATCATCACCCGCCAGTTGAGCAACTTCAGTTTGAATACGCAGTGCCGCCAATGGACTACGCAATTCATGGGCTGCATCGGAGGTAAAACGGCGTTCACGTTGTAGCATAGCCGAAGTACGGTCAAAAAATTGATTTAAATTTTTTACTAAAGGTAAAATTTCAACGGGTAGCCCCTCGGTATTCAGTAATGACACATCACCAGATTTTCTCGTTTGTACTTCTTGGCTCAAACGTTTAATCGGTCGAAGTTCTTTATGAATCAACCATCCTAAAACAATAATCAAAATAGGCAAGCTAGCAAACCAAATCCACATTTGCCCAAAGATCATTTCTTCAATTAAATCTTCACGATAATCTAACTCTTGCCCTACTGCGATAATCAATTTCCCATTCGCTGCCGTACGCCAGAAAATTCGCCAGTTATCGTCATCATCATAAGTATGAGAATTATGAAAACCCATTTTATTATTAAAAATAAAATCTTTTCCATTTCGTCCATCACTGAATAAAAGTTTCCCAGTTTTAGAAAAAATAGCAAAGGCTAAGGCATCATCGTCATAACTTTTTTTTAATGCCGACAGTGAATTTTTATTTAGCGTTGTGCTAGATTCCACCAAAATAGTACTTAAATCTGAATTTGCGAGCCGTTCAGCAAAGAGAACTTGTTGTGCATCAAAAACTTTATTCACATCGTGGCGCACTTGCCACCAAGCGACAAGCGTAGAACCAAGCCAAACAAAAAGTGCGGTTAAACAAAGCACAGAAATAAGACGCAACGTAAGGCTTCTATTTTTCATTTTTCAATTTGTCCTAAAGCATACCCAACACCATGCACCGTGCGAATAAATTGTTTCCCCAATTTTTGGCGTAAATTATAAATATGCACGTCTAATGCGCCGCTGCTAATTTCCTCATCCCAACTTGATAATTTTTCTTCAATCGATGAGCGAGACAATACGCGATCTTTATTCAGCATAAATAATTCAAGCAATTTATATTCACGGCTTGTTAAAGAAATAGGTTGATTATTTAGCCAAACAGAACGCTGATTTGGATCTAGTTTAACGCCTTCGTGCTCAATCACCGAATGATGATGGCCATAACGACGACGAATCAGTGCTTGCAAACGCGCCGCAACTTCAGCCAAAGCAAAAGGCTTGCAAAGGTAATCATCTGCACCACTTTGTAAACCTTTAACACGTTCATCTAATGTATCTCGGGCAGTCAAAATCAATACGGGTATATCTTGATGCTTGGAACGCCATTGTTGTAATACCTCTAATCCATCAAGTTTAGGCAATGTCAAATCCAATACCACCGCATCATAAGGCGCAGACGCTAAGGCATCCATTCCTGTTTTACCATCTGCAAACCAATCCACCGCGAAACCTAGTTTCGTTAAACCAATCTGTAAACCATTGCCGATTAGATTATCGTCCTCTATCAATAAAATTCTCATAAAAATTGACCGCACTTTATAAACAAAAACAGCGAGCTAATGCTCGCTATCTTCAAAGATAATTATTCTGCTTTTTCGATACGCAATACATCAAGTTCTGCTTTCTCAAATACCTCGTTATCCAATTTTCCATAAATTTTAACTTTATCCTTTGAATCTACGTTTAAACCATTCCAAATGCGTTTTTTGATTTCAATCTTGATTTGCCCAGTCCCATCAGTAAACCAAAACTCATCGTCATCAATTTGCTGAGTGATATTCCCCACTAAAGTGATCATTGAATTATCTGCAGCAGATAAAGCTTGTTTTACGCTAATTGCTGAAGGGGTTGCTTGTTGAAAACCGCCTTGAGCATTTCCGCCATTAAAACCTGCGAATGCAGAAGTGGTTGCTAATGCGAAGATTGTTGCTAATGCAAATTTTTTCATAATGTTTCCTTTTTAAGTCAGTTAATTTCAAGCACCATTGCTTGGATGTGTGTATTAAAACAAATAAATCTTAAGAAAAAGTTAAGAAACATAAAAAAACCTAAATTTTTTTAATTTAGGTTTTTCATAAATTAAAGTTTATTCAACTGCTCAATAGACGGTGCGTAATAATAAGCGCCCGTTACAGCCTTAGTGAAACCTAAAATGCGGTCAGTTTTTCCGTCTTTTTCACCAAACATATTAAGCAACTGTTGTTCAATGTTATAAAGCGTTGCACAGTAAGCAATAAAGAATAATCCGTGTGTACCGCTCGCAGTACCATAAGGTAAGCTTTGACGTAAGATTTTTAAACCTTTGCCATTCTCTTTCAAATCTGTACGACCGACATGAGAAGTATCCGCCTTATCTTCCATTTCTACGCTATCCGTTTTGGTGCGTCCGAACACATTTTCTTGTTTTGCCGTATTCAATTTTTCCCATTTGGCAAGATTGTGTTCATAACGTTGAGTAAACACATAACTTCCATCTTTATCATTACCATTTGAAATTAATGCAACTTCTGCTCGTTGGGCATCTTTAGGATTTTCAGTTCCATCAATAAAACCTGTGAGATCTCGTTCCTCCACCCAACGGAAACCGTGAATTTCTTGCTGAACGTCAATAGCTTGAGCAAAAGCATTAACTGCAGCTTGTGCCACAGAAAAATTAACGTCAGGGCGTAACGATTGAATATGAACTAAAAGATCGGTTTGTGTACTTGGCGCAGTTAAATCACCTTTTCCTAAAGTAACAAAAGGTTTAAGCTCTGGTGCGTCCTGCCCACCAAGGGTTTTCCAAGCTTTATCGCCGAAAGCAACTATCGCCCCCAAACGTGCATCGGGATAAGTTTGTTGAAGCTGTTCTAAGCTAGTAAGGAATTGGCGAGCCGCCGCTGGAATCTGAGAATAATCTGAGATATTTGCTTCTAAAAATACGCCTGCTTTGCAACCATCAAGCAAAATACCAGTTTGTGCTGTCATAAAAATCTCCTAAAAGGGCAATTGGAAAACGATTGCATTATACATGCAGCCATTAAAAAATCTTAAATATTCAAATAAAACTTGATCTAAGTAGCAAAAATTCAAATTTATTATTGAGATTTTTTCTCATTAGATATATCTTTCAAATAAGAATGGATTTCATTTATAAGGTTAGTTCTATGCCGTACCTTTTACGTTATATCAGCATATCTTTACTATTTTTATTTTCTCAAGCAGTCTTTGCCGATAACTATCAAAAATGGGTTGATGACATCACTCAACGCTTGAATCACACCGAACAACTTCTTAAAGAAAACAAAATTGATGATGCCAAAACCGAAGTACAAATGGCATATTTTGAAGTATTTGAAAATTTAGAAGGTCCCATTCGCATTAATTTTTCAGCGCAAAAAAGCTATCAAATGGAAGCCACTTTTGGTGAAATTCGCAAAATGATTGGCGAAGGTAAACCAATGAATGAGGTTCAAGCCAAAATCAACAGTTTAAAAAATGAATTACAGCAAGTTTTACCTTCTCTTGTTGAAGGGCATCAACTCAATGCTGATAGTCAGCACGGCGTTTATGATAATCAAGCCATCAAACCTTATTGGCAACAAAGTTTCAAAACCATTGATGATTTCATCGCACAAGCCATTAGCGCTTATGAAAGCGGCGATTTTGCCAATGCTAAAAAAGCATTCCAACAAGCTCAATATGACGGCTACAAAAATTCTGAAATGGAAATGTCGGTTAGAACTAACCGCTCTTCTGAAATTTCAGCATCGATCAATCAACAATTCTATAATTTGATTCGTTTGAGCGAACAACCTGATCAAATGACAGAAATTGCTTACCAAAGCACACAACTCTTGCAAGATATTGAAGAACAGCTTCCTAATTTACCTACCACTCGCGATGAACAAAATGCTCAAGCGACACAATCACAAGCGCAAATTTCAGATAACGTTGAAGAGCAAGATTGGGCAAAAATTACGACTGAAATCAACCAACGTATTCAACAAGCTATTGCCCTTTATGAACAAGGGGATGCGAAAAAAGCCATGCTTGCGGTGCAAGACACTTACTTTGATGTATTTGAAAGTTCTGGCATGGAAAACAAAGTAGGCTCGCGCGATAGCAACTTTAAAGCGGAATTAGAAGGTTATTTCACTCGTTTAGTCAGCCTGATGAAAGCGGGAAATGGTGACAAATTACAAGAACAAGCTGCAGGTTTAAGCCAAAACTTAGCGAAAGCCGTTCAAATATTGCAAGGTGGCGAACAAAGTGATTGGTCCATGTTCTTATATAGCTTGCTTATTATTTTACGTGAAGGCTTAGAAGCTTTATTAATCGTTGCCTCTATTGTGGCTTATATGGTGAAAAACAATCATCACGATAAATTGCCAGTTATTCGCCAATCCGTTTATGTGGCGTTAGGGGCAAGCATAGTTACTGCATTCATCTTCCAACTTATTTTTGAAAACTCAGGGCAAAACCGTGAATTGCTTGAAGGTTTCACAATGATTATTGCGGTCTTTATGCTGTTTAGTATGAGTTACTGGTTGCTTTCTAAAGTCGAAGCACAAAACTGGAAACGCTACCTCGAAGGCAAACTTTCAACGGCATTAACGGCAGGCTCTCTATTCGGCTTATGGCTTACCAGTTTCCTTGCTGTATATCGTGAAGGCGCAGAAACCGTATTGTTCTATTATGCCCTAGTCGGTGATGCGAAAAGTGCGGTCAGTTTAGCCTATCTTTTTGCTGGCTTTATTTGCGGGGTCATTTTACTGGCGATTTGCTACTTTATAATGCGTTACACCGTGGTTAAATTGCCATTAAAACCATTCTTTATGTTTACTGGTTCATTTATGTATTTAATGGCATTTGTGTTCGCTGGCAAATCTGTACTTGAACTGATTGAAGGTAAACTGTTTGAACCAACATTAATTAACGATGTACCGGAAATCTCGTGGTTAGGTGTTTATCCTTATGTGGAAACCCTTGTGCCACAAGCAATCTTAAGTCTTGCTGCTATTTTTGCTTTGTTTGTTATGAAATATCAAAGCAAAAGAGCGGTTTCAAATTAACTCAAAACTCATCTCAGGAGAGAAACTATGAAAAAAGCACTTCTTAGCGCAAGTTTATTAGCAGGAATGTTTGCAGCAACTTCTGCTTACGCATTCCAAGAATATCCAATCGGTGAAGCCGTTACCATGAATGACATGGAAATTGCAGCGGTTTACTTAAAACCAGTGGATATGGAACCTCGCGGCATGGGCTTGCCTGCAGCAAAATCTGATATTCACTTAGAAGCAGACATTCATGCAGTGAAAGGTAACAAAAACGGTTTTGGTGAAGGTGAATGGATGCCTTATTTAACCATCAACTATACCTTAGTCAATACCGATACTGGTGCTAAACAAGAAGGTACCTTCATGCCAATGGTTGCTGGCGATGGCCCACACTATGGCGCAAACATCAAAATGATGGGCGTGGGTAACTACAAATTAACTTATCATATCGATCCGCCACCAAAAGCTGGTATGCACCGCCACACTGATGAAGAAACTGGCGTGGGTCGTTGGTGGAAACCATTTGATGTAAATTATGAATTTAAATTTACTGGTTTAAAATAATAGTGCTGTAGGGTGGGCTTCTGCCCACCAATTAATAATCAGACATAAAAAAACGGTGGGCTAAAGCCCACCCTATCATTTAAAAATCCTCTTTCTATGACTTATTTTTTCATTTTTATTCTGCAATCTCTTTTGCCAATTTCGCTTTTACTTGGTGCATCTTGGGCAATTAAAAAAGGCAATATTTCGCCTAAAACGCTTATTTGGCTAAGCCTTATTGGCTTGGCTTTGGGGGTCGTCCTACGACTCAATATTCCTAATGGACAAACCACCAACCTTATTCTAACCATCGGCTTTTTAATTATCTTCTTACTTTTTGCAATCAGCCAATGGAGCAAATCATTAACCCTTGCAGCATTCTGGCAATTTGCATTAATGCTTATCGCAGGGGCAACTTGGGCAAAAGATCCAAACATCACCGCCCTCACCAACACAGATGTTATTAACACAGATTTTATTTTAAATATAAGTGCGGTCATTTTTGGCGTAATTTTTAGTTTAGCCTCAAGTGCATGGCTCTATTTCTTACTTAAACAGCAACAAAAAACACAAGGAAAATCCACCGCACTTTTTGCACTCAGCTTTTTACTTTTTATCGCTTTAATTCTTCCGCTTGTAGCAGAACTACTGCTTACCTTAATGAAATTACAACTCATTGAACTCACCAAAGTGCGGTTAAGTTTTGTGGCAAAATCAGGGGAAATCACCGCTTGGCTCAATCTCATTTGTGTTGTGTTAATGCTCGTTGTTTTGTGTATTTTTACTATTCAAACACATTCAAAATGTTTAAGAGAAGCAAAATCTGAAAGGGATCTTATAGAAAAACGAAAAAAATTAGCCTTCGTACAAACATCAAAACGTACCATTTACTGGGGAATATTGGGTATTTTATTTGTGACTGCAAGTCAACTTTATTGGGAAAAAGTTGCCTCCCAACCGCCACAACTTTCCGAAGCAGTTCCAGTACAACTTAATGACAAAAATGAAGTGCATTTAGCACTAGAGCCACTTAAAGACGGTAAACTTCACCGTTTTGTTTGGATTGCAGATGATGGCAAAGCCGTACGCTTTTTCATTATCAATCGCCAACCGAATAAAATCAGTATGGCGGCAGTATTCGATGCTTGCCTACTCTGCGGCGATCAAGGCTATGTCATGCAAGGCAATCAAGTGGTCTGCGTTGGTTGTGGCGTGCATCTCTTTATTCCATCTATCGGTAAACCGGGCGGTTGTAACCCTGTACCTATTGAAAATTGGCAACAAACTGAAAATGAAATCGTGATGTCTCGTAAAAGCCTTGAAGATGGCTTAAATCTATTCAGTACGATTGTGGAAATTGAAGTACAAGATCCGATTAGTGGAGCCAAACTCAAAAACACTAAAACTGAATATAAATATAGCCACGAAGGGCATACTTATTTCTTTGAGAACGAAAAAAATCTCGATTTGTTCCGCGATAATCCCGATAACTATCTCGGCATTAACAAAAACGAAAATCCAAAAGGGGAATAACAATGCTTGCTAGAATGTTATTTCAGTCTTGGCGATTTGGTATCAAACGTAAATTGCTCGCCATTATCACTATTTTCTTAGCCGCTGGCTTAGTCTCTGCGCTGCTTGCTGTTTCCATTGATATTGGTGACAAAATGGCGAAAGAACTGAAATCTTACGGTGCCAATATTTTGGTGGAGCCAGCCAGCAATGCAGCATTGCCTGATGAACTCAGCCATAGCGCTTCATTATCTAGCCAAGATTTTTTAGATGAAAAAGAGCTTCCCAACATCAAAGATATTTTCTGGCGAAATAATATCGTGGGTTTTGCCCCGTTGCTTTCAGCAAATGTGCAAGTGACAAAATCCTCACAAAATTCAACCGCACTTTCAGCGCCTAAAACGATTAATGTGCTTGGTACCTTCTTTGATCATAATATTGCCGTGCCTGATGAAGAGGATTACCATACTGGGCAACGAATCATTAGCCCTTATTGGAAAGTGGAAGGGGAATGGGTTGATGATTTAAACAATGACTTTAGTGAAATCGTTCCTGCACTTGCTGGCGAACAACTTGCCAAAAGTAATGGTTGGAAAATTGGCGATAAACTTAGCTTAAGCTACACAAACGATAACGGTAAAAGCCAACAAAGTGCGGTTGAAATTAAAGGCATTTTAAGTACTGGTGGAACAGAAGATAATCAGCTTGTAATGCCCCTAAGTGCGGTACAAAATTTGCTGGGTTTAGAAGGCAAAATGCAATCCGTCCGCGTATCTGCCCTCACCGTACCTGAAAACGATCTTTCCCGTAAAGCACGTGCGAATACTGATGCCTTAGATGCAGAAGCCTATGACCGTTGGTATTGCACCGCTTATGTTTCTTCAATTTCCCATCAATTAGAAGAAGCAATTTCTGGCGCAATAGTTCGCCCAATTTGGCAAGTGGCTGCTTCCGAAGGTGTCGTCATTGGCAAAATCCAACTCTTACTGGCGGTCGTTACCTTCGCGGCATTAATCGCCGCAGCAATGGGAATTGCTTCCTTAATGAGCGCAGGAATTATCGAACGCTCAAAAGAAATTGGCTTAATGAAAGCACTGGGCGCTTATCAATGGCAAATCACCTTATTGTTTTACTGCGAAGCGGTATTAAGTGCATTAGTAGGCGGAATATTTGGCTGTTTAGCCGGATGGGGATTAGCCAAATTTATCGGTGCCGCATTATTCGGTGCGCCTCTTGATTTTGCTTGGATCGTCGTGCCTTGTGTTCTCGTGCTCTCCATTCTTATTGCTGTGATTGGCACTTGGTTCCCAGCACATAAAATCGCTAAACTTTACCCTGTCGAGGTGCTTTATGGCAGAGCATAAAAGCGCAAATACTCAAAGCATGTTCTGGCGATTAATTTTCCGCGCGTTGCGATTACGCCCACAACGAGTATTGATTATTTTCACTGCCCTTACAGTAGGCGCAAGTATCGTCACTGCAATGGCAGCGGTTTACTTCGACATTAATACCAAAATGAGCCAAGAACTGCGTACTTTCGGAGCAAATTTCTACATTGGTTCAGCCGATGGCGGAATGATGAATCAAGCAGAATTAAACGCAATTTTACAAAAAGCACCCGATGGTTTTATCACTGCAGCCAGTCCTTACCTTTATGGCGTCGCACGTAGTGATTTAGAAAAAATTGTTCTGATGGGCGTAAATTTTGATGCCATGCGAATCCTCGCCCCTTACTGGCAAATTACGGGATCAGCAATCAACGTAAATTTTGACGACCGCAATGCAATGATCGGGAAAACCCTTGCTGAACGATTACATGTTAAAGTGGGAGATAGCCTACAACTGTCTAAAAATGCCGTAGAAAAACACAATTTCAATATTAAAGGAATTGTAGAAGCCGGTGATGCAACTGACAATATGCTTATTGTGAATGTTGAATTTGCACAAAATTGGTTGGATAAAGAAGGCGTAGTAAACAACGCATTACTCAATGTACAAAATGAGCAAGGCGCCAATACAGTGGATCAATTTGCCGAAAAAATTATGCAACAATATCCCGATTTAACCGCTCGCCCAATCCGTAAAGTTTCCGCTTCAGAAGGACAAATTTTAGAAAAAATTAAAGGATTAATGGGCTTAATTTCCCTTGTGATTTTGGTGCTTACAACCTTATGTGTGAATACCACATTAATTGCAATTGTTGGCGAACGATCCAAAGAATTTGCCTTACAAAAATCACTGGGTGCAAAAAAATTTGACATCATTCGCCAAATCAGCACCGAAATTTTAATTATCGCGTTTTGTGCGATTATTATCGGACTTGGCTTGGGTTATTTATTAGCTCAAGTATTGGGAATAACTGTATTCAAATCTTATATTGATATGCGACTTCCTGTATTGCCAATTACGATTGTACTTTCGTTATTAGTGGCATTTGTGGCTGTTATTATTCCAACACGTCGAGCATTGAGTATTAATGTTGCGAATGTGTTGAAGGGTGAGTAAAACTGAAACGCTTATAAATTAGATAATAAAAGAGAAAAACCATGACCAACTTTGTAATAGAAACCCAACATTTATATAAACGCTTCGGGCAAGTTACCGCACTGGAAGACATTAATATTCAAATCAAACAAGGGGAATTTGTAGCGATTATGGGGGCTTCTGGCTCTGGCAAAACTACGCTGATGAATATTTTAACGGGCTTAGATACTGCTAGTGAAGGTAAAGTGATTTTGGATGGTGTTGATGCCGCCCAATTAGATGAAGTCGGTCGCCAACGTTTCCGTGCTGAAAAAATTGGCTTGGTATTTCAACAATTCCATTTAATCCCTTATTTGACCGCACTTGAAAACGTGATGCTGGCACAACATTATCACAGCGTGATTGATGAAGCATCTGCTAAAGCCGTATTAGAACAAGTAGGCTTAGGCCATCGTATTGATCACCGCCCTAGCCAACTTTCAGGCGGTGAGCAACAACGTGTTTGCATTGCGCGTGCGTTAGTGAATCAACCGCCCGTTATCTTTGCTGATGAACCAACGGGAAATTTAGATGAGCAAAACGAATCTTTAGTGCTAGATTTGCTCACAAAACTTAATCAACAAGGGCGCACTATTGTAATGGTGACGCATAATCCAGAGTTAGGTGAACTCACCGATCGTGTTATTTATTTACATCACGGAAAATTTGTAAAGGAAGAAAACCATGCGAACAAATAAACTATTGAAATTAGTTGCCATAAGTGCGGTTATTTTTGGCGCCGTTTCTTGTAAAGATGAAGTTGCCTCAGTAGGGCAAAAAGCACCTGATATTGCCGCCTATGATCTTCAAGGCAATCCTGCAAACCTTGAGAATTGGAAAGGCACACGCTTACTTATTTTTTGGTCAGAAACTTGCGGACGTTGCATCGCAGAGTTAAAAGAATTTGAAAAACTCGCAGAAGAGAATCCTGGAAAAGTTTCACTTATTGCGATTAATGTGGATAGCGATAAAATGGATACTAAAGCCGTAGTGGCTAAACGTGAACTCCATTTGCCTGTAATTAAAGATCAAATGAAAATTACAGCTGAACGTTATCAGCTTATGGGTACGCCAACTTCATTTGTCATTAGCCCTGAAGGAAACATTCAAGCTAAATATGAAGGCAAAATTCCCGAAGACGATTTAACTAAATTATTTAAAGGATAACCCATGAAACGAATTTACAAAACTACTCTACTCTCTTTAAGTTTACTCACCGCAAGCCAACTTGTATTGGCTGATGTAAATGCGGAACAAGCTGAAAATTTTTATAAACGAACCTGTGCCACTTGCCATGGAAAATCCGCTGAAAAATCAGCATTCGGACAATCTAGAATTATCAACACGCTAAATTCAGAGGAAATTTACACCGCACTTTCCGATCGTAAAAGTGGAAAAATACAAGGTGCAGGTAACATGGTAAAAAGCAGATTGAGTGAAGAAGAGATAAAAATGCTGTCTGAGTTTGTGCCGACATTGAAAAAATAAGTAAACAACAATGCGGTCAATATTGACCGCATTTTTTATCACAATCCTACATTATCTTTAATCCGTTCAGCAAACATGCCGATACTCAATGCAAAATAATTAGATTTATTCCAATCTAAAATAGTACGGAAATTATTCGAAACTAAAAACGCTCTGCCCGCTTCGCGATCAGGGCGAACTAACCAAAGCTGAGCATTTTCAAGTGTACTTAATTTTGCTTGCTCCTGTGGATTGGCGCTTTTTAATATTAACCCCATCGCTTGCCAATCTTTTAAAGAACGAGCTTTATTGCTTTCTGTACCCGAATAACTCAAATCAATAGGTTGCGTAAGCATCACCTCTACGCCCCAAGGCAAACTATTATCCCAGCCTACGGTATGCAAATAATTTGCAATAGAAGCAAAAGTATCAAACTGGTTTTTCCAAATATCTTTTACGCCATCATTATTTCCATCAGCCGCATAACGTAAGAAAGTGCTTGGCATAAACTGAGTTTGTCCCATCGCGCCCGCCCATGAACCTAACATACGTTCACGTTGAATATGATCTTTTTCAAGCATTTTCATGGCGGAGATAAATTCTTTCGTAAATAATTTTTCTCTACGACCTTCAAAAGCCAAGGTTGCTACTGCAGAAAGTACATCATATTTGCCTTGATAATGCCCGAAACTACTTTCCATTCCCCATAACGCAAGCAAATACTCCTGCTGAACACCATATTTTTGGCTTGCTTTTTGCAATGGGGCTTGCACTTCCCAATAACGCTCACCCGCGACATTCACTTTATTTTGAGTTAGCACTCTATTGAGATAGTTGCTCGTGCCATTCGGATTAGCCACTGGAGGTGAATTAGGATCTCTTTTACGAATTTTACCGGCTTGTTCACGATCTAAATCTACTGCCTTTTGCATATAGAGAATATTATTTTGAGCATTCAATACCGATAATAACACACCTTCAGCGGCTGCTTTACCTTTTAAAAATTGAACATAATCATTAAAATTTTCTGGCGTTCTTTGCTTAGTATAACTGGTACTATTGACCACAGGCTTAATATCAGACGAACTAGAACAGCCAACTAAAAAAAGTGCGGAGGATAATGCAGAAATTTTAAATAACATATTCAATTTCATCGGATTTCCTATTTACGTAAAAAAGTTTGATAAAGGTTTTTCAATAACGAGGTTGGCAATAAACGAGAGCCAAAACGCAATGCAAAAGTAAATAATCCAGATAACAATCCTTGAATTCCCAAACGATATTTTAATTTGAACAAACGCCATTCTGCTTTGGCTTGATTGACCCCACGGCGGCGACTCACCATGCCATTTCCTACTCGCGCATAAACTAAAATATCTGGCAAATTCGCCACATATAAACCTTGTGCGACAAGTTTGATCCACAAATAATAATCTTCTTGAAGATCTTCATATCCACCACAATTAATGACCGCACTTTTTTGATATGCCACCGTCATGTGATTAAACGGACAACGTTTTTGCGTGAATTTGATAATTTCTTGAGCCGATGTTGGCACATTACGATATGCCACAATATCATTTACATTTTCACCAAATTCAGCAATTTGTCCGCCAAAAATGATGGTTTCAGGATACTGTTCAATAAATGCCACTTGTTTTTCAAAACGCTCAGGCACGCAAATATCATCGGTATCCATACGGAAAACCCAGTCATAAGCACAATGCAATAAACCCTCGTTTAAGGCTTTGCCTAAGCCTCGATTTTGCGGCAATTTAACTAATTTTAATGGCAGTTTTGTTTCAAACTCCGTCACAACAGATTCTAATTCTGGCGTTACTACGCCATCAAAAATCAAGACAATTTCATCTGCTTGACGAGTTTGTGCCAAAAGACTTTCAAAACACTCCCGCAAGAATTGAGGATGTTCCTTAATATATAAGGACATAAGGACTGAAAATTTCATTTTATTTTCCTACATAAACCGTTTTAAATTGATGGCTAATTTTGGCGAAATTAAAATAACCAACGTAATAATGAATTGTTTAATGCTTTTTGTTTTCTTAAAAATATCAAAATAATATTTTGCTGCTTTACGCGATAAATTCATGATATGGGGATAAGCCAAAATATAGCTCGCGTTAATATCAAAATTACAAGCTTGCTCTACCGTTTTCACATAATGCTCACGAATATAATCAATCGCTTTTTGCGTGTTGGTAGTATCCGTAGACACGCTTGAACGTTTAGTATGGAAAGTACAATAAGTCAGTGGATCATTAATTTTATAAGGTTTAAAACTTGGCTCTTGCAGCAGTTTTAATAAGAAATCATAGTCTTCCAAAGAACGAAGTTCGGTGGATAATCCGCCTATTTTTAAAAACATCTCTTTTTTAATCGCAACCATTGGCATGCCACCAATCTTATTGGCTAACAAAATACGTTCTGTCGAGATTTCTTGAGGTTCAATCGGTTGAGTCACATAAGTAAACCCTTCATTGACCATTTCACACTTAGCTGGATGATAAATAAAATTAATGTCTGGATTTTGCTCAATAACTTGTAATACTTTTTCACATTTTTCCGGCATAAAACGATCATCATCATCGAGAAACAGCAACCAATCTCCCTTTGATGCATGCGCGCCAATATTACGACTTTCTGCCGCACCTTGATTGGTTTCATTACGAATCACTGTAACTGGAAAAGAATAGCGTTGATCAACGACGAGTTTTTCTTTTGAGCAATCATCCACAATAATCACTTCAAAATGAGTCGATGTTTGTTGAGTTAAACTTTCTAATAAAGCTGGCACTTCTGCTCTTCGATTATAAGAAGGCACAATAATGCTTAACATAATTCCTTCCTTTAATTAGCCAAATTTTTCTTAATCGCAAAAATTTTTTTCAATGGATATTTCATTAATTTTTTAAACAAATTATTGGATAAAGATCCACGAACACTTTCTAAATTGCTTATCAATACAGGATTTTCAATGACCATGAGAGGGCGAACCACTTTATTTCTTATATTAAAATCCTGTTCAAAGAGTAAAAAATCATCCGCTAACCAAAATGGTTTGTTTTGAGAAACTTGCTGGATAAATATTCTTGCAGCAGATTTTTTAATAAGATAGCCCACAGTTCCAGCAAAATAACTTTTATAAGGGAAAGCGTAATTTACATCGCCTGTTTTTTTGCATAAAAAAGAAAAGGTTGTCGGATAATTAATTTCTAAATCAAAATCATTGAAATCATTAATTTTTGACTGCCCAACCAATATAATTTCAGACTCAAGTTTTTCTGCTAAAAGTGCGGTTAAATTTTGCTGAAAATCTGAATGGAATAAAGCATCGTCTTCACAGACTAACGCATAACTATTTTCAGCGATGTCATTGTCTTCAACAATTTTTTGGTATACAGAAAGATGGCTTAATGTACAGCCTATTTCACCCTTAGTGACATTACGGCCATAATGTGCTTTAAATTGTTCAATATTAAAAATAGTAGCTAATTCATCCCAATCTTTTTGCATGGTATTAATGGCAGAAAAAATTTGGAAATCCTCAGTATTTTTTTGAGAAAAGAATAATTCCCGACGCTGAATATCTTTATCTAAAGAGATCAAATATTTTTTTAACATAAAATTATTCCTTATAAAATCGCTTTCCATTCTTCAATAATTTTATCAATGCCATAATCTTCACTCATTACACGAGATTTGTCTGACATTTGTTGATAAAGTTCAGGATTATTCATTAATAAATCTAAACCGTTAACCATTTCTTCAATATTATTTTGTTCACAAAGAAAACCATTTTCTTTATTTTCCACTAATTGATTTACGCCCGGAGAACAATTAAAGGCAACAATAGGTAAGCCAAATGCCATCGCTTCAATAACGACTAAAGGCAATCCTTCTGTTTGTGAAGGTAAACAATAAATTGAACTGCTTTCATAATAAAAAGCGACATCATTGGTACGAGGAATAAAATTAACTGAATCTTCAATATCCAATGCTTTAGCAAGATTTTTTAAATTATCTTCTTCCTCACCCGATCCCACTATTTTTAAATTCCAATCTGGGTGTTTTTTTGCTAAAACGTGCCAGGCTTTTAATAAATAATCGAAACCTTTATAAGAAAATAAATGCCCTACAGATAAAATAGTTTTATTTTCCCATTTTGCTAATTTATTCTTTGGCAAAAGCGTATTTGGATTAGCAATACTGATTATATTGTTCGTTTTAAATTTTTCTTGCCACAGCGTTTTTTCTGACTCGGTTAATGTAACGACTTTATCACATCTTGTTGAAGCTAAATATTTACCGAGTGTACGAACTAGACGATTGCCAGTAAAGTTAAAAGAATAATGCTCCCATAAAATATGCTTTACATGTAAATTGACCAACGCCAAAGCTGAAAAGAGCATAATCGCACCATCAACCACAATTAAAGTATCAAGTTGCAATTCTTTAACCAATTCTCTTAATTTTTTTGTAATAGAAAAATAATCTTTTTTCAATGAATAGGGCAATTTATTCATTGCGTAAATATTAATTTTTTCATCAACTTGGAAAAAAGGCTTGTTACCGCCAATGCTAATAAAAGAAACATCATATCCCTGTTTAACAAGAGCATTAGCAACATTAATGGAAACTCGCTCAGTTCCACCCGCACTTTCGATATTCATAATAAAGAAACCAATTTTTTTCATTTTAAATTTCCTTATAAATCGTTAATCCAAGGTCTGGAAATGAATCGTAACAGAATTGCCATCTTGGAATACTCGTTCTAATAAAACGAATTTCTACATTAGGATGACTTAATAAATTAAATGCAACAGAACTGAAGAACGTGTAAATAATCACCTTTTTATTTGCTAAATTCTTAAATACGTAATCTTCAAAAATGAGTTCTGATTCAACATAATTTACCCCATCCACTCGGTAATCTTCTGCTGGATGAGGGAAATAATAGTCAAAAGGAATCTGATCTTTTAATTTTTTTATTAATGAGACGTTTTCCCCTTTTGTATTTAACAATGGTTGTCCGATAAAAAATGAGACTTCGCCATCTATCTCACCATCTACTTTATTATCCCATAAGGAAATAGGTTCAACATTGGGAACAATATTTTTGTAATTAGGATAAACCGTATAATGTTTTTTTATTTTTTTAAATAATTTATGCACACTATATCTATCGCCAATAAAGGCTTTAATCAGTTTATATTTAAATGAGCCAGGCTCTCTCAATAAATTAGGATGTGGGAAAATATTATCTGAACCATCATCAAAGGTATAAAGCTCTTTAAATGAAACATGACTAAGATAAGTTTGTAGCCATAATGAATTAAGATTGGCGAGAAAAACCTTATCAAAACTTTTATGCGTAATTTTATTCTTAAGCTGGCGCATTAATTTTAGGGAATCGAAACCTTTTAGATCTTTTCCCGTATCAATGTTCATCGAATCATTACAAACTTCTGCTAATTTACTCGCATACAAGGTTCTTTTTTTATCCCATACACCACCAAACATGATGCCAAAGAATTGCTCGTTAGGATGTAATTCAATGATTTTTCTCGCAATTAATACTTGCAATGGTGTGCAACAAAGAATGAGATTCATAGGGTTTTACTCACTTTAGATGTCATAAAATAAAGAATAGGAATAATGGAAAGCGAACCAATAATTCCAGCATAAGGGATATATTTAATTTCAGTAAAAGTTAAAGCCACAAGGCTCGCTACATAAATAACTGTAGATAAAACCGAACATTGGGAAATAAGTTTATTTTTTCCATAATAGAAAAGATAATTAACTAAAATCAAATAAGGAATACTTAATGTGGTCGAAATTAAAAATAAAATAAAATAATATTTCGTTCCCACAAATTGGCTACCTAAAATCCAAACTAGCACATCTTCAGGAATAATCCACATGATTAAAGCAGGAATAGGTATCAGCAAAAAGGAAAATAACGCCCATTTATGTAGCTGTTGAATCACTAATTTTTTTTGTTTTAAGGCTTCATAAAAATAGGGAATAATCGCTTTATTAAGTGCTTGAATAGCAATAGAAAAAATTAAAGCAAGTTGAGCCCCCATCGCATAAAGCCCTAAATCTGTTTCACTGAATTTATGATAAATAAAAATACGGTCTAACTGCCCTTTTAAGAAAAAGCTCGCATGATGCAAAATAAGCGGTAATCCAAATCCTAAAATATAAAATAATGCGGATTGATAATGTTTATATTGATATTTTTTAGATGTTGCACTCTTTCTGTAAAGAAAATAAGAAAAAAACCAAACAACCAAATTGCTCAATAAAATTGCCAAAATTCTTTTTTCAACAAGATCATTTTGATAATACTCGAGCAATGCGACGGTAAATACCGCACCAGTAACTGTGAGTGAAAATTGAATAAAAGCATAAGACCAAGCCTTTTTCTGGCATTGTCTTACACTTAGCTGAACATTTAAGAAAGATTGAAAAATTGAGGAAAGTGCGGCATAAAATAATATTTCTGACTGAGCAATCCAACAGCCAATTAAAATAATGCTGCCAATTATAGTGGTATAAACATAGCCAGTATTCACCACTAAATTTAATGAACGTTTTCCGTAAAAATAAAAATAACGGGAAATTGCGCCCTCTTGAGTTAAAGAAACCACAATCAAAAATAAACTTAAAAAAGTTTGATAATAAGAAAGTGAGCCATACCCTTCTACGCCCAATTTACGCGATAAATAAGGCAAAAGTAAAAAAGGAACTAACTTTGACGATAATTCCCCAACAAGGTAAATGACACTGTCTTTAAAAACTTTCATAAATATAACCGCACTTTTTGTGAATTCGAGCGTTTGTTTATCAAAAAATAAGGGGGCTTATTTTAACAAAATCAACATGGACAAGCTATGACTAATCATTATAATGAAACCGCTCTATATCAAGGATCTTATCTATGTTAGAACTAGGAAAACTTCTTACCGCACTTATCGCACCGCCTCTCAATACCGTTGTATTACTGATTATTGCAGCGATTATTTATCGTTTTCATTTCAAAAAATTAGCCAAATTTATTGCGCTTATCAGTTTCACTTGGCTTTATGTCATGAGTGCGCCTTTTACTAGTTTATTTCTAACAGATAATGATGACACTCCAGCCCTTACGCTAGATGAGTATAAACAAGCTCAAGCCATCGTGATATTAGGCGGTGGATCTTACCCAACTAAAGAACTGTATGCAGACACGGCTTCTGGCGCACCACAACTAGAACGTTTACGTTATGCGGCATTTTTACAAAAAGAAACGGGCTTACCTGTTTTAACCACAGGCTATTCTTTGATAGGCATTTCTGAAGGCGACTTAATGGCAAAAGAACTTAACCAATTCTTTAATGTGCCAACGCAATGGATCGAAAATAAAGCCCGTAATACGGAAGAAAATGCCAGTTTCACTAAAACTATTTTAGTTAAAGATCATATTCAAAAAATTATTTTAGTAACAAATCAATGGCATATGAAACGAGCCAAATACCTTTTTGAAAAACAAGGATTTGATGTTCTTCCGGCTGCAGCGGCAAGCTATGGCAGCAAAGGACATTTATCTGCAAAATCTTTTGTTCCTGACTTAGGCGCATTAAATAGCAATATGGTTTTATTAAAAGAGTGGATTGGTTATTGGAAAGCCCATTACGTAGAATAATTTGCTTATAAAAACGAATCTTCTTTGATGAAAATCACAGCTTGCACATATATTTTCGGTTACCATAAAAATCACTCAATTTGATGTAGAGAATAAGTTATGAACGGAATCGAATTACGCATTAAAGGCAAAGTGCAAGGTGTGGGATTTCGCCCTTTTGTGTGGTTATTAGCAAATGAATATGCCCTAAAGGGCGATGTAAATAATGATGGGCAAGGGGTATTAATTCGATTTGTAAATCCAGAAAAAGATGCGCTTACGAATTTTTTAAAAGATTTACAGGAAAAACTACCGCCTTTAGCACTGATCACAGATATTCAACAATGTGAAAAACACTGGGAAAATCTACCGTACTTTGCTGAATTTGTAATACGAGAAAGCGAAAACAATGCGATGGACACACAAATTGTGCCTGATGCCGCCACTTGTCCCGCTTGCGTAGAGGATTTATTCAATCCTGAAAATCGTCGTTATCACTATCCTTTCACTAATTGCACCCATTGCGGGCCTCGTTTTACGATCATCAAAAAAATTCCTTATGATCGTAAAAATACATCGATGTCGGATTTTCCTTTCTGCCCAGATTGTGAACATGAATATAAAAATCCAGCAGATCGTCGATTTCATGCCCAACCTAATGCCTGCCCAGTTTGCGGCCCGCATATTTGGTTACAAGATACCGAACATCAACTTGCAACACATCAAACAGCCTTAAAACAAACCGCACTTTTGCTCAAAGAAGGGAAAATTTTGGCAATCAAAGGGATCGGCGGTTTTCATTTGGCTTGTGATGCACAGAATTTCAATGCGGTTCAATTGCTGCGAGATCGTAAACATCGTCCAAGCAAACCTCTTGCCGTAATGGTGCCAAGTTTAGATTTTTTACAAAATTTAACAGAAACCGAAATCAAACTACTCACTAGCACAGCTGCACCAATCGTTTTGTTACAAAAAAATAAAGTGTCCAATCTCGCAGAAAATATCGCACCGAATTTAAATGAAATTGGGGTGATGTTACCGAGTAATCCATTGCAGCATTTACTCTTACGTGAAATCAATCAACCGCTCGTCATGACATCTGCCAATCCTAGTGGTGAGCCACCTGTTCTAGACAACGAAAGTTCGGTGAAAAAATTGAGTTATTTAGCAGATTTCTATCTTTGCCATAATCGCGATATTTTGCAACGCGCTGATGATAGCTTAGTGAGAGCCTCTTTTGATGGTATAGAAACGCTACGCAGAGCGCGTGGCTACGTTCCTGATGAAATGCTATTGAAAACGGAAAATACAAAAAATATCTTAGCGTTGGGCTCTGATCTTAAAAATACATTTTGCCTACTAAAACAAAATAAAGCCGTCGTTAGCCAACATATTGGTGATACCGCCAATGAACTTGTGCAACAACAATTAGAAAATAATATCGACTTATTTTGCCAAATTTATCAATTCAAACTGGATTTAATCGCGGTGGATGCGCACTCAGGTTATTTTTCATCAAAAACGGGGAAAAATCTCGCAAAAAAATTATCAGTACCTTATGTGGAAGTTTTACATCATCACTCACATATTGCTGCTGTGTTAGCAGAACATCATTGTCATGAAAAAGTGATTGGTCTAGCTTTAGATGGTATTGGAATGGGGGATAACGGGCAACTCTGGGGCGGTGAATGTTTATTAGTGGATGGCGAACAATCTCAACATTTAGGTGGATTGCCTGCCGTTGCTTTGCCTGGTGGCGATCTTGCCGCAACTCAACCTTGGCGCAATTGGCTTGCTCATCTTCAAAAATTTGTACCCAATTGGCGTGACATTGCAGCTAAAACTTGTTCAGAATTGCCTTGGGAACCACTCTCCAATGCTATTGAACGTAATCTTAATTCTCCCCTAATTTCATCAGCTGGGAGATTATTTGATGCGGTAGCTTATGGATTAGGTATTGTGGGTGACAAACTCTCTTGGGAGGGCGAGGCCGCTTGTTATTTAGAAGCGCTGGCCACAAAATCTGATTTTATCAAAGATGAAAAAAGTGCGGTCAATATTCAGGTTAAAATGCCAATCAAAAATAATCAATTGGATTTAGCCACATTTTGGCAAAATTGGCTGGATTACGATGATTCCAAAGAAAACAAAGCATTTATTTTCCATTATGCGCTAGCAAAAGGTTTTGCTGAATTAGCTTGTCAGCAAGCCAAACGCCACAATTGCAAAACCATTGTACTTTCAGGCGGTGTAATGCATAACCAATTATTACGTCGTTTATTGAAACAAGAGCTTGTGGAGTTTAATGTGTTAAGCGCACATCAATATCCAATGGGAGATGGCGGATTAAGTCTAGGGCAAGCGATGATCGCATCAAGATTGTCTGCTAATGCCAAATTCATTTTAACAAATGTTGCTTATTAACATATAAAAAAACGATCGCAAGTTAAGCGATCGTTTTTATGAATGAAGGCAATTACAATCGAGTAATTTCTCCTAAATCGCCCCCATCCTTCAAAAATCCATAGAAAAATTCCACCGCACTTTTTACAGCTTCACTCATCGGAAAACCAAAGGAAACAAGATCGGGCTGGATACCAATAAAAATAACCTCAGGAATATCTTCCTCTAATTGCTCGATTAAAAAATTAAGTGGCAAATTATGCGTGCTGACGAAGAACATTTCTGCGATGAGTTCTTTATCGATAATACGAATTTTGCCAACGGGCAATTCCATTTCTGTTGCATCAAAGATAATTAAACGCTTTGGTTTCATGGCACGGATCTGATGCACAAGATTTTCCGGTGCAGAACCACCATCAAGTGCGGTCCAATTTGGCAACGGATTTTCACTACAAAGCTGAGCAAGATAAGGGCCAGCGCCGTCATCGCCCATCATTGTGTTACCAACAGTTAGGATTACATTTTCATTCATCACGGCGTTTCACCATAATATACATCACAGGTTCACGCTGAATGGAAGCAAGCGTATCCATTAAAATATCGACCCATTTTTGATGTTCAGGCGAAAAATTGGATCTATTTTCATCTAGTGCCTTAGCCAATAAATTCACATGACTTGAATCAATCACAATTTCACCAAATTTCATTAAGCCCGCAAATTTACGTTTTGCATCCCCTTCAGGGAAAGTATCTACAAAACGTTGGTAATCGGCATAATCACAAATTAGCAATTTTTTAAAACAGTCAATTACTCCAACGTGGTGGCCAATCGCAAGGGAATAATACATTACTTGCTTGGCTTGCTCTGGAACTTGCTCATCGTTTTCAACAAAACGCTCATTGAGTAAATAGAAAAAAACTTGGGTTGTCATGGTACGTCCTATAAAACTTGTAAAGTAATTTCTTCGCTAATCAATACTGCCAAATCTCCCCTTCCCCCTCTTTGCTAAAGAGGGGGATTCTTCTTTAGCAATAAAATGTCTTCTCTCTCATTTTAGTTTTCTGTTGTTAATGCAGAAAACTAGATTGAAATAGACCGCTCTTATTCCTCTATTTTTCCAAAGAGGAGGATTCTTCTTTAGCAATAAAGTATCTTCTCTCTCATTTTAATTTTCTGTTGTTAATGCAGAAAACCAGATTGAAATTGACAGCTCTTATTACTCTCTTTTCCAAATAGAGAATTCTTCTTTAGCAATAAAGTATCTTCTCTCTCATTTTAGTTTTCTGTTGTTAATGCAGAAAACCAAATTGAAATTGACCGCTCTTATTCCCCTCTTTAGCAAAGAGGGGTAAGGGGAGATTTGGCAGAAATCAAAACGGAGCTATTAGTTTATTTAGCAATCGTTAGACTATCCCGAAAACGGCATACTAATTGCATGTAATCGGTTTACGATTTCACTCAAACGAGGATCCGCTTCACGTTCCAAAAATTCGCCAAGGCGAACACCAAATGGAACCTGATCTTTTTCAGACATCATACTCATAAATTGATTAGCAATGTCTCCACCTTGTCGATATCCCGCTAAACGACGTGCTTCACGTTCTAATTCCACGCGTAAATCTAATGGAATATTTGGGAAACGTAATTTAGCCTCAGCATTAGGATCGGCAATTTCTTGTTTACCTTTGAGTTTTTGATCAAGTAAACCAAGTGCCATTGCAAAACCATAAATAGTCGCCGCTGGAGTTGGAGGACAACCAGGAATATACACATCAATTGGCACAATTTGATCACTACCACCCCATACACAGTACAAGTCATGGAAAATACCGCCACCACAACCGCACGCCCCATAAGAAATACAGATTTTTGGATCAGGTGCAGCTTGATAAGCACGCATTGCTGGTGTACGCATTGCACGAGTTACCGCGCCAGTGAATAATAAAATATCCGCATGGCGAGGTGAGGCAACAACCTTAATCCCAAAACGTTCTGCGTCAAAGGTTGGTGTAATGGTA
Source organism: Haemophilus haemolyticus (assembly GCF_001008205.1). Lineage (GTDB taxonomy): Bacteria > Pseudomonadota > Gammaproteobacteria > Enterobacterales > Pasteurellaceae > Haemophilus > Haemophilus haemolyticus_Q. The sequence continues at coordinate 3,767 of NZ_LCTK01000013.1, read as the reverse complement.
CTAAAAATTTCAATTTCACAACCATTACAACCGCCACAGTCAACACGGTAAACATAAGCGGAACGTTGAATATTTTTCAACAAAGTTTGTTTCATTTTCGCAATGTTTTCATCCACACTAAATGGCGTTGAAATACCATTCACAGGCATTGGGATTTGTGTGTTCATCTTGCAATCTCCCTAACGTGATCAAATAACGCCAATTTCACGCGCATATTGGATTCCATATCGGCGGTTTTTTCCAAACTGTTTTGGCGTTTACAGGTTGGGCAAGTGTTGAGCACCGCTAATTTATGTTTTACCAGTTCATCGTTATCCAACGTTTGTTTGAATAAATCCACGGCATAATTGAGTTCTTTATGAGAAACAAAAGGTTGGCCACATTGATGACAAATCGTTGTAGTAAAGGTTGTTTCTTGATAAAGATCCTGTTTATTGCTAACTGATAATTCAAAATCTTGGCTTAAACGAATCGCTTTTGTTGGGCAAACTTCTTCACAGCGGCCACAGAAAATGCAGCGGCCTAAAAATAATGACCAAGTACGTTCGCCTGTTTCTGGATCGGTACGCATGGTAAGCGCATTAGCTGGACATGCCATCGTACAGGCTGCACAAACAATACATTGATCAGAGTTCAGTTCTGGTTTACCACGGAAATCAGGATCTACTTCATAGGGTTTAAACGGATATTTAGTGGTAACATCCCCCGCATTTAATACGGTTTTAAGTAATTTAAACATTGTGCGCCCCCTATTTTAATGGTGAATTTTTACGTTCAATTCCGTAGCGTTCGATTTCTTTGTAAGAAACCGTTTGTGCTTTGCGTTTACGTACATCCACCACCGTCACACGGTCAGTACAAGAATAGCAAGGGTCAAGGCTACCAATAATAAGTGGCGCATCTGATACCGTATTGCCACGCAACATATAACGCAAAGTTGGCCAGTTTGCATAAGTCGCTGCACGACAACGCCAGCGATATAATTTTTGGTTATCACCAAACATTGACCAGTGAATATCTTCACCACGCGGTGCTTCCGTGATACCTAACGCAAAACGTCCTGGAGTGTAATTGAAACCTTCAGTGATAATCGCACCAGTAGGCAAGTTATCTACCATATAATCAATGATATTCATGGATTCAAATACTTCATTTACCCGCACTTTCACACGAGAAATTACATCGCCACCTTGTTCGGTGAACATATTGAATGGTACATCGCCATAGCCAGAGAAGGGGTGAATTTTACGCACATCACGTGAGAAGCCAGAACCTCGAATCATCGGTCCGACTGGGCTGAAATCACGCGCAACTTGACGATCAAGCACTCCTACGCCCACAGTACGTTGTTCCATATTTGGCGTATTGAGTAAAATATCTACCAAAGTTTTAAGCTCTTCACGCATTTCTGCAATAAGCTTAATACATTGTTCACGTTGGTGTTTCAACATATCACGACGCACACCACCGATTAAGTTGATTCCATAGGTTTTACGTGCACCAGTAAGCACTTCTGCAAGAGTCATCGATTTTTCACGAACACGGAAGAATTGCATAAAGCCTGTATCAAAACCAGTAAAGTGGCTAGATAAACCTAAGTTCAATAAATGACTGTGCAAGCGTTCCACTTCCAACAAAATTGCACGAATCCATTGTGCCCGTTCAGGAATTTGAATACCTAATGCATTTTCGACTGAGTTAGCATAAGCAACGCTATGGGTAAAACCACAGATACCGCACACACGGTCAGCCAAGAAATTGACTTGATCGTAATCCATTCGGGTTTCTGCCAATTTTTCCATACCACGGTGTACATAGAATAAACGATAGTCCGCATCAATGATATCTTCCCCATCCACGAATAAACGGAAATGTCCTGGTTCATCCGAAGTGATATGTAACGGGCCAAGTGGAACAATACGTGCTTCGCCTTTTTCGTTAATAAACTCATAGGTTTCCGTTGCCGTAGTTGGATCTGGACGCAAACGGTAGTCCATTGAATCTTTACGTAATGGGTAAAGATCATCTGGCCAGTCATCTGGTAACACTAAACGACGTTGATCGGGAAGACCGACGGCTTTTAAACCGTACATATCGAATAATTCACGTTCGCCCCACACCGCCGCTTTGACTTTCGGTGTCACGGAAGGAAATTCGAGTGTGACTGGATCTACGAGTGCTTTAATCGTCACAAAAGTTTTGACGACACCTTCCATAGAAAGCACATAATACACTGCATAATGACCATGAATTGAGCGTTCATCGTTACCAAAAACTAATGGCAACCAGCCTTCATGTTGATAGTAAAGATATTCCACCACATCAGGTAACATATTAGTTTTCACTGTTAAAGTCACTTGATTCGGTGTAGACCACTCCTCATCTAAAATGGTATTCGGAAATTTTGCATTAACGGCTTCAATATAATTTTTGCCGAGCATTTTTACCGGATCGACCGATGTATTTTTAGTTAATTCCATTTTTTCCCCCAGTTGTCGATCATTTCGCTAAACTTTGCCAAGGTAAAACTAGCATATCGCCAAAGGACACATGTTCAGATCCAAGCACAATTCCTACCGCACTTTTTAGTAACTGCAAGATTGGCTCTGCAATATGGATACCCATTACAAACATTAACAACAATAGTATGGCCATTGCCGCCAAAGAGACTTTACTGACTTCGCCTGCTTCCACATTATCAGGTTGTTTGCCAAGCACTGTTTTTAATAGCATTAAGGCAAGTCCTGCAAGCACGATAGTGAGTAAAATTAAGCATAAAATAACTAACCAAGTTTTACCCGCTGTAATCCCTGCAACCACAACACTAAATTCACTCACAAATACGTTAAATGGAGGGATACTACCCAATGCCAACGCACCACCTGCGAAAAGCACCGCACTCACTGGTGCAACACGCCATAATCCACGCACTTGATTCATATCACGAGTTTTATATTTCAATAGAATATTACCCGATGCACAGAATAATAAGGTTTTCGCAAGACTGTGGTTGATGGTGTGAAGTAAACCTGCAAATACCCCAATTGGGCCACCAAGACCGAAAGCGAAACTGATTAAGCCCATATTTTCGATACTTGAGTAAGCAAGCAAACGTTTAATATCAAATTGCACGATGATAAATAACGCCGCCACAAGCACTGAAAGTAAACCAAAGATCAACATTAAAGTTTGTGGAAACTCTGCGCCAACCGCTTTTGAAACTAATGTGTAGTAACGCAACACCACAAGCATTGCACAGTTTAATAACACCGCTGATAAAATTGCACTCACTGGGCTTGGTGCTTCACTGTGTGCGTCTGATAACCAAGTATGCATTGGAAATAGACCGCACTTCGTGCCGAAACCAATCAATACGAAAGCGAATGCGATATACATCAACATTGGGTTTAAACCTGTGGCTTGTTGATTCACTGCTGACCAGAAAATCGCTTGGCTTGGATCAGCAAGCACGCCATTTGCATTAGCAAAGGTTAAAAGTGTTCCGTATAAACCGAAAGCGACGCCAACAGAACAGATGATGATGTATTTCCACGCAGCTTCAAGGGATGTTTTTTGTTTGTAAGTACCGACCAAAAACGCAGAGCTTAATGTTGTCGCTTCAATGGCAACCCACATTAAAATTAAGTTATTGGTGATAACTGACACAATCATCGTAAAGAAGAATAAGTGTAAGAAACCGTGGTAATGAGCATAGGTTTTAAAATCAATATGCCCTTCTTCCAATTCAGTGTTCATATAACCGATGG
>NZ_LCTK01000012.1:0-2012 GCF_001008205.1 Haemophilus haemolyticus | reverse complement strand
TATCCGCACTTTTAAGCAATTCGCTCAAATCCAGCTTTTAAATCTGCAATCAATTCATCTACATCTTCAAAGCCGATATGCACACGAATTAATGAACCTGTAAGGTTACGTTTAATATTTGGACGAATATGTGCAATTTCTTCTGGTTGATTACAAAGAATTAGAGACTCAAATCCTCCCCATGAATAAGCCATAGTGAAAAGTTGAAAATGATCCATGAAATTTGAGACTTGTTCTGATGTCAATCGCTTATTTAATTCAAAAGAAAATAAACCGCTGCTACCACTAAAGTCTCGTAAAAAGAATTCATGGCCAGGGCAACTTGGTAAAGCTGGATGGTACACAGTTTTTACCTCTGGTTGCTCACTCAACCATTTTGCTACTTTAATACTGCTTTCCTGATGTTGTTTTAATCGTACACCCAATGTACGAATACCACGAGCGGTCGTATAAGCAGAATCCGCATCCACCATTTGTCCCATTAAATAGGAATGTTCTCTAAGTTGATCCCAAGTTTGCACATTCGCAACGGCAGTACCAATCATGATATCAGAATGCCCCACTAAATATTTCGTCCCCGCTTGAATAGAAATATCAATATCATGCTCTAACGCTTTAAATAGAACACCTGCAGACCAAGTATTATCAATCATAATCACAATATTAGGGTTCACCTTTCTTGCAGCCTTCACAATAGTCGGAATATCGGGAATTTCCATTGTGATAGAACTCGGTGCTTCCAAGAAAAGCACTTTTGTATTCGATTGAATAAGCGTTGCAATATCAGCACCAATAAGTGGATCGTAATAAGTTGTATCGATCTGCATTTTTTTTAGCACAATATTACAGAAATCTTGGGTTGGCTCGTAAGCTGCCCCGCTCATTAATACATGATCGCCAGTTTTAACAAAAGAAAGAATCGAATTAGTTACTGCTGCTGCACCACAAGGATAAAGATAACAGCCTGCCCCTCCCTCCATTTCACACATTAAATCTTGTAAAGCAAAATGTGTTAGTGTACCTCTTCTGCCATAAAATAATTCGCCTTTTGCTCTATGTTGAGTAGCGTGTTTTTTATCTTCAATACAGTCAAATACTAATGAAGAAGCTCGCTGTAAAACGGGGTTTACCGATCCTTGTGAAAAGCGTTTTTTACGCCCTGCATGGACAAATGTTGTTGAGAGATTGTGTTGTTGCATATTTCCACCTTATTTTAGATAAGATTAATTGCTTTAATAGATAAAATCGAGTATAAAATGTCGGCGTTTCAAATAGAACCGAGCCGCTATTTTGTGTGGCAAAACTTTAACTTAACTTTATATAGGAATTATGACTATGGTATTAGTAACCCGTCAAGCACCAGATTTTACTTCATCTGCTGTATTAGGCAATGGCGAAATCGTTGATAACTTCAACTTTAAAAAACACATTGCTGGAAAAGCTGCAGTAATCTTTTTCTACCCATTAGACTTTACCTTTGTTTGCCCTTCTGAGTTAATCGCATTTGACCACCGTTATGAAGAATTCAAAAAACGTGGCGTAGAAGTAGTTGGTGTTTCTATCGACTCTCAATTCACTCACAATGCATGGCGTAACACCCCAACTGAAAATGGTGGTATTGGCCAAGTTAAATATGCATTAGCAGCAGACGTAAAACACGAAATTGCTCAAGCATACGGTATTGAACATCCAGAAGCAGGCGTTGCATTACGCGCTTCATTCTTAATCGACAAAAATGGCGTCGTTCGTCACCAAGTAGTAAATGATCTTCCATTAGGTCGTAACATCGATGAAATGTTACGTATGGTTGATGCATTACAATTCCATGAAGATCACGGTGAAGTTTGCCCTGCTCAATGGGAAAAAGGTAAAGAAGGGATGAAAGATAACCCTGAAGGCGTTGCAAAATACTTAAAACAAAACGCTGATAAACTTTAATCCGTAATTATTTACAAAAAAAGCACACTAATAGTGGCGTTTTTTATTTATTTCTTTAGTATACTTTAGTAATA
>NZ_LCTK01000011.1:0-3464 GCF_001008205.1 Haemophilus haemolyticus | reverse complement strand
ATCACTTTATTAGTTTCCTTTAAAAGTTATCTTTCTCTAATGAATTCGACTGGAATACCATCGGATAACCATACCTTCTCATTACCTATATAAAACTTAATGCCTTTAGATTGAGCTAATTCTGTATCAATAGTCAAAAGAATTGTCTCTCCTTTTTTTCTATCCCCGACCAATTTTGCTGTCTCAATATCCTCAGATAAATGTACATATTGACGAGACATCGGCTTCAATCCATTTGATTTAATATCATCTAAATAATTTATACTTGTCCCATGGTATAAATACTTTGGTGGATAACCAATTTCTTTAGAAATTTTCATTGGAATTGAATGACCATAGAAAGCTCTTATTTTTCCATTTTTAATCTCATGCCTTTTCTTTTCCGATAGGTTGATCATTTTAACTAAATCGTCTTCGGTTAACGTATTCCATTTTTCATCACTATTTCTAAATGATGAAATTAATTGTTCGACAGAAACCCAACCTTCAGAATCCAGTTCTAATTCATATTCCCATGGCGCATGACGAAGCGCATAGGAAACTTCTTTACTTAAATTTAAATAGTCCATTTTAATACTCTTTTGCATTTTTGATTTCTTCTGCTAACCACTCATCAAAATCCTTACATTCATATTTATTGGCTTCATTACCAAGATCGTGAACATAAACTCTCGGGTTTCCAGAATAATCCGTCAATTTGAAACAAGCTGCCCAATCGCCATCTCTAGCAAATGATATTAAATCAGCCACACCTGTAAGCTCTTCAATAGCCTTACTATAAAGATAAACATTATCCTCAAACTCAGAATCCTCAAACCACCAAGGAAAATATTCCAATTCATTTATCTTTTCCATATTACTCGATAAATCAATATAAGACTGAGGAAATTTAAATTTTTCAGGTAATTGTTCTTTAGGATATAAATTAAATTTAGTTTGCATAATTACTTCCTTTATTTCACAACTTTTTGATCATACAGGGAAGCATGCCCTAACTTAGCAGACCAGCTCTTATCAACCCTATAAAATAAAGTTATAGAATTTAATTTATTAATATTTTATAAAAATTATCATTCACCATACTTATCTTTAATATTTTTATATATTTCCTCAAAAATATTATTAATTTCTTCATCTCCGCTATGATAAAGTTCCCAATCAAAATCATTTAATTCCATTGGTTGAATATTTATATACAATCCATTACTTTCAATTCTTTTATCCCAATTTAAAATATCATTTGAATTTATTACATTAAATTGAGACAGATCCTCTAAAACAGGAGTTAAGTCTGATGGCCTCCTTATTAATACATAAATTTTATTTAAATATAAATTAATAAACAATCCAAAACCAAAATACACCTCACCAACTTTGAATTCAAAATCTGTTTTTTTAGATTCCAATATCATCTCTTATTTTCCTCCATTTTAAATTTAAAGTCATTAACTTCCCCCTTAACTTTAAAATCTTTTGTCTCATAATCAATTTTTCCTGTTTTAGAGTTTTTATAAAAATGGATCTGATTAGACTGTCCATTAGGTAATTTTATTGACTCCGTAGTCATTTTCTCCCAATCTTCTATTCTTGAGCCATCTTTAGTTAAAACTCTAATAATCTCTGGATTGCGAATATACCCATCTTTTAATTTTAACACTTTAGATCTTTCAATTGCATTCTGAGTTAGAAAGCCATTATGATCTAAAATTCCAGCATCCTTAAATGCTAATTCAGTCCTGAGTAATGAGCGAGAAATATTATTTGTAGAAGGATAATCCTCATCCCCAACATTAGTACGCTTATACCCATCCATTCCCGATGTCGGATAAGCTTTATTTTTTCCACTAATTAAGCTCTTAACGTTGCTAAATCCAACTTTTGCATAGCCTGTTGCTGCACCCAAACCCATTGCTGTACCAGCTTCCATCAAATTCAAACCAAATTTTGTTTTATCCGAAAGCTTGCTAAAACTTTCTGCATTCTCACTCTCAACTAAATTAGATAATGCAATACGATTTGCTGTATTTAAATCATTTGGATAATGCACCGTCATACGACTAAAGAACCCTAAATTTCTCTCAAGCTCTTCAGCCCCTGTGTTCATTTCATGTAAATGTGCCGTTTCACAAGCCACATTACCCTTACACGCTATAAGTTGCTGGCGATTCTCTTCACTAATCCCTTTATATTTCTCTAAAATCGGTTTAGTATCACGGCCCTCTTTTTGCGCTTTGCTCAGTTCGCGAATGAGGTTCTGAACATCTGCAATACTTAGGTAATTATTCTCCACCGCCCTTTTAGCCGTCTCTGCTCCAGAAGTTGCCGCGATGAAACTCCCCCCTTGCTCTGCTGTGGTGCCATTCACCTTCGCCGTCAATGCCGCAGCCAATCCGCCCGCCAACTGACTTAACGTACTAATGTTTTCCTTCTCATTTGCCGTTAATTCACTCACAGGCTTGCCGTAAGCTCTCGCGATGATTTCAGCCGTTGCTTCTCCTGTCACCCCAGCCACTGCACCTGTTAATGGGTCTTTGCCTGTCACTTGGAACTCCACCGCAGAAAGAAGGGCATGTGCCATGAGGTTAGTCGCTTTGTCTTTTGCCGTGTCACCTGCCGTCATCTCATGGATTTTTTGATTGAGATAAGGCGAAGCCAGCGCAACAAGACTGCCTGCAGTATCGTTTTGTGCTGCCGCTTGTAATGCTGCCGTCACTGCTCGAATCGCCATGCCTGTCTTACTTCCAATACCGTAAGTGCCGTCTATGTCATTTTGAATCGCAGTAATTTGTTTACCGATTTCTTGCGCTTGCTTACTCGCTTTGCCGTATTTTTCTTCCGCTTTAAATTTTTCCAATGACAGTTTATTAATCTTCTCACGCTCATTATACGTAGCAATATTAATCGCGTTGTTGCTGATGTCGCCTATCACTTTCGCCATTTCTTGGCGCTCTTGCACTTTTTGTAAATCTTGCTTTTCAACTCGTTGATTCGCATTTTTGGTGTCACGTGAAAGTGCGGTCAGATTTTCCGGGGTTTCGGTGTCTATCTGAATGTTGTCGCTAATGGCTGATTGGGTGATGCTGCGCGCGCTTTCATTGGTGTTACCTAATAAACTGAGGGTGGAGCTGATAGCTTGCATCGGGTTGATGCCTCCCGTGCCTGCCCCCATGCTCGCACTTTCGGTTTTAATCTCGCTTTTATTTTCAATATCGGTATGCGTGAGCGATTTTGTTTTAAAGCGGTTTTTACTTGCATCAGCATCGCTTTCGATGATGGCTCCATTCAGTTGGGTATGGTTGTGAATATGAGCATCCATGCCATCCTCTCCCATACGAATACTGGCTTGTTCATTCACTTGAGCATAATCTACTTTCGCTTTGTTATAGGAGGCACTGACCGAGGCTCCACCTCCTGAACCCTGTGCCACCGAGCCGCTTGTGCCTGCGCTCGTTTGTTTGGATTCG
>NZ_LCTK01000010.1:0-23293 GCF_001008205.1 Haemophilus haemolyticus | reverse complement strand
TCTGCTTCAATGCGTTCTTGCTCTTCTTGAGCTTTGCGTTTCTCTGACTCAATACGATCAGCTTCCGCTTGTTTTAATTCTGCTTCTTTAATTGGGCTGTAAAGTCGATATTGATTACCGTCTTTAATTAACTCGTAACGCCATGCCCCCGCATCAACATATTGATTGGTTAATGAAACATCTAATCCAGTCGTAGGCATTGTTTTTAGTGAGATGAGAGTGAGGTGAGCAAGTCTCGTTGGTTCAGCACCTGTATTACGAACATTGAGTTTAAATGTCCCTTGTGCTTGCCCATTGACCTGCAACTTATCTCCTAAATATTGATCCAAATGAGTAGGATAATTAAATGTCCCAGAACCATTTAAATCACCATTAACCGTTAATGTATTAAATTGGTTACGGTTAGTTTCTTTCGCAAAATCAGGATTTAATGTAACCTCACTTCCATTATTTAATGTCAAACTACCTAAAGTGGTGCTAGTTGGCATTGTCCATTGTGATTGATTTAAGGTCACATGGGTGGCATTTTCACCTGTGATTTGGTGATCAAATCTTGAATTGTTAAATTTAAGCTGTGCAGAATTAGTTAATTGTGCATCACCGATTAAATTAGCATCATCTATGGTAGAATCGGCTTGATCTCGCAAAATTAAATTACCTTGATGAGTGGCTTTATTGATTAAACGGTAAGTCGAATATTCTTGTGCGGTTAGATTGCCCGTTAATTGAGAATGATCCAGCGTCATTACACCAATATTCGATAAGCTAACTGAACCATTGATTTGAGATGCGTCATTAACATTCACTCGTCCAGTTGAGCGAACATTACCATTGATAATTGATTTGGTGATATCTGCAATAGAGCTATCCGTAGCAAGATCAAGTAATCCATTTAAGCGGGCATGATTAGAAAGTGTGATTCTATTGTTGCCTAAAGTGCTTAAATTACCCACTTGTAATGCTTGATCTTTAAGTGTGTAGGTAGCATTTTTATTCAAAGTGACATTGCCATTAACTTGAGCACTATTTGTAACAGTTAATTCATTATCCTTTATCGCTTGAAGGTTTCCGTTCACGGTGGAAGAGTCGATATTTAAATTCGCATTATCGGTAATTTGAATAGATCCATTTGTAGTGGAGTGGTTAGCAATACTAATGTTAGTATTATCAGAAGCAATCATATCTCCCGTCATGGTGGCATCATTAATGCGCGCTTGAGCATTGTCTTCAAGATGAATATCGCCTGCTTGGTTGGCTTTATGTGTTAAGTGATATTCACTGTCAGAGTGAGCGCTAATAGACCCATTAAGGGAAACTAATCCATTCACATTTAATCGAGCATGATCGGATAGTGAAATATGTCCATTAACTTGTGTAGTAGGAATAGATTTAATCACAGATGGATCGGTAAGATTAACGGATTGACAAGTTGTTGCGCCCGTCCAATCAGAACGTGTGCAAATCGTGTTTTCTTTATTTGGGATCACGCCAAAAGTAACAGATGCATTATTGCTAATGTCCCATCCACCTTTAATAGAAGAAACATTGCGAGAAACAAATGTATTACCATTCTGAATGTTGAAATTTTCAGCAACAAAAGAACGATTAATCCAATCATCATCCATTACTACTTCACCGCGTTTTGTGCCTTCCATTTTGGCATGGTGCGGATTTAAATGGTTATAAGCGTGTGGAGTAGGGCGACCGCTGAAAATTAAGTTGCCCCCGTTTTGGGTGATATTACCTTTTAGATTGGTGCCACCAGAAAGTAAAAGATGATTTTCTTGATTGGTTGGAGAATAATGAACATTTAAGCGACCCACGTTTTTTATATCATCTTTATCGCCAAACCATCCATTAAAGGCAATATCGCGTTTATTAGTAAGATCATTCTCTTTATTATTAATAATGTTGCTTCCCGTAATAGTAATATTGGATTCTTTGTTGGCATTATGGTTGACTAACATCGCGCCTTCATCGACGTTTTGAATACGAGTAAAGGTAAGGTCGTTCCCGTTTAAATCCAAGCGTCCACCACGGAATCCAAAATAGATATTATTTGGGTCGACCTGATCGGCGCTATTAAGTCTTACGGTTGCTCGACCACTCACAATCCCCACTTCTTTGAAGGCTTGTTTCTGACCATTTGCATCTGCTTTTTGATCTAAAATAACGGTTCCGTTACCAACACTAATGTCACCCAAATTTTTCCCTATGCCGTTTACAAGTAGTGTGCCGATCCCAAGCTTAGAGAGACGATCACCTTCGGGGTTTTTTACCTGCCATTCAACGGTGGCGTCTTCCCCAATAGAAACACCTGCGCCCTGCCAAGTCATATTATTTTCACTTGGTTTAACGGTGAAATCGCCTTCAAAGTAAATCCCGCCGGCACCTTGATTGACATTATTTGCAATAGTAAGTATGCCTTTCCCCATGTCGCCTAAATAAATAGTTTTACCATTATGTAACGCAGGAGACCAAGGATTCGGTCCACCATAACTTGGGGATATATCGCCATTTTGATCTCGGGCTTTCTCGAGAAGAGTGCTTTTATACAGCCCCACTTCTTTAGGGTTTCTTCCATTTTGAGAGATAGTACCTTTCCCGTCCTCTACGGTTTTAAAGACGTAATGGGCATTATTGGCAAATTCTCTTACCGTTGTGTCATTATTTTGCACTTCTTCAAGGTACTCTTGGCGAGCAACTTGGTATCCATTGCCTACCGCTGCGTAAGGGTGTCCTTCACGCAACACGCCATTTAATAACCACTTGCCTTTATCTTTATCATAAATAAACATAGGGGATCCGCTATCGCCTTGTGCCCCTGCAATCGGTAATGGTCCATATTCATTAGGGTTTTGTACACGTCCATTAAGATAAAGATCGCCGTTTCTTGTACCGCCATCCATAAAGGTATTACCGCCTGTCAGCCATGAACCACCATAAGCTAAGTCACCATTGGTTTCATTATTATCATTCTTCCAATATTGGTGTCCGCTTCCTGCGCGTACTCGCATAGGATATTTTTTTAAGTCGGTGTAAACATTACCGTGAGTGTTTGTTACCATCTCAATCGGTGCGACTTCTGTTACAAACTTGGCCAGACGAGGATGTTGGTAATCCGTCATAAATGGATGTCGAGCATCATTGATATAGTTATATCGTTTAACAACTAGATATTTATAGTTATGTCGATCGGGATTCCGTCCAAACTCACCAAAATCGACATCTTGATATCCCACGTTGTGTGCCACACTCACTAAATGTTGATCGCCCACTAATGTGGCATATCCACCTTTTGCAAGCGCTGATAAATCAGGCATTGGCACATTTTTCATCATTGCGCCAATCATTTCACCTTTTTTGTTATAAATATCAAGATTTTGTGCACCCACCGTAAACTTGCCTTTATTTTCCGCGAAGTCACGATAGTATTGGTAATTAATGCCAAAATAAGTATGTCCTGCCCAGGCTTGCGATACTATCCCTAATGAAATGCAAGCAGTTAAAAAATTAAAACGAAATATAGTTTTTTTCATAAGGCTTACTCAGTGAACAATTCGTTATGTATAAAACTTATAGTTAAACATTAAAGGTGCGGTAATTTTCTGAAAAGATTTCAGATAAAAACTGAAAGGTTTAGGAGAAAATGAAGATTAAAAATTATACATCATTAAATAATCAATCGCCAGGAACTGTGGTTACCGATTGATAGGTAATATTATCGCCCTATATAATATTGGGAATAAGTTTTACAAATAGGGATTAAATTAAAACTACGTATAGAAAATAAAATCACCGCACTTTATATCTACGTTCCATAAAGTGCGGTAATTTTTAACGTTTTTCCAAAATTGGTTTAAGGAATCTGCCAGTATGAGATCCTTCGACTTTAGCGACTTCTTCAGGCGTGCCAGTAGCAATAATTTGTCCGCCACCACTTCCGCCTTCAGGGCCAAGATCGACAATCCAGTCTGCCGTTTTAATCACATCAAGATTGTGTTCAATGACGACGATAGTATTTCCTTGGTCGCGTAATCGATGCAGTACTTCAAGTAATTGCTTAATGTCAGCAAAATGCAAACCAGTCGTCGGCTCATCTAGAATATACAAGGTTTTACCCGTATCACGTTTAGAAAGCTCAGTCGCTAGCTTAACGCGCTGCGCTTCACCGCCTGAAAGTGTTGTGGAAGATTGACCTAATCGAATATAGGATAATCCTACATCCATCAAGGTTTGTAATTTTCTTGCAATCATTGGAATCGCATCAAAAAACTCGCGAGCCTCTTCCACTGTCATATCTAAAACTTGATGAATCGTTTTGCCTTTATAACGAATTTCTAAGGTTTCACGATTATAGCGTTTACCTTTACATTGGTCGCAAGGAACATAAACATCGGGTAAAAAGTGCATTTCAACTTTAAGTACACCATCGCCCTGACAGGCTTCACAGCGTCCACCTCGTACGTTAAAGCTAAAACGCCCCGGATTATAACCACGCGCACGCGCCTCTGGCACCCCTGCAAAAAGTTCACGAATCGGAGTAAATAAGCCTGTATAAGTGGCTGGATTTGAACGTGGCGTGCGCCCAATCGGGCTTTGGTTAATATCAATAACTTTATCGAAATGCTCTAATCCCTCGATAGATTGATAAGGTGCATAATCGGTTTTTTCAGCTCTATTTAATGCATTTTGCGCAAGTGGAAATAAAGTATCATTAATAAGTGTTGATTTTCCTGAGCCTGATACACCAGTTACGCAAGTAAACAAACCGACGGGAATATCTAAATTCACATTTTTTAAGTTATTCCCTGATGCCCCTTTAAGTTTGAGCCATTTTTTCTTATCAAGTGCGGTGCGTTTTTTGGGAATTTCAATTTTATCTGCGCCCGATAAAAATTTTCCCGTGATGGAATTTGGATTCAGCATAATTTCATCAGCATTTCCTTGCGCAATAACTTGTCCGCCATGCACGCCAGCACCAGGTCCAATATCTATAATATGGTCAGCCGCACGAATCGCGTCTTCATCGTGTTCCACGACAATTACCGTATTACCAAGATTACGCAGATGAATTAACGTGTTAAGTAAGCGTTCATTATCACGTTGGTGCAAGCCAATCGAAGGTTCATCTAATACGTACATTACACCAACAAGCCCCGCACCAATTTGGCTAGCAAGGCGAATACGTTGCGCTTCACCGCCTGAAAGGGTTTCAGCAGAACGAGAAAGAGAAAGATAATTCAAACCTACATTCACTAAGAACTGCAAACGCTCGCGGATTTCTTTAAGAATTTTTTCCGCAATTTGCGCTTTTTGACCAGCGAGAGAAAGTGCGGTGAAAAATTCTAGCGTTTCACCAATGCTTTTTTCAGCGATCATCGGTAAATTCGTTTTTCCAATATACACATTACGCGCTTCTGGTCGTAAACGAGATCCGCCACAATCTGCACAAGGTCGATTACTGATATTTTTCGCCAATTCTTCTCGCACCGACATTGATTCCGTTTCTTTATATCGGCGAGCCATATTATTCAAAATACCTTCAAAAGGATGCTTGCGAATAACCACATCGCCACGATCATTCATATACTGGAATTCAATTTCCTCTTTGCCTGAGCCATGCATAATGATGTGTTGAATTTTCTTTGGCAAAGATTCATAAGGGGCTTCAACATCAAAATTATAATGTTTCGCCAATGAGGTGAGCATTTGATAATAATAGAAATTACGACGATCCCAACCTTTCACCGCACCACCAGCAAGGGAAATAGTTGGATTTTGTACCACACGTTCTTCATCAAAATATTGTTGCATACCCAAACCATCACAAGTAGGGCAAGCTCCAGCAGGGTTATTAAAGGAAAATAAACGTGGTTCTAATTCTGGTACAGAATAACCACAATGCGGACAAGCAAAATTTGCCGAAAAAACTAATTCTTCCGCTTTCGGATTATCCATATCAGCCACAATCGCAGTGCCACCTGAAAGCTCTAATGCGGTTTCAAAAGATTCGGCTAAACGTGTTGCTAAATCTGACCGCATTTTAAAGCGATCCACCACCACTTCAATAGTATGTTTTTTCTGTAACTCTAATTTTGGTGGATCAGATAAATCACAAATTTCGCCATCAATACGCGCTCGAATATAACCTTGCGCTGCAATATTTTCTAAAATCTTAATATGTTCGCCTTTTCGGTTTTTTACAACTGGCGCAAGTAACATCATCTTACTGTCTTCTGGCAAACTTAATACTTTATCCACCATTTGACTAATCGTTTGTGCTGTTAATGGAACATCATGATCTGGACAACGCGGTTCACCTACTCGGGCAAACAATAAACGTAAATAATCGTAAATTTCCGTAATTGTTCCCACCGTAGAACGTGGATTGTGTGAGGTAGATTTTTGTTCAATCGAAATTGCAGGGGAAAGTCCCTCAATAGAATCCACATCAGGCTTTTCCATTAAAGATAAAAACTGGCGAGCATACGCCGAAAGAGATTCAACATAGCGGCGCTGCCCTTCTGCATAAAGTGTATCAAACGCTAAAGAGGATTTTCCCGAACCTGAAAGCCCAGTGATCACCACAAGTTTATTGCGTGGAATAGTTAGATTTATATTTTTCAGGTTATGGGTTCGCGCCCCGCGAATATCGATATTTTCCATAAAATAACTCAAAAGAATGAAATAAGTTTAAATTCTGCGATCATTATCGCATATTTTAATATCTGTGCAAATATCCAGTTAAAATATATAGATCTTTTGAAAAATTTCAGGCAAAATAACCGCACTTTTTTAGATAAAAAATGAGGTTTTTTTATGGCTGGAGTTAATAAAGTCATTATTGTGGGTCATCTAGGCAATGATCCTGAAATTCGTACCATGCCAAATGGCGATGCCGTAGCAAATATTAGCGTAGCAACAAGTGAAAGCTGGAACGACCGTAATACTGGCGAGCGCCGTGAAGTAACGGAATGGCACCGTATTGTATTCTATCGTCGTCAAGCGGAGATTTGCGGTGAATATTTACGCAAAGGCTCTCAAGTATATGTGGAAGGTCGTTTAAAAACGCGTAAATGGCAAGATCAAAATGGTCAAGATCGTTACACCACAGAAATTCAAGGTGATGTAATGCAAATGCTTGGTGCGCGCAATCAAAACGCAGGTGGTTACCCTAGTGATATGGGAGCTGCACCACAACCTTCTTACCAAGCTCGTCAAACTAACAATGGTGGTAGTTACCAATCATCTCGTCCAGCGCAACAACAAGCTGTACCACAGGCTGAGCCACCAATGGACGGATTCGATGACGATATCCCGTTCTAAGTCATGATCACACATATGGATTTTGTAAAAAAATCATAAGAAAAAAGAGATTCCTTTTAAAATAAAGGATCTCTTTTTTATGTCTGTCTTCACTTTGAATGTGTCAATAATATTGTTTTCTAATTTCTTAAAATTCACTACCGTTTACTACAATTATATTTAGGTCTTAATCATTCAAAGAAATTATCCGTGAACTAAACATGCGCTTTACCCACAATAACTATTATGGACCTGATATAAAGGAATTTAAGTATTTTTGTATTCCCTAACCTAGAATATATTTTGTCAAAATATGGTTAGGGAATGAAGATTTGAATTCTATACTAATAATCTCTAAAAGATTACTAACTTTTAATTCTTGAATTTATTTCTCAGCTACCTAACGCAAACTACTACTTTTTATTTTCTGCATTTTCTGGCTCTAAATCTAATTTTGCCATTAATAACTGATCGCCATCTTCTTCTGGATTACCTGTAACAAGTAATTTATCGCCATAGAAAATAGAATTTGCACCCGCCATAAAACACATCGCTTGCATTTCTTCACTCATACCACTACGGCCTGCAGAAAGGCGAACATAACTTTTTGGCATAGTAATACGTGCAACAGCAATCGTTCGCACAAACTCTGTCCAATCTAATTCTTCTGCATCAGCTAACGGTGTACCTTCAACCTTAACAAGTTGATTAATCGGCACCGATTCAGGTTGAGGATCAAGATTTGCAAGGCTCGCGATTAATCCAGCCCGTTCTTTGCGAGTTTCATTCATGCCCACAATGCCGCCACAACACACTTTTAACCCAGCTTTGCGCACTTTTCCTAGCGTGCTAAGACGATCATCAAAACGTCGCGTACCAATCACTTCGGTATAATGTTCTGGTGCTGTATCAAGATTATGATTGTAATAATCTAATCCTGCTTCTTTTAAATCTTCTGCCATACCGTCTTGCAATAAACCAAAAGTACCGCAAGTTTCTAAACCAAGCGATTTCACCGCTTTAATAATTTCTGTGACTTTCTCAATATCTTTTGGCTTAGGTCCTCGCCAAGCTGCGCCCATACAAAAACGCCCTGCTCCACGTGCTTTCGCAATTTTTGCTTTCGCGACGATCTCATCAACATCTAATAACTGTTGATTTTGTACGCCAGTATGATAACGGGCTGATTGAGGGCAATAACCACAATCTTCTGGACATCCCCCCGTTTTGATAGACATTAACGTGGATAACTGAATCGCTCGAGGATTAAAATGCTTACGATGAACTTGCGCGGCGCGGTAAACCAATTCCAAAAATGGCGTTTCAAATAACGCCTCAACTTTGCAAACAGACCAATATTCAACGCTTGGATGTGGTGTAATGGAGTTAATTTGTAGTTTTTCAGTTAACATATTTTTCCTTTGAAAGTGCGGTGAATAATAACCGCATTTTTGTATCTTATATTCATTCAGTTTATAGGCTGCCATCGATAGCCATTGAACCGATTCATCAGTTATAAAATCTATATAATTTTACGTCTCTTTTTGCAATTGACTTATCTGACCATTTTCCACCAGCAATACTCGATCTATCGTACCAACTAATTCCGATGGTTGGTGAGTAACAAGTAACAAGGTCAGATGTTTCTCATCACAAAGTTTGGCAATTAAAGCAAGCATTTCTACACGAAGTTTCTGATCTAATGCGGAAAAAGGCTCATCTAATAACAAGATGGGTTTATCTCGCAACAAACAACGCGCCAATGCCACTCGTTGTTTTTGCCCCCCTGAAAGAGAATTCGGTAAACGTTGCAAATAATCGCCCAATCCTACAGAACAAGCGACCTGTTCAATTTTTTCCCGCTCAAGTGCGGTTAATTTTAAAGAGGGTTTTACCCCCAACGCAAGATTTTGCTGTACAGTTAAATGAGGAAATAAATTATTTTCTTGAAATAGCATAGAAACCGGACGCTCGTAAGGTACACTACGAGTATGATTTTTATCGTTTAACCAAATTTCTCCTTGATGAGGAAATTCAAATCCAGCGATTAAATTCAATAACGTACTTTTCCCCGCCCCACTTTCGCCAATAATTGCGACACGCTCACCAGCATTTACGCTCAAATTAAAGCACATCGGTAAAGTTTTATCGTTCAAAATCACATTATTTAGATAAATCATCGACATCCCTATGTGTGTGAATAAAGGCAAACAATATGCCACAAAGCAATAATAGAATCCCTGCGGTTACAGCGGCATCTTGATTACGATAATTTCCCAGCTGTTGATATAACAAGTGTGGTAGAGAAGTAAACTCTTGATTGCCGAACAACGCAATAGCTGTAAAATCCCCTAAAGATAGCGCCAAGGCTAAAGCAAAAGCATAGCGCAATGGCGCACGTAAAGTTTGCCACTCAATCAGAGAAAAACGTTGCCAACCCACAATTCCCAGACTATTACACAGATTTTCGTAATAACGCATATTATTATGAAAAGGTGCGCTCAAAATACGTAAAACAAAAGGCATTGCACTTAACGCATTGCAAAATACAACTATGGCAAACAAATCAATATTCGAAAAATCACGCTCTTGTAATAATAAAAATAACCCCATTGCGAGTACTAAAATCGGGATTGCCAAAATCACCATTCCAGCATTAATAATAAATTGCGCAATTTTCTGATAATGCAACCATTCTAAACGGCGTGATAAAAGCAACAAGGCGATTGCCATCGTTAATGCAAGTAATGCGGATAAGGGCGCAATAAAAAGAGAATAGCCTAACGCACGCCAGAGCTGAGAATTATGCCAAACAGTTAGCAAACTTGGTGAACTCAATGCGCTGATAAGAATGTTCAATACTGGCGAAAAAAGGAAAAATACGAAAACAAGCAAGACAAAAACATGGAAAATTCTGACCGCACTTTTAGGCTTCTCAAACCAAGGATTACTATTACTCAAGCCATTTTGATTAGAGGGTGAAAAACGCGATGTTAAGCTAAATAAAACCAAGCAAAATACAAATTGCAACATGGCAAAAAGTGCCGCTTTGGGCAGTTCAAATTCAAATAAAATCGCTTGGTAAATTGCGGTTTCTAATGTTGTATATTGAGGTCCACCGCCTAGTGTAAGAACAACTGTAAAACTGGTGAAGCAAAGCATAAAAATCAAGCTAAATGTGGGCAAACATTGCTGACGAAAAACGGGCCACTCCACCAATTTAACGAATTGCCAACCTTGTAAATTGAGTTGCGCAGCAAGCTGACGTTGCTGATAAGGGATACTTTGCAAACTTTGTAAGAAAAGTTGCGCTGCCAGTGGGATATTGAAAAAAAGATGGGCAATTAAAATACCCGAGAGTCCGTAAATATTCCCCTGCCAAGGCATTCCCAAAAGATTCGCAAACCAAGCTAACCAACCGCTTGAACCATAAATGCCGATCAAACCAAAAATTGCCACTAAAACAGGCAAGACGAAAGTTAGCGACATTAATTTTAATAGCCACTTTTTTCCTGAGAATGGTTGATAAAACAATGCTCGAGCAAGGAGCAGACCAAAAAAAATAGATAAAATGGTAGAAAGTAAGGCTTGCCCAAAACTGAAAAAAATCAGATGCTGTAGGTAATCATCCGTGAACCAAGTTTTCCATTGTAATTCATCGCCCAATGCAAAGATCGAACTTAAGGCGCTACTATAAAATAGAGTAATAAAGCTAATGACAACAACGCCGCCCACATAATGACGAGGGCGGAGTTGTGGGTGATGAAATAACGACAACATCAAACTATTTTGTTAATGTGGCTTGCCAAGTGCTAATCCAATTCTTTAATTGTTCGGCATTCACCATTGGATTGATTGGAGTTTGAGTTTTTTGTTGAGCTTTAAGCGCATCAAAGTGCGGTTCAATTTCACCTTGAATGACTGGCAACATAATATTGGCTGTCACAATATGTTTTTGTGCCGTAGGTGAAATTAAAAATGCCATAAAATCATCCGCACATTGATTTGGATGGTTGGCGACTCGAGCCGCTAATTCCACTTGGGTAATATGCCCTTCCGCAAAATCTGTCGCTGCATAATTATCTTTTTTCTCAAAAAGTTGGTGATAAAGTGGTGAGGTGCTGTAACTTAGCACTAAATCCGCTTCGCCTTTTAAGAATGCACCATAAGTATCTGACCAGCCTTTACCCACTGTCACTGTGTGCTTATCTAAATCTTTCCAAGCGGATTGAATTTTATCGGCAGGGTAAATGGCATTCATCCAAACCAACAAACCGCGACCCACACTGCTGGTGCGAGGATCTTGATAAATTACACGGATATCTTGGCGTTCAACCAATTCTTTCAAACTTTTCGGCGGGTTTTGTAATTTAGTTTTATCGTACACAAAAGCATAGTTACCGAAATCGAAAGGCAAGAATGTTTTATTCGTCCATTTTGTAGGCAGATCAAGTTTAGTTAAATCTACTTTATTTAGCGTGAAAATACCTGTTTTTTCAGCTTGTTCTAAAACAAAGTTATCTAAACCTAATACAATGTCCGCTTTTGTTTTCTTTCCTTCCAAACGAACACGGTTGAGTAACACGCCGCCACTTTCAAAAGGCGTAAAATTAATAGCGCATTGTGGGTGCGCTTTTTCAAAATCTTGTTTTACTTTTGGACCCGCTCCCCACTCAGAAGTGAAAGAATCATAGCTATATACGTTAACACTTTGCTGTGATTGAGCTAATGCTGCGGTGGAAAAAAGTGCGGTAGAAATTAAGGTTAATTTAAGAAGTTTCATTATTACATCCTTATTTATATCAAAAGGCAGAAATAATGACGGGAAGGAGATAAGGTTGTATTCCTAGTTTCCTACGTCAGTATTAACTGTTTCAGGTTCACGGGTATGATCTCAGCATATTGCACCCCGACTAGGCTTTTTAGTGTATTAAAATTTACCAAGATTGCCAACGGATTTTTAAAAAGAAATAAACTTTCTACATTTTCTTTCTGAAAAAATAAAAAAGCCCTGTAAAACAGGGCATCCATAAGCGGTTTTAAAATTAAAAAGTGATTCGATTCGGCTTTCAATGCCTAAATCTGTCTGAGCAATGACTTCAAAACCGAAATCAGCTAACACATCTGCCATTTCTTTTACTTTGCCTTTATTACCCGTGGCAAGCACAATTTTTTGCTTCATGATTCTGACCCTCATATCAAATATTGTCTTATTTTAGCACCTCACCAAAAATTTTCGGAATAAATATTGACTTTAACCTTAGGTCAAGGTTTATGATTCGTGCTCATTCAGTTATCACATAGGAGAAAAACATGAAAAAACTTATGACTTTTATCACACTTAGCGCTGCTGCAGTTTCAGTTTGTGTCCAAGCTAATGAACAACCGCATCAAGCACACATGAATATGCCAATGTCGACAGATTCTGCAATGCAACAAGAATTAATGCAAGGTATGAATCAAATGCATCAAGACATGATGGCAGCCTCGCAATATAAAGATCCTGATGTTGCTTTTGCAGCAGGTATGTTGCCACACCATATTGGCGCAGTAAAAATGGCGGAAGTTGAATTAAAATACGGAAAAGATCCTGAGATGCGTAAGCTTGCTGAGAATATTATTAACGCACAACAAGCAGAAATTGAACAAATGCAAAAATGGCTTAAAGTGCACAATAAAAAAACCCTGTAAAACAGGGCATCCATAAGCGATTTTAAAATTAAAAAGTGATTCGATCACGGTTTCTTTCAAGTGTTGCTTTACCAATCCCTTGCACTTCTAATAGTTGTTCAGCACTCGTGAAATTACCGTGTTTTTCACGATATTGCACTATCGCTTCTGCTTTTTTTGCACCGATTCCTGTTAAGGCTTTTTGAATTTCACTCGCAGTTGCCGTATTGATATTCAATTTATCACTCACAGTAGCTGGTGCAACTTGAGCTTCAGTTTGAGTTGCCACGACAGGTTGAGCGGTTTGTTCTGTTGCTTTTTCCTCAGCAAAAGACGAAGAAGCAACAAGCGCACCACACAATACCATCGAAGTAAATAATGTTTTCATTAATTTCATAGAGGTTTCCTTGTAATATGAACATGTTGACGAGCATATCAACACAGCCATTTTTTATGCTTTCAAAAAAACGCTCAAGATTCTTACCACACTTCTGCGATTCAGATCGCAAAAATTCTTAATTTGAATGAAAAAACAAAGGGCTTATCATTTACGACAAGCCCTTAGTATTAGTTAACTTCTTTTATTCTCAGCTCTTTCGGAACTTCAAAGAACATATTTTCTTCTAAACCTTGCAGTTCTTCTATAGTATTCGCACCAAACTCTTTTAAGCGGGAAATAATCGATTGGACTAATTCTTCTGGCGCAGACGCGCCAGCTGTAATCCCAATGGTTTTCACATCATTAAACCAATCAGCTTGAATATCGGAAGGATCATCAAGAAGCTGTGATTTAACCCCCATTCGAGACGCCAATTCAGCTAAACGATTTGAATTTGATGAGTTTTTAGAACCTACAACCAACACTAAATCTGATAATTTTGCCAATTCTCGCACCGCTTCTTGACGATTAGTTGTCGCATAACAAATATCGTTTTTGTGTGGCCCTTGAATAGCCAGATATTTTTCCTTTAATGCAGCAATGGTTTCAGCCGTATCATCTAGCGACAAAGTCGTTTGTGTCATAAAGGTTAAATCATCATTTTCTTGCATTGGCAAACGCGCAATATCTTCTACTTTTTCAATCAGGAAAATCCCGCCATCTTCATTGCTATACTGCCCCATTGTACCTTCAACTTCAGGATGCCCTTTATGCCCAATCAAAATCGCTTTTGTTCCCTTTCGACTTGCACGCGCAACTTGCATATGCACTTTAGTTACCAAAGGACAGGTTGCATCAAATACTTTGAGATTGCGGTCTTTCGCTTCTTGACGAACGGCTTGAGATACACCATGCGCAGAAAAAATCACGATAGCACCATCAGGCACCTCGCTTAATTCTTCCACAAAGATCGCTCCACGATCACGCAATCCGTTCACAACAAATCGGTTATGCACCACTTCGTGACGAACATAAATCGGTGCGCCATGAATTTCTAAGGCTAGTTCAACAATACTAATGGCACGATCTACACCGGCACAAAATCCTCGTGGATTCGCTAAAATTATCTTCATTTCTGACCGCACTTTTCTGATTGTTTCTCTTGTACTTTTTTCTTTTCGCTTTTAAAAGCATCCAATGCTAATAACCCTGCGCCAATACAAATGGCGATATCGGCGATATTAAACACTGGATAATGGTAAATATCCCAGTAGAAATCAAAGAAATCTACGACAAAACCGTTATAAGCGCGATCCACCATATTCGCTAGTGCCCCTCCAATAATGAGTGCATAAGCAGAATTTTGGATTTTTTGTTCAGCATTATTTTTTGCTAAAAAATAAACCAACATGCCAGAGATAGCCAATGCTAACAAAATAAAGAAATATTGTTGCCAGCCGCTATGATCCGCTAAGAAACTAAATGCCGCACCATAATTTCGAACATAGGTAAGATTGAAAACAGGCAACACATTAACACTTTCATACAAATCAAATTTTTGTACCACAATGTATTTAATGAGCAAATCAACTACGAAAGCGACCGCACTTAACCATAAAAACGAAAGCCCTGATTTTTTGGACATACTGTTTCCCTTTTAAAAAAATTGCGCTAATTCTAGCATAAGCCGATAAATGATAAAGCACGATCTCATTTACTGAGCGGCTTCTGGTAATTTTGCTGGATCATCAGCCAACTCTTTGACATTCACCACTTTCTTCCAATCAAATACCTTAATTTCCTGTTTTTCCGGATGGAAGAAATCCACGCCTTGTAAATGTTTTTCCTTAATCCCCATCCAATCAGCAAAACCATAAACAAAATTAAATGCAGATTGTGGCGTTTTTATTTTTTCTACCTTTTGGCTATCACTCGAAAACATAACGAAAGGAATTTCATAATCTTGTTTATAAAGATTATTTGGATGCAATGATAAGCCTTTAGAATCCTCATAATGAGCAAGCCCATGATCAGAAAAGTAAATCACCGAATAGGGTTCATTTTGTGCCACCAATTGTGAATTTAATTTTTCTAAAAACTGATCCGTATATTTAATCGATTCTAAATAACAAGACATAGATTGATTAATAAAATAATTTTTAACCTCGTACGGAAGACGCTCACAAAAGGCTGGATGTGAGCCCATTAAATGAATCACAATTAATTTTGGATTCGTAATATTTTCTTTTAAGGCTTTATCTAATACAGGCAACATTTCATCGTCATAAACTTTTTTAGAGTTATAACCTAACGGCTTCATAAAAATCGTTTCATCCGCACTTTGCCCAATACGAGAGGCCATCGTATCAAATTCCCCAATTTTGCCTTGATTAGAAATCCAATAGGTTTTTACGCCCGCTTTTTTGGCTAAAGAAATAATATTATCCGTATAAACCGTTTCTCCTTTATCTGCTCGATATAAGGTGCGTTGTAAAGACGGTTGCGTATTTGGTGCTGCAGAATAATAATTTTCAAAAACTGCGCCTTTCACACGCTCTAAAAATGGTGTTGTTTTCAATGGAAAGCCATATAACGACATATAATCTTTTCGCATGCTTTCACCGATAATCAAAATATAATTTTTATATTTTGGCGTAAAAGATTGAATATCCCATTGAGAAGGCGCGTTGACAGATTGATTTAGAAAATCTCGTTGTTCTAAATACAGCTCATTCATACGATCAAATTCTGAGTAGAAAAGAACTGGATAAAAACGAAATTTATACGCATAGTTCCAATTAGAAAATTGATTGTAAGAAAAAACTAATAATATGCCGATAACAGCCGTATTTATCCATTTAAATGCTTGTTGTTTAACATGAAAACTCAATTTCATTAAAGCAACAAATAGGATGAGATAACTAGCTTGAAATAAAAATATCCAAAAAGGAATAGTTGTGTAATATTCCAAGGTTTCATTAATATTCGTTTCATAAACAGAAGCGATAATACCTAAAGATGGAATACCATAGAAAAAACCAGCAGAGCAATAAAATAGCGCGCTGAGGAATAATACAGTGATTAATATTCGCCCAACCCAAGGGGTGAAATAAAAAGAAATCGCCGTGATAACAAATAAAATTGCGTAATCTGAAAAAGGAATATTTTCACTTAATACATTACCCAACCCCATATTGGTAAAAATGGAGAAAACAAGCAATAAGAGATAAAACCATATGGTTTTAGAACGAATTATTTCTTTCCCTAACATAACCTCTACTTCCTTTTGTACAAAAGTAAAAAAGTGCGGTTAAAATAAACCGCACTTTTCTGTTTTACAACGAATTTAATTATGCAAAATGGCGTACTTCGCCGTTACCCGCTACGTTTTCCACACAACGTGGACAAAGTGTAGGATGTTCAGGATTCACGCCGATTTTGTCAGAATAATGCCAACAACGTGGACATTTTTCACCGTTAGAACGAGCTACACTTACCGCAATACCCTCTAACTCACCCGTAGCCACATCCGCTGGTTTGTCTGCTAATGCTTTTACTTCCGCTTTTGAGGTAATTAACACGAAACGTAATTCATTGCCTAATTGCTCTAACAATGCACGATATGCATCGTTAGCATAAACCGTTACTTCAGCTTCTAAACCACCACCGATCACTTTGTCGTTACGGGCGATTTCTAATACACGGTTCACCTCAGAACGAACTTTAATCAGTTGTTGCCAGTAAGCATCATCTAATTTTTCATTCTCGCCTAAGCCAAATAAGCCTTCGTAGAATTCTTCAGTGAAGACGAATTCTGCACGTGCAGTCGCGGTTTGTGGTAAGTAACCCCAAATTTCATCTGCCGTGAATGACAGGATTGGTGCCATCCAACGTACTAAAGCTTCCGCAATGTGCCATAACGCTGTTTGGCAGCTACGACGCGCAAGGCTGTCTGCTTTGGTGGTATATTGACGGTCTTTGATAATATCAAGGTAGAACGAGCCCATTTCCACAGAACAGAAACGCATTAAGCGTTGTACTACTGTGTGGAATTGATAGTTATCGTACGCGTCTTTAATTTCTTTTTGTGCATCTAACGCACAAGCTACCGCCCAACGATCCAAGCTAATCATTTCTTCCGGTTTAACTGCATCACGTTGCGGATCAAAACCATTCAAGTTCGCTAATAAGAAACGCGCGGTGTTACGAATACGACGATAGCTATCCGCGGCACGTTTTAAAATTTCATCAGAAACGGTCATTTCACCGGTATAGTCGGTAGATGCCACCCATAAACGTAAAATGTCACCACCGAATTTATCCATGACTTCTTGTGGTGTCACGATGTTACCGATAGATTTTGACATCTTACGACCTTGACCATCCACAGTGAAACCATGAGTTAATACTTGTTTGTATGGTGCTTTGCTGTCTGTTGCCGTAGAAAGCATTAAAGAAGACATAAACCAACCACGATGTTGGTCAGAACCTTCTAAATACATGTCGATATCTTGGCCGTTAAATTCTGGACGATTTGCGACAACAGAAGAATAGGTTGATCCTGAGTCAAACCATACGTCAAGGGTATCAGGCACTTTGCGATAGGTTTCTGCGTCCGCACCTAATAATTCTTTTTCGTCTAAATCCCACCATGCTTGAATACCGGCTTTCTCTACACGTTTCGCCACTTCTTCAAGTAACTCTAAAGTACGCGGATGAAGTTCTTCGGTTTCTTTGTGCACGAATAGGGTCATCGGCACACCCCAAGTACGTTGACGGGAAATACACCAGTCAGGACGATTTTCCACCATTTTTTCGATACGCGCTTGCCCCCAATCCGGAATCCAACGCACTTGTTTGATTTCACCTAAGGCTTGTTGGCGTAAACCTTGTGTTTCCATGCCGATAAACCATTGTGGTGTCGCACGGAAAATAATTGGGGTTTTGTGACGCCAGCAGTGTGGGTAACTGTGTTTGATTTTCTCAACTTTTAATAAGTTGCCCACTTCTTGCAATTTTTCAACAACCAATGGATTAGCTTCAAATACGCCTTTGCCTGCAAAGAATTCAGTGGTTGAAATAAATTGACCGTCATTCGATACAAGACCCGCCATTGGTAAATTATATTTTTGTCCTACAATAAAGTCGTCCAAACCATGATCCGGTGCAGTGTGTACTAAACCTGTACCGCCATCAGTGGTCACGTGATCACCTAAAATCACTGGTACAGTGAAATCATAGAACGGATGGTTAAAGCGTACTAACTCAAGCGCCTGACC
The DNA here is from genome assembly GCF_001008205.1 of Haemophilus haemolyticus. Taxonomy (GTDB): domain Bacteria; phylum Pseudomonadota; class Gammaproteobacteria; order Enterobacterales; family Pasteurellaceae; genus Haemophilus; species Haemophilus haemolyticus_Q. The sequence goes on along the minus strand of NZ_LCTK01000010.1, from coordinate 4,657 downwards.
TTTTACTGAACCTAAAACTTCAACTTGTTCTACGCCCACGGCTTTCGCTACGGATTCAACTAATTCAGCAGCTAAAATCACACGCTCATCGCCAAGTTGTACTAAGTGGTATTCTAAGTCTGCATTTACCGCAATCGCACGGTTAGATGGCATTGTCCAAGGTGTGGTTGTCCAAATCACCGCAGATAATTTGCCATAGCCTTTACCTACTGCGTTAAATTTCTCTTCAATTTCAACCGCACTTACTGCAGGAAAACGCACATAGATAGATGGAGAAACTTTGTCTTCATATTCCACTTCTGCTTCTGCTAAAGAAGATCCACAATCCAAACACCAGTGCACTGGTTTTGAACCTTTGTATAAATGACCATTCGCAATCACTTTACCGAGTGTGCGGATGATGTTTGCTTCAGTGTTGAAGTTCATCGTTAAATAAGGATTATCCCAATCGCCTAACACCCCTAAACGGATAAAATCTTTTTTCTGCCCTTCTACTTGCTCTGCCGCATATTCTCGGCATTTTTGGCGGAATTCAGCTGCAGTCACTTTCTCGTTTGGTTTACCCACTAAACCTTCTACTTTTAATTCAATTGGCAAGCCATGACAGTCCCAACCTGGGATATAAGGCGAGTCAAAACCTAATGCGGTTTTGGATTTAACAATAATATCTTTCAGAATTTTATTAACGGCGTGACCGATATGAATATTGCCGTTCGCATACGGAGGGCCATCGTGCAAAATAAAGGATTTTTTACCTTTAGTCGCTTGGCGGATTTTTTGATACAACTGTTTGTCATACCAATTTTTTAACATTACAGGTTCGCGTTTGGCTAAATCGCCACGCATAGGGAAACCTGTTTCAGGTAAATTTAACGTGTTTTTGTAATCAACTGTCATGTTATTTTCCAATTTTATATTTCAATATAATTCTATTTTACAAAAAATGCTTTCGCTGTTTTTACGTCTTGTTCAATTTGAGCTTTCAACGCTTCAAAAGAAGGAAACTTTATCTCATCGCGAATCTTATGGCTGAATTCCACTTCGACCATTTGCCCATAAATATTCTTAGAAAAATCAAATAAATGGACTTCTAATAATTGTATCGTACCGTTAATGGTTGGGCGTTTTCCCATGTTGGCGACGCCGTTAAAAATCTCGCCCGATTTTAACCGAACTTTCACCGCATAAACCCCTTTTACTGGGTTCACTTGGCGATGTAAGCGAACATTCGCGGTAGGAAAACCAATGGTTCGCCCTAATTTATTGCCGTGGATCACGCGACCAAAAATACGATAAGGCTTACCGAGTAAATTTTCCGCATGCTGTAAATCATCTTTAGCCAATGCTTCACGGATAGCGGTGCTACTGATACGTAACTCATCTAAACAGAAGGTGCGACTGTCTTCAACTTCAAAACCAAACTGCTTTCCTGCTTGTTGCAACATCGCAAAATTGCCTAAACGTTTCGCACCAAATTTGAAATCATCGCCAATGCTGAGAAACTTCACATTTAATTTGCGTACAAGCCAATCTTCAATAAATTGTTCTGCAGGAAGATTGGCGAAAGTGCGGTCAAATTTCGCGACGATCACCACATCCACACCCGCCTGAGCCAAATAATGCAATTTATCTCTTAATCGCATTAAGCGCGCAGGGGCTTTGTCACCCATAAAATATTCGCGCGGTTGCGGCTCAAAAAGCATCACTGCCATGGGTAAATTCAGCGCATTCGCTTTCTGACGAAGATGACGCAAAATCGCCTGATGCCCCAAATGCACCCCATCAAAATTGCCAATGGTTAATGCGCACCCTGACAAATATGGCTGTGTATTATGAAGCCCACGAATTAATTGCATTACATCTTATTCCAAAAAACGAAAAATAATCGGTGCATTATAGCGGTAACTTAATGTTTTGTCAGTAAATGGTGTTTACGAACACCCAATAGCACCAATACGCCTAAATAAACCACCGCAGCCAGTCCAATTAACCAAACCAACCAATAGATACGCATTAAAAATGTCATGGCTGCCCATTCTTGAATCGACGGGCAGTTATACCAAACCAAACCGCCCATGACTAAGGCGGCAGCTAAAACTTTCAGAAAAAAGACCACACTTTTACGTGAAAAATGATAAACATCCGCTTTGACTAAACCCCGGTAAAGCAAATAAGCATTTAAGGTTGCTGACATGGCAGAAGCAATCGCTAAACCCACATAACTAAATGGAATCGCCAATACGTTAAAGCCCATATTGCTCACCATGGCGATGATCCCGATTTTCACGGGCGTTTTGGTATCTTGACGTGCGTAATAGCCATTAGCTAGGATCTTAATCAGCATAAAGCTAAGCAAACCGGCATTGAATGCCCATAAAGAATAAGAGGCTGCATGCACATCGGTTAAGGTAAAACTGCCACGCATAAACAATACCAGTAACATCGGCTGGGCTAACACGGCAATACCAATCGCGGCTGGCACACCGAGTAATAAAATCATTCGTACGCCCCAGTCCATTGTGTTGCGAAAATCAACCGCACTTTGGGAAGAATTATCTTCACGATTTACATGATGGCGAGCAAGCGTTGGTAAAATCACAGTGGAAATCGCAATACCAAATAGCCCAAGTGGAAACTCTAATAGACGATCAGAATAATAAAGCCAACTAATAGATCCCGTCATTAAGAAACTGGCAATGACTGTGTCAAGCAATAAGTTGATTTGACTCACAGAAACCCCGAACAAGGCAGGAATCATCAATCGACGGATTTTGGCTACCCCTTCATCATGCCATGCCCATTTTGGTTTTACGAGCAAGCCTGCTTTCTTCAAGAAAGGGATTTGAAATAAAAATTGTAATAAACCGCCTAAGAAGATCCCGATAGCAAGGGCAAGATCGGGATTGTCTAATCTTGGTGCGAGGAAAAGTGCGGTTGCAATCATGGCGATATTGAGTAAAACAGGCGAAAACGACATCACGCCAAATTTGCCTATCGTATTTAAAATTGCCCCAGAAAGCGCCACAAAGGTGACAAACCATAAATAAGGAAAAGTAATTTTTAAGAGTAAAGACGCTTGTTCAAATTTGTGTGCATCTGGTCCGTCATTTAGCCAATCGGTAAACCAGCCCATCCCAAAGATCGCTGCAACAACAGGCGAGCCCACCATGGCAAGCAAAGTAACAATACTGACTAAACCGCCTAGCGTGCCCGATACTTTTCCGATAAATTCGCGGGTTTTAGAAAGATCGCCAGATTTTTGATATTCGGCCAATACGGGGACGAAAGCCTGAGAAAATGCCCCTTCCGCAAATAAACGACGTAAAAAGTTTGGGATACGGTTAGCGAATAAAAACACGTCTGCTGCCGCGCCTGCACCGATTAAATGGGCAATCACCACATCACGGACTAAACCTAACACACGGGACACTAATGTCATCCCACTCACGATAATGCCGGATTTTAAAAGTCGTTTACTCAAAATAGGGGTCTCTTCAAAAAAATTTGCCTTAATTGTATAGAATTTTTGTTTTTACGCTATATTCCAACGAAAAAAACTGATAAAATCCTGCCCACATCGTTTGTGTGAGCCAATAGAAAGCGCTTTTTTAAATAACGATGCTTACTTTCGGTTGTGTCTCACCGAAATCAACACAAATTTTCCATTGACAAAAGTATAAAAAATCGGCATATTGACGCCCTTTATTTTGTCTATCAATCAACAGAAATTTTAGGAGTTTGACCTTGGCTAATATCAAGTCAGCAAAAAAACGCGCGGTTCAATCTGAAAAACGCCGCCAACACAACGCAAGCCAACGCTCTATGATGCGTACTTACATCAAAAAAGTATATGCTCAAGTAGCAGCAGGTGAAAAAGCAGCAGCTGAAGCAGCATTCGTTGAAATGCAAAAAGTTGTTGACCGTATGGCTTCTAAAGGCTTAATCCACGCTAACAAAGCAGCAAACCACAAATCTAAATTAGCTGCACAAATCAAAAAATTAGCGTAATTTTTAGCTAGAAAGAATAAAAAATAAAACCGCACTTTAAAGTGCGGTTTTTTATTTCATAGAATTTTAGACTAAAGCAACAACATCGATCCCCATTTAATAATATCAAAGAAGAATTTATTTTCATTCGTCGCAATACCATCTTGATTTTTCGGTGTGCCATCTTCATTTTTCTGCATTTCCACCATACCATTCTTATATTGACCTTTCACGACAGCCAAGTCATCGCGTGCTTCATTACGTAATTTTAAACACGCCTGTTCAGTTAAGGGCTCAACATTACCCACTTCGGTACGGAATTTTTTAAACTGATAGCTTGCGTAATTCATCGATTTTTCATCACCTTGAATAATCTTCACATATTGCTCGCCAATAATTTTTTCCAACGGATAGAAAAAGACATATTGTGAGTGAATATAGCTATCTTCTTTAGAAAAATGCTGTTGCAAAATTCGGGTTAAATTTGGGTAAACGCATTGTTCTGCTTGCTTACTTGCAATCGCCCATTGTTTTGCATCTTGATCGGAAAGTTGGTAATCTGCCCCCGCGAATTCACCCGGGATTGCAGATTGTGAGCTACCAAACATTGAGCAGCCAGACAGCAATGCTGCCACACCTAAGGTTGCAATTAATTTCACATTTGATCCTT
>NZ_LCTK01000009.1:0-10957 GCF_001008205.1 Haemophilus haemolyticus | reverse complement strand
CACCAGCTGCGCCATTTTGTCCAGCAGGACCTGCTACACCTTGCTCACCTTTAGGACCTGATTGGCCATTTTTAATAGTTGCAGTCGTTGTGCCATCGCTGTCTGTTATAGTAATGGTATGTGAACCATCATTATTAGTGGCAACTTTCGCTGAAACTTTGGTTCCTGTCTGATCAGCTGTATTTTTCGCATTCGAGCCTACAAAAATAAAGTCACCTTTGGAATCTTTACGTTTTTCTGCATATAAACCATCCCCAAAATCCATACGTAAGCCGTTAGCAAGGAAGTTTTCAACAACTGTACTACCAATTGCTGGAGATGTGGTTGTGCCTGTAGTTGCTTTTTCACCACCGCTGTAGAAAGATACTCGAGGAATAAAGCTGTAAAGTTGGGAACCATTGATTGCATCGGTACTTTCCGCTGAAATTAAGCCTGGCGCAACGTGTTGGATTCGGCGAGTTTCTGTTCCATTACCTACGCTAAATACACCTATAACATTTGTGCCACCTGCAAAATTAAATGTGTGCTTATCAATTTCCATAGAATTGTAAGTATTATCAGTACCCTTTGTATAAGAATTTGAAGTGGACACAGTGGTTGCATTACTGCCTATTGCTACACTATCTGCAATGCTTGCATTTGCTTTATAACCTAAAGCCAAAGATCGTTCTTCTAAAGCTTTGCTTTCATTTCCAAGTGCTGCTGCATTGGCTTTCTTGGCTTTAGATTTTTTACCTATAGCAATTGCATTATTGACTTCTAATACATCATCTTCAGAATTGGCTTCTTCACCAATAGAAATATTTTCATTGCCTTTGAGTTTATTACCTGATTTTTTACCAAGCGCAATGTTGTTATCGCCTTCAACATCTTTTCCAGCATCTTCACCGCCAGCAAAGTTGCTATTGCCAGTAACGTTCTGACCCGCAGATTTACCCATAGCAATATTGTTATTACCAGTAACTTCGTTTCCAGCTTCATGACCTGCGGCATAGTTACTATTACCTATTACTTTTTTACCTGCTTCGGCACCTGCTACAAAGTTACTATCACCTGTTACTTTATTACCACTGTAATAACCAAGGGTGGTATTGGCGTTTCCTGTTACTTCTTTTCCTGATTCTTTACCTAAAACAACGTTGCTTTCACCCTTAACCCAATTACCGGAATTGACGCCAGCCGCAAAGTTATCTTGACCAGCAATCCATCTTCCCGCACTATATCCAAAAGCGATATTGTGTTCTGATTTATCTACAGTACCAGCATCTGCTGTAGCAGATACATTGCCATCAGAATCATAGGTATTGGTCCAATTATGACCGACATAATTCCCCGCATTTTCAGCAAAGGCAAGGTTGAAGTTTCCCACTACGTTGTTACCTGCCGCCTTGCCAAAGGCCATATTATTCCATCCTCTAGATTGACCATACTTTTCATCTGCTGTTGTGGCGCTAGCATTTTTTATATAGCCATCAATATTTTGCCCTGCGCTTAAACCAAAAGCATAGTTGTAATTCCCTTTTACATTTTGACCTGCATTTTGACCGATTGCGACGTTATAACTACCCGTTGTATCACGACCTGAATCTTGCCCAGCCATAAAGTTATTATCACCAGATACGCGCCATCCTGCATTAGGTCCTAAAGCGTAGTTGTTGGAGCCTGTTGTTTCTTGACCTGCTTTGTAGCCTATGCTTACATTGTAGCTTCCTTTTGACTCATAGTTTGCCCCTTCACCAAAGGAAAAATTGTAAATCCCAAACTTACCAAAATCGAGGCCATGAGAGTAAGCATCTTTACCAAAAGTAAAATTATAATGGCCATTCACCCGTCGGCCAGATTCTTGACCTATGCTGAAATTATAATTGCCACCACCATTCCATCCCGCACCTTTACCAAATACAAATTTATATGTGCTATTTCCCCAACTAGAATCTGCAGCGCTCTCTCCCATTGCAAAGATGTATTTAGCATTGCCCGAAGCATTACCAGCGCTTTCTCCAATAACCAAACTATAGGAACCGCCAAAATGTGGCTTTCCTGTTGTATTCATAATATTGTTGTGGGCGTTTTCGGATAAGCTAGGTCCATCACCAGCGATGATATTATTACCATTATTGCCACCATAGGTTGGTGTGCTTCCTGCAATAACGTCATCAGAAGCCGCCCCAAACGAATAACTGGACCACAAAGCTAAAGTAATTAGAGTATAAGAAAAAGAAGTATTTTTTAAATTCATAGCAAAAAATTGATTAAAAGAATATTTATGATGACAGAAAGAGGCAATTCCATGCCCGAGTAAATTATTCCTTATATTTTCTGTCGCGATACTATAAGACAGACCAGTACAACAAGAATGGATAAGTTATTAAGTGAACTTTAAACATTTTGAATGTGTAACTATGTTACACATCCCTGTTGTACAACAGGGCGCATTTGCGCCCTTATCCTTTTTATAGCATTATTTCCAAGAGTATTTTACACCTACAGTGCCTTGGTAACCTTTATGACTGTTGTTATTGAATGATTTTTCATAGCGAGCATCAGCATAAAGGTAAGTGTTTTCGCTTAATGAGAATTGAGAGCCTAAGCCTGATTCCCACCAAGTGCGGTCAAATTTCTCGGTTAATTTATCACGACCAATTAATGCATTGTCTGTTGCTTTAAAATCGTGCCAAATATTACCGATGAAATAATAGGTGCGAGTGCGTTGTTTATCATTTGGTGCGTTATACGCCAAACGGAAACCAACACGACCACGCAAGCCATAACCTTTTTGCGAAACTGCACGAGTGCCGTCGTTAAAATCTCCCAAGCGCAAGTATTGTGCAATAAGTTGTGCTTGTGGCTCTAAAATCCAGCTATCCCCGTTGTTGGTTTTATCTTTACCTAATGCGTAAGGGCGACCGGTTTCCACTGAAAGGGCAGCACCCCAGCCGTGATTTTTCGCACCTGTGCCATCAACCGATGAATAACGGTTATTTAACCAAGAGAGTTGCCCCACCCAGTCAATGTAAGTGCCATTTTCATTGTAACGTGTATCGGTTACACCAAGATTAAGTGCGGTAGTTTTTACGCGAGAAGTTAATTTATCTGCGATCACGACACCGTTTTTCGCACGGTATTCATCATAGAATTTGCTATGAGAACGTAACGCGCCGAAATATAAGCCAGTAAAACGACGGGTGAGTTTGCCCTCGTCATCTTGTTTGGTTTTAACATCAAAGTCGTGTCCCACTTGGAAACCGTACATATTGGTTTTTAAACCAAAACGTTCTTTTCCGTCGAGTTTTAGGTGTTTACCAATTACACGGCCCCAAGATTGTTTTTCCACATCTTGCCAATAATTGCCTTGCTTATCCCAAGAAAGGGTTTGGTTTTCGCCACGACGTTGGTGAAGCGTATCCAACATTGTATAGCCTAATTCCAAGTTTTGGCGAGGAATAAGTGTATAAGCAACCGCACTTGGCGTGATGATTACAGGCCCTGTTGGCGGTGCAATAGGCGGTTGCGGTTGTGGAATTTCATCTAAAGAAGGCAATTCAGGCTGCACTGGCGGTTCAGGCATCGGCTCTAGAACGCCATCGAAAGATGGTAATTCAGGTTGCACTGGTGGTTCAGGCATTGGCTCTGGCATTTCCTCTAAAGATGGTACTTCATGCTCTGGTGGCGTTAATTTAACTGCAGTTACTGTCCAAAAGTATTCAGTTTTTCCATCAACAACACGAGATGCTAATTGTACTTCGCCTGCGCCAGTGGTTCGGGCAGTACCTGTGAACGTTGGGCGAGTATTAAATGGTGTACCCGCCAAAGAAGATGTGACTCCGTTATCAGTACCTAACACTCTGACGACTGGTGCGCTAATCTTATGTGAATCTGCGACAATACTTGCAATAGAACCATCAATAACTTTTTCTCTTCCATCCTTACTCACTGAAATAACTTCTGTTTTTCCAGAGGCATCACCTGTGATTTCAAGTAAATCAGATTGAGAGTTTGTGCCATTTTCATCACCAGGTAAGTTCCATTCCGTATTTGTTTTTAATATGCCGTTATTACCAACATAATTCCCTTCAATGGTGAGTTTGTCGGCATAGGACTGATTAGCGAGAGTGATGATACCGTGATCATTAGTGAATGTATCTTTATCGGCGCCATTTGATGATACTTTAACAATGTATTTTTCCGCTGGATGGCTTCCTGCATCTAATACACCACCATTACTAAGCGTGACTGATTTTGCAGTAGAGCGTTGTTCAGTTTCATCTTCTTTTTTATTTAAGAACCAAACGGCTTTGCTGTCCACATTCATGGTTAAGGTTGAGCCAATATCTTGGTGTACTAACCCCGTAATTTTTGCACCTTGGCTAAATGTAGTGGTTAGATCTGAATGGGCTTTGGCAGTTTTATTGGTTTCGTCAATTTCTTCTGATTTGGCATATACTGCCCAACCATTTGGTGCCGCAGTAGCGGTCGATTTATCGCCTTTTAAGGTGAATTTTGCATTGGTGACATTGAAACTGCCAGTGTTGAAATAAGATTGCAATTCACGCAATGAAACTAGTGCTTTTTCAGCTTTTTGTTCTGCATTAGGGATGCCTAAAAAGGCACCAGCTACTTTTGCAAGTGGTTTAAGTTTTTCAACCAATTTACCGCCTTCGTAAATATTGCCTTCTTCTTTATAGCGGGCATTGGCGAGAATAAGTGCATCGGTTTCTGATTTTGTAGTCAATTGAGCGTTATTTAAAATCACTTCATTGTCTTTATTCTCTGTTCCTCTTACAAAAGTTTCTTTATGAATGCTGCTTTGAGCTAATTTTTTAATTTGAACAATGTCATCTTCAGGAATACCTAAATAGGGCAAGAAATCTGCAAGTGGTCCATTTAATTTGTCAACCAGATTCCCAATACCCAATTGATTTAAATCAACTGTACCTTCAGTTTCAAAATCTACGGTATCAAATACCACGGCTGAATTTGCCGATTTAATTTCTGTGCTTGCGCTTTCTTCACCAGCAATAAAACGTGATTTGTTATCAAATAAACGAACTGTGGCAGATTCTTTTGTTTTTGATGTATCTAAAACCATTTTCCCTGTAGAATTAATAGTCGCGCCATTATTTGAATTTGGTTTACCAATTTTTAATGCAGATGAAAATTTACCGTTAGCATTCACAGTAATGTTGGAGTCAGTTAAGTTAGCTTGTGCACCGTCACCAGCTACATAAATACCTGTTAAGTAATCCCCTATTTGGGCTGTTGTTTTATCTTCTACATTAATTGTTAATTGCTTTTCAGCATTAAAAATAGGTGTAGACTTTTCTGCCGTTGAACGATAAATACGAACACCAGTAAGTTGGTGACCTGCTTTTGTACTTGCACCTGCATCACCATAAGTTCCTAAAATTGTACCTGCAGTATTATCTACATTGACTGTAGCTGCATTTTTTAATGTTAAAACAGTTTCTTTTGTACCATTACCCTCCCAGTCATAACCTACAGAAATACCATAAGCTGCATTAGAATCTGGTGATTTATTAGTATTTCCTTCACTGGCTAAGGTTACTGCAATGTTTGTTGTGCCTTGAATATTTTCAGTACGATCACTTCGAATAATAAGACCTTTAGGATAGGTATGGATTGAATGATTAAGTGGGGTAAGACTAATATTTACATCGCCTGTGACGATATTTTCAGGCTCTTTTACTTCATGACCAATGGGGGTTTCACCAGAAATTTGGTTATTTTCACTAATATTAGAATATTGCGAGGCAAACGCTGTGGTAGAAAGGGCTGAAGAGATTAGAATACTAAGAAGTTTTTGTTTATAATTTTGCTTTCTTGCTTGCTTTTGGGATTCTAGTTTCATAAATTAACCTAATTAAAGTTGTAAGTTCAACGACAATATAAAGAAAATCCTTTAGCATAAAACAGGATTCTCCTTATCGTATTAATCTTAACCACTTTTTGTTTATTTAACAAGCTTAGATTAGTTTGATTTTAAAGAAATGTGATGTAGATCAATATTTATAATTTAGTGCTATTTGGCAATGGGGTGGGATTCCCCAAAAAATAAGGCTCAACACCTAATATCAAATCCAAAACTGCTTTTATACGCGCAAAAACTTCTCTTATTCGAGTAGATAGATGTAATTCAGGTTGTTTTGCTACAAAACAAATCGCATCAATATCATGTGCTTTAGCAATTAAAAGTGCGCGTTCGCAATGAAATTTTTGGCTGACAATCGTAAATGTTTGTACTTGGAAAATTTTATCTGCTCGGATAACGGAATCTAGCGTACGGAAACCAGCAAAATCACGGAACATAGAGGCTTCAGATACGCCCATTTTTCGTAAATCACGAAACATTGCTCTTGGTTCGTTATATTGGATGGTGCGATTATCGCCACTTAATAAAAGGTAATTGACTTTTTGATGATCGATCAACTCTTTTGCTGCAGCTAAACGATACTCGTAATAAGCATTGGGTTTTCCACCAATAATATATTTTGATGTACCCAGCACAAGAGCATATGCGCGAGGGGGGAGTTCATCAATATTCGTGAATATCTTGTCACGCACGTAAAAACTTACGCCTTTATCGACAAGCAAGCAAAGCATAACCAGTGCAAAGATTGTATAGAGCGATATACGAAAAAGTGCGGTTAATTTTGATGGTAATTTTTTTATTATCATGCCTGTAAACATAATGAAAAATTCCCCGCACTTCAAGGAGAATTTGATGGATTTTATGAATTGCATTGATGTGTGATAATTTAGCCGTTTAGACGGCTAAAATTTCTTGACAACCTAATCGACTTACTGATAGTTTAAGTGCCATTCTCATTATTACAATAGGTTTCCAATGTCTGTGCAAAATGTAGTGCTTTTTGACACACAGCCTTTAACCATGGCGCTTGGCGGCAAGCTTTCCCATATCAATGTCGCGTATCAAACTTATGGCACACTCAATGCCGAGAAAAATAATGCGGTACTAATTTGCCACGCGCTAACTGGCGATGCTGAGCCTTATTTCGATGATGGTCGAGATGGCTGGTGGCAGAATTTTATGGGCGCAGGTTTAGCGTTGGATACAGATCGTTATTTCTTTATTAGCTCGAACGTATTAGGCGGTTGCAAGGGAACGACAGGGCCTTCATCAATTAATCCGCAAACGGGTAAACCTTATGGTAGCCAATTTCCTAATATCGTTGTGCAAGATATTGTCAAAGTACAAAAAGCCTTGCTTGATCATCTTGGCATTAGCCATTTAAAAGCGATTATTGGCGGATCTTTTGGCGGTATGCAAGCGAATCAATGGGCGATTGATTATCCTGATTTTATGGATAATATCGTAAATCTTTGCTCATCTATTTATTTTAGTGCTGAAGCCATAGGCTTTAACCACGTGATGCGTCAAGCGGTCATTAATGATCCTAATTTTAATGGTGGCGATTATTATGAGGGGACACCGCCAGATCAAGGGCTATCTATTGCGCGCATGCTAGGTATGTTGACTTACCGTACTGATTTACAGCTTGCAAAAGCTTTTGGACGAGCTACAAAATCAGATGGCAGCTTTTGGGGCGACTACTTTCAAGTTGAATCCTACCTTTCTTATCAAGGCAAAAAATTTTTAGAGCGTTTTGATGCAAATAGTTATTTGCATTTGTTACGTGCGTTGGATATGTATGATCCAAGCATAGGGTATGAAAATGTCAAAGAGGCATTATCACGTATTAAAGCGCGCTATACGTTGGTTTCTGTGACAACGGACCAGCTCTTTAAGCCTATTGACCTTTATAAAAGTAAACAGCTTTTAGAACAAAGTGGAGTCGATCTACATTTTTACGAATTCCCATCAGATTACGGACACGATGCGTTTTTAGTGGATTATGATCAGTTTGAAAAACGGATTAGAGATGGTTTGGCGGGTAATTAGGTATAAAAAAGTGCGGTGAAATTTCACCGCACTTTTTTCTTTTATAATAGGTTCTTTTATAATAGGTTATTCTTCAGAACCGCTTTCTTCCAAAGAATCTTCTTCATCTACATCACAAACACGTTCTAAACTTACTACGTGTTCATCATCGGCAGTACGAATTAAACGAACACCTTGCGTGTTACGACCTACGATACTCACTTCGCTTACACGTGTGCGAACAAGAGTTCCTGCATCAGTAATCAACATAATTTGGTCTGTTTCTTCTACTTGAGTTGCGGCAACGACTTTACCATTACGTTCACTCACTTTAATTGAAATCACACCTTTTGTATTACGTGACTTAGTTGGGTATTCACTTAACTGTGTGCGTTTTCCGTAGCCGTTTTGCGTTGCGGTTAAAATGGCACCTTCACCTTTTGGCACAACGAGAGAAACCACTTTATCAATATTTAAGTCTAATGATGCTTCAGGGTTGTCATCAGAAATATCTTCAATTTCTACCGCACTTTCATCGTCAGAAATATCGTTTGTTAAAGCAAGTTTGATACCGAGAACGCCTGTTGCTAAACGCCCCATTGCACGAACAGCATTTTCAGCAAAACGCACCACGCGACCTTGTGATGAGAACAACATTATTTCGTTGCTACCATCGGTAATATCTACGCCGATTAACTCATCTTCATCACGTAAATTCAATGCGATGATACCGTTTGAACGTGGACGGCTAAATTCGGTTAAGGCGATTTTCTTCACAACACCGCCTGCAGTTGCCATAACTACGAATTTATCTTCTTCGTAAGCAGAAACTGGCAAGATTGCAGTAATACGTTCGTTTTCTTGTAACGGAAGAATATTCACAATTGGACGACCGCGTGCGCCACGGCTTGCTTGTGGAAGTTGATATACTTTCAACCAATATAAACGGCCACGGCTAGAGAAGCAGAGGATCGTATCGTGAGTATTTGCTACCAGTAATTTTTCGATGAAATCTTCTTCTTTCATCTTCGTCGCAGATTTGCCTTTACCGCCACGACGTTGAGCTTCATAGTCGGTCAGTGGTTGGTATTTCACATAACCTTCGTGAGAAAGCGTTACAACTACGTCTTCTTGTGCGATTAAATCTTCTAAATCAATATCACCAGAAGCTGCGGTAATTTCAGTTAAACGATCATCACCGAATTGTGCTTTCACTTCTTCCAATTCTTCACGAATCACTTCCATTAAGCGTTCTGCGCTACTTAAAATATGAAGAAGATCCGCAATTTTAACTAATAATTCTTCATATTCTTTTACAACTTCTTCAAACGCAATGCCAGTTAAACGGTGTAAACGAAGTTCTAGAATCGCGTTTACTTGCGCTGGCGATAAGTAATATTGTTCACCTTGAATACCAAGATTTTCTTCTAAATCATCAGGACGAGCAGAAATATCAAGAAGATTAATAATATCGCTATGTAACGTCCAAGAACGTGAACTGATTGCTGTAGCGGCCTCTTCACGGTTTTTAGAGTTACGAATGATCGCAATCATTTCATCGATATTAGAACGTGCAACCGCCAAACCTTCCAAAATGTGCGTACGTTCACGCGCTTTGCGAAGTTCAAAGATAGAACGACGCGTAACGACTTCACGGCGGTGTAACACAAAGGCTTCAATGATTTCCTTAAGATTAAATAAACGTGGCTGACCGTGATCCAATGCCACCATATTAATACCAAAGGTCACTTGCATTTGAGTAAGCGAGTAAAGATGGTTTAATACCACTTCCCCTACTGCATCACGTTTAATATCAATTTCAATACGAATCCCTTCTTTGTTTGAAAGGTCAGTAATATTGCTGATGCCTTCGATTTTTTTCTCGCGAATTAATTCAGCGATTTTCTCGACTAATTTTGCTTTATTTACTTGGTATGGCAATTCAGACACGATAATTTGTTCGCGTCCTTTTTCGTTAGTTTCTACTGTTGCGCGCGCACGAACATACACTTTGCCACGACCAGTGCGATAGGCTTCTTCAATCCCTTTACGACCATTAATTAACGCAGCCGTTGGGAAGTCAGGCCCTGGAATATGTTGCATTAATTCATCAATGGTAATTTCATTGTTGTCGATATATGCCAAACAACCATTTAATACTTCATTTAAGTTGTGTGGAGGAATGTTAGTTGCCATCCCCACCGCAATACCAGAAGAACCGTTTGCTAAAAGTGCTGGAATACGAGTCGGCAATACATCTGGAATCATTAATTCGCCATCATAGTTTGGCGAGAAATTGACGGTTTCTTTATCCAAATCCGTGAGCAATGCTTGCGTAATTTTTTGCATACGCACTTCGGTATAACGCATTGCAGCTGGTGCATCACCATCAATTGAACCGAAGTTACCTTGCCCATCAACCAACATATAGCGAAGTGAGAATGGTTGCGCCATACGAACGATGGTATCGTACACGGCTGAGTCACCATGCGGGTGATATTTACCGATTACATCACCCACAACACGCGCTGATTTTACGTATTTTTTATTGGCGGTATTGCCTTCGCGATCCATTGAGAATAGTACGCGGCGGTGAACAGGTTTTAAACCATCTCGAACGTCAGGTAATGCACGCCCAACGATAACCGACATCGCATAGTCAAGGTAGGAAGATTTGAGTTCTTCTTCGATATTGACAGGGGTGATAGATGATTGGATTGAATCCGTCATTGGTATTCCTTTTTTGATCAAAAATTGTGGCGGATTATAGCATAAAATTGTGGATATGTGGTTTTTGATATCAGGATTTCGCCTGATGGCGACCTACTTTTTCTTTGCTTTGCCAAAGAAAAAGTAGGCAAAAAGAAAGGCAACCCTGCTTTTCCTTATTTCCTTTGTTCCATTGAATTTGTTTCACGGAAATTTTCTGAACTCGCTGCGCTCAAACAGACGAAAATTTCCTACAAATTCAATTACACAAAGGCGGAAAAGAAGGGATTATTTTTAAGTGCGTGTGATGCTTAGATAAATTAAAGA